>NZ_MWLN01000001.1 GCF_002198655.1 Kineosporia sp. A_224
CAACCCCGACCGCAACCCACGTTCACATGCGGTCGAGGCCCCCAGCCCGTTCCCCCATACCGTCTAGTCAGTCGGGGAGCCCGTCAGAGCGGGAGCTCCTCGAGGGTCGCCGTCCGGTTCGTGTAGAACGCCAGGTGGTCCTTGATCCCGCTCACGGCCTCGTACGGCGACTCGTACGACCACACCGCGTCGACTCCGCCCTCGCCCGCGGCCGGGATGCTGAAGTACGCGGCGTCGCCCTTGAAGGGGCAGTAGCTCTCCTGGACGGAGCGCTCGAGGAGCGACATGTCGACGTCCTCGCGCGGGACGTAGTGCACCGCGGGGTAGTCGGACTCGCGCAGGGTCAGTGCCGAGCGGGTGTCGGCGACGACGGTCGCGCCGACGCGGACGACGACGCGGACGCCCGACGGCTCGACGGTGATCGGGTGTCCGGGACCGGGCAGGAGAACCATCTTGTCAACCACGTCTGCCGCAACGCATCCGTCGGGGCGGGGATTCCTGGGGCACCGCGGCGGCGCGGCGGCAGGTCAGCGGGTGCGGACGTCGGCCTGGACGACGACGAGCGGGGCCGCGGCCCCGGCCGGGATCCGGCCGGTCCAGCCGGCGGTTGAGGCCGCGCCGCACAGCTGGAGGGCCGGCTCGGCGAGCGGGCACAGCATCTGGCGGACCGTGACGGCGTTGCGGTCGGGGCGGACGACGACGGGTGCACCGGCCGTCTGCGAGGCCTCGGCGCTCAGCGGCCACAGGAGCATGAGCAGCCGCCCGGGGTCCGCGCCGGGCGTGCGCACGGTCCCTCCCGCCACCTGGTAGCGCAGCACGACGGGGCCGAGCGGGCCGCCGGGGGCGGCGGTGACCTCCCAGCCGCCCGGCACCGCCCGGACGTCGGCCGGGCGGCCTCCGGACGTCGCCTCGAACGCGGTCACGCTGAGGTCCGTCCGGACGGTGACCCCGGTCCAGCGCGTCGGGTCGGGGGCGGTGAGCCGCAGCACGGTGGCGCCGCGGTCGGCGGGGACCACGCGCTCGAGCACCTCGAGCACCCCGGGCAGGTCGCTCGCCGGGGCGAGGACGACGTCCGTCCCCGGCTCGTCGACGCCCGGTCCGCTGCTCGCCAGGCCGGACGGGACGGCTCGTGCCGACGTGCCCGGCGCCGGCGGCACGGGCGGGACGCCACTGCGACCGGGCCCGACGGGCGCGGTGGACGCCGTGCCCGTGGCGGCGGCCGGCCGCCCGGTCGGGGA
Organism: Kineosporia sp. A_224; assembly: GCF_002198655.1. Classification (GTDB taxonomy): domain Bacteria; phylum Actinomycetota; class Actinomycetes; order Actinomycetales; family Kineosporiaceae; genus R-H-3. The sequence continues at coordinate 1,239 of NZ_MWLN01000001.1, forward strand.
GGCGCCGTCCGCCGTCACGGACCGGTACCCGACGAGCAGCAGGGCGACGACGGCCCCGGCCACGAGCGCGACGAGGGTCCGGCGCGGGCCCGGCGAACGGTCGGGCGCACGGTCGGGCGAACGGTCGGGTGCAGGCGGCCGGGCGGTGCCGGCCGGGTCGCGCTGGTCCGCGTCGTCGAGCATCGCCCGGATGCCGTCGAGCCGGGCGCGCAGCTCGTCGACCTCCGCCTCGGTGGGCAGGGCGGCGCCCACGGCTGCGGCGTCCGGCGGGTCCGGCCGGTCCGGCCGGCCCCGTGGCTCGTCCCCGGGCGGCATCACCGATGATCACCTACCGTAGTTATCGGAATTCTCATTCTTGTCTCCGTGTTCGCTTTGCTCGGTTAGCGTGCCATGTGAATCGCCTGAACCGACACATCTCGCCTGCCGGTCTCACGCTGCGTCCGCCCGCGTAGATCACTGGGCGTGACGCCGGCGCGAGCGGCCAGGGCCGGCGAGGTACCTCAGAGGTGGAGGACCCATGACTCGCTCGACCCGCACCCGGCTCGCGACCGGGCTCGTGGTGGCGGCCGCCGTGCTCGCCCCCGCGCTCGTCCCGACGACGGCGCAGGCCGCGGAGGCGTCCGCCGCCGCCTACGTCGTCCAGGGCGTCGCCGACCAGGCCCTCGACGTCTACGTCGACTCCCGCCTCGTGCGCCGGGCGGTCCCGGCCAAGACCGTCGTCGGGCCGCTGGCGCTCGCGCCCGGCGAGCACGTCGTCACGCTGCGCCGTGGTTCGACGCCGGTGACGGACGCGTCCTTCAGCGTCGGGGCCGGGGACAGCACCGACCTCGTCGTCCACCGGTTCCCGGACGCCACCCGCGCGCCGTCGGTGACCGTCTTCGACAACGACCTGAGCGCCGTCCCGCCCGGCAAGACGCGCCTGCGGATCGCGCACACGGCCGTCGTCGGCCCCGCCGACGTCGTCGTCGACGGCAACGTCCTGCTCCGCAACCTCGCCAACGGCGAGTCCGCGACGAACGTCGTCCCGGCGGGCACCTACTCGGTGTCGGTCGTCCCGACGGCGACGACCGGCCCGGCCGTGCTCGGGCCGGCCCCGATCAAGGTCTCGGCGGGGTCCCTGACGAACGTGTACGCCATCGGCGACCCGGCGCGAGGGAGCATGGAGGCCGTCGTCCACGTCATCAGGACGGCGACCGACGGGGCGGGGGTGCCCAGCCGGGTCGACACCGGGGACGGCGGCCAGGCCGCTGCGCTCGCCGGGTCCGTCGGGGCGGTGCCGGTGCGTCCGGCCGGCCCCGCGCTGCCGGCCGCGGTCGTCGCTCTCGCCGCGGGTCTGGCCGCGCTGGTCGCGGTCCGCGGCGTGCGGCGGCGGCTGCCCCGCTGGTGAGCCTGCGCACCCGGACGCGGTCCGTCGTCGGGGCGGCGCTGCTGTGCGCGACCGCCGGCTGCGGGGCGGCGGCCGCGACCCCGGGGCCGGCAGGG
>NZ_MWLN01000010.1 GCF_002198655.1 Kineosporia sp. A_224
CCGTCCGCCCGTCGGACCTCGTGCTGCCCCGCCCCGCCGACCCGGCCGCCGCGCTCCCCGCGGCCGTCGAGGTCGACGTCCCCGGGGTGACCCCGTTCGTCACCGCGAACCGCGACTTCTACCGCGTCGACACGGCGCTCACCGTGCCGCGGGTCGACGCCGGCACGTGGCGGCTGCGGCTGCACGGCCTCGTCGAGCGCGAGGTGACGCTGTCCCTGGACGACGTCCTCACCGGGCCGCTCGTCGAGCGGACCATGACGCTCACCTGCGTGTCGAACGAGGTCGGCGGCCGGCTCGCCGGGACCTCCCGCTGGCTCGGCCTGCCGTTGAAGTCGTTGCTGGAGAAGGCCGGCCCGCTGCCGGACGCCGACATGGTGCTCTCGACGAGCGCCGACGGGTTCACCGCCTCGACACCGCTCGCCGCGCTCCTCGACGGCCGGGACGCGCTCCTCGCCGTCGGCATGAACGGGTCGCCGCTGCCGGTCGACCACGGCTTCCCGGCGCGGATGATCGTGCCCGGTCTCTACGGGTACGTCAGCGCGACGAAGTGGGTCGTCGACCTCGAGGTGACCCGCTTCGACCGCGCCACCGCCTACTGGACCCGGCGCGGCTGGGCCGCCCAGGCCCCGGTCCGCACCTTCTCCCGGATCGACGTGCCCGCCTCGTTCGCGCAGGTCCCGGCCGGCCGGACGGCGGTCGCCGGGGTCGCGTGGGCCCAGCACCGCGGCGTGGACACGGTCGAGGTCCGGGTCGACGGCGGGCCCTGGCAGCCCGCGACGCTCGGTGCCGTCCCCAGTCTCGACACCTGGCGGCAGTGGGTCTTCGCCTGGGACGCCGAGCCCGGCCAGCACACCCTCGAGGTCCGCGCGACCGACGCCACCGGTGACGCCCAGCCGCAGACCCGCAGACCTCCGAGACCGGACGGCGCGACCGGCTGGCACTCGGTCGTCGTCCGGGTCGGCTGACCCGCACCCTCCGGCCACCGGCCGGAACCCGTTCTGCCCCATCGCGTGCACCCGCACGCGCCGACCACCCCTGCCCGGACCTCCCGGGCCGGGTCACCACGAAGAAGGGTCCGATCCCGATGCGCTCCTCCTCCCGCACCATGCGTCGCGCCGTCGTCCTCCCCGCGCTCGCCGTCTTCGCCCTCGGCACCGCGGCGTGCGGCGGCGGCTCGTCCGGCACGACGACGGAGTCGGCCGCGGCCGCCCCGTCCTCGAGCGCGATGTCGCCGTCCATGACGGAGTCGCCGTCGATGTCGTCCTCGGCCGCCATGGCCGGCCCGGTCGGCCCCGGCTGCGCCGACTATGCGAAGGCCGTCCCGAGCGGCGCCGGCTCCGTGTCCGGCATGGCCCAGGACCCGGTCGCCACCGCGGCGTCGAACAACCCGCTCCTCACGACGCTCGTGTCGGCGGTCAGCGGCAAGCTCAACCCGAAGGTCAACCTCGTCGACACGCTCAACGGCGGCGAGTTCACGGTGTTCGCGCCGGTCGACGACGCCTTCAAGAAGGTGCCGGCGGCGACGATCGACAAGCTCAAGACGGACGACAAGCTCCTCACCTCGGTGCTCACGTACCACGTCGTCCCGGGCCGCCTCACCCCCGAGCAGGTCGTCGGCATGCAGAAGACCGTCGAGGGCGACTCGGTCGACGTCAAGGGCACGCCCGAGGCCCTGACCGTCAACGGCGCCAACGTCATCTGCGGCGGCGTCCAGACCGCCAACGCCACCGTCTACCTCATCGACGGCGTGCTCACCCCGAAGTCCTGACCGTGACGTCGCACCGCTGAACCCCGCGGCGCGCCGTCCCGAGACGGCGCGCCGCGGACCTCGGCGGTGACACGACACCCGGACCCATCCACGACCCGCCCCGCTCCGAACCGTGTGCAGTGCCGGGTCCGGCACCCCGCAGGACACCCCTGCGCCGGGGTGCGTCGCTGGGGCTGAGGGGCGCCCAGCGGCGCGTGCCCCCGTCCACCACCAGGTGGGCGGGGGCACTCCCGTGCCCGGCGCCGTCCGGCCGCCTCCCCGTTCGTCACAAGAGCGCTCCAACGCACGACACGCCGCGCTCGGGTGCGCTTCCTTTGTTCTGCGGTACGCCGGCTCCTACCGACGTGACGGACGCCGCCGCCCCGCGCGGTCGGCGCGGATCGCTGCGGCCGACCAGATCAGACCCGCGGCGAACCGGGTCCGCTCCCTGCCCGCGGGCAGCGCGGCGAGATCCCCGAACCACTCGACGCGGTACCGGTCGCGCAGCCCCGGCGGCAGGAGCCGGACGGCGCGGTCGAGCAGGCGTGACGTCCTACCGTCGACGAGTGCCCAGGACCGCGTGGGGCCGGGCGGGAAGCCGCTGCCCACGACGACGCCGGCGAGGGCCGCCGTAGACCGGGTCTGCAGCTCGCCGCAGACATCGCGTAACCCGAGGGCGACCGCGACCGGGGCGATGACGTCGAGGGTCTGACGCGCCTTCAGCACGACTAGCTCCTGCGGGACCGCCTTCCACGTCCGGGCGTTGTGCAGCCGGTCGGCGACCTTGATGGTCCCCACCGCCCGCCCGGTGCGGGTGCAGAGTCTGCCGACGGCGCGGGACCGGGCCAGCCGGTGCCCGGCGCGGAGGTGCTCGTGCCCTTCGACGAGCCGGGCGACCCACGCTCCGGCGACGTCGCGAACGTCGGCGGTCGTCACGCCGTCCTGGAGGACGTCGTGCAGGAGCCCTGCGACGACGACGTCCGTCGGCCGGTCCCACGTGACGAGGAGCAGGGCGACGGCGACAGGGTGCGTGACGTACGGGTCCCCGCTCCGGCGAACACGGCCCTGGTGGGCGTGGGCGGCGAGGGCGTGGGCGGCGTCCAGCCGGTCGAGAGCGTCGGCGTCGTGGCGTGCGGCCATCGCGGCCCGCAGTTCGGCGTAGGTCTCGCCCGGCCGCCGCGTCATGGCGTCGTGAGCTCCGGCCGCGTCAGGCCGATGCTGCGCTGCAGCCGCTGCCGCTCGGCACGGGCGACGCTCTCGCCGGGCCCCGTCAGCCGGTAGAGCCGACGTGGTGGCCGCCCGACCTGAGCCGGGTCGACGTCCTCGAGGTGCGACGTCGCCCAGCCATTGTCCTCGAACCGCTTGAGCAGGGGGTAGACGGTGCCGGGCAGCAGGTCCAGACGCTTGCACAGGTCGAGCCCGTACCGCTCTGCCATCGGGTCCTCGAGCAGGACGGCGAGCAGCTCCACCGCCTGCACCGAGAGTCGCCGCTGTCGAGGAGTCATGCTCATAACTCTATATAGCCAACTGGCTGCCCGGTCCTGAGCCGCCAGGCTGCGCCGCCGGCCGTACCGCAGAACACAGGAACGGCCCGCGAACGCGGCGTGTCGCCCGTTGGAGCGCTCTTGTGACGAACTGGGGTGCGTTGGGGCTTGGGCGGTCGGCGATGGCGGTCGGCGATGGC
>NZ_MWLN01000100.1 GCF_002198655.1 Kineosporia sp. A_224
CTGACGTCCCTCCCCGGCCCCTCTGAGGTACTTCCGCGTGCATATCGAGAGTGATCTACCTCTGAGGCCCTCGATGGGGAGGGACGTCAGCGGTACGTGCGCCACGCGAGGACGGCGGCCACCGACACCCCGCACCCGGCGACGACGACGCGGAGCACGCCGTCCGGGATCCGGCGGGCGACCGCCGGGCCGACCGCACCCCCGGCGAGGAAGCCCGCCGCGAGCGGTACGACCGCGCCCCAGTCGACCGGCCCGAAGGCGACGAAGCCGAGCGCCGCGACGCCGTTGGCGAACCCGGCGAGGGCGTTCTTCACCGCGTTGAGCCGCACGAGCGGGGCGTCGAGGACAGAGCCGAGGACGACGAGCGTGAGGATGCCGCCGGCGGCGCCGAAGTAGCCGGTGTAGACGGCGGCGCAGGCCAGTGCCGCGAGGGTCCACGGCGTCATCCCGCGCGGGTGCAGCCGGAGCCGGTCGCGCAGCCTGGGCTGCACGAGCAGCACCACCGACGCCCCCGCGACGAGCACCGGCGCGACGAGCTCGAACGCCCGGCCGGGCAGCAGCAGGAGCAGCGCGGCGCCGGTCGCCCCGCCGAGCGTCGACATCACCGCGAGCCGCAGCACCGTGCCGCGCATCCCGACGAGCTCGCGCCGCGACCCGAGCGTCGACCCCAGGCCGGTGAAGGTCAGCGCGACCGTGTTCGTCACGTTCGCGGCGACCGGGGGCAGTCCGAGGGCCAGCAGCGCCGGGTACGAGATCACCGACGCGAGCGAGACGACGACCGACACGACCCCGGCGACGACCCCCGTCCCGAACAGCACCACCGCGTTCATGCTCGTCGGACGTACCGTTCCGACGCCGTCCGCGGCCCCGGAACGGTACGCACCGCGAGCATCAGCGGTGGGCGTTGGCGGCTCGGACGGCGTCGGCGGAGGCCTCGTCGCCGCGGGCGGCGAGGCCGGCGACGACGCCGTCGACGTCGGCCACGGGGCGGTTCTGGCTCAGCTTGACCTTCGCCTCGACCCGGGTGATCTCCACCCGGACGCCGACGACCGCCCGGAGCTGGCCCTCGACGAACGGCCGCGGGGCGTCGTCGACGCTCCACGGGGCCGGCCCGCCGAGCACACCCTCGTGCTTCGCGGTGAGCCGGCGGACGACGTCCTCGACGAAGGCCGGGTCGTCGTGCCACGTGACCCGGCCGTACACGTGGGCCGTCACGTAGTTCCACGTCGGGACGACCCGGCCGTGCTCGGCCTTGCTCGCGTACCAGCCCGGCGAGACGTACGCGTCCGGGCCGCGGACGATGACGAGCGACTCCCCCTCGGCGGGCAGCCGCCACTGCTCGTTGTTCCGCGCGACGTGCCCGAGCAGCGCGCCGTGCGGGCCGTCGTCCGGGTCGTGGACGAACGGCAGCAGGGTCGCCACCGGACCCGACCGTGTCACGGTGACCAGGTCGGCGGCACCGTGCCGGTCGAGCAGGTCGCGCACGGTGGCGTCGTCGGCGGCGAAGTGGGCGGGCACGTACACGGTGGCTCCTCGGGTCGGCCCCACCAGTGTGCCCGGGACCCTGTCCACCGACGGCACGGCTGGTCCAGCATGAGCGCCATGACGGACGACGTGACCCCCGCCGCCGGAAAGCCCGCCGGACAGCGCGCCGTGTGGGCCCTCACCGGCGCCCGCCTCGCCGACGGGAGCACCGTGGACGTGCTCGTCGCCGCCGGCCGGGTGCGCGCGGTCGGCCCGGACGCCGCGAGCGGGCCCGCCGCCGCGGCCGCCGGGTTGCGCGAGGGCCACGTCGTGGACGCCGCCGGCGGCCTGCTGCTGCCGGCGTTCGTCGACACCCACGTGCACCTCGACAAGGCCGGGATCCGCCCCGGGCTCGACACCGGTCGCCGGTACCCGGGCAGCGCGAACCCCGGCGACCTCGCCTGGGCGATCGCCGCGACGCACGAGGCGAAGCGGGCCTACACCGTGGAGTCCGTCGCGGCCCGGGCGGTCGAGGTCGTCGAGCAGCACGTGCAGCACGGCACGACGCGGATCCGCAGCCACGTCGACGTCGACACGATCGGCGGGCTGACGCCGCTGCTCGGCGTGCAGGCGGCGGCCCGCGCGTGCGCGGACGTCGCCGACGTCGTGACGATCGCGTTCCCGCAGGAGGGCATCGCCCGCGACCCGGGCGCCGCCGACCTCATGGTCGCGGCGATGGAGCACGGCGCGGACGTCGTCGGCGGCATGCCGCACTGGGAGGACGGCGAGGCCGCCCGCCGCGCGCACGTCGCCTTCTGCTTCGACCTCGCGCAGCGCTTCGACGCGGACGTCGACATGCACGTCGACGAGACCGACGACGGCGACGTCCGGACGCTCGCGACCGTCGTCGAGGAGACCGAGCGCCGCGGCTGGCACGGCCGGGTCACCGTCGGCCACGTCTGCGCCCTCGCCGCCGCCGACCACGCCTACGCGGACGACGTCGTCGCGGGCTGCGCGCGGGCCGGGATCACCGTCGCGAGCAACCCCGTGACGAACCTCGTGCTCCAGGGCCGCGGCGACCGCGGGCTCGTCCGCCGCGGCACGACGCGCATCCGCGAGCTCATGGCGGCCGGGGTGCCCGTCGCGTTCGGGCAGGACTGCGTCGACGACGCGTTCTACCCGTTCGGCCGCGGCAGCATGCTCGAGGTGGCGCTCGTCAGCGCGCACGCCGCGCACCTGACGACCCCGGCCGAGCTCGGGACGGCGCTCGCCGCGATCACCGACGTGCCGGCGGCCGCGTGGCGGCTCGGCCCGGAGTACGGCGTCGTCCCCGGGGCGCGGGCGGACCTGCAGCTCTACGCGGCGCCGACCTGGCCGCAGGTGCTCCGGCTGCAGGACGCGCCGCGGTCGGTCTGGCGCGCAGGCGTTCTCGTCGCGACGAACGAGGTGCGGCGGACCCTGCGGCCCTAGGCCCGCGCGCCGAACAGCGCCACGAACGTCTCGACCCGCTCGCGGGCGGCGTCCGGCCCGAGGTCGAGGTGCTCCAGGACGGTGAACCGGCCGGGCCGGGTGCCCGGACCGTCGAGGACGGCCCGGGTGAACTCCTCGGTCGTGAGCCCGATGTCCGCCGGGAGCCGGGGGACGCCGTGCCGGCGCAGGCACGCGTCGAGGGCGCCGACCATCGGGTCCTCGCGCAGCCACGAGGAGAAGAGCGCCCCGACGGCGACCTGGAGCCCGTGCGTCGAGCGGCCGGGGAAGTCCTGGTCGATGGCGTGGCAGATCTCGTGGCAGGAGCCGCTGCACGGCCGGGACGTCCCCGCGACCGACATCGCCAGCCCGGACAGGACCAGGCCCTGCGCGAGCGAGGTGAGGAAGTCGTCGTCCTCGGTGGTCCCGGGGTGGTGCAGGACCGCCTCGCCCGCGGTCTGCGCCATCGCGGCGGCGAGCCCGTCGACCGGCTCGCCGTGCACGTCCTGGGCGAGCCGCCAGTCGGCGAGCGCGTTGAGGTTGCTCACGACGTCGCCGATCCCGCCGAGGAGCTGGCTGCGCGGGCTCTGCCGCACGTAGTCGAGGTCGATGACGACGGCGAGCGGCAGCGCGACGCCGTAGGAGTGCTTGCGCCCGTTGTGCTCGAGCGAGGCCACCGGGGACGCGAGCCCGTCGTGCGTCAGGGTCGTCGCGACGGACACGAACGGCAGGCCGATCATCCCCGCCGCGTACTTGCCGACGTCCAGCGTGCGGCCGCCGCCGATCCCGACGAGGGCGTCGTACCCGCCGGCCCGCAACGCGTCACCGAGCGAGAGCGCGGCATCGACGCTGCCGTCGTCGACGCGGTAGATGTCGGCCTTCTCCAGGGCCGGACCGATTGACGGGACGATCCTCTCGCCGTAACCGCGGCCGACGGCGACGGCGACCCGCCCGAGGCGGGACACCCGCGAGTCGGCGAGCAGACCCCCGAGCGCCGCGACCGCTCCGCGCCGGATCTCGACCGACACGGGGCTGGGGACCATCCGGGCTAGTAGAGGCACGCGATCTCACGGGCCCGGGTGAGGTCGGCGTGGTTGTCGACCTCGACCCACGGCACCTCGCCGATCGACGTGACGTGGATGTCCCCGCCGCGGTCGACGTACTCCTGGTAGCCGTCCTCGTAGTACAGCGTCGTGTCGCGCTCGAAGGTCGCGCGCAGCGCGTCGGCGAGCCGGGCGCCGGCGGCGGGCCGGATGAGGCTCGCGCCGATGTACTCGCCCGCGGCAGTGGCCGGGTCGAGCGCCTTGTTGATCTGCCGGAGCCGGCCCGCGCCGTCGAGGTGGACCTTCATCTCCTCCTCGGCCAGCGACTTCACCGTGTCCAGCGCGAGGAGCAGGTCGACCGGCTCGTGCTCGAGCAGCGAGCGCTCGACGCTGCTCGGGTGCACGGTGTCGCCGTTGAGCAGGAGGCAGCCCTCCTCGAACGCCTCCCGCGCGCAGTACAGGGAGTAGGCGTTGTTCCAGACGAGCGCCTTGTCGTTGTGCACGAGGGTCACCTTCACCCCGTGGCGCGACTCGAGGGCGTCCAGGCGCTCCTCGATCCGGTGCTGTGCGAACCCGGTGACGACGAGGACGTCGGTGAGCCCGACCTCGGCGAGGTTGTGCAGCGCGATGTCGAGGATCGACGTGTCGTCCCCCGCCACCGGCAGCAGGGTCTTGGGCAGGTCCTCCGTGAGGGGAGCCAGCCGGCTGCCCCATCCCGCCGCCAGAACGACGCCGATCATCCCGTCCTCCTCCTCGTCCTCGGGGTGCAGGAGCGACGCGCGAGGCGGTAGGGAGGCTAGCATCGCGGCCCTGCGGTGCCGGGCGGGCGGTCACGGCCGGACGGCGGCCAGCCGGCCGGCCAGGAAGGCCTGCTCGGCCGCGTTCTGCGTCAGCAGCAATGACTCCTGGTAGGCCGCCGCGGCCTCCGTGGACCGCCCGAGGCGGCGCAGCAGGTCGGCGCGGGCCGCGGGCAGGTACGGGTAGCCCGCCAGCCGCGGGTCGGCCGCGAGCGTGTCCACGACGGCGAGCGCCGCCTCGGGGCCGCCGTCCGGAGCCGGCAGGAACGCCAGCGCGGCCGCCCGGTTCAGGGCGACGACCGGGGAGTCCCAGACGGCGAGCAGCCGGTCGTAGAGCCCGACGACCCGGTCCCACCGGGTGTCGGCGAACGTCGGGGCCGCGGCGTGCACCCCGGCGATGGCGGCCTGGAGGGCGAACCGGCCGGGGGCCGGGCCGGCCGTGAGCGCCTCGGCGGTGAGCTTGAGCCCGAGCGAGACGAGCACCGGGTCCCAGCGGTCCCGGTCCTGGTCCTCGAGCAGGACGAGCCGGCCCTCGGGATCCGTGCGGGCGTGCCGGCGGGCATGGGTGAGCAGGAGCAGGCCGAGCAGGCCGCGTGCCTCCGGCTCGTCCGGGAGCAGCGCGACGACGGTCCGCGCGAGGTCGACGGCCCGCTCGCACAGGTCGTCGCGGACCAGGGCGGCCCCGGACGGCGCCGTGTGCCCGGTGCTGAAGAGCAGGTGGACGACGGTGAGCACGCTGTCGAGGCGCTCCGGGAGCTCGGCCGCGGCCGGCACCCGGTACGGGATCCGCGCTCCCTGGATCTTCTTCTTCGCCCGGGTGATCCGGGCCGCCATCGTCGCCTCGGGGACGAGGAAGGCGTGGGCGACGTCCGGCGTCGGGACGCCGCAGACCAGCCGCAGGGTCAGCGCGACCTGCGCCTCGGGCGCGAGCGCCGGGTGGCAGCACGTGAAGAGCAGCCGCAGCCGGTCGTCCGGGACGCCCCCGCCGGCCGTCCCCCCGGCGGCCCAGCCGCCGTCCGCGGCATCGAGCACCTGCCCTGCCGCCCGGCCCGTCGCGTCCGCCTCGACCGGCTCGACGAGCAGCGGGAGCTTGCGGCGCAGCGTGCTCGCGCGACGCAACGCGTCGAGCGCCTTGTGCCGGGCGGCCGTCGTGAGCCACGCCCCCGGGCTGCGCGGGACGCCGTCACGCTGCCACGCCGCCAGCGCGCTGACGTACGCCTCCTGCGCGCACTCCTCGGCGAGGTCGAGGTCGCCGGCGACGCGCACCGTCGCGGCGAGCACGAAGGCCCACTCGCGACGGTGCGCGTCCTCGAGCGCCCGGGTGACGTCGTCCACGGACCGGGCCGCCCCGCTCAGGAGTGGTCGACGACCGGCCGGACCTCGATGCCACCGGTCGGGGCCGGGCAGAGCTTCGCGATCTCGATCGCGTGGTCGAGGTCGCGCGCCTCGACGAGGTAGAAGCCCCCGAGGGTCTCCTTGGTCTCGACGAACGGCCCGTCGGTGACGGCGCCGCCGCGCACCGACGTCGCTGTCGAGACGCTGTCCAGCTCCTCCCCGCCGAGGAGCTGGCCGCCGAGCTCGCCGACGGCCTTGGCGAACGCGCCGTGCGCGTCCATGACCGCGGCCACACCCTCGGGGGTCAGGCTCGCGTAGTAGGCCTCGTCGCCGTAGATGAGGATCGAGTACTTCGCCATGGGTTCCTCCGCTGTCCGCGGGGCGGCCTGCCCGCCCCGACACAGACCTCGACGCACAGCCTGCACCCGGATCGACACCGGCGGCGGAGAAACTCGCGGCTGCGGCCACGGATCCGCCGCACCGGACCACCGGACCACGCAGCGTGAGATCACCCGCGGCCCCGGTGACGCTCGGCGACCGCACCGGCCGCCGAGATGACAAGTTGCCCTCCGGTCGATGACAGTTCACCCCTCGACCCCCCGCTGACCAGGCATTTTGACCTTACGCTGACTTTCGGACCCTCGACGGGTCCGGCGACCGTGCCGCGGAGGGCGAACCCGGCACGGTCGTGACATCAGGGGCACGGCGACAGGGGCGACGACCGGACCGCGCTCGGGCGCGGGCCTCCTCGGCGACGGCACAGGCGTGCCCTCGCACCCTCCCGCACGGCCCGCAGGGGCACCGGACCCGCACGGGTCCGGTCCGGGCGAGGGGCGGTTCCTCATGCACGACCGGCTCGGGTCGACAGCAGCACCGACGGAAGGCACACCACCCGGATCCGCACCTCCGGGATCCACGGCCACGGACGCGCACGACGTGCCCGCGCCGCGCCGGCGGCGGGCGACGGCGGCCCTCGCGGCCGTCGCCGTCCTCGGCCTCGGCGTCGCGGCGGCGCTCGGGGTCTCCACGGCGCAGGCCGGCCAGCAGGCGCCGAGGGCGGGCGCGGCGACCGCCGCGCTCGCGGCCTCGTCGTCCTCCGGCATGACCGGCGACGGCTACTGGGACTCCGTGGGCGGCGCGACGTTCAGGTCCAACGGGAAGACCAGGACCTACTACGTGGCGGCCGACGAGGTCGTCTGGGACTACGCGCCGTCCGGCAAGAACCTCGTCACCGGCGAGGCCTTCGACGAGACGGCGAACGTCTTCGTCGAGAGCGGTCCGGGGCGGATCGGCGCGAAGTACCTCAAGTGCCTGTACCGCGGGTACACCGACGCGTCGTTCACCAAGCGCACCAAGGTCGCCTCGCGCGACGACTACCAGGGCTTCCTCGGCCCGGTGATCCGGGCCGAGGTGGGCGACACGATCAAGGTCGTCTTCAGGAACACGTGCTCGATCCCGACGAGCGTCCACCCGCACGGGGTGTTCTACGAGAAGGGCTCGGAGGGGGCGCCGTACTCCGACGGGTCGTCGGGTGCGCAGAAGGCGGACGACGCCGTGCCGACCGGCGGCACGCACACCTACACGTGGCTCGTCCCCGAGCGGGCGGGCCCCGGGCCGCACGACGGCTCCTCGGTGATGTGGATGTACCACTCGCACACCGACGAGGTCGGGGACACGTACGCCGGGCTCACCGGCTTCATGGTCGTCACCGCGCGCGGCATGGCGCGGGCCGACGGCAGCCCGAAGGACGTCGACCGCGAGGTCTTCCAGCTCTTCGAGGTGATGAACGAGAACAACAGTCCCTACCTCGACGCGAACGTCGAGCGCTTCGCCGACGGGCCCCCGCCGCCGGACGACGAGGGCTTCGAGGAGTCCAACCTCATGCACGGCGTCAACGGGTACGTCTACGGCAACCAGCCCGTCGTGACCCTGGACCGCGGCGAGCGGGTGCGCTGGTACCTCATGGGCATGGGCACCGAGGTGGACCTGCACACGCCGCACTGGCACGGCAACGACGTCGTCGTCTCCGGGATGCGGATGGACGTCGTCAACCTGCTGCCCGCGAGCATGCTCGTCGCCGACATGGTCCCGGACGCCGCCGGGACGTGGCTGTTCCACTGCCACGTCAACGACCACCTCACCGCCGGCATGATCGCGCGGTACCGGGTGCGCTGACCGGCACCCCAGGACGTCAGGACGTCAGGACGTCAGGACGTCAGGACGTCAGGACGTCAGGACGTCAGGACGTCAGGACGGCAGCGCG
>NZ_MWLN01000101.1 GCF_002198655.1 Kineosporia sp. A_224
ACCCGCCGCGACGTCACCCGCGGGACGCGCCCGCGGCGGGTCCGCCCGGCGACCGTGCTCGGCGCGACCGGCGCGCTCGTCGTCCTCCTCGGGCTCGGCCTGCCGTTCCTGCTCAACCGGCCCTTCGGCGACGACTCGGTGACGATCACGCCGAGCAGCCCCACGCCGTCCGGGCCGGTGGCCGCGGGCACCCCGACGAGCCGGGTCACGACGTTCACGCCGACGGTGAGCGGGCCGGCCGCACCGGTGGCGACGACCACCGCGGCCACCCGCACGAGGACCAGGACGACGACCCGTGCCGCCCGGGTGACCGCCGCGCCGACGACGGTCCGGACGGTGACGAGGACGGTCGTCGCGACCAAGCCGCCGCGGCCGACCACGACGCCGGCGACGACCAGGCCCGGCCAGGTCTTCATCGACAGCACGAAGTACGCCGGGCGCCCGCTGCTCGACGTCCGCAACGAGCTGCTGGACCGCGGGGTCACCCCGGTCGACAACTGGGTCTACGGCACGGGCAGGCCCTACGGGACGGTCATCGAGATCCGGCCGTCGGGCTGGGTCGCCGACCGGAGCGTCGTCTACGTCTGGGTCGCCGCCTCCTGACTCACGAGTCAGGACGCGGGCGCCGGGGCGGGGATACCCTCGCCCTCGTGAGCACCCCGACCCTGCCCGCGCGCGCCCGCGTCGTCGTCATCGGCGGCGGCGTCATCGGCTCCTCCGTCGCCTACCACCTCGCGCACGCCGGCTGGAGCGACGTCCTCCTGCTCGAGCGCGACCGGCTCACGTCGGGGACGACGTGGCACGCCGCCGGCCTCATGGTGACCTTCGGGTCGCTGTCCGAGACCTCGACCCGGATGCGGCAGTACACCCGCGACCTCTACTCCCGGCTCGAGGCCGAGACCGGGCAGGCGACGGGCTTCAAGCCCGTCGGCTTCATCGAGGTCGCCACCGAGCCGGGCCGGCTCGAGGAGTACCGGCGGGTGTCGGCGTTCAACCGCTACCTCGGGGTCGACGTCCACGAGATCACCCCGGCCGAGGTCGCGGACATGTTCCCGATCGCCCGCACGGACGACGTCCTCGCCGGGTTCTACGTCGCCGAGGACGGCCGCGCGAACCCGGTCGACGTGACGATGGCGCTCGCGAAGGGCGCCCGGCTGCAGGGCGCGACCCTCGTCGAGGGCTGCCCGGTGACGCAGGTGCTCACCAAGGACGGCGCCGTGACCGGCGTCCGGACGCCCTACGGGGACGTCGAGTGCGAGGTCGTCGTCAACTGCGCCGGGATGTGGGCCCGCCAGCTCGGCGCGCAGAACGGGGTGTCGGTCCCGCTGCAGGCCGCCGAGCACTACTACCTCATCACCGACGACATGCCGGGCCTGTCGCCCGACGCCCCCGTCCTCGAGGACCCGGGCGCCTACGGCTACTTCCGGGAGGAGACCGGCGGCCTCATGGTCGGGCTCTTCGAGGGGGTCGCGGCGCCGTGGAAGGTCGAGGGCATTCCCGCCGACGCGTCGTTCACGACGATCCCGCCGGACTGGGACCGGATGGGCCCGTTCCTCGAGAAGGCGATGGCCCGGGTGCCGGCGTCGTTCGACGTCGGCGTGCGGACCTTCTTCTGCGGTCCCGAGTCGTTCACGCCGGACCTCTCGCCCGTGGTCGGCGAGGCGCCCGAGATGCGCGGCTACTTCGTCGCGGCCGGGCTCAACTCGATCGGCATCCTCACCGGCGGCGGGATCGGCCGCGTCGTCGCGCACTGGGTCATGAACGGCCGTCCGGACGTCGACGTCACCGCGATGGGCGTCGACCGGCTGCACGCCTACCAGACCAACCCCGAGTACCGCCGGGCCCGCACCGCCGAGTCGCTCGGGCTCGTCTACGCGTGCCACTACCCGGACCGGTCACCGACGACCGCGCGCGGTGCGAAGCGGTCCCCGTGGCACGACCGGCTCGCGGCGGCCGGCGCGTACTTCCGCGACGTGAGCGGCTGGGAGAGCCCCGGCTGGTACGCCCCCGAGGGCAACGCCCACGGCGTCGAGCCGGTCGCCCACGAGCTGACCTGGGGCCGGTCGCCGTGGTGGGCGTGCTGGGAGGCCGAGCACCGCGCCGTCCGCGAGGGCGTCGGGCTCATGGACATGTCGTTCATGGCGAAGTTCCGGGTGCAGGGCCGGGACGCCGGCCGGTTCCTCGACCACGTGTCGGCGAACGCCGTCGACGGCGCGCCGGGCGTCATCACGTACACCCAGTGGCTCGACGAGGGCGGCACCCTCGAGGCCGACCTCACGGTGACCAAGCTCGCGGACGACGACTTCCTCGTCGTCGCGTCCGACACCGCGCACCGGCACGTCGAGACCCATCTGCGGCGCCGGCTCGAGGCCGGGCCGCTCGCGGGTGCGCACGCCTTCGTCACCGACGTGACGTCGGGGCTGGCGCAGCTCAACGTGCAGGGCCCGCGCTCGCGCGACCTGCTGCAGACGCTCACGAGCGCCGACCTGTCGAACGAGGCCTTCGGCTTCCGCAGCGCCCGCTGGGTCGACCTCGGGCTGGCCCGGGTGCTGCTCGTGCGGATCACCTACCTCGGCGAGCTCGGGTACGAGCTGTACGTGCCGGCCGAGCAGGCGGTCCACGTCTACGACCGGGTCGTCGAGGCGGGCGCGGCGTTCGGGCTCGTCCACGTGGGGCTCAAGGCGCTGTCGTCGCTGCGGCTCGAGAAGGCGTACCGGGACTACGGCCACGACATCGACAACACCGACGACGTCTGGGAGGCCGGGCTCGGCTTCGCGGTCGCGCTCGACAAGCCCGGGGGCTTCGTCGGCCGGGACGCGGCGCTCGCGCAGAAGCAGGCCCGGGACGGCGTCCCGCCGCGCCGACGGCTCGCGCAGGTGCTGCTCCGCGACCCCGAGGCGCTCCTCGTGCACGCCGAGGTCGTGCGGCGCGACGGCGTCCCGGTCGGGTACGTCCGGGCCGGCTCCTACGGCTGGACGCTCGGCGGCGCCGTCGGCCTGGCGATGCTGGAGCCGACGTCGGACCTGCTGCCCGACGGCGAGGGGCTGACGCAGGCGTGGGTCGACGCCGGCACCTGGGAGGTCGAGGTCGCCGAGCGCCGGGTGCCGGCGACGGTGTCGCTGCGCCCGCTCTACGACCCGGCGAACGCGCGGATCAAGGCCTGAGCGCGGACGCCGGTCCGGGGCGGGGCGGACGGTCCACGAACCGCCCGGTCCGACGCACCCCGGCTGTGGCAGGCTGGCCGGTGTGGAGCCCCTGACCCCGAGCGACGTCGTCGGTGTCGTCGGCGCGGGCACGATGGGCGAGGGGATCGCCGAGGTCGCCGCCCGCGCCGGTCATCCGGTGCGGCTGCTCGACACCCGCGACGGCGCGGCGGAGAACGCCGTGCGCTCGATCGCGGGGCGCCTCGCGAAGGACGTCGGCCGCGGCCGGCTCACCCGCGAGCAGGCGGACGACGTCCTCGCGCGCCTCGCGCCGGTCGCCGCGGTCGACGACCTCGCGGGCAGCCGGCTGGTCGTCGAGGTGATCGTCGAGAACCTCGAGGCCAAGCGCGACCTGCTGCGGGCCGTCGAGGACGTCGTCGACAAGGCGTTGCCGGACGACGGCAGCGGCCGGGACGTGCTCCTCGCGACGAACACGTCGTCGGTGTCGGTGACCGCGATCGGTGCCGCGCTGCGCCGTCCGGAACGGTTCGGCGGCCTGCACTTCTTCAACCCGGCGCCCCGGATGGGCCTCGTCGAGGTCGTCCGCGGGGACGCGACGGCCCCGGAGTGGGTCGAGGCTGCGGCCGAGGTCGCCCGGGCCTGGGGCAAGACCCCCGTCGTCTGCACCTCGACCCCCGGTTTCGTCGTCAACCGGGTGGCGCGGCCGTTCTACGGCGAGGCGCAGCGGGTCGTCGAGCTGCGCGCGACCGACGCCGCGACCGTGGACGCCGTCCTCACCGAGGCCGGCGGCTTCCCGCTGGGGCCGTTCGCGCTCACCGACCTCATCGGCCAGGACGTCAACCTCGCGGTGACCCGGTCGGTGTGGGAGCAGACCTACCACGACGCCCGGTACGCCCCGACGATCCTGCAGACCCGGCTCGTGGACGGCGGCCGGCTGGGTCGCAAGACCGGCCGCGGGTTCTTCACGTACGACGGGTCGAACCCGGTCGACGCGCTGCCGCAGACCGCACCGCCGAGGCGGGCCCCGCGGCGGGTCGAGGTCCGCGACTACGACTTCGGCCCGATGGCGCCGTTCCTCGACCGGATCGCCGCGGGCGGGGTCGAGGTCGTGCACGTCGCGCTCAGCGACGAGGAGGTCCTCGACGAGCTGCCCGGTCTGCGGCTGCCCGGCGAGGGCATCCTGCGGGTCACCGACGGCAGCACGGCACGCTCGTGGTCGCTCGAGGCGCCCGGCGGCGTCGTCCTGCTCGACTGGGCGCACGACCCGGCGACGTGCACCCGGGTCGCCCTCATGCCGCCGCGCGACGTCGAGGTCGAGGTGCTCGACGCCGCGATCGGGCTCTGCCAGGCGGCCGGCGTCGAGGTGAGCGTCATCGGCGACGTCGCGGGCGGCATCGTCGCCCGGACCGTCTCGATGCTCGTCAACGAGGCCGTCGACCTCGTGGCCCGCGGCGAGGCCAGCGCGACCGACGTCGACGTCGCGATGCTCCTCGGCACCGGCTACCCGTCGGGCCCGCTCGAGTGGGGCGACCGGCTCGGCGCCGTCCGGGTCGCCGCCGTCCTCGGCGAGCTCGACGAGGAGACCCCGACCGGGCGCTACCGGGTCAGCCCCCGGCTCGACGAGGCGATCATCGCGGAGGAGAACCTGCGTGACCTCTGACGGCCACGACGACGCCGAGGCGGGCCCGGACGGTCGGCCGGAGCGCCCGCGCGTGCCGCAGCAGGGGGGTCACGACCAGGAGAACGGCCGCAGACCCGACGACGACAGCCCCGAACAGCCCCTCCCAGGAGCCCTCTCCGTGCAGATCCCCGACGACCTCACCTTCGACCCGCCGTTCGCCATGCCCGAGCCGCCGCAGTGGCAGGACCTCTGGCGCGAGATCGGCCCCGGGGTGCTCGTCAAGCGCCACAAGGTGATGGACCTCAACGTCACGCTCGTGCTCGGCGACGACCGCTGCCTCGTCGTCGACACCCACGCCCACGACGGTTACGCCGAGGAGCTCATCGCCTCGATCCGCAGCGTGACCGCGCTGCCGTTCGTCGTCGTCAACACCCACGCGCACTTCGACCACGCGTTCGGCAACGCGGCGTTCCTGCGGGCCCAGGCGGACGTCGAGATCTGGGGCCACGAGGGGTGCCGCCGCGACCTCGAGGAGCTCGGCGAGCTGCAGCGCCGGCTCACCGTGCAGTGGATGCGCGAGTCGGAGCGGGAGGACACCGCGGCCGCCGTCGAGGCCGTGACGATCGTGCCGCCGAACCGGACCTTCACCCAGGACACGACCCTCGACCTCGGCGGCCGGCACGTCGTCCTGCACCACCCCGGCCGCGCGCACACCGGGCACGACGCGGTCGTCGACGTCCCGGACGCGGACGTCACGGTCGTCGGCGACATCGTCGAGGAGGGCTCGCCGCCGGCCTTCGAGGACTCGTTCCCGCTGGAGTGGGCGGCGTCCCTGGAGTCGGTGCTCCCCCGGCTGCGCCGCAACGTCGTCCCCGGGCACGGGGACGTCGTCGACGCGACGTTCGTCGCCGAGCAGCGGGCCCAGATCGCCGAGGTCGCCGAGGTGGCGCTCACGCTGCCCGCGGGTGCCGACGACATGGTGCTCGCGAAGGCCGCGGTGCGGCTGTCGATCGGACGGCAGGCCGGGTTCGTCGGGCTGCAGCGGGCGCTCGCGACGCGGGGCTGATGGTCAGGGCACGCCCGGCGGCGCCGTGTCGGTGACGGTGTCACCCATGTCGCCCTCGTTGCCGGTCGCGACCTCCAGACCCTCCTGCGACTCCGGGTAGTCGTCGAGGTCGGCATCGTAGGTCTGCGTCGCGTCCTCGGCGGCCCGCTCGTACTCCTCGTCCGTCATCGGCGTCGGCTGCTCGTGCGTGATGACGCTGTCCCAGGAGCGCTGCCCGGTGCCGCCCGGTGCTGACCACGGCTGAACGACGACCAGCACGACGAGGGCTGCGATCGAGGCGGCAGCTGCCGCAGCCTTGGCACCGGTGCTGACGTCGACGCGCACTCGGGGCTCCTTTCACTGCAGGGCAGGGCGACCCTACTGACTCACCAGACTTCACGATCATGGAACCGGGTCCGGTTCAGCTCTCACCCCGGCACCCTGGTCGCCGTGACGTCGACGGCGGTCGCGGTGACCCCCGGCGCAGCGAGGAACGGCGCGAGCCGGGACCGGGCCGCGGTGATCGACGGGTCGTGCGAGGCGTCGACGAGGCCGGCCGTCCGGACGTACTCGTCGACGTCATGGGTCGCGACGACGTCGGGGAGGGCGCCGGGGGCGGTGACGTCGCGTCGCACGGTGACCCAGGTCGACCGGTCCGGGTTCGGCGTGCCGTCGAGCCGCGGGACGAGGTCGTCGCCGTGCTCGAGGGCGAGGACGCCGACGTCGGGCGGCACCCGGTAGGCCGCGACGGGCGAGCCCATCGTCACGACCTCGCGGACCGCGTACCGGCGGCGGACGTCCGGGTCCGCCGCGAGCCCGGCGGCGACCATGCCGCCGAGGCTGTGGCCGACGAGGCAGACCGGCTCGCCGGACCGGATGCCGGCGGACCGCATCGCGGCGAGCACGGCCGCCTCTGCCGCCGAGCTGCGGCCGGCGAGGCTGCGGGCGTCGCTCGTCACGTCGAGCGGGTTCTCGCCCGAACGCGGCGCCCAGACCTGGGTGCCCGGTACCGCGACGACCCACGACCGGGCGCCGCCGGGGGCGTCGAGCCGGGTCACCGTGACCGAGCCCGGGGCGCCGCCGCCGCCCGGGTAGGCGGACCGGACGAGCCCGGCGAGGTCGGCGACGCCGCCCGGCGCGGCGGCCGTGGTCGCCGGTCCGCTGCTCGTGCGGACCCGGGCGGAGTCCCCGAGCAGCCCGCCCGCGCCGGCGAGCGCGAGCAGCAGCGCCGACACCTGCGGGGTCGAGCGCGGCGGCCAGTCGGTGCCGGCCGCGGCGGCCCACACCGGGCCGACGGCTGGCACCGGGGTGAGCAGCCCCTCGAGCACCCCGGGCACCGCGTCGACGAGGTGCTCGGTCGCGTCGCCGCCGCGGGCCAGCAGGCCACCGAGGCGGTCGGGCAGGCCCGGGCCGCGGGCAGGCGCCCCGGCACCGTCGGGGAGCAGGCCCGCCCGGTCGAGGAGCAGGGCCAGCGCCGCCCCCTCGACGGCCTGCGGCGCCGACGCCGCGGCGAGCACCACCCCGAACCGGCCGGCGACGGCCCCGGCGGCCAGGTCCGCCGCGCGCGCCGGGCCGCGGTCGTGAC
>NZ_MWLN01000102.1 GCF_002198655.1 Kineosporia sp. A_224
GGCGGGGCCGTCGTGGACCGTGACGACCCGGTCGGCGAGGGCGAGGAGCGCGGGCCGGTGCGCGACGAGGACGACGGACCGGCCCTGCGCGCGCAGCCGGCCGATCGTCGCGTGGACGCACCGCTCGGTCTCGGTGTCCAGGTGGGCGGTCGGCTCGTCGAGGACGACGAGCCGGGCCTGCCGGACGAGCGCGCGGGCCAGGCCCAGGCGCTGCCGCTGGCCGGCGGACAGACCGGCCCCGCCGTGCCCGACCCGGGTGTCCCAGCCGTCGAACCCCTCGAGGAGGTCTCCCGGTGACCGCGCACCCCGTCGTCCGGCTGCTGCCCGCGCGGCTTCGCCGCGACCCGCTCGTGCGCGCGCTCGTGGCCCTCGACCCGGACCCGCGGCGGGTCCTGCTCGCCGTCGCAGCCGGCACCGCGGCCCTCGGGTGCGCGGTCGGCCTCATGGCCACCTCCGCGTGGCTCATCGCGCGTGCCGCCGAGCACCCGCCCGTGCTCTACCTGCAGGTCGCCGTCGTCGCGACGCGGGCCTTCGGGATCGGCCGCGGCGTCCTGCGGTATTCCGAGCGGCTCGTCGGCCACGACGTCGCCCTGCGCGGCGTCGCGGCGCTGCGCGAGCGGCTCTACGTCCGGCTCGCCGCCGCCGACCCGGCGACCGCCGCCGGGCTGCGCCGCGGCGACCTGCTCGCCCGCGTCGGCGCCGACGTCGACACCCTCGCCGACCTCGTCGTCCGCTCCCTCCTGCCCTTCGCGGTCTCGGTCGTCACCGCGCTCGCGTCCGCCGCTCTCGTCGCGTGGCTGCTGCCGCCCGCCGGCCTCGTCGTCGGCGCCGGGCTCGCGGTGGCCGCGCTCGTCGCGCCCTGGCTGGCCGCCGTCGGCGCCCGCCGCGCCGAGCGCGGCGCCGCGCAGGCCCGCAGCGACTCCAGCGCCGAGGTCCTCACGCTCCTCGACGGCGTCGCCGAGCTCACCGTCGCGGGGGCCGTCCCGGCCCGCGTCGAGCGGCTGCGCGGGCTGGACGCCGTCCTCGCCCGCCGGCTCGACGAGGCCGCGGGCCCCGCCGCCGCGGCCGTCGGCCTGAGCACCCTGGCGACCGGCCTCGCGATGGTCGCCGCACTCGTCCTGGGCATCCAGGCGGTCACCGGCGGCACGCTGCGCCATGTCCTGCTCGCGGTCGTCACGCTGACCCCGCTCGCGGCCGCCGAGGCCGTCACCGGGCTGCCCGCGGCCGCCACCGGCATCGTCCGGGCCCGCGCCGCCGCCGAGCGCGTCCTCGCGCTCCTCGACGCCCCCGCCGCGGTCACCCCCACGAGCAGCCCCTCAGAGGGAGATCACCGTGCCGTCGCACGCGGATCTGCCTCAGAGGGCACGCAGGGCGCGACCGGGACCGCGATCCCCCGGCCGCACCTCGTCGCCGACGGCCTCGCCTGCGGCTGGCCCGGGGCGGAGCCGGTGCTCACCGGGTTCGACCTCGACCTCGCGCCCGGCCGCCGCGTGGCCGTCACCGGCGGCTCCGGCTGCGGCAAGACGACCCTGCTCCTCACGCTCGCGGGGCTGCTGCCGCCGCGGGCGGGCCGGCTCCGGGTCGCCGCCGGCGCGGGCGGACCGGAGGTCGACCTCGCGGACGTCGCGCCCGCGACCGTCCGTCGGACCGTGAGCTTCACGGCCGAGGACGCCCACGTCTTCACCACGACGGTCCGGGAGAACCTGCGGGTCGCCCGCCCCGACGCGGACGACGCCGAGCTCGACGCGGCCCTCGACCGGGCCGGGCTGGTCGCCTGGCGCGACGGCCTCGCCGACGGCCTCGACACGATGCTCGGCTCCGGCGGCGCGGGTGTCTCCGGCGGCGAGCACCGCCGGCTGCTGCTCGCGCGCACCTTCCTCGTCGGGGCCGGCGTCCTGCTCCTCGACGAGCCCGGCGAGCACCTCGACCCGGCGACTGCCGACGACCTGCTCCGGGACGTCCTCGGCGCCGGCCGGGCCGCGGCGTCCGGACCGGCCGTCGTCGTCGTGACCCACCGACTGGCCCCGCTCGCGGCGGCCGACGAGGTCGTCGTCCTCGACGCGGGCCGGGTCGCCGCCCGCGGGACGCACGCCTGGCTGCTCGAGCACCACGAGCCCTACCGGGATGCCCTCCAGGCCGAGTCCGGACTCGTCGGGGCGACGCCGTGACGTCGCCGCCGGACCGACGGGCGGGTTTGGAATGATGCCAACGTGACAGAGCCCGCGAGCGCGCCGGTCCCCGCCTCCCCGGCCGTCGACCGGCGGCTGCTCGACGCCGTCGTCGCCGTCGCGGACGGGCTCGAGCTCGACCCGACGCTGCGCCGGATCGTCCGGGCCGCGTCCGACCTGACGAACGCGCCGTTCGCGGCACTGGGCGTCCTCGGCGACGACGGCCTGCACCGCGCGTTCGTCTACACCGGGATCGACTCCGAGCTCGCGCACGCGATCGGCCACCTGCCGCGCGGGCACGGCGTCCTCGGGCACATCACGCGCGTCGGCCGCGCCGTCCGGGTGTCCGACATCGGCGAGCACCCGGCGTCCATGGGCTTCCCGGCCGGCCACCCGCCGATGAAGAGCTTCCTCGGGGTGCCGGTCGGCATCGGCGAGCGCGTCGTCGGCAACCTCTACCTCGCCGACAAGACCGGCGGCTTCACCGCGGAGGACGAGGACGTCGTCGTCGCGCTGGCCGCCGCGGCCGCGGTCGCCGTCGAGAACTCCCGCCTGTTCGAGGACGCCCGCCGCCGCGAGGCCTGGCTCGCCGCGGCGCAGGAGGTCTCGACCGTGATGCTCGAGGGCGCCGAGGAGGACGAGGCGCTGCCGCTCATCGCCCGCCGGGCCCGGGAGGTCGCCGGCGCCGACGTCTGCGGACTCGTCCTGCCCGGCTGGGAGGGCCAGTGGGTGCTCGAGGTCGCGGACGGCGAGCACGCCGACGAGCTCGTCGGCATCGTCATGCCCGAGGACGGGCGTGCGGTCTCCGTCGTCCGGTCCGGGCGGGGCGTCCGGGTCGCGGACCTGTCGCAGCAGCGGACCCTGCGCGTGCCCGCCATGCGGCACTGGGGGCCGGCGCTCTACGCTCCGCTCGTCGCGGGCGACGAACGGGCCGGCGTCCTCGTGCTGCTGCGCCGGATCGGCGCCCGCGAGTTCACCGACGACGACCTCACGACCGCGCAGACCTTCGCCGGCCAGGCGGCCCTCGCCCTCCAGCTCGCCGACGGCCGGCGCCGCTCGGAGGAGGCCGAGATCCTCGAGGAGCGCGCCCGGATCGCGCGCGACCTGCACGACCTCGTCGTCCAGGAGCTCTTCGCGATGGGCATGCGGCTCACCCGGCTGCGCGGCACCCTCGACGCGGGCAGCCTCGGGGACGTCGACCTCTCGCTCGAGAGCCTCGACCGCGTCGTGCGGCAGATCCGCTCGACGATCCGCGCGCTGCGCGACCCGGACGAGGTGACCGGCCTCGTCGAGCGGCTCCACAGCGAGGCGAACCGGGCGCACAACGCCCTGGGCTTCCAGCCCGTCCTCACCGTCGTCGACGACGCGCTCGTCGACGCGCAGGTGCCGCCGGACGTCGCGGACGACGTCATCGCCGTCGTCCGCGAGGGCCTGTCGAACGCCGCCCGGCACGCCCGGGCGAGCCGGGTCGAGGTGACCGTGGCGGTGGACGGGGGCGTCCTCGTCGTCGAGGTCGGGGACGACGGCCGCGGCGTCGACCCGGGGACGACGCGGCGCTCGGGCCTGGAGAACCTCGGCGAGCGCGCCCGCCGGCACGGCGGCGCCTGCGAGGCCCGCTCGAACGGCGCCGGCGGCACCGTCCTGCGCTGGACCGCCCCGCTCGGGGACTGACGCGGCCGAGACCCGGGCTCAGCGCCGGCTCAGCCCTCGGAGGTGTTCCAGCCCGTCCCCTGGCGGTGCGCGGCGACCCACGCGGCGGCCTGGGTGCGGCGCCGGAAGCCCATCTTCGCGAGGAGCCCGGTGACGTGGTTCTTCACCGTCTTCTCGGCCAGGCCCAGGCTGTCGCCGATCTCGCGGTTCGAGAGGCCGTCGCCGATGAGCTCGAGCACCTTCTTCTCCGTCGGCGTCAACGCGTCCGTCGGGTCGGTGTGCTGGGCCCGGCGGCGGGCCAGTGCGCGCTCGTCGAGCAGGTTGCGGCCCGCGGCGACGGCGCGGACGGTGTCCGCGATCTCGGTCCCGCGGACGGTCTTGAGCACGAACGCGGACGCGCCGGCGTCGAGCGCGGCGGCGACGGCGTCGTCGTCGTTGAACGAGGTGAGGACCACGCAGCGGATGCCGGGGTGGTCCTCCTTGAGCTTGCGGACGAGGTCGATCCCCGTGCCGTCGGGTAGCTTGAGGTCGACGACGGCGACGTCGGGCCGGACGGCGGCCGCGCGGCGGACGGCGTCGAGCACGGTGCCGGCCTCGGCGACGACGGTCAGCGTCGGGTCGGCGTCCACGACGTCGACGACACCGCGGCGGACGACCTCGTGGTCGTCGACCACGAGAACCTTGATGGTGCCCTCGGTTTCCACGAGGCCAGGCTATCCATACCGCCGCCGGTTGGGGCGGTCTGCCGTGCCCCGAGCCGCAGGCCCACGTGTGACCGTCACCAGATGCGCGACGGACGGCGGGTGCGTCAGGGACCCAGGTCCCGGATCACCCGGCTCGCAGGTCAGCCGGGCGGCTCACCAGTGCGCGTTGCGCGGGACGCGCTGGCAGACCGGGCAGGAGAACGACGAGCGGTTCATGAACGCGTCGCGGCGCACGAGCGCCCCGCACCGCGGGCACGGCCGGCCCTCCTGGCCGTAGACGGCGAGCGAGCGGTCGAAGTACCCGCTCTCCCCGTTGACGTCGACGTAGAGGCTGTCGAAGCTCGTGCCGCCCTCGGCGAGCGCGGCGGTCATGACGTCGCGGACGTGCCCGAGGAGCTCGAGCGCCGCGGGCCTGGGCAGGGTCCGCGTCGGCCGCGCGTAGTGCAGCCGCGAGCGCCACAGCGCCTCGTCGGCGTAGATGTTGCCGACACCCGATACGAGGGTCTGGTCGAGCAGCGCCCGTTTGAGGCCGGTGCGGCGCCCGCGCAGCCGGGTCGCGAACCCGGGCGGGTCGAACGCGGGGTCCAGCGGGTCGCGCGCGATGTGGACGACGGGCGGCGGGACGAGCGCCTCGGACGGCGTCCACGTGGCGTGCGCGGCGACGTCCCCGAGGCCGCCGGCGCCGGCGGGCAGCCCGTCGGGGGTCGGCACGAGCGGGACGACGGACAGCCCGCCGAACATCCGCTGGTCGACGAACCGCAGCTCGCGACCCGCGGCGTCGCCGCCGGCGTCGAGCCCGAGCCGGACCCGCAGGTGCCGCTCGTCCGGCGCCCCGACCGGCTGCAGGACGAGCTGGCCGCTCATGCCGAGGTGGGCCATGAGCGCCTCACCGGAGTCGAGGGCGAGCCAGAGGAACTTGCCGCGCCGGACGACGTCGAGCACGCGGCGCCCCGCGAGCCGGTCGGCGAAGTCCGCCGGTCCCGGCAGGTGGTTGCGCACCGGCCGTGGGTGCAGCACCTCGACGCGGCCGATCGCGGCGCCGGTGACCCAGCGGGCCAGACCGCGCCGGACGACCTCGACCTCGGGGAGCTCGGGCACCTGGGCGGGACCGTCAGCCGGCGTTCGCGCCGTCCGGCTGCGGCCGGTACAGCGGCTCGAGCAGCTGGAACGCCGCGGAGGCCGCCTTCTGCTCGGCCTCCTTCTTGCTCTTGCCGCTGCCCGTGCCGCGCGCCTGGCCGGCGACGATGGCGGTGGCCTCGAACTGCTTGGCGTGGTCCGGGCCCTCCTCCGAGACGGCGTACTCGGGGACGCCGAGCCCGGCCGTCGCGGTGAGCTCCTGCAGGCTCGTCTTCCAGTCCAGGCCGGCACCCATCGCCGCGGACGACGCGAGGAGCGGGTCGACGAGCCGGTGCACGAACGCGCGGGCGACGTCGATGCCGTGGTCGAGGTAGACGGCGCCGATGAGCGCCTCGAGGGTGTCGGCGAGGATCGAGGACTTGTCCCGGCCGCCGCTCGTCTCCTCGCCGCGGCCCAGCAGGAGGAACGCGCCGATGCCGAGGCGGCGGCCGATGTCGGCCAGCGCGCGCATGTTGACGACGGCGGCCCGCAGCTTCGCGAGCTGCCCCTCGGGCAGGTCGGGGTGCCGGGTGTAGAGCGCGTCGGTGACGACGAGGCCGAGCACCGAGTCCCCGAGGAACTCCAGGCGCTCGTTCGTCGGCAGGTTGCCGTTCTCGTACGCGAAGGACCGGTGGGTCAGGGCACGCACGAGCAGGCCCCGCTCCAGCGTGACCCCGAGGGTGGTCTGGAGCGGGACCAGGTCGGCCGGGTGCGCGTCGCCCGTGGGCGTGCCGGCGGGCGCGCTCACCGGAGGCCGTCCTTCATGCCTGAGGAGATCCTCAGAGGTCCTTGACCTTGCGGCCCTTGTACTCGAGGTACAGCGGGGTGCCGGCCGAGTCGGTGACGACGCGGGCCCGGTGGGGCTGCGCGTACGTGGTCTGGCCGCCCTCGACGGTCGCGGTGAGCGTCGTCGGGGTCGCCTTCCACTGCGAGCGGCGGGACCGCGTGTTGCTGCGGGACATCTTCCGCTTCGGGACGGCCACGGTCAGCTCTCTTTCTGGTCGTCGTGCACGTCGTCGGAGCCCGTCCCCGGGGTGGGAACGATCCCCTGGAGCGCCGCCCACCTCGGGTCGGCGCTCTCGTGGTGGTGGTCCGGGTCGTCCGCGAGCCGTGCCCCGCACTCGGAGCACAGGCCCGGGCAGTCTTCCCGGCACACCGGCTGGAACGGCAGTGCGAGCACCACCGCGTCCCGCAACGCGGGCTCCAGGTCGATGAGGTCGTCCTGCAGCTCGCGCAGCTCGTCCTCGTCGTCACTGCCCTCGGGCGAACGGCCGGGGTACACGTACAGCTCCTGGAGGTCGACCTCGATCTCTTGGTCGACGTCCCCCAGGCACCGGACGCACTCCCCGGTCGCGCGCCCCCGGGCCGTACCGGAGACGAGCACCCCTTCCATCACCGCTTCGAGCCGCAGGTCCAGCTCGAGGTCGGTGCCTTCCGGGACCCCGATCACGTCGGTGCCCAGGTCCACCGGTGCAGCGATGGTCCGCTGCACCCGCCGCATCGTTCCGGGGCGCCTGCCGATCTCGCGGGTGTCGAGAACCGTGGGCGACCGGGGGTCGAGGCGGATGATGTGCTCCTGGGACTGTGATGATCGAGGCATTCCGGCCGCGCGCGTGCAGCGACGGGCCAAGGAAAGACAATAGTGCACCTGTCGCGCTGCCCCAAACCGGGCGTCGGCGCGGCCGGCGTCAGCCCCGGCCGGCGAGCCGGTCGAGCAGGCGGGGCAGGACGACGTCCGGCACCAGCCCGGTCACGTCGCCGCCGTGCGAGGCGACCTCCTTGACCAGGCTGCTCGAGACGTGCTCGAAGCGCGGGTCACCGGGCAGGAAGACCGTCTCCAGGCCCGTGAGGTGCCGGTTCATGAGCGCCATCGGCAGCTCGTAGGCGAAGTCCGTGCCCGAGCGCAGCCCCTTGACGACGGCGACGGCGCCGATCCGCCGGCAGTAGTCGACGAGCAGGCCGCCGTCGACGAGCGCCACCGTGAGCCCGGCCGGCAGTGACCCGTCCGCCCGACCGAGGTCGGCGGCGAGGCTCGCGACGATGAGGTCGACGCGCTCGGCCGGGGCGAACGTGCCCTGCTTCGCGGGGTTGGACAGCACCGCGACGACGACCTCGTCGAACAGGGCGCTCGCCCGCCGGACGACGTCGACGTGCCCGTTCGTCACGGGGTCGAAGCTGCCCGGGCACACCGCCCGGCGCGGTCCGGCGTGGGGCGACCCGTCCTGCGGCCCGTCCTGCGTCATGCCGCGAACGTAGCAGCGCGACCCGGCGCGGCGGCAGACCCGGTCAGGCCCTCCACGGTGCGCGGCGGGTCAGTCGCGCGCCGTCCCCGCCAGCCACAGGGACGTCTCGCCGTACCGGCGGACGACGGAGCGCACGAGCCCGTCGGGCCAGCGCGGCTCCGGGCTGCGGCTGGACCGCTCGACGACGACGAGGCCGTCGTCGGAGAGCCAGCCGGCCGCCAGGGCCGCGAGCACCTTGGCGAGGTCGTCCTCGCCCATCGCGTAGGGCGGGTCGAGGAAGGCCAGGTCGACCGGCCGCGACGGGCGGCCCTCGACGTGCCGCAGCGCGTTCGCGAGGACGACGCTGACCCGGGGCATCCCGAGCGCCGCGACGTTCGCGCGGGCCGCCTCGGCCGCCTGCCGGCTGGAGTCGACGAGGACGACGTCGGCCGCGCCGCGGCTCGCCGCCTCGAGCCCGAGCGCACCGCTGCCGGCGAACAGGTCGAGGACGACCGCACCGCGGACGGCACCGCGCGCCTCGAGCACGGAGAACAGCGCCTCCCGGACCCGGTCGCTCGTCGGGCGGGTCGAGTCCCCCTTGGGGGTCTCGAGCCGGCGCCCCCCGGCGCTCCCGGCGATGATCCGTGTCACGCCGTCATTCTGTCAGCCACGCTCGAGGTAGGCCTCCTGCTCCTCGTCGAGGAGCAGGGCGATCTCGAGCGCGAGCTCGGGGTGGCCGGACAGGTCCGGGTCGGCGGTGACGAGCGTCGTCGCCTCGCGCCGCGCGGTCTCGATGACGACCTCGTCCTTGAGCACCCGCAGGAGCCGCAGCGAGGACCGGCCGTGCTGCCGGGACGACAGGACGTCGCCCTCGCGCCGCTGCTCGAGGTCGACCCGGGCGAGCTCGAACCCGTCCAGGGTGCGGGCCACGGCGTCGAGCCGCTCCCGGCCGGGCACCGGGCCCTCGAGGTCGGTGACGAGCAGGCAGAGCCCCGCCGCGCTCCCCCGGCCGACCCGGCCGCGCAGCTGGTGCAGCTGGGAGACGCCGAACCGGTCGGCGTCCAGGACGACCATCGCCGTCGCGTTGGGGACGTCGACGCCGACCTCGATGACGGTCGTCGCGACGAGCACGTGGACGTCGCCGCGCGCGAACGCCCGCATCGTCGCGTCCCGCTCGTCGGCGGGCAGCCGGCCGTGGAGCATCTCGACCCGCAAGCCGGCCAGGGCCGGGGTGGCGCGCAGCTCCTCGAGCACCTCGAGGACGCCGCGCATCGGGCGCCGCGCGCCCTCGTCGTCCGGCGGGGGCACCGCGCCGTCCTCGGCGGCGCCCTCGCCGGCCCCCTCGCCGATCCGTGGGCACACGACGTACCCCTGGTGCCCGGCGTCGATCTCCTCGCGCAGCCGGGTCCACGTCCGGTCGTACCAGCCGGGCTTCTCCGCGGCCGGGACGACGTGCGTCGCGATCGGTGACCGGCCCGCCGGCAGCTCCGCGAGCGTCGACGTCTCGAGGTCGCCGAAGACGGTCATCGCGACCGTCCGCGGGATCGGCGTCGCGGTCATGACGAGCAGGTGCGGCACGGTGCGGCCCTTGCCGCGCAGGGCGTCCCGCTGCTCGACGCCGAACCGGTGCTGCTCGTCGACGACGACGAGCCCGAGGTCGAGGAACTCGACCTTCTCCTGGAGCAGCGCGTGCGTGCCGACGACGATGCCGGCGTCGCCGGACACCGCGTCGAGCATCGCCTTCTTGCGCACCGCGGCCGGCAGCGAGCCGGTGAGCAGCACGACCCGGGTGCCGCGCTCGTCGCCGCCGAGCATCCCGCCGGCGGCGAGGTCGCCGAGCATCGTCGTGATCGCCCGGTAGTGCTGGGCGGCGAGCACCTCCGTCGGGGCGAGCAGTGCCGCCTGGCCGCCCGCGTCGACGCAGGCGAGCATCGCCCGCAGCGCGACGACCGTCTTGCCGGAGCCGACCTCGCCCTGCAGGAGCCGGTGCATCGGCGAGGTCCGCGCCAGGTCGGCCGCGATCTCCGCACCGACCGTCTCCTGCCCCGGCGTGAGCGTGAACGGCAGCCGCTCGTCGAACGCCGCCAGGAGCCCGCCGGGGCTGGGCACCCGGGCCGTCGCCTGCTGGGCGCCGTCCGCGAGCCGGCGCCGGGCCAGCGCGACCTGCAGGACGAACGCCTCCTCGAACCGGAACCGCCGCCGGGCCGCCGTGTAGTCGTCGGCGTCGTCCGGGCGGTGGATCTTGTGGAACGCCTCGTCGATGCCGAGGAAGCTGCGACGCCGCAGCAGGTCGGCCGGCAGCGGGTCCTCGAGCGGCGGCAGCGCGGCGAGCTGGAGCTCCATGCAGGCCGCGATCCGCGCCGACGTGAGCTTGGCCGAGGCCGGGTAGATGACGATCGGCTTGTCGATCTTCGCGAGCGCGGCGTCCTCGTCGGTGTCGTCGTCGATGAGCTCGATCGTCGGGTGGGTGAGCTGCCGCTTGTCGCGGTAGACCCCGACGGTGCCGGAGAACATCCCGCGCCGGCCGGCGACGAGCGCCCGCTGCGGGCCGCGGTCGCTGAAGAAGGTCAGCTCGAGGTCGCTCGTGCCGTCGGTGACGACGGCGACGAGCATCGTCCCGCGACGCGCCTTCATCGCCCGCTTCGACACCGAGCGGACCTCGGCGAGGATCGTCACGGTCTCCCCGACGGGCAGCTCGGAGAGCGCCGTCAGCTGGCCCCAGGAGCCGTACCGCCGCGGGTAGTGCCGCAGCAGGTCGCCGACCGTCGTGATCCCGAGCTCCTTCTCGAGCAGCGCGACGGCGGGGCCGAGCACCTTCGTCGAGAGCGGCTCGGCGAGCGGGGACGTCACACGGGTGGCCACGGGCGCTACTCCACCCCCACGAGGAGCGGGTAGCGCGGCTGCCCGCCGGCGTGGACGACGACCTCGACGTCGCGGCGGGTCCGGTGCAGGTGCGCGGTGACGGCCTCGACGAGCGCCGGGTCGGCGTCCAGGCCCGTCACCAGGGTCACGAGCTCGCCGCCGCCGGCGAGCAGCCGCTCGACGACCTCGACGGCAACGGTCGCGAGGTCGGAGCCGACGACCGCGAAGTCGCCCTGGACGACCCCGAGCGCGTCCCCGACCGAGCACGGGCCGGCCATCGTGAAGGCGTCCTTCGCGGCGACGGTCACCCCGCCGTCCCGGGTCGAGGCGGCGGCCGAGGACATCCGGACGATGTCGTCGCCGACCTGCCGGGTCGGGTCGTGGACGGCGGCCGCGGCCAGCCCCTGGACCTGGGCCCGGGTCGGCACGACGGCGACCCGCAGGCCGCTCTCCCGGGCGGCCGTCGCGGCGGCCTCGGCGACGGCGAGGGTGTCGGAGTCGTTCGGCAGCAGAACGACGGCCTCGGCGGCGCAGCGGTGGACGGCGTCGAGCAGGTCGGCGGTCGAGGGCCGCTGGCCGGGCCCGGCCGGGACGACGACCGCGCCGGCGGAGGCGAAGAGCTCGGCCAGGCCCGGCCCGGCCGCGCAGGCGACGAGCCCGGCCCCCGCGCGCGGCGCGGCCCGCCGCCGGGACGCCGCGGCGAGCTGCTCGGCGAAGTGGGTCACCCGGATCCGGTGCGGCCGGCCGGCCTCGACGCCGGCCTCGACGGCGGCACCCGGGTCGTCGACGTGGACGTGCACGTGCCACAGGCCCCCGCCGCCGACGACGACGAGCGAGTCCCCGAGCGGCGCGAGCCGGGTGCGCAGGGTGAGGACGGCGTCCGCGGTGGCGTCGAGCAGGTACATGACCTCGTACGCCGGGCCGTCCTCCTCGAGGTCGCTGCACTCGGACAGGTCCGCGACGGGCAGCGCGGGCCGGCGGTAGGAGCGCGCCTCGCGGGTCGGCGTCCCGCCCCGGACGACGTCCTCGAGCGCCTCGAGCACGACGAGGAAGCCGCGGCCCCCGGCGTCGACGACCCCGGCCCGGCGCAGCGCCTCGAGCTGGTCGGGGGTGCGGTCGAGCGCCTCCCGGGCGGCCACGACGACGGCGCCCACGGCGGCCGGCAGGTCGAGGCCGGCGGCGGCGGCGTCCTCGGCGGCCTGCGCGACGGCCCGGGTCAGCGACAGGATCGTGCCCTCGACGGGCTCCCCCACCGCGGCCCAGGCCTGGGTGTCGGCCCGGCGCATCGCCTCGGCGGTCGACGCGACGTCCATGACGCCGCGCTCGGCGAGGACGTCGGCCCAGCCGCGGACGATCTGGGCGGTGATGATCCCCGAGTTGCCCCGGGCGCCGAGCAGCGCGCCGTGCGCGAACGCCTCCGCGACCGTGCGCAGGTCGGCGTCCGGTGGCAGCGCGAGGACGGCGGCGCAGGCCGCCTCGACGGTGAGGTAGAGGTTCGTGCCGGTGTCGCCGTCGGGCACAGGGTAGACGTTGAGCGCGTCGATCTCCTCGCGGGCCCGGCCGAGAGCCAGGAGGCTGCGCACGGCCCAGAGCCGGGCGATGCGCGCGTCGAGGAGCTCGGGCATGGTGGCAGGCTATCGACCAGCCCCGACGGGGTGCCGGTTTGGGCCGCGGGCCCGGTCTCGGATACCCTTTCGTGGTTGCCCTGACTCATCGGCCCGGAAGCGGGTCGAGGTCACGCGCGCGAAGCCTTCGCTCGCGGGGCCGCCCGAACCGTCCGACCTTCTGTCAGGAGTACTTCCCGTGGCTGCCAACTGCGACGTCTGCG
The DNA here is from genome assembly GCF_002198655.1 of Kineosporia sp. A_224. Taxonomy (GTDB): domain Bacteria; phylum Actinomycetota; class Actinomycetes; order Actinomycetales; family Kineosporiaceae; genus R-H-3. The sequence continues at coordinate 12,551 of NZ_MWLN01000102.1, forward strand.
GCAAGGGGCCGGGCTTCGGTCACAACATCTCGCACTCGCACCGGCGCACGAAGCGCCGCTGGAACCCGAACATCCAGCGGGTCCGGGCGATGGTGGGTGCCACGCCGAAGCGGCTCAACGTCTGCACCTCGTGCATCAAGGCCGGCAAGGTCACCCGCTGACCAGGCCCTGCTGAACGCACGTCGAGGGTCGGTCCCCACGGGGGCCGGCCCTCGACGCATGTCCGGGCCCGGCTCGGGCCCGGGCCTGCACCTCACCTGAAGTGGTGCCAGCCCGTGGGGCCCGCCCAGGGCAGGCCGCCGACGAGCACGCCGGGCGGGCCGCCGTCCGCGACCGCCCGGACGACCCCGACGGCCCGGAACGGTGCGGGCAGCACGGCCTCCGGCGGGAAGCAGCCGAGCAGCGCGTGGTCCTCGCCGCCCGACAGCACCCACTGCAGGCCCCGGGCCGCGGCGGCCTCGGCGTCGGCGGCGCCGAGGGCGCGCGCCGCGGCGAGCAGCGCGTCGCCCGGCGCGAGCGTCGCCGGGTCGAGGTCGACGACGACCCCGGACGACGTCGCGAGCCGCTCCGCGTCGCGCAGCAGGCCGTCGCTGGTGTCGATGAGGGCGCTCGCGCCGGCCTGCGCGGCGGCCGGCCCGGCGGCGTAGGGCGGCCGCGGGGCGACGTGCGCCGTGACGAGCCCGTCGAGGGCGGCGTCCTCCGGCCGGCCCGTGCGGCCGCGGCCGGCGAGCAGCAGGGCCAGGCCCGCCGCGGACGAGCCCGTGCCGCCGGCGAGCGCGACGACGTCCCCGGCGCGCGCCCCTGAGCGCAGCAGCGGGGCCCGGCCGCCCTCGAGGACGCCCAGCGCCGTCCCCGTGAGCACGACCTCGGACGCCGCGCTGACGTCGCCGCCGACGACCGACGCGCCCGCCCGGGTGCACTCGTCGGCGAGCCCGTCGGCGAGGTCGCGGGCCCAGCCGGCGGGCAGGTGGGCCGGGGCGGCGAGGCTGACGAGCAGGGCGACCGGGCGGGCCCCCATCGCCGCGACGTCCGCGAGGTTCTGCGCGGCGGTCTTCACCCCGACCTCGGTGCCGGTCGACCAGTCGAACCGGAAGTCCTGGCCCTCGACGAGGGTGTCGGTGGAGACGACGACGGGCCCGGCGAGGTCGAGGACGGCGGCGTCGTCCCCGGGGCCGACCCGGACCACGGCCGGGGCCGCCGGGTAGCGCGCGAGCACGGACGCGACGAGGCCGTCCTCCCCGACGGTGCCGAGGGTGTCCTCCCCCACGTCCCTCCCTCACCACGACGGGCGGCGGCACGGTAGCGTGTCGCGACCGGTGGGCAGGTTACCCCTGCCCCGGAACCCGAACCGATCAGGCGGCCGACCGACGCCCGACGACAGGAGGACCCGTGGTGGTGCAGGCCTACATCCTCATCCAGACCGAGGTGGGCAAGTCGTCCGAGGTGGCGCGCGAGATCCGTCAGCTGGCCGGCGTGACCCTCGCGGAGGACGTCACCGGCCCGTACGACGTCATCGCCCGGGTCGAGGCCGGCAGCGTCGACGAGCTGGGCCAGCTCGTCATCGCCCGGATCCAGGACGTCAAGGGCATCACCCGCACGCTCACGTGCACCGTCGTCCACGTCTGACCCGTCCCTGCGTGCGGCGCGGCGCCCTCACGGGTGCCGCGTCGCTGCTCGTCGTCGCACTGACGGCTGCCTGCTCGGGCTCCGAGGCGGTCCAGCCGGCACCGTCCGCCTCGGTGGGCGCGTGCACGACGGCGCTCGCTGCGGCCCCCGCGACGGTGCTCGGCCAGGCCCGGACGCCGCTGGACGTCGCGGGCACGCTCGCCTACGGCTCGCCGCCGGTCGTCGTCCGCTGCGGGCTCGCCGCTCCTGGCCCGTCGCCCGACCGCTGCCTCGAGCTGGACGGCACCGACTGGCTGCTCACGTCGGCCGACGACGCCGTGCCCGTCGTCCTCGTGTCCTTCGGCCGTGACCCCGCCGTCGAGGTGACGGTCCCCGGCGACTACGGCCGCGAGAACGCCTCCGCGGCGGCGATCGACCTCGCCCCGGTCGCCCGCGCCCTCCCGTCGAACGGCCGGGCCTGCCAGGGCCTGTGACAACTCGTTCAGACCACGGACCCGTCGACGCCGCGGGCTACCGGGATTGTGCGGAAGACACTCCGGCAGTACGGCGGTAGATCCTCCGCGGAACCCGCAGGTGGGCGTGTTGCCTAACCGAGCAGGTCCGTCCTGCGCTCGCGGTACATCATCGTCACGCTGCCGAGGGTGCTGCTCTGCACGCCGCAGTCGATGACCACCACGTTTCCGGAGCCGTCCCCCAGCAGCGGTAGCCACCGAATCTCATCGGGCCGCGACGCGAGCAGTGCCGGAACCCGCACGTCACGCGCAGCAAGGCACTCGCCGAGATCCATGATCGAGAGCGTCGGACTGACCGCCCTCGCCTCCGGGTCGGACACCCCGTCGTGCCAGCCGAACCAGTCGATGAGCTCCCCTGGGGCCACGAGGCCGCGATCGGCGAGCCGACGAGACACCGCTCGCGGATCGAGTCCAGGACGCAGAGCCTTCGCAGCCGCGACACCCGTGCCGCCCACTCCGCCTCGAGCTGCGGCAGCAGCTCGATCAGGTGCGCCATCTGTGCAGGGTGGCAGCCGCAGAAGGGCCCGACGGGCCGCCCGCTCAGCGCAGACCGGTGGGGCGCGCCAGGGCCAGACGCAGCAGACGGTCGACGAGCTGCGGGTACGACAGGCCGGTCTGCTCCCACATCCGCGGGTACATCGAGAACGGCGTGAAGCCGGGCATCGTGTTGATCTCGTTGACGACGACCTCGTTCGTCGGCGTGACGAAGAAGTCGACCCGGGCCAGGCCCTCGCAGCCCATCGCCTCGAACGTGCGCACCGCGAGGTCGCGGACCCGGTGGACGACCTCGTCGGGCAGGTCCGCGGGGCACTCGAGCCGGACGTTGCCCTCGTCGAGGTACTTCGCCTCGAAGTCGTAGAAGTCGTGGCCGGCGACGACCCGGATCTCGCCGGGCAGGCTCGTCGCGGGGGTCCCGCCGTCCAGGCTCTCCAGGACGGCGCACTCGATCTCGCGGCCGGTGACCATCGCCTCGACGACGACCTTCGGGTCGTGCCGGCGGGCCTCCTCGATGGCGGCGTCGAGGTCCTCGGGGTTCTTGACCTTTGAGATGCCGATGCTCGACCCGGCCCGGGCGGGCTTGACGAAGACCGGGTAGCCGAGCTCCTCGACGTCCGCCCGCACCTCGTCCGCGCGCCGCTCCCAGTCCCGCGGGGAGACGACGAGGTAGGGGCCGACGGGCAGGCCGGCACCGGCGAGGAGCACCTTCATGTAGTGCTTGTCCATGCTCGCCGCACTCGCGAGGACGCCGGAGCCGACGTAGCGGATGTCGGCGAGCTCGAGCATCCCCTGGATCGTGCCGTCCTCGCCGAACGGCCCGTGCAGCAGCGGGAAGACGACGTCGACCGCGCCGAGCGCCTCGGGCACCCGGCCCGGCTCGAGGGTCGTCAGCTCGGCGCTGCCGGCCTCGAGCGGGACGACGACGCCCGGGCCCTCGTCCGCCGCGACCTCCGGGAGCTCGCCCGCCTCGATCTGCCAGCGCTTCGGGTCCTCGCCCGCGAGCACCCAGCGCCCGTTCGGCGTGATGCCGATCGGGACGACGTCCCAGACGTCGCGGTCGATCGCGCCGAGCACGCCGGCCGCGGTGACGCAGCTGACACCGTGCTCGCTCGACCGGCCGCCGAAGACGACGGCGACCCGGGGACGGCGGCCCGGCGGCGTGCCGGCCGGTGCGTCGAGCGGGCTCTCGGGGGCGGGGTCCGTGTGCGCGTTCATCGCCCGCGAGGCTACCCCCGTCTCGTGCCGGGCAGGTAAGCGTCCCGGGATCGGGGGCCCGCGGGCCGCTGGCTACCCTCGGCCCATGACCGCCCCCGCCGGCCCGCCCGCGCTGTC
>NZ_MWLN01000103.1 GCF_002198655.1 Kineosporia sp. A_224
GCCCCAGGTCGACGGGGCGGCCGGGGCCGACGGGGTACCCGACGCGGCCGGCGGGGTGGCGCTGCCGGCGGACGACGGGCCGGAGGCACCCGGCTGGTACGGCGGGGTGCCGCCGGGGCCGCCGGGGCCCCAGCCGCCCGGGCCCTGGTGCCCGCGTCGCTGGGTCGCGAGCCAGATCACCACGCCGACGACGACGAGGATCCCGATGCCGCCGGGGTGGAAGAAGCCCCAGCCGCCGTGCGACCAGGCGAAGCCGCTGCCGCTGGGGACGCCGACGAGAACGGCGATCACCGAGCCGACGAAGCCCGCGGTGACGATGCCGCGCAGCACCTCCTGGGCGTGGATCCGGCCGTCCGGGTGCGGCATGAACAGCCACATGAGGCCGTAGACGAGGAGGGCGCCGCCGCCGAAGAGGGCGACGAGCACGAAGAGGCCGCGGACGAGGGCGACGTCGATACCGGTCCGGTGCGCGATGCCCGCGCAGACGCCGGCGCCCCAGCGGCCCTCGTCGGGCCGGACGAGGCCGGCCGCGCGGATGCGGTCGAAGGCGTCCGCGAGGGGGAGCGGCGCCGGCCCGGTGGGGCCGGTCGGGCCGGTCGGGCCCGTCGTCGTGGTGCTGGTGCCCTCGGGGCCGTTCGTGGGGCCCGCCGCAGGGTCTGGAGGGAGGTTCGTGGTCATGGCACCCAGCCTTCTCCTCGGGGCGTCCCGGCGACATCGGGTACCACCCTGAGCCGACCCTGGTCCGACCCCCGGAACCCTCGGAACCGGCCCTGACCGGGTGCAGGATGGGGGCATGACCCCGACCGCTCCCGCCGCCGTGACGCCCGCCGTCGCGGCCCGGACGCCCGCGCGGGTGCGCCCGCCGCTCGTCCGCCCCACGGAGGGCCGGGTCGCGGGGGGCGTCGCCGTCGGTCTCGCCGCGCACCTGGGGGTCTCGCTCACCCTGGTCCGGGTCGGGCTCGTCCTGCTGACGGTCCTCGGCGGCGGTGCCGGGATCCTGCTCTACGTCTGGCTCTGGGCGCTCGTGCCGACGAGCGAGCACGTCCCGACCGTCGCCGACGCCGTCGACCCGGCGACGGGCCGGGACCCATTGCCGCGCAACGCCTCCCCGGCCTCGGTGGCCGGCCCGTCCGGCCCGCCCGGCGGCCCCGCCCGGCGTCCGGCCCGGCCGCGTGTCTCCCAGGCCCGGCTCGGGGACATCCTGCTCGGCGGCCTGCTCCTGTTCGCCGGGCTGTCCATCGCGGGCGCCCGGTTCGGGTGGGACGTCAACGCCGGCCTCCTCGTGCCGGTCGTCGTCGTCCTCGGCGGCGCGGTCCTCGCCTACAGCCAGCTCGACGAGGTGGAGCGCAGCCGCTGGGCCGAGCGCTCCGGCGTCCAGACCCGCGCGGCCGTCCTGCGGATCGTCGGCGGTCTCGTCCTCGTGCTCGTCGGGGTGCTGCTCGTCGTCGTCCGCGGCGGGGACCCGGCGTACGCCGGACGGGTGCTCGTCGCCGTCCTCACCGTGCTCGGCGGCGCCGGGCTCGTCCTCGCACCGTGGGGCCTGCGGCTGTGGCGCGACCTCGACACCGAGCGTTCGGCCCGGGTGCGCGAGGCGGAGCGCGCCGACATCGCGGCCCACCTGCACGACTCGGTGCTGCAGACCCTCGCCCTCATCCAGCGCAGCGCGGCCGACCCGGCCCAGGTCGCCCGGCTCGCCCGGGCCCAGGAGCGCGACCTGCGCGACTGGCTGTACGGCGCCCGCCCGGAGGACGCCGCGACGATGCTCGCGGCCGCCGTCCGGCAGGTGACCGCGGACGTCGAGGACCGCTTCGGCGTCGCCGTCGAGGTCGTCGTCGTCGGTGACCGGCAGCTCGACGAGCGCACCGCCGTCCTCGTCGCGGCGCTGCGGGAGGCGTGCGTCAACGCCGTCCGGCATGCCGGGGCACCGGTGACCGTGTACGTCGAGTCCGGCCCGGACGGCGTCGAGGCGTTCGTCCGCGACCGCGGCCCCGGCTTCGACCCGGACGCCGTCCCGGCCGACCGGCTCGGCGTCCGGGAGTCGATCGTCGGGCGGATGCAGCGGCACCGTGGCAGCGCGACGATCCGCAGCCTCACCGGGGACGGCACCGAGGTCCGGCTCGACATGCCCGACGAGCGCCCGGACGCCGACCGTCCGGACCCCGGCAGCACCGGCGCGGCCGACCCGGCCGTCCCCCAGACCCAGGAGGCACCCCGATGAGCCCCGGACCGCTCCGGCTCGTCATCGTCGACGACCACGCGATGGTGCGCAGCGGCGTCCGGACCGAGCTCTCGTCCGACCCGGCGATCGAGGTCGTCGCCGAGGCCGCCGACGTCGAGCAGGCCGTCGCGGCCGTGCACGCGACCCGCCCGGACGTCGTCCTGCTCGACGTGCACCTGCCCGGCGGCACGGTCCGCCCCGGCGGCAGCGAGGTGCTCCAGCGCTGCGCGGACCTGCTCGCTGCCCAGCCGGCGGACGGCGGGCCGTCGGTGCGCTTCCTCGCGCTGTCGGTGTCGGACGCCGCCGAGGACGTGATCGCCGTCATCCGGGCCGGCGCCCGCGGCTACGTGACGAAGACGATCTCCGGCCCCGACCTCGCCTCGGCCGTGCACCGGGTCGCCGAGGGCGACGCCGTCTTCTCGCCGCGGCTGGCCGGGTTCGTCCTCGACGCCTTCGGCACCGGGGCCGGCGAGGTGGCCGCCGTCGAGGACGAGCTCGACCGGCTCTCCCAGCGCGAGCGCGAGGTCATGCGGCTCATCGCGCGCGGCTACGCGTACAAGGAGGTCGCCAAGGAGCTCTTCATCTCGGTGAAGACGGTGGAGACCCACGTGTCCGCGGTGCTCCGCAAGCTCCAGCTGAGCAGCCGGTACGAGCTCACCCGGTGGGCCGCCGACCGACGGCTGCTCTAGGGATCCCTAGGATCGCGGCATGGAGATCGTGTACAACCTCGTCGTCGTGCTCCACCTCGTCGGTATGGCGATCATCGTCGGCGGCTACATCGCCGTCCTGCGGGCGCCGAAGATCCTGCCGGGGATGTGGCACGGCGCCCTGACCCAGCTCGTCACAGGCCTCGCGCTCGTCGGGATGCGCGAGTCCGGCGCCGTCGACGGCGAGGAGCCGCTCAACCACGCGAAGATCGGCGTGAAGCTCGTCGTCGCCCTCGTCGTCGCGGTGCTCGTCTTCCGGGGCCGCAAGCGCACCGACGTGCCGGCCGGCACCGTGCACGCCATCGGTGGGCTCGCGCTGCTCAACGTGCTCGTCGCGGCCGTCTGGGAGTAGCACCCGCTCACAGGCCGACGGCCTGCACCACCCCGCGGACGACGAGCAGCGAGCCGCCGCCGACGACGCCCAGGCCCGCGAGCCGCGGCACGAGCGCGGCGAGCCGGGGCGACGGTGCCGTCCAACGGGCCATCCGGATCCGCCCGGCGGCCGCCGCGAGCCCGACCGCGGTGAGCGCGGTCGCCATCCCGAGACCGAACGCGACGACGGCGAGCACCCCCGCCGTCGTCCGGCCGGCGGCGACCGCGCCGAGGAGGAGCAGCAGCGCCGTCGGGCTCGGGGTGAGACCGCCGGCCAGCCCCAGGCCGACGAGCAGGCGGCGGCCCCGGGCCGCCGGTGCCGCCGGCTCCGGGTGCCCGTGCCCGTGCCCGTGGCCGTGGCCGTGGCCGTGGCCGTGGCCGTGACCCGCAGGGCCGTCGTGCCGGTGCCGCCACGGCCCGGTGCCGCGCAGGAGCGTCACCCCGAGCGCGACCACGAGCACGCCGCTCACGGCCGCGAGCACCGGGAAGAGCCGCCCGGGCAGCGACCGGCCGGCGACGGCGAGCACCCCGCCGACGACGAGGACGCTCGTCGTGTGGGCCGCGGTCACCGTGCCGCCGAGCGTCAGCGCCTCGCGCACCCGGCGCCCGGTACCGCCGCCCTCGGTCCGGGCGATCGCGGCGGCCGCGATGACGGTCTTGCCGTGCCCGGGGGCCGCCGCGTGGGCGGCGCCGAGCAGTGCGGCCCCGGCGACGAGGGCGACGAGGGCGACGCCGCCGCGGGCGTCGAGCCGGCCCTCGACGAACGCCGTGAGCCCGCCGACGGCCCCGCCGAGCGCCCCGCCGACCGGGCCGGCGTCCGTCGTCGCCGCGGGGCCGGTGCCCTGCGCCGCAACGGATCCGGCCGCGGGGCGAAGCGTCGCGGTGACGGTGCGCTCGTCGGGCTGGTGGGCGCGCAGGTCGGCCGGGTACCGGGCGAGCCGGTCGCTCACGCTGCGCGCGGCCGCCGACGCGCCCGTCACCGACACCCCGTCGCCGACGAGCGTCATCTCCCGCCAGCCGACGTCCGCGACCGGCGCGACCTCGACGGCGAGCGCGGTACCGGTGCCGGTGGGCAGCCCGGCCGGCAGCCCGGCCGGCAGCGCGGCGACGAGCGTGCACTCCAGCCGCAGCAGCGGCAGCCCGGCCTGACCGGGCGAGGTCCGGACGACGGGGCCGGGTGCCTGCGCGGCGGTCGCGGGCCGGACGGCGAGCGCCTGGTCCCCGAGCCGGACCGTCGTCCGCCCCGCGGCGGCCGCGCAGCGGGCCGCGCCGAACGCCGCGGCCTCCGCGGCGTCGAGGGTGCCGTCCCCGTCGGTGTCGGCCGACCGGACGGCGGCGAGCGCCGGCAGCTCGGCGAGGTCCTCGACGTGGTCGACGCGGACACCGTCGGCGCGCGCGGCGACACCGTCGTACGTGTTCACCGAGAGGTTGCCCAGCGGGTGCGCGGCCGCGGCCGTGGCGCCGAGCGCCAGCACCGCCGTGGCGAGCAGCGGCGCCGCGAGCGCGGTCGCGGTGAGGGTGCGTCGGACGTTCACGGCCGGGCCTCCAGGCGGTCGAGGAGCCGCCGGGCCTCGTCGGCCGCGGCGGGGGAGAAGTGCGGGCGGCCGGCGAGCGCGGTCCGCAGGTCGGCGAGGGCGCCGGAGCGGTCGCCGAGGGCGGCCCGGATCGCGCCGCGGTGCGCGAGCGCCCCGGCC
>NZ_MWLN01000104.1 GCF_002198655.1 Kineosporia sp. A_224
TGCGGCTCGGGCGGTGCGGGGGGCGCCGGGTGCGGGACCGCCGGGGGAGCCCACTGCCCGGGCGGCGTGCTGCCGTCCTGCGGAGGTGCGACCGGAGCCCCCTGCGGGGCGCCCTGCGGTGCCGGGTAGCCCGGCTGCTGCGAGTACCCCTGCTGCGGGTACCCCTGGTCGGGACCCGGCTGCTGGGGGTAGCCCTGCTGGTCGTACCCCTGCTGCGGCTGCTGCGGGTACCCCTGCTGGTCGTACCCGGGCTGCTGCTGCGGGTACCCCTGCTGCGGGTAGCCCTGCTGGCCGTAGCCCTGCTGCGGGTAGCCGCCGGGCTGCTGCGGTGCCCCCGGGTAGCCGGGCTGCTGGGGGTAGCCCTGCTGCGGGTAGCCGCCGGGCTGCTGCGGGTAGCCCTGCTGGTAGCCCTGCTGCTCCGGCGCGGGGTAGCCGCCGGCACCGGCGAACTGGTACTGCGGGGCCGCGGCCGGGGCCGCCGCCTTCTTCCGCCCGCGGCGGCGCAGGAGGAGCAGGAGCAGCACGATCCCGAGGACGACGGCCAGCACGACGCCCGCGAGGAGCACCCAGATCCAGACCGGCTTCGGGGTCTCGTCCTTGCCCTGGTCGATCGCCGTCTGGCTGTCGGCGATGTACTGGTCGACGTAGGGGTGGCCGCCGTAGAGGTTCTTGACCCGCTGGAACAGCGGCATGGCGTTCTTGTAGTGCTTGTCGTAGAACTCGGTGAGCGCCTCGTCGTACGTCGCCGTCGACTGGCTCTCCTTGGCCGTGATGTTCTTCTGCTGGAGCGCCTCCCGGACGACAGAGACGGGGATGACGAACTCCTGGTTCTCCAGCGCCACGCCCTTGTTGTCGACCGCCGAGGCGACGAGCACACCGACGACGTGGCCCTGGTCGTCGAGCACCGGGCCGCCGGAGTTGCCCGGGCTCGCCGGGGCCTGGGTCTGGAAGACCGGCATCCCGGACTCGGCGCTCTTGATCGCCGTCAGCGGGCCGGTCGTCACCGTCGGCTGGACCTCGGAGTCCTTCGACAGCCCGCTGAGGAACGTCGAGGCCGCCGGGTAGCCCGCCACGTAGAGCGACTCGCCCTGCTGCACGTCGGTGTTCTGCCCGAGCGGCAGCGTCGGGAAGTTCGACTCGCCCTCGAGCTTGAGGATGGCGACGTCCTTGCCCGGGTACGGCTTGCCGACGCTGACGACCTCGGCGGGCTTGCCCTTGCGGCCCTTGCCGAAGCCGGCGACGGCGACGCCGATCTCCGCGGAGACGCTCTTGGTGATCTTGCCGACCTTGAGGTACTTCGCGTTGAAGACCGCGACGGCCTTCGTGAGCTGCCGGATCTCGCTGGCCGTGAACTTCACCTGGTTGGTCTGGTTGCTCACCGCGAGGTCCTGCGCGGCGCGGGTGTTGAACTCGTCGAGGCCGGTCGCGGCGAACTCCGCGCGCAGCTCGGCCGCGTCGGGGGAGACGACGTGGGCGGCGGTCACGACGTAGCCGTCGGGCGTGACGACCCAGCCGGTGCCGACGCCGGTCAGCTTGCCGTCCGCGCGGCTCAGCGCCTTCGTCGGCTTGAGGTAGGTCAGCGGCTCCTTCTCGATCTCGTCGACCATCGCCTGGAGAAGGGCCTTCTCCGTGTAGTCGACGGTGCCGGTGAGGATCTGCCGCGTCAGCCGGTCGAGAAGCCGGTTGAAGGCCTTCTGGTCGAGCACCGGCTCCGGCACCGTCAGCTGGGCCTCGAAGTCGACCTGGATGAGCTGGACGCCCGGGTAGACCCGCGCGTTGAGCTCGGTGGGCGTCGGCTTCGCCTCGTCGGCGGCACGCGCCGGTGCCACGGCGAGCGTCGCCGTGACGGTGCTGACGGCCAGCGCTGCGACCGTCGCCCTGAGTAGCCGCCGTGCAGCGCCAGGGCGCCGTCCGACGTGCGACACGTGTCCCGTTCCGGACACGCGCCCTTCCTGGCCCGCAGACATCAGTCCTCCCCGAAGGATCATGTGAGTTCCGGAGCCTAGCGAGGTCCGGCGACAGGTTGTCCATGCTTGCGTGACGTGACGTCGGACGTCGCATTGCGCCCGATGGCTCCGGGCTGGTCATGGTCTGGCCCTGCGAAGTCGTCGGATGACGTTACGACCAGGTATCTCTTCGGCGGAGTCCTTGTGCCGGGGGCGGCCGGGCCGCGACGCTACGACAGCGCTGTCGCCCCCATCGCGCCAAGCCTCCTGGAGCACCCCATGCGCCTGTCCCGTCAGTCAGCAGCCCTCGCCGGATCGGTGGCCGCCGTCGCGCTCCTCGCGGCCTGCAGCGGCGGGTCGTCGACCCCCACCGCTTCCGGCAGCGGAACCGGTACCGGCACCGCAGCCGCGGACGCCGGGACGGTCCGGCCGTTCGACCCCGCGCACAAGGGCGGCACCTTCCTCGCCCTGGCCAAGGCCGCCGGCGGCACCCTCGACCCGCAGGTGAACTACACCCTGCAGTACTGGCAGCTGTACCAGGCCACGTACGACGGTCTCGTCGCCTTCACGAAGGCGGACGGCGAGGCGTCGTTCACCGTCGTGCCGGACCTCGCCGAGTCGATCCCGGCGCCGACGAACGGCGGCAAGACGTACGTCTTCACGCTCCGCAAGGGGATCAAGTTCTCCGACGGCAAGGACGTGACCGTCGACGACGTCGTCGCCTCCTTCCAGCGGATCTACAAGGTGAGCAGCCCGACGGCCGGTTCCTTCTACAGCGGCATCGTCGGGGCCGACGCGTGCATCAAGACACCGAAGACCTGCACGCTCGAGGGTGGCGTCGTCGGGGACGCCGCGGCCGGCACGGTGACGATCAACCTCAAGGCCCCCGACGCCGAGATCCTCTACAAGCTCGCCGTCCCGCACGCGTCGGTGCTGCCGAAGGACGCCCCCGCGCAGGACGCCGGCACCAAGCCGATCGCCGGCACCGGCGCCTACATGTTCGAGTCGTACGACCCGAACAAGGCGCTCGTCCTCAAGCGGAACCCGAACTTCACCGAGTGGAACCGCGCCGCGCAGCCGGAGGGCTACCCGGACCAGATCACCATGCAGTTCGGCCAGACCGTCGAGGCCGCCGTGACCGCCGTCCAGAACGGGCAGGCGGACTGGGTCTTCGACGACATCCCGGCGGACCGGCTCGGCGAGATCGGCACCACCTACGCGGACCAGGCTCACGTCAACGCCCTGACCGCCTACTGGTACCTGCCGATGAACGTCAACATCCCGCCGTTCGACAACCTCAAGGCGCGCCAGGCCGTCAACTACGCGGTCGACCGCGCGGCGATCGTCAAGCTCTTCGGCGGCTCGAACCTCGCCGCACCGGTCTGCACGATCCTGCCGCCGGGCTTCCCCGGGCACGTCGACGACTGCCAGTACTCCAAGCCGGCCGGCGCCACGTGGACCGCGCCCGACCTGGAGAAGGCCAAGCAGCTCGTGCAGGAGTCCGGGACGGCGGGCCAGGAGGTCCAGGTCATCGTCCAGGACGACGAGGTGAACAAGGCGATCGGCGAGAACGTCGCGAGCACGCTGACCCAGATCGGCTACAAGGCGACTGCCAAGCCGATCTCGGGCAACATCCAGTTCACCTACATCCAGAACACGAAGAACAAGGTCCAGATCAGCCTGTCGCAGTGGTACCAGGACTACCCGGCGGCCTCGGACTTCCTCAACGTGCTCCTCGGGTGCGCGTCGTTCGTGCCGGAGTCGGACTCCTCGATCAACATCGCGGGCTACTGCAACAAGGACGTCCAGGCGAAGATGGACGAGGCGCTCGCCCTCGGCGTCACCGACCAGAAGGCGGCCGACGCGATCTGGGCGCAGGTCGACAAGACCGTCATGACCGACTCGCCGCAGGCCCCGCTCATCACTCCGAAGAAGATCGACTTCCTCGGCAAGCGGGTCGGCAACTACCAGTTCAGCAAGCAGTTCTACATGCTGGTCAGCCAGCTGTGGGTCCAGTGACCGACGGCCCCACGCACGCACCCGTTGCCCGGCCGGAGGCGCCCTCGGCGTCCCCGGCCGGGCAACCGGCGTCCGGGCCCGCCCCGGCCACGGGGCCCTGGCGGACGGCGCTGCGGCACCTGCGGCGCGACCGCGTCGCCATGGGCTCGGCCGTCGTCCTGCTGCTCGTCGTCGCCGCCTGCCTGCTCGCGCCGGTCTACGAGAAGAGCATCGCGGGCACGGACGCCTTCACCAGCAACGTCAACGGGACGACGCTCGTCGACGGCCAGGAGGTGCCCGTCATGCAGGCCGAGGCCGGCGGCCTCGGCCTCGGCGTCACCCCGATCGGGCCGACCGGCGACCCGGCGCACTACCTGCTCGGCGCGGACCCGCAGGGCCGCGACGTCGCCGCCCGGCTGCTCTACGGCGGCCGCAACTCGCTGTTCATCGGCGCCGTCTCGGCGCTGCTGTGCTGCGCGCTCGCCGTGCTCGTCGGGGTGTCCGCGGGCTACTTCGGCGGGGTCGTCGACGGGGTGCTCTCGCGCGTGCTCGACGTGCTGTGGGCGTTCCCGGTGTACCTGCTCGCGATCTGCCTCTCGGTCGTCCTGCTGACGAGCGGCCTGACGCTCGGGCCGGTGACGATCGACGCGGGCAGCCTCGCGCTGCCGGTCTTCATCATCGGGCTGATCTACGTCCCGTACGTCGCGCGCCCGCTGCGCGGCCAGGTGATGTCGTTGCGCGAGAAGGAGTTCATCCAGTCCTCGGTCGGCGCGGGCGCGTCGGACCTGCGGATCCTGCTGCGCGAGGTGCTGCCGAACGTCGTCCCGACCGTCATCGTCTTCCTGCCGCTCATGACGAGCATCAACATGCTCACGGAGTCGGCGCTGTCGTTCCTGTCCATCGGCGTCCAGCCGCCCGACGCCTCCTGGGGCACGATCATCAACGACGGTCTCGGGCTGCTCTACACGCGCCCGGCCGTCGCCATCGCCCCGGGCGCGGCGATCGCGGTCACCGCGGTCGCGCTCAACCTGCTCGGCGACGGCGTCCGGGACGCGCTCGATCCGAAGGCCAAGCTGCGGGGGGCCGTCTAGATGGGCCGGTTCGCGCTGCGCCGCCTGGCGTCGATGGTCTTCGTGCTGTTCTCGATCAGCGTGCTGGTCTTCCTCATCTTCTTCGCGACGCCGGGCGCGGACCCGGCCGCCCGGATCGCCGGCCGCAACGCGAGCCAGGAGACGCTCGCCCAGGTGCGGGCGTCCTTCGGGCTCGACCGGCCGATCTGGGTGCAGTACGTCCTCATGATGAAGCGGCTGTTCGTCGACCGGGACCTCACCTCCTTCGTCAACCGTGGCGCGGAGGTGCTGCCGCAGGTGACGCAGGCGATCCCGGTGACGCTGTCCCTCGTCATCGGCTCCGCGGTGATCTGGATGACCGTCGGGATCCTCATGGGCGCGCTGTCGGCGCGCTACCGGGGCACCTGGGTCGACCCGGTCATCATGCTGCTCGGCGTCATCGGGGTCTCGCTGCCGGTGTACTGGGTCGGCGAGGTGGTCAACCTCGTGACCCAGAACCGGTTGCACGAGAGCGTGTTCAGCTGGGTCCCGCCGCTGGGGTACGCGCCGCTCTCGGACGGCGTGGGGCAGTGGGCGCTGCACCTGCTCTTCCCGTGGCTGACCCTCGCCGTGCTCTACGCCGGCATCTACGCCCGGGTGCTCCGCGGCGAGATGGTCACCGCGCTCGGCGAGGACTTCGTCCGGACGGCGCGCGCCAAGGGGGTCAGCGAGCGGCGGATCCTCGTCCGGCACGCGCTGCGCACGAGCCTCATCCCGATCGTCAGCCTCTTCGGGCTCGACTTCGGCGCCCTCGTCGGCGGCTCGGCGCTGCTCACCGAGGTCGTCTTCGGCCTGCAGGGGGTCGGCAAGCTCACGTACAACGCCCTGCAGAACTTCGACCTCCCGGTCATCCTGGCCACCGTCATCTACGCCGCGTTCTTCGTCGTCCTCGCCAACGCGATCGTCGACCTCCTCTACGCGTGGCTCGACCCGAGGGTGCGTCATGCCTGAGCCGCTGCTCGAGGTCCGCGACCTGCGCGTGCGGTTCCGCACCCGGCAGGGGCTCGTCACCGCCGTCGACGGTGTCTCGTTCTCCGTCGAACCGGGCCAGGTGCTCGGCATCGTCGGGGAGTCCGGGTCGGGCAAGTCCGTGACGTGCCTGGCGGTGATGCGGCTGCTCACCGACCCGAACGTGACGATCGAGGGTGAGGTCGCCTTCCGCGGCCGCGACCTGCTGGGGCTGCCGGACGGCGAGATGCGCGCCGTCCGCGGCCGGGAGATCGCGATGATCTTCCAGGACCCGATGACCGCCCTCACGCCCGTCTACACCGCGGGCTGGCACATCGCCGAGGCGATCCAGGCCCACGAGAAGGTGTCGAAGAAGGCGGCGCGGGCCCGGGCTGTCGACCTGCTCCGCGAGGTCGGCATCCCCAACCCGCAGGCGCGGGTCGACGCCTACCCGCACCAGTTCTCCGGCGGCATGCGGCAGCGCGTCGTCATCGCGATGGCGCTGGCGTGCAACCCCGCCCTGCTCATCGCCGACGAGCCGACGACGGCGCTCGACGTGACGATCCAGGCGCAGATCCTCCAGCTCATGGAGCGGCTGCGCCGGGAGCACGGGTCGTCCGTCGTGCTCATCACGCACGACATGGGAGTCGTCTCGCAGGTGTCCGACCGGGTGCTCGTCCTCTACGGCGGCCGGGTCGCCGAGGTCGGCGCCCGCTCCGACGTCTTCGGCCGGCCGCAGCACCCCTACACGTGGGGGCTGCTCGGCTCGATCCCGCGGACGGACCGGCCCCGGACCAGGCGCCTCGCGGCGATCCCGGGGGCACCCATCTCGCCGCTGGCGGCGCCGTCCGGTTGCCGGTTCTCGCCACGCTGCCGGTTCGCGCACGGCGCGTGCGACGAGCAGCCGCCGCTCGTGCCCCGGGCCGGGTCCGACCACGCCGACGCGTGCTGGCTCGACCCGGAGGGTCGCGCCGACCTGCGGTCCTCCGCCGACACCGCCGCCGAGGAGGCCCGCTCGTGAGCGACGTGCTGCTCTCGGCGAAGGACGTCGTCAAGCACTTCCCGGTGCGGACGGGGATCGGTGCCGCGCGCCAGGTCGTCACGGCGGTGGACGGCGTCACGCTCGACGTCCGCACGGGCGAGACGCTCGGGCTGGTCGGGGAGTCCGGCTGCGGCAAGTCCACGCTCGGCCGCTGCCTCGTCCGGCTCACCGACCTCACGTCGGGCAGCGTCGAGTTCGACGGCACCGACATCACGCACCTGTCCCGGCGCCGGCTGCGGCCGTACCGCAAGGGCCTGCAGATGGTCTTCCAGGACCCGTACGCCTCGCTCAACCCGCGCCGGCGCGCCGCCGCGATCGTCGAGGAGCCGATGCGGATCCACCGGACCGGTGACGACGCGACGATCCGGCGCCGGGCCCGCGAGCTGCTCGAGGTCGTCGGCTTCGACAGCGCCCTCTTCGAGCGCTACCCGCACGAGTTCTCCGGCGGCCAGCGGCAGCGGATCGGGATCGCCCGGGCGCTCGCGCTCGACCCCAGGATCATCGTGGCCGACGAGCCGGTCTCGGCGCTCGACGTGTCGATCCAGGCGCAGGTGCTCAACCTCCTCGAGGACCTCCAGGAGGAGTTCGGCCTCACCTACGTCTTCATCGCGCACGACCTGGGCGTCGTCCGGCACGTCTCCGACCGGATCGGCGTCATGTACCTCGGCGAGCTCGTCGAGCTCGGCGAGGCCGAGGCGGTCTTCGCGGCACCGCTGCACCCGTACACGCAGGCGCTGCTGTCCGCCGTCCCGGAGATCGACGACGGCTCCGGCCGGGCGCAGCGGGAGCGGATCGTGCTCTCCGGCGACGTCCCGAGCCCGATCGACAAGCCGCCGGGCTGCCCGTTCGCGCCCCGCTGCACCTTCGCGACCGACGTCTGCCGCACCGAGCGCCCGCCCCTCGTCGAGCTGGCGCCCGGCCGCAACGTCGCCTGCCACCACCCGCTGACAGCGTGACCGTCCTCTGGCGGGTCTGACACCCTAGAACGCGGGTTTGGGGTGCGTAGGGCGCCAGAGGACGGTCAGGCGGCGCCGGTTCGGTGGAGCGACTGCCGCCAGGCGTGGTGCAGGCGGGCGTAGGGGCCGGTGCCGGTCGCGAGCTCGTGCGGCGGGCCGTCCTCGACGACGCGGCCGTCGGACAGCACGAGCACCCGGTCGGCGATCTCCACGGTGGAGAGCCGGTGGGCGATGATGAGCGCCGTCCGGTCGGCGAGGATCGTGCGCAGCGCCGACTGGACGAGCCGCTCGTGCGGGATGTCGAGAGAGGACGTCGCCTCGTCGAGCACGAGCACCGCCGGGTCGGCGAGGAACGCCCGGGCGAACGACACGAGCTGGCGCTGACCCGCGGACAGGCGCCCGCCGCGCTTGCGGACGTCGGTGTCGTAGCCCTCGGGCAGAGCGGCGATGAACTCGTGGGCGCCGATCCGGCGGGCCGCCTCCTCGATGTCGCGACGGCTCGCGCCGGGCCGGCCGAACGCGATGTTGTCGGCGACGGAGCCGGAGAACAGGAAGCTCTCCTGGGTCACCGTGACGACGGCCCGGTGCAGGTCGTGCTCCTCGACCTCGCGCAGGTCGACGTCGTCGAGGAGCACCCGGCCCTCGACCGGGTCGTAGAACCGGCCGAGCAGCCGGGCGATCGTCGTCTTGCCGGCGCCGGTCGCCCCGACGAGCGCGACGGTCTGCCCCGCCGGCACGTGCAGGTCGAGCCCGGGCAGCACGACCTTCTCCTTGTAGCCGAAGCTCACGGCGTCGAACCGGACGGCGCCGCGCGGCGCCGGCAGCGCGCGCGGCCGCTCGGCGTCCGGCACCGACGGGGCCTCCTCGAGGACGCCGCTCAGCTTCTCGAGCGCCGCCGTCGCCGACTGGAGCGCGTTGAAGAACTGGGCGAGGTCCTGGAGCGGGTCGAAGAACCGGCGCAGGTAGAGCAGGAACGCCGTGAGGACGCCGACCCCGAGCTCGCCGTCCAGCACCCGGGTGCCGCCGTAGAAGAGGATCAGCGCGATCGTCACGTTGGAGATGAGCTTCATGCCGGGGCCGTAGACCGCCATGAGCGAGAACGACTTCTGGCTCGCCGCCCGGTACCGCTCGTTGAGGGCCGCGAAGATCTGCTCGTTGCGCGGCTCGCGGCGGAACGCCTGGACGGCGCGGATGCCGGTGAGGGTCTCGACGATCTGGACGATGACCATCGCGACCGCCTCCCGCGTCGTGCGGTACGCCGTCGCCGACTCCCGCCGGAACCACAGGGTGAGCGCGAAGAGCGGTACGAACGACGCGAGCCCGACGAGCGCGAGCGGCACGTCGAGCAGCAGCATCGTCACGCCGATGCCGACGATCGACAGCAGCGCCCGGACCACGGCGTCCACGCCGCCGTCGAGGAACTCGGAGATCGCGTCGACGTCGGAGGTCTGCCGGGAGATGACCCGACCCGAGGTGTAGTCCTCGTGGAAGGCCATCGACAGCCGCTGGAAGTGCTCGAACACGCGCGTGCGCAGGTCGAGGACGACGTCCTGCCCGATCCGCCCGGTGAGCAGCATGAAGCTTCGTTGCGTGACCACCTGCAGGAGGGTCGCGACGGCGAACGCGACGCCGACGGCGGCCAGGGTGCCGCCGCCCTCGCCGCGCAGCAGGGGCGGGATGCCGCGGTCGATGCCGGCCCCGATGAGGGCCGGGCCGGCGAGCGAGGCGAGGTTCTGGACGACGACGAGCCCGAGGACGACCCAGAGCGTGCGCCGGTGCGGGGCGAGCAGGCTGCCGAGCAGCCGCCGGCTGCGGCCGCGGAGCAGGCCGGCGACCGTCGAGGAGACGTTCTCGGTGTGCTCGGCCGCGACGCCGCGCCAGTCGGTGCCGTTCTGGTTCGGCTGCGGGCCGGACGGCGTGCTCGTCGGCGCGCTCATCGCCGCACCTCCTCGCGCCGGGACTGCCCGGGGACGGCGACCGTCGCCGGGTCGCCCATGACCTCGGCGTAGGCCGGGTTCGTCGCCATGAGGTCGGCGTGCGTCCCGACCGCCTCGACGGTGCCGTCGCGCAGGAACGCGACCCGGTCGGCGAGGGCGACCGTCGAGGGCCGGTGGACGACGACGACCGCGGTCGTGGCGGCGAGCACCCGGCGCAGCGCCTCCTCGACGAGCGCCTCGGTCTCGACGTCGAGCGCCGAGAGCGGGTCGTCGAGCACGAGGACGCGCGGGCGGCCGAGCACGGCGCGGGCCAGTGCGAGCCGCTGCCGCTGCCCGCCGGACAGCGACATCCCCTGCTCGCCGACCCGGGTGTCGAGCCCCCACGGCAGGTTGTGGGCGAAGCGCGCCTGGGCGAGGTCGAGGGCGGCCTCGACGTCGGCGTCGGTGGCGTCCGGGCGGCCGAGGGTGACGTTCTCCCGGACGCTCGCGGAGAACAGGATCGGCTCCTCGAAGGCGGTCGCGACGACGGTGCGCAGGTCGGGCAGGGCGATGTCGCGGACGTCGTGCCCGTCGATCGTCACCCGGCCGCGGGTGGCGTCCGCGAGCCGGGGCAGGAGCATCGCGAGCGTCGTCTTGCCCGAGCCGCTCGTGCCGACGAGGGCGAGGGTCTCACCGGGTTCGAGGTCGAGGTCGATGTCGTGCAGGACGTCGCGGTCGGACCCGGGGAACCGGTAGCCGACGCCCTCGAAGCGCACCCGCCCGACCGGCGGGCCGCCGTCCGGCCCGGTGAGCGGGACCGGCACCGCCGGGCTCGCGATCTCGGGCTCGGTGTCGAGCACCTCGAAGACGCGCTGTGCCGCCGTCCCGGCCTCCTGGGCGGAGGCGAGGATGAAGCCGAGGGCCTCGACCGGCCAGACGAGCTGCAGGGCCAAGGTGATGAAGGCGACGAGGTCTCCGAGGGTGATCCGGCCGCTCCCGACGGCCAGTGCCCCGAGCACGAGGACGACGCCGAGGGTCGCGTTCGGGATGACGTCGAGCACCGAGGCGAACCCGGCGCGGATCCGGACCTTCTCCAGCTGGGTGCCGCGGACCTCGGTGCTGTCGGCCGTGTACTGATCGACGACGTGCCGGCGGCGCCCGAACGCCTTGACGACACGGATCCCCTGGGCGGCCTCCTCGACCCGCGAGGCGAGGTCACCGGTCTGGTCCTGGACCCGGCGGGACACCCCGGAGAACTGGCGGTGGAACCGCGCGCAGAGGAACCCGATCGGCACGAGCGACGCGGTGACGACGAGCCCGAGGAACAGGTCGATCCGCACGAGCAGCGTGCAGATCGCGGCGAAGGTCGCGACGTTCGCGACGAGGAAGATCAGCCCGAAGCCGAAGAACCGGCGGACGGCGGAGAGGTCGCTCGTGAGCCGGGACAGCAGCTGGCCGGAGAGCCACCGGTCGTGGAACGACGGCGGCAGCGACTGCAGGTGGGTGTAGAGCACGTCCCGGATGTCGCGCTCCATGCCGAGCGTCGACGTCCCCTGGATCCAGCGGCGGGTGAAGTTCAGCGACGCCTCGACGACCCCGAGGACGAGCGCGAGCGCGGCCAGCGGCAGCAGCGCGGAGCGGTCGCCGTGGGTCACGGGCCCGTCGACGATGCGACGGATGACGAGCGGGATGGAGATCGCGGCCGCGACGGCGAGCAGGGCGGTCGCGAGCATGACGAGCATCTGACCGGCGTAAGGGCGGGCATACAGGCGCATACGCCACAGCGAGGCGAGGGGCCCGGCTGCGGCTGGAGATGAAGGAGGCATCATTCGACCGTAACCCGAGGCACCGACAGTTCAAACCGGAAATTTGTCCTGCGCGTACGAATGACTGCGTCCGCCGGCACGGTCCGCCGGGCCGGGAGCACCGCGACGCAAGCTTTGCTCTGCCATCACCGGCGAGCCAGGCCACCGTGCGCGTGAGCGTGTGCCCGAGCGTGATGCTGATCGGTCGCGGTGGCGACCACCGCCGCACAAGCTCGGGATCACGCTCACGCACACGCCGAGGTGGCCACCGATCCCGCGGTCACTCCCGCGCGAGCAGCGCCTGGGCCGCGGTGTAGGTGCCCATCACCCAGGCGTCCTGGGCGGGCAGCCGGACGCCCCCGAACCGGTCGAGCGCGATGAGCCCGTCGGACGCCATGAAGAGCGCGCCGCCGGTGGCGGTGAGCGGGTCGCCGGTGTCGGCGGCGGCCAGCGCCATCGACGTCACGGCCGCGCTGTAGGCGACGAGCGGGAGCCGGTCCTTGCCGGCGCGGGCCCACAGGTAGGCGTTGAGCCCGGCCGCGGCGAGCACGTACGGGACGGCGACCGCCGGGCGCCGCGCGAGCAGCCCGCCGCCGCGCCCGTGCAGGGCCCGGACCCAGGCGACCTGACCGGCGAGGAACGCACCGAGGCCCGCGGTGAACGCGGCGTCCGACGAGCCGAGCAGGGCGACGTCACCGGCGCCGGACAGGGCCAGCGCCCGTCGGGTGGGCGCGCTGCGGCCGACCATGAGCGCGGGCATGAGCAGCGGCTTGGTGACCTTGCGGGCGCGGGCCGCGACCGGTGCGGCGGACGCCGACAGCGCGACGTCCGCCACCGCGAGCGCGGCGTACGCGAGGCGGGCAGCGCGGACGAGCCCGGCGCGGCGCCCGCCGCCGGCGGCCCCGCTCACGGCCGGTCGTGCTCGGCGAGGAAGCGGCTCACGACCTCCTTGAACTTCGCGGGCTCCTCGACGTGCGGCATGTGGCTGGAGTACGCGAAGAGCTCCCAGCGCGAGCCGGGGATGCGGTCGTGGATCTCGCCGACGATCCGCGGGGTGGCCTCGTCGTGGGCTCCCGAGACGAGCAGCGTCGGAGCGTCGACCTCGGTGAGCCGTTCGGTGATGTCCCACGTCTTGAGGGTGCCGATGCAGTGGAACTCGCTCGGGCCGTTCATCGTGAAGTAGACCGTCGGGTCGTCGCCGATCTGGGCGAAGGAGTCCTTGACGCACTGCGGCTGCGGCACCCGGCAGACGTGCTTGTCGTAGAAGACGTTCATCGCCTCCTCGTACTCGGCGGTGTCCGTCGTGCCGGCGTCCTCGTGCTTCTTGAGCGTCTCGTCGACGCCCGGCGGCAGGGCCGCGCGGAGGATGTTCGCCTCCTCGACCCACAGCCGCATGGACGACGGCGAGTCGGCGACGACGAGCGCCCGCAGCCCGGCGGGGTGGTCGAGGGCGTGCTCCATGCCGAGCATGCCGCCCCACGACTGCCCGATGACCATGTAGCGGTCGGCGATGCCGAAGTGTGCCGTGATCGCGTCGATCTCGTCCTTGAAGAGCTGCGGGGTCCAGAACTCGACCGGTGCGTCGGGCAGGTGCTGGGACTTCCCGCAGCCGACCTGGTCGTAGAGCACGCACGCGCGGCCGGTCTGCGCCACGAGGTCGGCGATCGGCTCGACGTAGTTCGATGCCGCGCCCGGGCCGCCGTGGAGGATGACGAGCGGGGTCAGCGCGGCGGCCGGGTCGAGGTCGCCGTACACGCGGTACCAGGTCTCGACGCTCTGGTCGCCGGTCGTCCAGGTGAGGCGGCCCTCGGTGGTGGTCGTCATCGTGGCGTCGATCTCCTGTCGGGAGGCGTTGCGGGGCAGGGGCTTTCGGCAGCAGGTCAGCGCGGGCGGAACGGCAGCGGGCAGGCGCCGACCCGGGGCACCTTGACCTTGGCGATGACGGTGCCGGGGCACGGGTGCACGGCCTGCGCGATGCCGGCGTCGCAGGCGACGGACAGGAACACGAAGGCGTCCTCGACGCTGAAGCCCCACTCGTCGACGAGCAGCTTCCCGGCCTCCTGGCAGGCCGCGTCGACGGCGGCGGTGAGGTCCTCGACGGCGGTGCCGTGGGTGACCCAGTGCGTCGGGGTCACCGTGACCGGCCAGTGCGTCTGCACGCCGCGGAGCACGTCGACGCGCACGAGCACCGTGCCGTCGATCTCGACGCCGGTCCCGCTCACCTCGCCGTCGCCCATCGCGGCGTGCATGTCGCCGATCGCGAGCATGGCGCCCGGCTGCCGGACGGGCAGGAGCACGCTCGACCCGGCGGCGTTGAGGTTGTCGTCGAGGTTGCCGCCGTGCGGGCCGGCGTCGAGGGTCGGGGCGACCTCGCCGCCGGTCGCGACCCCGACGACACCGACCATGGGCCGGGCCGGGAACGTCACGTGGTCGTTGAGCCGCACCGTGCCGCCCTCGACCGTGAGGATCCGGGTGGCCGGCTTCTCGAGGAGGTGCCCGAGCTGGCCGCGGCCCGGCATGAGCGTCGCTGCGCCCTGCGGGCCGGTCGTGATCTCGAGCAGGTCCACCACGAGGGTGTCGCCGGGCAGCGCCCCGCGGACCGCGACCGGCCCGGTCGCGGCGTTGATCAGCGCGTCGTCGAGGGTGTCGGGGGTGTCGGCCTCGGTGCGGACCTGTCCGAAGTAGCAGTCGTTGAGGTCGAGCCGGACGACGGCACCGGGGTCGACCTCCAGCACCGGCCGCATCTGCGGCCCGAAGGCGAAGACGTGCTGCTCGCGCCCGACCCGGGCGACGGTCTCGTTCGTCACGGCGCTCATCCTGACGCACGGGTCAGCGGCCGGGAAGTGCCCGGCGCCGGCCGCCCGGGTGAGTCGGGTCGCACGACGACCGCGCCGGCCGGCCGAAGATGCTCGGCCGACCGGCGCGGTCGTCGTGGCGCGGTCGTCGTGGTGCTGTCGTGGCGGTGCTGGTCGGGCGGGGTCAGCCGGCGGTCGCCGTCAGCCCGTAGCCCGACAGGGACGTCGTCTTCACGACACCGGCCGAGGTCACGGTCGTGCCGGGGTCGGCCATGACGTTGCCGCCGCCGTCGGCGAGGCCCTTGGTCGGGTCGAGGACGCCGTCCGAGTGCCAGCCGACGTTGTCCTTGGCGACGTTCCCGCTGCCGGACAGGTTGTACGTCGTGATGTTCGGCTTGCCCTTGCCGGAGGTGTCGAAGACGTTCCGGTAGATCGAGACGCTGCTCGCGCCGTACGACAGCTGCAGGTTCGACGGCCCGGTGTTGTCGTAGAACGTGTTGTACCGGACGACGACGTTGCCGATCGGGGCGCTGCTGCCGGACGGCGGACCGATCTTCAGCCCGCGGCCGTTGCTGCTGCGCGCCAGAAGGTTCCGCTCGATGATCCCGCCGCCCATGCTGCCGTTGACGTAGATCAGGTGGTCCTGGTTCGTGCCGTTGCTCTTGTACGTGTCGTGGATGTAGTTGTGGTCGACCATCCACTTGCTCGGGGTGCCCGCGACGAGCAGGCCGGCGTAGGAGCGCGCGCCCCAGATCTCGGCGTTCGTGATCCGCCAGCCGACGCCGCTCGTCATCTTCACCATGTGCTGGCTGCTCGTGTTCTTCGAGCTCCAGGTGACGTTGATGCCGTCGAGCGTCCAGTAGTCGGCGGCCTTGAGCCAGAGCAGGCCCTCGACGACGGGCCGCTCACCGGCGGCGGCGACGACCGTGATCGGCTCGGACGCGGTGCCCTTGACCGGGGTGACCTTCACCTGCTCGGCGTAGGTGCCGCCCTTGACGACGAGCCGGTCGCCGGGACGCAGCTTCTTGAACGAGGCCCCGAGGGTGCGCCACGGCGCACCCGCCGAACCGTTGGCGGAGTCGCTGCCGCCCGGGGACACGACGTACGTGGTCGCGGCACTGGCGGGGTGGAGGTCGGCGGCGATCAGCCCGCCCGAGATCGTTGCGCCGACAGCCATGACGACTGCCGTGCGGCGGAGCCTGCCTGCAGGCCGGACACGATGACGCGGACGCACGAAGATCACCTCGAATAACGCGAAGGGAGCACGCTGGCCGGTGTTTCGACGGCCGGTCCGGCGTCTTGAGGAGTCCTGCCGCGAACCGTTCGCAGATGACCCCTTCGGGCTACCGGAGCGCTGCGCCGGGCTCCTGCGTGCGGCCGATCGGGGGTTCCCCGAACGGCGGCTTGCGCTCTGCGCCCGGAGGGTCCGGGGGGCGCTCGTGCTCATGATCGTGCTTGTGTCGCAGGCGTTCTGGGCGGTACCGGCGCTGTCGGCGGTGGGGCCGGCAGCGGTCGTGGCGGACAGATGGCGAGCTTCCCCGTGCATCTCGCTCCGAGCGTCTGGCACCCGGCCGGTCGCCGGGTACGTCGGTGGGCGAGACCTTGATCCCGCCTCCTGGGCGGGCCCGAACCTAGGGGGGTCCATTAGCGGATGGGAACCCCTGAACGGGGGTGAACGGCAGAATTAACAAGGGCTTTATGGCCGCCTGCTGCACCATTTCTGTCGGCTTGACGTCCTCTTAAGGCACTTGTCCCACTGTGCGGACACCTCGGGAACGCCGGACGCCGGCCCGAAGCAGGTGCCTCGGACCGGCGTCCGGTGGTGCGGGGTGCTGCGTGCGACGAGGTCCCGCGGCGGGTCAGGCCCAGCGCAGCGACAGGGTGTGGCCGATGCTCACGGCCGCCCCGGTGGACGTCGTCGCCGTGAACGGGCCGACGCTCCCGGTCGTCGCGATCTGCTTGTCCGCCGTCTCGGCCGTGAGTGTCGTCCCCGTCGCGACGGTGGCCTCGGTCCGCTCGGTGAGGCCGGCCATCGGCGTGATCGCCCCGGTGCGGGCGGTCCCGAAGACCGTGAGGACCCGGTCACCGGCGGCCGACGCGACCGCGGGAGCGGTGCTCGTCGCGGACGACGCGTTCGCCTTGCCGGCGAAGGCGCGCACGGGGGCCGTCGTGCTGAGCCCCTTGTAGGCGACGAGCTGGACGGTGCCCGCCCGTGAGGCGGAGAACGTCCACCGGTAGCTCGCGGGCTCCGAGGCGCCCGCCTTCTTCCAGTAGACCGCCTGCCGCAGCGCCGTCCCGTTGTCGGTCTGGACGACGCGGGTCCACCCCGAGGGCGCGGTGAGCGTCGGCAGGGTCCGGACCGTGACGGCGACGACCATGATGTCGTTCGCCACGACGGTCGTCGGGCGGGTGACCGTGATGCCGGTCGCCCCGGCGGTGGCCGCCTTGGCGGCACCGTGGACGACGACCGACCCGCCGACCTTGGGCGTGGTGACGTAGCCCCCCTGGCGCAGGGACGACACGTTGCCCGCCGCGTCGACCGACCGGACGCCGTACCGGTACGTCGTCCCGCCGACCGCGGTGGTGTCGGTGTAGGTCAGGGTCGTCGTGGTGCCGATGGGGTCGCCGTCCCGGTAGACGTCGTACCAGACGACCTTGACGTCGTCCGTGCCCGCCGGCCACGTCGACAGCACCGAGGTGGCCGACATGACGGTCGAGGTCACCGAGGCGGGGTTCGTCGGCGGCTGCTGGTCGCCGGCCGCCGCCAGCGACAGCTCGGCGTGGTAGTAGCGGTGCGCGGTGTCGTCCGCGGCGATCGCGACGAGCCCGCTCGGGGTGGCCACCGGGTCCTTGGTCGTGCTGATGTTGTTGAGCTTGGCCCCCGAGGCCTTCATGAAGACCGCGCCCCGGCCGCCGCCGAACGTCAGCGAGGCCAGCGGCGAGGTCTTGTAATAGATGACCCCGCCCGTCGCCGGCGACGTCATGAGCAGGTAGAGCAGCGAGTGCTCGGAGTCGATGACGACCTGCGGCCGGGTCGCACCGTCGGCGACGGTCGCCCCGGTCGCGGTCTGCCACGTGCCGTTGCTCTCCCGCTTGAGCACGACGACGAGCGGGTCGGTCGCAACCTTCGAGACGACGTCGTTGCTCGTCTTCAGGGCGACGAAGACCCGGCCGAGGGAGTCGTTCGTCACGGCCTTGAGGCTGATGTGGTCGTCGGCGACGCCGATCCCGGACAGCGGGGTCTCGGTCGTCCAGGTGCCGGCTGCCGCGCCGTCGGTGTGGACGGCGAAGCGGAACGCGGAGCTCTGCTGGTCGGACCACATGATCCCGACGTGGCCGTTGAACGCGACGATGCCGGAGACGTCGTCGGTGGCGACCGTGGTGTCGGTCGACGGCACGAAGTCCGGCGTCGACCACGCGGCGTCCGAGGACGTCGTGTAGGCGTAGAGCACCCTCGAGCTCTTCGTCCAGGTCGCCCAGATCTTCCCGGCGGAGTCGCGGGCGATCGAGAGGGACTCGGTGCCGCCGCCGGCGATCGTCACCGGGTAGCCGGAGTCCTTGGCGTACGTCCGGCTGCCGGCGCTGTACGTGAAGCGGCTGAAGAGCAGGTCGCCGGTCGCGGTCCGGCTCGCGGCGTAGAGGGTCGTGCCGATCGTCTCGACGTCCGCGGTGCTGTTCGCGCGGGTGTCGACGGCGATCCCGGTGTCGCGCCAGGTGTGGTCAGTGAGCAGCTCGTGGATCGTCGGCGTGCCGGTCGAGGTGTCGGCCATGACGGCCCACCACGCACTGTCGGCCCGCCAGACCTTGCTCTGCTGCTTGTCCGCGGACGGCGCCACGACGGTCGCGGGGAACGTCGGGCCGGCGTAGGTGGTCGGCAGGCCGGCGGCCGCGGCGGGCGCCGCCGCCCAGCCGGCGCCGCCGGTCGCGATCGCGACGGCGGTGACCGTCCCGAGGATCGTGCGTGTGACGGGATGCATGAACTGCCTTCGGTCGTGGCACCCGGGCCCCGGGCGCACCTCGTTACCGAAGGTAGATGTTGCTTCTACGGATTGTTACCAACATGGGTCAAGACCGTCCGATCTACGGATGCCCGGCGTTCCCGCCGGGGCATCCGCAGTGCGGTCGGTGCGCCCGTTCAGGCGGCCGCGAGGACGACGGTCTGGCCGACGTTGGCCGCGGAGCCGGTGGGCGTCGTCGCGGTGAACGGGCCGACGGTGCCGGTCGCCGTCACCGCGCGGTCGGCCGCCGAGCCGGAGACCTTCGTCGACCCGGTCGAGCTCGTCACGTCGCTGCGCTCGACGAGGCCCGCCTGCGGGGTGAACGCCGACGACCGGCCGGTCCCGAAGAGCGCGACGACGAGGTCGCCGTTGTTCGCGGTGACGGCCGGTGCCGTGACCGTGCCGCTGCTCGCGTTCGCCTGGCCGGCGAACACCCGCACCGGTGCTGTCGTGCTCACCCCGGAGTACGCGTCGAGCTGGACGACGGCGACCTGCGTCTTCGACAGCGTCCACGTCCACGACGCCGGCTCGGAGGCGCCGGCGACGTGGCTGTAGACCGCCTGCACCATGGTCGTCGAGTTCGGGGTGCTCCCCACGAGCGTCCAGCCCGCCGGTGCCGTGATCTTCGGGGCGCCGCGCGACGAGACCGTCGCGAGCACGACGTCGCCGGCCGCGAGCCCGGCGGGCTTGGCGACGGTCAGGGCCGTCGCCGCCGCCGTGGAGAACGTCGAGGCCGAGCGGAAGGTCACGCTGCCCGGCGGGTTCGGGTCGGACGGCGTCGTGACGGCCGCGGCCGACGTCGTCGGCGAGACGTTGCCCGCCGCGTCGCGGGCCCGGACGCCGTACGTGTAGGTCGTCGACGCCGCGGCCGTGGTGTCGGTGAACGCCAGCGTCGTCGAGGTGCCGATCTGGGTGCCGTTGCGCAGGATCTCGTAGCCGGAGACGCCCACGGCGTCGCTCGAGGCGGTCCACGACACGTCGACGGTCGTCGGCGCCGAGGCGCTCGCCGCGACGCTGCCGGGCGCCGTCGGCGGCGTCGTGTCGCCGCCCCCGCCGCCGTCCGCCAGCGACATCTCGGTGTGGTAGTACCGCTTGTTCGTGTCGTCGGAGGCGATGGCGACGAGCCCGGTCGCGCTCGTCACGGGGTCGCGCGTCGTGCTGACGTTGTTGAGCTTGGCGCCCGAGGCCTGCATGAAGACGCTGCCCCGGCCCGAGGCGAACGACAGCGACGACAGCGGCGAGGACTTGTAGTAGATCGTGCCGCCCGCCTCGGGGGCGGTCATGAGCAGGTAGAGCACGCTGTGCTCGGAGTCGAGGACGATCTGCGGCCGGGTCGCGCCGGTCGCCTTGGTCGCGCCGGTCGTCGACGTCCAGGTGCCGCTGCTGGTCCGCTTGAGCACGAGGATGATCGCGTCCCCGCTCGCCGTCTTCGAGGTCTTCACCGCGGCGAAGACCCGGCCCTGGACGTCGTTCACGAGCGACTTGAGGTTGATGTGGTCGTCGGCGAGGAGAGCGCCGGACAGCGGCGTCTCCACGCTCCACGCGGTGTCGGGGTCGCCGTCGTCGTGGACGGCGAACCGGACGGCGACGCTCTGCTGGTCGGACCACATGATCCCGACCGAGTTGTTGAACGACACGATGCCGGAGATGTCGTCGGAGGACAGCGTCGTGTCCGGGACCGGGACGGTCGTGCCCGCCGTCCATGCGGTGTCCGACGTCGTCGTGTGCGCCATGTAGACCCGGGAGCCGCGGGTCCACGTCGCCCAGACGGTGCCGACGGTGTCCCGGGCGATGGTGAGGGACTCCGAGCCGCCGGTCGCGATCGTCACCGGGAAGCCGCTGTCGCGGGCGTAGGTCCGCGAGACCGGCACGTACGTGAAGCGGGAGAAGAGCAGGTCCGAGCCGGAGGACCGGCTCGCGACGTAGAGCTGGCTGCCGACCGACTCGGTGTCGGCCGTGCTCGCCGCGCGGGTGTCGATCGCGACGCCGGTGTCCCGCCACGTGTGGTCGCTGCGCAGCTCGTGGATCGTCGGGACGCCGGCGGACGCCGAGATGAGCACGGACCACCAGGCGTTGTCGTTGCGCCAGACCTTGCTCTGCGGCTTGTCGGCCGTCGGTGCGGTGACCGTCGACGGGTAGGTGTGGTCCGCGTACGTGACGGGGGTGCCCGCGGCCGCGGCCGGGAGGGCGGCCCAGCCGGCGCCGCCGACGGTGAGCGCGACGGCCGTCGCGGCGACGGCCGCCGCCCGGCGCATCCGCGGCAGTCGCAGGAGCGCGCGCCTGGCGTCCGTGCCGGCGGTCCTCTGGTCGTTCGTCACGGCTGGCCCCGTCCCGCGCCCGCCCCCGGACGCTCAGGGGGACGAGCGTAGGGACAGGTCGGGACGCACGGGACAGGTTCCCGCGAACCCTTCCTCCGAACGCCTGACCCGTGCCTCGCCCGAACAGCGGAGGGACGGCCGGGAGCGACGATCGGTCAGGTCACTGGATGACGACCTGGGGGGCGGTCCGGCGCGGCGACACGTTGCCGGCCTCGTCGCGGGCCTCGACCGCGAGCTGGTACGTGCCCGGTGTGAGGGTCGGCGTCGTCCAGGTCCAGTCCACGGTCTGCCGGTTGGCCGTCGTGACGTCGATCGTCTCGACGACGACGCCGTTCATGTAGACGTCGTACGCGACGATGCCGCGGTCGTCGGTGGCCGCCTTCCAGGTCGTCCTGATCGCGCCCGCGGGCGTCGCCGCAGAGGTGATCTGCGACGGCAGGATCGGCGGCCGGGTGTCGTCCGCGGTGACCGGGAGCTCGCCGTGGAAGTACCGGTGCCCGGTCGTGTCGACCGCGATGACCACCGCGTCGACGGCCGAGGTCGTCGAGCCCTTGGCCGTGCTCACGTCGTTGATGGCGGCACCGGCCGGCCCTGTGATCAGGGGTGCCCCGCGGCCGGTGGCGAACGACAGGGGGGCGAACGGCGAGGACTTGTAGTAGATCGAGCCGCCGGTGGTCGGTGCCGCCTCGAAGAGGTAGACCCGCGAGCTCTCCCGGTCGAGGAGGAGCTGCGGCCGGGTCAGCCGGTCACCGACGAGGCCGACGACGGTCTTCTCCCACGTGCCGTCGGGGTCGCGCCGCAGCACGTACATCCCCGGCGCGTCGTCACCTGCGCCGGCGACGAGGTCCTGCGAGGTCTTCACGGCGGCGAACACCCGGCCGTCGCCGGCGACGGCCTTGAGGTTGATGTGGTCGTCGACCATGCCGTTCCCGGAGAGCGGGGTCTCGACCTTCCACGTTCCGGGGGCCGCGCCGTCGGTGTGGACGGCGAACCGGAACACCCAGTTGCCCTGGTCGGACCAGGCGATACCGACCTTGCCCTTGAACGCGACGATGGCCGACACGTCGTCCGCGCCGACGGTGTTGTCCGGCACCCGGAGCAGGGCCTTGGACCACGTGGTGTCGTCCGTGCCGTCGGACCGCGCGAACCAGACCCGGGCACCCTGGGTGTACGTCGCCCAGATCGTGCCGGTCGAGTCCTTCGCGAGGGACGCGGACTCGGTACCGCCGGTGGCGACCGTCACGGGGAAGCCCTCGGCCCGGGCGTACGTACGCTTGCCCGGCGTGTACGTGAAGCGCGCGTAGGTGATGGCGCCGGTCTCGGTGCGGCTCACGACGTACAGCGCGTTCTTCTCGAAGAGGACGTCGGCCGTCGAGTCGGCGCGGGCGTCGACGACGGTGCCGGTGTCGCGCCAGGTGTGGTCGGTGCGCAGCTCGTGGACCGTCGGCACCTTCTTCTTCACCGAGACCATCACCGCCCACCAGGTGTCGCTCGCCCGCCACAGCTTGCTCTGCGGCTTGTCGCCGCTCGGGGCGGGGAGCGCCGCTGGGTAGCGCTGGCCGGGGTACGACGCCGGCTCGGCGGTCTCGGGCACGAGGGGCGTCACGGACGGCGCCGGGTCACCGCCCGTCGCCGTCGCCGTGGCCGCGGGGTAGACGCGTCGCTCCTGGAGCGCCCGCAGCGACGGGAGCCCGACGTACGCGGCGGCGGCCCCGGCGCCGACGACGAGCACTGCGACGGCCACGAGCGCGACGCGGCGGCCGCGCGGGGCCGACGAGGTGCGCCGGTCCCGCGAGCGTGAGGCGCTGCGTCGGCCCCGGGGGGCGCTGTGAGAGGGCATGAGCAGGAGGGTCCTTGGTCGTCCGCCGGGACCGGGCCGATCCACCGTCCGTTGTGGATCAAGGACGATGGTGCCAGTCCGCACCGTCCTGCGCCCGTCGAGCAGGTCGGGCCCGGGGCCAGCACGAGGGATCCGTGCTCGCCCCGGGCCCGGGCCCGAGGTGCTGCCGGTCCCGCGACGGGGGACCGGCTCAGTCGGCGACGATCAGCTGAGGACGACCTGGGACGCCGTCCGCTTGATCGCGCTGTTGCCCGCCGCGTCCTTGGCCACGACGGCGAACCGGTAGGTGCCCGCGGGCAGCACGCCCGAGGTGTAGGTCCACGTCCGGTTGTTCTCGTTCGCCGCGGTGACGGCGATCGTCGCGACCTTGACGTTGTTCTGGAAGACCTCGTAGCTGGCGATGCCGCGGTCGTCCGTGGCCAGCGGCCAGGTCGTCGTGATCGTGCCGCCGCCGGCGTCGGCCGAGTTGATCTGCGTCTGCGAGATCGGGGCCTGGGTGTCGGCCGCGGCGACCGGGAGCTCGCCGTGGTAGTAGCGCTTGCCGGTCGTGTCGACCGCGATCGCGAGCGCGTCGACGGCCGACGTCGTCGAGCCCTTGGCCGTGCTCACGTCGTTGATCGTCGCGCCGAGCGGCGGCGTGATGAAGGGTGCGCCACGACCGCGGGCGAACTTGAGGCCGAGGAACGGCGAGGACTTGTAGTAGATCGTGCCGCCGGTCGCCGGGCCGCTCTCGAAGAGGTAGACCCGCGAGCTCTCCCGGTCGAGCATGAGCTGCGGCCGGGTCGCCTTGTCGCCGACCGCGGCACCGATGGCCTTGACCCAGGTGCCGTCCGCGTTGCGGCGGAGCACGTAGACGAGCGGCGCCGTGTCGCCGGCGCCCGCGGCGTCCTGCGAGGTCTTGACGGCGGCGAACACCCGGGTGTCGCCGCCGACCGCCTTGAGGTTGACGTGGTCGTCGACCATGCCCGCGCCCGAGAGCGGGGTCTCGACCGACCACGTGCCGGCCGCGGCACCGTCGGTGTGGATCGCGAACCGGAACGCGTTGCTCTGCTGGTCGGACCAGCCGATGCCGACCTTGCCCTTGAACGCGACGATGGCCGACACGTCGTCCGGCGCCACGGTGTTGTCCGCGACCGGCAGCAGGGTCTTGGCGGACCACACGAGGTCGTTGGTGCCCGAGGACTTCGCGTAGTAGACCCGGCTGCCCTGGGTGAAGGTGACCCAGATCGTGCCGGTGGAGTCCTTGGCCAGCGACGCGGACTCGGTGCCGCCGGTCGCGACGGTCTTCGGGAAGCCGGTGACCTTGGTGTACGTGCGGGTCGCGGAGGTGTACGCGAAGCGGGTGTACGTGATGTTGCCCGTCGCGGTGCGGCTCACGACGTTGAGCGCGTTGCTCGCGTACCAGACGTCGGCCGTCGAGTCGGCGCGCGTGTCGATGACGACACCGGTGTCGCGCCACGTGTGGTTGGTGCGCAGCTCGTGGATCGTCGGCACGCCCTTGGCGGTCGAGATCATGACGGCCCACCAGGCGTTGTCGCCCCGCCAGACCTTGCTCTGCTGCTTGTCCGCGCTCGGCGCGGCGAGCGTCGAGGGGTACGTCTGGTTCGCGAACGTCACCGGCACGGCGGCACCGGCCGGCAGCGCCACGTAGGTGGCGGCACCTCCGGCCAGGGTGAGGGCGGTGGCGGCCGCGAACGCGGCGCGGCGACCCCGCAGGGCGCCGAAGGAGGGGAGCTGCATGAGTCTGTCGGTCCTTACCTCAGCACGCGACAGGGCTGCCCCCGCCGCTCTTCGGGGGCGACGGTATTGCCCAGGTGTCGCGCTCCGTGGCGGTTTTGACGAGCCCTTAGGCTTCGCGCGCCGAGCGGTGAGCCTCGTCCCGGGACCAAAGCCCCGAAAACGGACCACCTGTCCTCGCGTCGGGGTGGCGTGGCTCACCTCTGCGTGACCCCGCTCACCGATAGGTTCGCAGCGTGAAGGTCGTCGTTCCCGCAGAGATCATCCCGGGCGAGCGTCGGGTGGCCACGTTGCCCGACGTCGTCCCGCTGCTCACCCGTGCCGGGCTCGAGGTCGCCGTCCAGACCGGGGCCGGCGAGCACGCGCTCGCCACGGACGCCGCGTACGCCGCGGCCGGGGCCTCTGTCGTCCAGGCCCTCGAGGGCGCCAGCGTCGACGTGCTGCTCCACGTGCGCCCGCTCCATCCGGCGCTCGTCGAGAAGCTGCGGCCGGGAGCGATCACGATCGGCCTGTGCTCGCCCGCCTCCGAGGCCGACGTCGTCCGGCTGCTGCGCGACGGGCGGATCACCTCGTTCGCGATGGAGCTCGTCCCGCGGATCTCGCGCGCCCAGTCGATGGACGCGCTGACGTCCCAGGCGCTCGTCGCCGGCTACCGCTGCGTGCTCGAGGCCGCGATGCGGCTGCCGCGCTTCTTCCCCCTGTTCATGACCGCCGCCGGCACGGTCCCGCCGGCGAAGGTGCTCGTGCTCGGCGCGGGCGTCGCCGGCCTGCAGGCCATCGCGACGGCGAAGCGGCTCGGCGGCATCGTCTCGGCGTACGACGTCCGCGCCGCGTCGGCCGACGAGGTGAGGTCGATGGGCGGCACGTTCGTCGACCTGGGCCTCGACGTCGTCGAGGGCACCGGCGGCTACGCCCGCGAGATGACGCAGGACCGCGCGAAGCGCCAGCAGGACGCGCTGGCGCCGTACCTGCACGAGGCGGACGTCGTCATCACCACCGCGGCGATCCCCGGCCGGCCCGCGCCGCGCCTGGTCACCTCGGCGATGCTCGCCGGGATGAAGCCCGGCAGCGTGGTCGTCGACCTCGCGGCCGAGACCGGCGGCAACGTCGAGGGCTCGCTGCCCGGGGTCGACGTCGTCGTCCCGGTCGGTGACGGCAGCGCGGCGACCGGCACGGTCGGGGTGACGCTCGTCGGCATGAAGGACGCCGCGAGCACGATGCCCGTCGACGCCTCGCGGCTCTACGCGCGCAACGTCGCGAACCTCCTGCTGCTCATGACCAAGGACGGCGAGGTCGTCCCCGACTTCGACGACGAGGTCGTCGCGGGCACCTGCCTCACGCACGCGGGCGTCGTCCGGCACGCGCCGACCGCCGAGGCGATCGGCGACCCGGCGCCCGGCCCCGTCAGCCCTGCCGCGCCGTCCGAGCCCGACGGCACCGCGCCGTCCGGCGATACCGGCACCCCGACCCCGGGAGGTGGTGCCGCGTGAGCGGTGTCGCGCTGCTGGCCATCTTCGTGCTCGCCGTCTTCGTCGGCTTCGAGGTCGTCTCCAAGGTCTCCTCGACCCTGCACACCCCGCTCATGTCGGGGGCCAACGCGATCCACGGGATCATCCTCGTGGGCGCCGTGATCGTCGCGGGCGAGGCCGAGAACGGCCTCGAGCTCGCCGTCGGCCTGTTCGCGACCGTGCTCGCCACGGTCAACCTCGTCGGTGGCTTCGTCGTCACCGACCGGATGCTCGAGATGTTCAAGGGCCGCCGTCCGGCGGCCGGTGACCCGAAGGGCGGGGCGAGGTGAGCGTCCTCTCCGGCAGCTGGACCGAGGTCCTCTACCTCGTCGCCGCGGTCTGCTTCATCCTCGCGCTCAAGGGCCTCTCCGGTCCGAAGACCGCCCGGCGCGGCAACCTCATCGGTGCGGGTGGCGCGGTCGTCGGGCTGCTCGTCACGTTCCTCGCGTTCGACCTCGACCACATCCCGCTCATCCTGCTGGCGATCGTCGTCGGCTCCGCGCTCGCCGTCCCCGCGGCGCGCAGGGTCCAGATGACGCAGATGCCGCAGCTCGTCGCGCTCTTCAACGGCGTCGGCGGCGGCGCCGCGGCCGTCGTGGCGATCCTCGAGCTCGCCGCGATCGGCGCCGGCGGCGACGCGACGTCCGACCGCGGCAACCTCGCGGCCGTCGCGTTCACCGTGCTCGTCGGGTCGATCTCCTTCTCCGGCTCGTGCGTCACCTTCGCCAAGCTCCAGGAGCTCATGACGACCCGCCCGGTCGTCATCCCCGGTGCGGCGCCGCTGCTCGTCGGCGGTCTCGTCTTCTCCGTCGGCATCGCGGTGTGGCTCTTCGCGGTCGGCCAGCTCTGGCTCGGCCTGCTCCTGCTCGTGCTCGGCCTCGCCGTCGGCGTCATGGTCGTGCTGCCCGTCGGCGGTGCGGACGTCCCGATCGTCATCTCGCTGCTCAACGCGTTCACCGGTCTCACGGTCGCCGCGGGCGGCTTCGTCCTGCACAACACGCTGCTGCTCGTCGCCGGCACGCTCGTCGGCGCGTCCGGCACGATCCTCACCCGCGAGATGGCGTCCGCCATGGGCCGCTCGGTCGGCGGCGTCATGTTCGGCGCGCTGCGCGGCGGCTCGACCGCAGGGTCCAC
Source organism: Kineosporia sp. A_224 (assembly GCF_002198655.1). Taxonomy (GTDB): domain Bacteria; phylum Actinomycetota; class Actinomycetes; order Actinomycetales; family Kineosporiaceae; genus R-H-3. Next base: position 27,051 of record NZ_MWLN01000104.1, read on the forward strand.
CGCGATCTCGGACCGGCCGGTCAAGAGCGTCACCCCGGACGACGTCGCGATCCTGCTCGGCTACGCCCGCAAGGTCATCGTCGTGCCCGGGTACGGCCTCGCCGTCGCCCAGGCGCAGCACACGATCCGTGAGCTCGCCGAGCAGCTCGAGGCCAAGGGCATCGAGGTCGCCTACGGCATCCACCCGGTCGCGGGCCGGATGCCCGGGCACATGAACGTCCTTCTCGCCGAGGCGAACGTGCCGTACGAGGCGCTCAAGGAGATGGACGAGATCAACCCCGAGTTCAAGACGGCGGACGTCGTCCTCGTCGTCGGGGCGAACGACGTCGTCAACCCGGCCGCCAAGACGACGCCGAGCGCGCCGATCTACGGCATGCCGATCCTCGAGGTCGCCGACGCCCAGCAGGTCATCTTCCTCAAGCGGTCGATGCGCCCGGGCTTCGCCGGCATCGAGAACGAGCTGCTCTACGACCCGAAGACGAGCCTGCTCTTCGGCGACGCGAAGGACTCGTTGACGAAGGTGCTGAGCGCGGTCAAGGCGCTGTAGCGCCCGGCGCGTACGGGACGCCGGGTGTCGCTGGAGCTGGCAGGGCTGCTCGCCGGGCTCGCGCTGGTCGACAGCACGAGCTTCGGCACCCTGCTCGTGCCGGTGTGGCTGCTCCTCGCACCGGGGCGGGTGCGCGTCGGGCGGGTGCTCGTCTACCTGGCCGCCGTCGCGGGCTTCTACCTGGTCCTCGGGCTCGCGCTGCTGGCGGGTGCCGCGGTGCTCGGCGGGCCCGTGCGCCGGGCGGCGACGAGCACGCCGGGGTACGTCGCAGCCCTCCTCGTCGGGGTCGCGCTCGTGGCGCTCAGCCTGTGGATGGAGCCGTTGACGGACGCGGGCAAGCGCCGCAGGGCGGCCCGGCGCGGCGGTCGTGCGTCCGGTGCGGAACGGCTCCTGCGCTGGCGGGACCGGGTCGTCGCGGACGACGCGTCGCCGCGGGCCCTCGCCGGGCTCGCCGTCGCGGCCGGCGCGGTCGAGGCGGTCTCGATGGTGCCCTACCTCGGGGCGCTCGCGGCCCTCACCGCGAGCGGCACCGCCCCGCTCGTCCGGGTGGCGGCCCTCGCCGTCTACTGCGTCGTCATGGTGGCGCCGGCCCTCGTGCTGCTGCTCGCGCGGGTCGCGCTGCACGGCATGGTCGCCGGCCTCCTCGGCCGCGTCGACCGGTGGCTGACCCGGACGGCGGGCGAGCTCACGGCGACCGTGGTCGGCCTGCTCGGGGTGCTCCTCGCGGTCCACGGCGCGAACGGGCTCGGATGGCTGGACCTGTAGCGCCGGGTGCACAGGTGCTCCGCGCACGGCCGGAAAGGGGTCGTGCCGGCGGTGACGGCGGGGTTAGCGTGCGGGCGTGACCGGGACCGTGGTGCGCGCGTTCACCGACCGCGACCTCGAGGCGGCCGGGCGGCTGCTGGCCGCGCGGCATGTCGCGCACCGCCGTCGCGAACCGTTGCTGGACGCCAGGTTCGAGCGCCCCGACGTGGCCGCGGAGGCCGTCCTGGCGGCCTGGCAGAAGGACGCCGCGAGCGGCGCGGTCGCGGTGCGCGGCGGCGCGACGGTCGGCTACCTCGTCGGGGCACCGAAGGCCGATCCTGTCTGGGGCGACAACGTGTGGGTCGACTCCGCCGGGCACGCCGTCGCGCCGGGTGCGGCGGAGGTCGCCCGCGACCTCTACGGGTACGCGGCGCAGCGCTGGGTCGACGAGGGCCGGACGGCGCACTACGTCCTCGCGCCCGCGGGCGGGGACGGCGGGCCGGCAGCAGGCGGGTCCGACGCGCTCGTCGACGCCTGGTTCCGGCTCGCGTTCGGGCTGCAGCACGTGCACGCCGTCCGGGAGCCGCTGCCCGCCGCGCCCGCGCCGCGCCTGCCGCTCGTCGTCCGGGCCGCGGAGGTGGCCGACGTCCCCGCGCTCGGCGCGCTCGACGTCGCGCTGCCCGCGCACCAGGCGCGTTCGCCGGTGTTCGGCGGCGCCGCGGTGCCCACCGTCGAGGAGCAGACGCAGGACTGGGCGGACACCTTCGGGGACCCGCGGTTCCCGACGTGGGTCGCCCAGGTGCCGGGGCCGGACGGCGGCCCGCGGGTCGTCGGGGCGGCCGTCGGCTGTGCGCTGACCGAGTCGCGGACGCACGAAGGGCTCGCGCTCCTGCCGGACGCCGGCTTCCTCGGGTTCGCCGCCGTGCTGCCCGGGGCGCGCGGACTCGGCGCCGGTCGGGCGCTCGGCGAGCGGGTGCTCGCCTGGAGCGGCGAGGCCGGCCACGCGTGCTGCGTCACCGACTGGCGGGCGACGAACCTGCTGTCGTCCCGGGCCTGGCCGCGTCTCGGGTTCCGGGACACCTTCTGGCGCCTGCACCGGACCGTCGGTCACTGACGGACTGGGCAGAGGGCGCGGGCGGGAGGCGGGCGGGACGCGCGGAGCGTCGCGCCCGGCGTCCGCCGGGACACGGGGGGTGACGGGCTACCGTCGTCGTGTGAGCCGACGACCGGATGTTCCGTGAGCGAGACCGTCGGTGACGGGGCGGTCGTCGGGTTCGGCTGGGCGGACACGCCCCCGCCGAGGGTGACCCGGAGCGGCCCGGTGCTCGGGTCGGCCGCGGCCGGCGGTGCGGGTTCGCCGGCCGGTGGCTCCGGGCCGTGGCGCGAGCCGGTCCCGGGCGAGGTCGTCGGGCAGGACGTCGTCGCCGCGTCCGCAGGCGAGGTCGCGCACGCGCTGCCGCTCGGCTCCCCGACGTACTCCGACGTCGTCGCCGCGGCGGGCCGGCTCGACGGTGTCGCGCACCGGACGCCGGTGCTCTCCTCGCGGCTGCTCGACAGCATGGTCGGGGCCCAGGTCCGGCTCAAGTGCGAGAGCCTGCAGCGGATGGGCGCCTTCAAGTTCCGCGGCGCCTACAACGCGCTCGCCCGGCTCGACCCCGCGCACCGGGCGGCCGGCGTCGTCTCCTACTCCTCGGGCAACCACGCCCAGGCCGTCGCGCTCGCGGCGTCCCTGCTCGGCATGCCCGCGACGATCGTCATGCCGCACGACGCCCCGCAGGCCAAGCTCGACGCGACGCTCGGCTACGGCGGCCGCGTCGTCCAGTACGACCGGTACGACGGCGACCCGGCGGTGATCGCCGGCGGCATCGCGGCCGAGCGCGGCTCGGTCTTCGTGCCGCCCTTCGACCACCCCGACGTCATCGCCGGCCAGGGCACCGCGACCCGCGAGCTGCTCGCGGAGGTCAGTGCCCTCGACGCCCTCTACGTCCCGCTCGGCGGCGGCGGGCTGCTCTCCGGGGCGTGCGTCGTCGCGGCGGCGATCGCCCCCGGCTGCCGGGTCTACGGCGTCGAGCCCGAGGCCGGGGACGACGGCCGGCAGTCCCTCGCGGCGGGCACGATCGTCACGATCCCCACCCCGCGGACCATCGCGGACGGCGCCCAGACGACCCGGCTCGGCGACTTCACCTTCCCGATCATCCGGGCCGGGGTCGACGGGATCCTCACGGCGACGGACGACGAGCTCGTCGACACGATGAAGCTGCTCTACACGTACCTGAAGATCGTCGTCGAGCCGACCGGCTGCCTGGCACTGGCCGCCGTCCGGCGGCTCGCGCGCGAGGAGCCGGAGAAGGTCTACGGCCGGCGGATCGGCGTCGTGCTCTCCGGCGGCAACATCGACCTCGGGCGGTTCGTCGACCTCGTCTCGGCCTGAGCGCCGCCGCTACGGCTGGCAGCCTTCATCGGGCGGGGGCGCGTGCTCAGGCGGCCTCCTCCGGCTCGCGCTCCTTGAGCCGCAGCAACCAGGCCGTGAGTCCCAGGGCGAGCACGAGGCCGCCGAGCACCCCCACCTCGAGGATCTGGTCGGTGAAGACGCTGCCCTTGCCGGCGTCCTCGGCGGCCTTGACGGCGAGGACGACGATCTCCTTGACGGCGGCGATGATCCCGACGAGGAGGAACGGCTCGGCGACGAGCCTGCGCTCGGCGACCGTCGTGCGGACGGCGTAGAGCAGCTCGACGACGATGAAGAGGAGCAGGAGCGCGTCGAGGACCTCGATCGCGGCGTCCTGGCTGCGCTGCCCGACGAGGGTGACGACGTGCTCGCCGGCCGCGACGAGGAGGATCCCCGCGGTGACGACGAGCGCCACCGCGATCCCCACGTAGACGACGTCCTCGCAGATCACGAGCAACCGGTTGCCGAACCGCGCGTAGGCGGGCTGCTCGTCCTCGGGCATGGACGGATCATCGGCCGGGGCCGCGCGGGGCGCCCGTCGAGAAGGTCCTCAGCGCACCGACGACGGGATGCGGTGGCCGTGGAGCGACTCGAGGTGGGCGACGAACCGGTTCGAGCAGCGGTCGAGGCCGTAGCTCTCGACGGCGTGCACCCGGCCCTGCGCGGCGAGCGCCCGCCGGACGGGGGCGTTGCGCGCGAGGCTCTCCAGGAGGGTCGCGAGCGGGCGCGGGTCGCCCGGCGGCACGACGAGACCGCCGCCCGAGGCGCGCAGCACGCCGCCGATCGCGCCGACGTCGGTGCCGAGCACCGCGACCCCGCAGGCCATCGCCTCCAGGACGGTGTTCGGCAGGCCGTCCCGGTCGCCGTTCGCGTCGACGACGGACGGGACGGCGACGAGGTCGGCCCAGCCGTAGTGCGTCGGGAGCGCGTCGTGCGGGACCGCCCCCGCGAACTCGATGCGGCTGCCGCCGGGCGCCCGTCGGGCGGCGTCCTCGAGCGCGGCGCGCGTCGGACCGTCGCCGACGATGCGCAGCCGCCACGCGTGGCGCACCCGGGACAGCGCGTCGACGAGCACGCCGAAGCCCTTGCGCTCGAGGAGCCGGCCCACGGCGAGCACGTGCAGCGGCCGCCCGGTCGCGCCGTCCGGCGCCCGGCCCGCGTCGGCGAGGGCCCCGGTCGTCGCCCCGGGCCGCGGCCGGAAGCGCTCGAGGTCGACGCCGTGCGGCAGCTCGGTGACGTTCGCGGACGTGGCCCGCAGCATCTCGACCGCCCGCGGGTTGCAGGCGACGACCCCGGCGGCCCGCTCGGCCCGGCGGCCGAGCTCGAGGGGGCTCACCCGGCGGGCGTCGGCCGCGTGCACCCCGAAGCTGAAGGGCACGCGCAGCAGGTCGGCCGCGCGCTCGGCGACGGCGGCCGGTTCGTGGGCGTACCAGCCGTGGACGCCGTCCACCCGGCCGCCGGCGGCCCGCAGCGCCGTGACCCGCGCGGCGAGCGCCTCGGCCTGCTCGTGGGCGCCGCCGTCCGGGAGCAGCCGGACGTAGGGCAGCAGCTCGGCGACCGCCGGGTGGTGCATCTGGGTGTCGCCGGGCCGGGTCGGGAAGATCCCGGCGAGCCGGCCCGCCCGGTGCAGCGCCCGGAGCTCGCCGAGCACCGCGGTCTGGGTCAGCGTCGGGAAGGCTGCCGTGACGACGGCGATCTTGGGGCCGCGGCCGGGGGCCGGGTCCCGCAGGTCGAGGACGCGGGGACGGTCGGTCATGCGGCACGCTCCTGGCGGGGTCGGGGGCGGCTCAGACCGTGACGGCGGTGCATCGGCGGGTCACCTCCGCGACGGTGTCGAGCAGCCGGACGGTCTGCTCCTGCCAGTGCGGGGCGAGCCGTCGCAGCGGCTCGTCGCAGCGGCGCAGGACGGCCGTCGCGAGGTGCCAGTCGAGGTGCCGGGGGCCGATCCCGTAGCCGTCGAGGAGCTGGTCGAGTGCCTCCTCGGCGAGGTCGGCGTCCCCGGGGCGGCCGTCGACGAGCGCTGCGGGAAAGGTCGCGACATCGAGCGCCCGCGGTGCGGCGGCGACGTCGTCGCCGCTGTCGAGCACGACCTCCGCAGCCGCTGCCGTCGACGCACGGACGAGCCGGCCGTGCTCGAAGCGGCCGTGCGAGAGCACCATGTCGTCGTCCGGCGGCAGGCAGCGGCGCAGGTCGTCGACGAGGGCACCGGCCCGCCGGCCCTCCGCCGGCAGGGCGGCGGCGACGACCCGGACGGCGGCCTCGGCCGCCGCGATCGCCGCGCCGCCGGTCGTCGAGCGCGGGGCCTGCGCCTCGCTGCGGTGCAGCCGGGCGAGCACCTGCCCGGCGGGGAGGGCGAGGTCGACGGCGGCGTCCGGGCCCGGTCGCCGGCCGGCGACCGCGTGATGGGCGGTCGCGAGCAGGTGCGCCAGCGGCCGGTCCGGGGCCGCCGCGGCCGGGCCGAGCGCCGTCCGCAGCACCTCACGCCCCTCCTGGGCCCGCTCGTACGTGAGTCGGTTCGGGTACCCGGTGACGACCCGGTCGCCGACCGCGAGGCCGATCCTGCGGCCCGGCCGGTAGTGCAGGCGGGCCGCGGCGCGGGCCCAGCTCGCCGTGAGCACGGGCAGGTGCGGGTCGTCGGGGAGCCAGCGGACGCCGTCCGGGACCTCGGGGTCGGTCGAGGCGACGACGACCGCCTCGCGGTGCACGCCGCTGCCCGGCTCCGCGCCCTGGACGACGCCCTCGACGTGCGCGGCGAAGCGGTGCCCGGGCGACCAGACGAGGTGCCGCACCCGGGCGCCGGTGACCTCGGCGCCGCCGGCGTGCCGGCCGAGCATGTGGGCCAGGGCGGCCGGCTCCAGGCGCTGGAGCCCGGGCAGGGCACGGTCGAGCGGCAGCGGGCCCTGCGGGCCGCGGTCCCCGACGTCCATCCTGCGATCCTTCCCACAAGTCAAGGACCGCGGTATTGCCTCATGGTGCTAGTCCTCGGACGTCCCCCGAGCGGACGACGCCGGACGTGCACGACCGTCGCGCCGGTCCGCACGGGCGTGACGCAGCCGGCTCCACCCGGGCGGCGGGCGCGCCGGACAGGTCGGCCACTTACAGTGAAATGGTGACAACCGTCGACGACCCGGCCGCTCCGCCCGGGCAGCACGCCCAGCACGGCGACCCGGTCCACGCGCCCGCGGACCTCGCCGAGGTGACCCGGGTGGCCCGGGCCCTCGTCGGCAACGTCGAGCGCGTCGTCCGCGGGCGCCGCGAGGCCGTCGAGCTCGTCACGGTCGCGCTGCTCGCGGGTGGCCACGTCGTCGTCGAGGACGTCCCCGGCACGGGCAAGACGACGCTCGCCCGGGCCGTCGCCCGCTCGGTCGGCGGGTCGTTCCACCGGGTGCAGGCGACGGCCGACCTGCTGCCGGCCGACATCACCGGCTCGTCGGTCTGGGACCCGGCCTCGCAGCGGTTCACGTTCGTGGCCGGCCCGGTCTTCGCGCACGTCGTGCTCGTCGACGAGCTCAACCGGACGCCGCCGCGCACCCAGTCGGCGTTCCTCGAGGTGATGGACGAGGGCGCGGTGACCGTCGACGGCGTCCGGCACCCCGTCCCGGACCCGTTCTTCGTCGTCGCGACCCAGAACCCGCTCGAGCAGCACGGCACGTACCCGCTGCCGGAGGGCCAGCTCGACCGCTTCGCGGTCCGGCTGCGCCTGGGCGGCCTCGACGCGGACAGCGAGCTGCTCGTCGTCCGGGAGCAGCTCGCCGGGCCGACCGTCGACCGGCTCGGACCGGTCGTCGACGCCGACCGGCTGCGCGCCGTCCGGGCCGCCGTCCGCACGCTGCACGTCGCCGACCCCGTGCTCGCGCACGCCCTCGCCCTCGTCCGCCGCACCCGGGAGGACCCGCGGGTCCGGCTCGGCGCGAGCAGCCGCGCAGCGATCACCCTGGTGCGCTGCGCGCAGGCCCGGGCCGCGCTCGCGGCGCGTGACTACGTCACCCCGGACGACGTCCGCGCCCTCGCCGTCCCCGTGCTCGCGCACCGGCTGTCCCTCCCGGCGTCCTCGCCCGGCGGCACGGCCGCCGAGGCGCTCGTCGCGGAGATCGCCGGCACGGTGCCGGTCCCGGTGCAGGTCTGACCCGGATGGAGGACGGCGCGCGCACCGGCCCCGCGCAGGGCCGGCCGTTCGTCGAGCCGGTGTCGCTGCGCCCGCTGGCGCTCGCCCCGATCGTCGCCGTCCTCGCGCTGGGCTACCTCGGCTACCGGTCGGACAACGCCTGGCTCCTGCTCCTCGCGTGCGCGGCCGGCGGCCCGTTCGTCGTCTCCTGGATCGGCCGCCCGCGGCTCGAGGCGGTCACGGTGACGTCCGGCCTCGCGTTCCGCGCGGTCGTCGGCGAGCCCGCGGAGTGGGTGCTCAGGCTGCACAACACCGGACGCCGCACGACGCCGCCGCTGCTCGTCACCGACCGGGTCGCCGGGTACGACGACGCCGTCGTGCTCGTCGGGGCGGTGCCGCCCGGTGGGACGGCGCACGTCACGCAGCGCCGCGTCGCCCGGCACCGGGCCTTCTCCGAGGGCCACGACGTGACGCTCTCGACGACGGCGCCGTTCGGGATGGTCGAGCGCCGCCGGGTCCTCGCGAACCGGCGCGTGAGCGTCGTCCACCCGCTGCCGTCGCCGCCCGCGGGCATCGCTGTCCGCGGCGGCGAGGGGGACGACCCTGCGGGGGAGCCCGCCCGGACCGGCCCGGACCTGCACTCGGTCCGCGAGTGGCGGCCCGGCGACGAGGCCCGGCACGTGCACTGGCGCAGCACGGCGCGGCACGGCCGGCTCGTCGTCGTCGAGCCGGAGCGGACGGTCTCCCGCCGGATGGCCCTCGTCGTCGCGGGCGAGCCGACCGCGCCGGAGTGGGAAGCGCTGCTCTCCCGGGTGGCCGGCACCGTCGTCGAGGCCGCCCGTGCCGACCGGGAGGTCTGCCTGCTCGCCCGGGACGAGCGGCTCGCGCGGCTGTGCCCGGTGACCTCGGACGAGCCGGCGGACGACACGAGCGGCCTCGGCGGCATCACCGGCCGGGACGCCGCGGACCTGCTCGACCTGCTCGCCGCGGTCGGTGCCGTCACCGCCCCGCGCGGCGACGACCTGCGGATCGCCGCCGACTGGGCCGGTGCCGGCGGCGACGTCCTCGTCGCGACGACGCGCCCGCTCGAGCCGGGGTGGTGGGAGCAGATCAGCGCGCGGGCCGCGGCGAAGGGCGTGCGGCTCTCGGTGCTCACGACGGCCGCGCAGGTGACGGTGTGAGCGACCCGTCCCAGCAGCCCGCCCAGCAGCCCGCCCAGCAGCCGGCCCTGCAGCCGCCCACGCAGTCGGCGCTGCTCTGGCGCCCGCTCGCGGCGCGGCCGGGGCCGGGCAGCGAGGGGCCGGACGACCCGGTGCTGCGGGCCGCCGTCCTCACGGTGCACGCCGCGGCGATGGCCGGGCTCGTCGCCGCCGGGGTGCTCGCCCCCGTGCTCGCGGTGCTCGGGATCGCCACGGCGGTCGGGCTGTCCATGCTCGCGCGCGCCTGCCTGACCCGGCCCTGGCTCGGGACGCTGCGGATCGGGCTCTGGGCGGCGGTCGCCGTCGGGACGCTCGTCGTGCCGTTCGCCGCCGCCGGGCTGCGCGGGCTCGGGCCGGCGGGGGTGCTCGGCATCTTCGTCGCGGGCTTCCTCGCGGCGACGTCCGCCGACCAGGACGGCACCCGGCGCGCGATGCTCATGAACCTCGTGCTCGGCGTCGCGGTGCTCGCGCTCGGCGTCGGCCTGGGGCCGTTCCTCGCCCCGCGCGGTGCGAGCGGGCTCGTCGTCCCCGTCGTCGTCGGGTGGACCGCCACGCTCGTCGCGCTGGCCCGGGCGGCCCGGCGGCACCCGACGGCGTCTGCCGGACCGGCGGCACGGTCCCCGAGGTCGGCCCCGGCGCCCGGGCCCGTCGTCCGGGTCACCGGCCCGCGGCCGCCCTCGCGCTGGCGGGGCACCGCGGGCGTCGTCGCCGCGACGATGGCCGTCTCGCTCCTCGCGTTCGCCGTCGTGAGCCGGCTGCCCGAGTCGTCGTCCGCGCAGGACCCCGGATCCGGCGGCCCGTCCGGCGGGCCCTTCGGCGGCGGCCTGCCCGGCGGCGGCCAGGGGGACGCCGCCCCGCGCAGCGTCAGCGGGACCTACTCGGGCGGCGCGCTCGACCTGCGCGCCCGCGGCGACCTGCCGGACACCCCGGTCATGCTCGTCGCCGCGGACTCCCCGACGCTGTGGCGCTCCGCGGTGCTCGACACCTACACCGGGCAGACCTGGGCGCAGACGGCCGCCGCCGAGGGCGGCGTGCCGGTGACGGGTGACGTCGACGTCCGGACGACGCTCGACCCGGTGCCCGACGGGGCGCCGGTGCGCACGGACAGCGTCCGCTGGCTCGCCCCCGGGCCGTTCACGGTGCCCCGCCCCGGCACCGCGCTCGAGGTGTCGCTCGGTGCGCGGGACACCGCGTTCCTCGCGGCCGACGGCACGCTCGTGCACCCGCACGGCGGCGGCGGCGACCGCTCGGACGACGAGGTCGGGTACGCCGTCCGCTGGGCGGCCCGGCCCTCGGTCGAGCCCGGGGACGGCAACGGCTCGCCGGTCGACGCGGCCGCCCTCGTCGCCGCGGCCCCCGCGACCGGAGCGGACGGCGCCGGCCCGGTGCCGGGCGACGGCGACCTCGTGGACGCCGGCCGCTGGCTGCAGACCTCGGGGACCGTGACGGGCCGGACCTCCGCCCTCGCGATGCGGCTCTCGCTCGGCGCCGACTCCCGGTACGACGCCGTGCGGGCCGTCGAGGACCACCTGCGCGCGACGACCCGCTACACGCTCGACGCCCCGGTGCCGGACACGGACGAGGACGCCGTCGACGACTTCCTCTTCCGGTCCCAGCAGGGGTTCTGCGAGCAGTACGCGACGGCCGAGGTCGTCCTCCTGCGCGAGATGGGGATCCCGGCGCGGCTCGCGGTGGGCTTCTCCGGCGGCGGCCTGCCGTCGTCCGACGCGGGCGTCGACCCGACGGTGGCCGACGGCTCGACGCGGCTCGTCCGGGAGTCCGACGCGCACGCCTGGGTCGAGGTCTGGTTCCCGGGCGTCGGCTGGGTGACGTCCGACCCGACCGCCGGCTCGACCCTCGCCGACCCGCCCGCGCTCGACCGGCTCGGCGCGTGGGTGAAGGAGCACGCCGTCCTGCTCGTGGTGCTCGCGGTCGTGCTCGCCCTCGCCGGTGCGCTCGTGGCGTGGCTCGTCGTCCGGCGGCGGCGCAGGGCGGACGACGGCACGCGCGCGGCGCCCGGCCCGCGCCCCGTCGGGGGTGCGGCCGACCTGCTCGCCGCCTTCGACCGGCTCCAGGCCGCGCTGACCCGGACCGGCGGCGGTCGGCGCCCGGAGGAGACCCTCGCCGAGCTCGGGGCGAGGCTGGCGCGCGGTGACGAGCGGCTGCGTGCGGCTGCCGCCGAGGCCGCGGAGGGCGTCGTCCCCCGGACCGCCGGCGACGAGCGGCCCGTCGGGACCGGACTCGCGGACGACGGGCCGCCGGGCAGCGACCCGGTCGAGGCGCTCGCCGTCCTCGAGCGCCTCCTCTACGCCGCGACCGCCCCGCCCGCCGCCGAACTGCGCGCCGCGGCGTCCGCCCTCGACGCGGTGACCGCCCGCGTGCTCGCGGCCGAGCGCCTGCCGGAGCCCGCGCCGTCCGGCTGACGTGGCTCACTTCTGAGGGCAGAGCAGATCAGGCACCCGCTGTGGACCCGAATCGCACCCTCGAACGGTCCGGGACGGTACACATCGGGTGCCTGAGCGACGGTTGCGCCGACACGCGACGTTGCTGACCCGGGGGTCAGCGAGATCGGCGCGGCGTGGTTGAGTGCTGGCGTGTCCCGGTACTTCCACATCCTGCGGCGGCGGGCGGCCCTGCTGCCGTTCGCGGCGGCCGTCGTCGCGCGGCTGCCCATCGCCATGGGACCGCTCGGGGTCGTGCTGCTCGTGCAGTCGGTGCGGGACTCGTACGCCGTCGCCGGCATCGTCACAGCAGCCTGGGCGCTCGCCTCGTCGGTCGCGACGCCGCTGCTCGGCCGCGGGCTCGACCGGTTCGGGCAGCCGCTCGTCATCGGGACGACGGCGGTCGCGTCGGGCACGCTGCTCGCCGCGTTCGCGCTGGCGGCGGTCAACGGCGCGTCCGACGCCGTGCTCCTCGTGCTCTCCGCCGGCGTCGGGCTGACGTTCCCGCCGGTCGGCCCGGCGATGCGCGCGGCCTGCCGGGTCGTGCTCACGGACGACGCCGACCGGCGGGCCGCCTACGCGCTCGACGCGGTCGCCGTCGAGACGATCTTCGTCGGCGGTCCGCTGCTGCTCTCGCTGCTGCTCGTCGTCGCGCCGCCCGTCGTCCCGCTGCTCGTCACCGCGGTGCTCCTCGCCGGCGGCGGCGCGGCGTACGCGTTCACCGCCGCCGCCCGCGCCGTCCGGCCCGAGGAGCACCACCGGGGGCCGGGTCATCGCAGCGCCTCGCCGCTGCGCTCGCGGGGCGTGCTCGCCGTCGTCCTCGTGACGACCGGCCTCGCCGTCGGGTTCGGCCAGGCCGACGTCTCGATCGCCGCGACCGCCCGCGAGGTGCTCGGCAGCCAGGCGAAGGTCGGCCTGCTCTTCACGTTCATCGCGGGCGGCAGCGCGATCGGCGGCCTCTGGTACGGCGCGCGCCTCTGGCGGCGCCCTGAGCGCACCCGGTACCCGTTCACCCTCGCGGGGTTCGCGACCGGGCTCGGGCTCATGGCCCTGCTCATCCTCAGGCTCGATGCGCCACCGCTCGTCGCGATCCTGCCGGTCATGTTCCTCACCGGCGTCTGCATCGCGCCCGGCCTCATCATCGCCCAGAACCTCGTCGACCACCTCGCCCCGCGCGACCGGCTCAGCGAGGCCCAGGCCTGGCTCAACACGGCGTTCACGACCGGCGGCGCGGCCGGGACGGCGATCGGTGGGCTGCTCGTCGACCTCGGCGGCCCGGGCGTCTCGTTCCTCGGGGCGTGCGCGGCCGTCGGGTGCGCGGCGCTCGCGGCGGCCGCCGTCCAGCCCCGCTGGCGGACGGCGTCCGACCACCTTCCGCCCGGGGCGACCCTGGCCGCGCCGGTCACGACCCGGGCCGACGAGGAGTCCCGGTGACCGACGGTCCCTTCGCCCCCGCCGAGCAGCGCTGGCTCGCCGGCCTCGGGAAGGTGCGGGACGTCGTCCGGCAGACCCTCGTCGCCGAGCAGGTCGAGGCCGCGCTCGCCCTGCTGCCGCCCGGGCGCAAGCGCGTGCTCGACGTCGGCTGCGGGCAGGGCACCCAGGCGGTGCGGGTCGCCCGGCTCGGGCACGACGTCGTCGGGCTCGACCCGTCGCCGGACCTGCTCGACCGGTTCCGCGTCGACCTGGACGCCGAGCCGCCCGCGGTCCGTGACCGTGTCCGGCTCGTCGTCGGGCCGGGGGAGCAGGCGCCCGACCTCGTCGGCCCGCTCGCGGCCGGCGGCTTCGACCTCGTCCTGTGCCACGGCGTCCTCATGTACCTCGACGACGACGCGCCGATGCTCGCCGCACTCGCGGCCGTGGTGCGCCCCGGCGGCCTGCTCAGCCTGCTCGTGCGCAACGGCGTCGGCCTCGCGATGCGCCCGGGCCTGCTCGGCGACTGGGCTCACGTCCACGAGGCGCTCGCCGGCTCCGGCTACACGAACCGGCTCGGGCTCGACGTCCGCGCCCACACCCCCGCCGGGCTCGACGAAGCCCTGGCCCCGCACGGCCTGACCCGCCGCCGCTGGTGGGGAGTCAGGACGTTCACCGACCACCTCGACGGCCCGCCGCCCGAGGGCGCGGCGCTCGACGACCTGCTCGGCGCCGAACGGGCCGTTGCGGGCGCGGACCCGTACCGGCAGGTCGCGGCGCTCGCACACCTGGTGTTCGGGAAGCGCTGACGCGGACCCTTCATCGCACCGCGAGCAGCACCCGCAAACTTGTCCGGGCGTGGTTGATGCGCGACTTCACGGTGCCCAGCGGGACGTCGAGCCGCTCGGCGATCTCGGCGTAGTCCAGGCCCATGAGGTCGCGCAGGACGACCGCTTCGACGACGTGCGGCTGGTCGACGCGGAGCTTCTCGAGCGCCTCGACGAGGTCGAGCCGGGTGCCGGCGAGCACGCTGACCCGCTCCGGGTCGGCGACCTCGGGGGCCTGGTCGAGGCCGGCCTCGTCGGCCGTCTTCCGCATCCGCCGGTAGGTCGCGAAGGCGCTGTTCGCGACGACCGGGTACAGCCACGTCGTGAACTTGCTCCGGCCGCCGAAACCGTGGATGCCCTTCGCGACCGCGATGAGGGCCTCCTGGGCGGCGTCCTCGGCGTCCGAGCTGAACGGCAGGATCCGGGTGCAGCGGCGCAGGACGTCCGGCCGGATCGCCGTGAGCAGTGCGTCGAGGGCGTCGGCGTCGCCGGTGGCGGCCCGGGCGGCGAGGGCGTCGAGGTCGGTGCTGGGTGAGGTCACGTTCACATGATCTCAAACCGGGACGACGTGACGTCACCATCCATGATCGGGCAGGATGCGCCCGTGGCCCCACCCACGACCGTCGGTCGCTTCCGCGTGCAGCGGTCGCTGGGGTCGGGCGGCTTCGCGACGGTCTGGCTCGCCGAGGACCCGCAGCTCGACTCGCTCGTCGCGGTGAAGATCCTCGCCGACAACTGGGCCGCCAACGCCGACGTGCACCGCCGCTTCGTCGACGAGGCGAGGCTGCTGCGCCGGGTCGACAGCGACCACCTCGTGCGCGTCTACGACATCGGCGAGCTCGACGAAGGCCGCCCGTACTTCGTCATGTCGTACGCGGACGGCGGGACCCTCGCCGACCTCGTCAAGGACCGCCCGCCGCCGTGGCAGCCGGACGACGTCCTCGCGGTCGTCGACGGGATCTCGGCCGCGCTGACCGTGCTCCACCGCAGCGGGATCGTCCACCGCGACGTCAAGCCGGCCAACGTGCTCTTCCGGACGGCGGTCCACGCCGACCGGGCGACCGGCCCGCTCGCCGGCAAGCGGGTCATGCTCGGGGACCTCGGCATCGCCAAGGACCTGCAGTGGGCCTCCGGGCTCACCCTGCCCGCCGGGTCCCCCGCGTTCATGGCTCCCGAGCAGCGCGACATGGCAGGCCGGATCACCCCGGCGACCGACGTCCACGCGTTCGCGATGACGGTCGGCCGGCTGCTCGGGATCGCCGCCCCGTGGCCGGAGACCGCGCTCGGGGACGTGCTGCGCCGGGCCACCGCCGAGCGTGCCGAGGACCGGACGGCGACCGCCGCCGAGCTCGCGGCCGAGCTGCGCGGCGGGCTCGCGCCCTGGCGGCGCGGTGCCGGGCCGATGCCGACGAGCGAGGTCGCCGCGGCGCTCACGGTGCCGATCCCGATCGGGACCGGGCTGCGGGTGCCCGACCCGCCGGCACCCGTCTCGCCGGCACCTGCCTCGGAGGTGTCCGTCCTGCAGGTGCCCGCCGCACCGGTGCCGTCCCTGGCGCCCGCGGAGCCCCTCGACCTGTCACCGCCGGTGACCCCGCCCCCGGGCCCCGCGCCGTCGTCCGCGCCGGCGCGCGGGCCGCGCCGGGACCGGCGGCGGCTGCTCACCGGGGCCGCCGTCCTCGCGGTCCTGGTCCTCGGGGCGGTGCTCACGAGCCGGTACCTCCTCACGACCCACCGGCTCGCCCCGACCGACGGCGGCGCCTCGGTGGCGATCCCGCGGTCGTGGGACACCGAGAAGGTCGCCGGGGTGAGCTTTCCCGGCGCGGACGACCCCGACTCCGGGGCCCGTGCCGGCGCCGGGGCGCGAGCGGTCACCGTCGCCTACTCCGACACGTACACCGACCCCGCCCAGGTGCTGCGGAGCATCGAGGTCTCCGGCTGCGCGACGACGACGGCCAGCAAGGGCACCGTCGGCAAGTGGCCCGCGACGCTGTGGCGCCGCACGGGCTGCGCCGACGCCGCCGTCGTCCAGGACGTCGTCCTCGCCAACCAGGGCACCGACGAGTTCACGGTGTGGGTGCAGGTGCGGTCGGTGGACGGCGACCCCGACCTCGAAGAGGTCCTCGGTTCGCTGCGCGTCGACTGACTCGGAAAGAAGTCCCGGAACCCGTGAACTTCTCCGCGGGCGGCCCGCTCTCACTGAGCACGAACGGCCACCGCCCCCTTGGAGACCACGATGAACCAGTACTCCGGCGCCCAGTACCCGGGCCCGCACCAGCCGCCCGTGTTCGTTGCCCAGCCCACGACGTACGGCGTCGGGCCCGCGACGCACCCGTCGCGCAGCACCGCCACCGCCGCCCTGTGGTGCTCGATCCTCGGGTTCTTCTGCTTCCCGATCGTCGGGAGCATCCTCGGCGTCGTGCTCGGCCGGATCGCCCGCCGGAACGGCTACCCGGGCGCCCGCGCCACCGCCGGCTACGTCCTCGGCTGGATCGGCCTCGTCCTCGGTGTCGTCGGCCTCGCGTACCAGGGCCTCGCCGCGGTCTTCGGCTGAACCCGCCTGCCTGCCTGTCACCTGCGCCACCTGTCACCTGCCCCCGCCCCTGCCTCCCGAAGGACCACGTCATGACCTCGCGCCCGCTGCCCCGCTCCCGCGCCACCCGTGCCACCGCGCTGGCGGCCACCGCCGGTCTCGCCCTCGCACTCACCGCGTGCGGGGCGAGCGAGACGTTCACCCCGGCGGGCGGCACCTCGTCCGCGCCTGCTGCCGGTGTCACCGTGGGCGTCGACGAGACCGGCGGCGTGACGATCGACGGCGGGACGACCGACGGCGGGACGACGGCGACCGACGGCGCCGGAGGGGACGCCGTCACGCTGCCCGAGTTCCCGACCCCGCGGGTGCCCGACCTCACGTCGATGACGGGCAAGGCCGCCACGGTGCAGAAGGCGATCGTCAAGGACGTCGACCTCCCGCCGGGGGTCGAGGTGACCGGGGCCCGCTGCGCGGCCGACGGCTCGATCGTCAACCGCTCGGGCGTCACCGTGGGCGGCGGGGACGACGGCAGCCAGGTCGTCAGCCGCGCCGGGGTCAGCCAGGTCGGCGCGGACGGCAGCGGCCAGGTGTCGTCCGGTGACGCCGTCTACCAGGTCGACGCCGACGGCTCCGGGCAGGTCACCACCACGGCCGGGGTGCTGCAGGTCGACACCGACGGCAGCGGCCAGTTCACCTTCGGCGGCACCGTGTACCAGGTCGACGCCGACGGGTCGGGCCAGTACTCGAACGAGACCGAGGTCTACCAGGTGGACACCGACGGCTCCGGCACCTGGACGACCGACGACTACGGCGTCATCTCCAACGAGGGCGACGGCAGCGGCCAGTGGACCGGCCCCGAGGGCGTCGTCATCGTCAACGGCGACGGCACCGGCACGCTCAACGGCCTGCCGATCAGCGTCGCCCCGATGCCGAAGTTCGCGCTGCTCGGCAAGCTGCCCAAGCTCAACAAGCTCAAGCCGCTCGGCAAGCCCTGCGGCACGCTCATCCGGATCTCGGCCGGCGTGCTCTTCGACTTCGACAAGGACGCGGTGCGGCCCGAGGCGAAGGAGGTGCTCACCGCTGTCGCCAAGGCCCTCGGCAAGCAGACGGTCGACATCCAGGTCAACGGCCACACCGACGCCAAGGGCAGCGACACCTACAACCAGGACCTCTCCGAGCGGCGCGCGAACGCCGTCGTGACGTTCCTCGAGGACGCCGGCCTGAAGGCGCCGCTCGAGGCGCAGGGCTTCGGCGAGACCCAGCCGGTCGCGCCGAACACCCTGAAGGGCAAGGACAACCCGGTCGGCCGCCAGCTGAACCGGCGCGTCGAGATCGTCATCCCGAACTCCTGACCGGCCGACCGGCCGGCAGCAGAAGGTCTCCCGCGGGGGCGGAGAGAGGAACGGCCCGGGTCGCCACGTGCGGCCCGGGCCGTTCTCGCGCAACGGGTCTGCGGTCAGCGCGTCGTCGCGAACCGGCTGACGTCGGCGACCGTCGCGGCGTACATGTCCGGCATCGCGACGCGGAACATGAGGTCGCCGCCGTGGCACACCCCGAGCACGGTGCGGCCGGTGGCGTCGACGCCCGCGGCGAGCAGCCTGCGGTAGTAGGCGAGCCCCTCGTCCCGCAACGGGTCGACCTCGTTGACGGAGATCACGTGCGGCGGCAGACCGGCGAGGTCCTCGACGGACGCCCAGTACGGCCAGCACAGCGGGTCGCGGCTGTGCGAGCGGTCGGGGTCGTAGACCGACACCATGACGTCGGTGATCGCGCAGCCGATGAAGTAGCCGTCGTTCTCCACGAGGGACGGCAGCTCACGGCGGCGGTCCTCCTCGCTCCAGCCGTACGCCCCCGAGATGTACGGGACCATCGCGTAGACGCCGTCGATCATCGCGAGATGGCCGTCCCGCTTGGCCTTGAGCGTCGTCGCGAGCGAGAGGTTCGCGCCGCCGGACTCCCCGGCGACGGTGATCGTCGTGATGCCCAGCTCCTCCTTGTGGGCGTGCACCCACTTCAGGGCTGCGGTGCAGTCCTCGAGGCCGGCCGGGAACGGGTGCGGGCCGAGCACCCCGGCACCGTTGCGGTACTCGACCCCGACGACGCACACCCCGGTCGCCGCGACCTCGTCGCGGAAGCGCGCGTACGCCGCGCCCGCGGCCGCGAGGATCACCATGCCGCCGCCGTGGACGTGCAGCACACCGGGGATCGGGCCGTCGGCGTCCGCCGGCCGGACGACGTACAGCGTGATCTCGTTGCCGTCCGGCCCGTCGATGGTGCGCGTCGTCCGGGTCAGCCCCTCCAGCTCGGGCAGACCGGCCATGAGCCCGGCGAAGACGGCCTCGAAGCCCGCCTCGGCGGCCCCGCAGAACTCGAGCAGGGCCTCGCGGGGCGCGCTCCCGTCCAGCGGCGGCGGGGCACCGGCGCCGTCGAGGCCGAACGGCGCGAGGGCCGCGACCATCCGCGGGTCGCAACGCGGGTCGTCCCGCAGCTGCATGGTCGGGTCGCCGAGCCGGCCGGGCAGTCCGGCGGTCGGCGAAGGAGCGGACGATGCAGCCGCGGCGGTCGCCGGCTCGGACGTGGTCGTCATGACGTCTCCTCAGGCCGGCGGCACCGTTGCCGTCGCGGTTGCCGAGAGAGTACGCACGAGATCGCCTGCGGCGACAGGGGTCCAGCGGGTCAGTCGCCCGTCGCGCCGTCGATGCACTCGCGGAGCAGGTCCGCGTGACCGTTGTGCCGCGCGTACTCCTCGATCATGTGGACGTAGACCCAGCGCAGGTCGACCATGCCGTGGTGCCGGTGCCGGCCGACGTCGTCCAGGCCGTGCCGGGCGGCGACCTCGCGCGCGACGGCGACCTCGGCCTCGAACGCCGCGACGTCCTGCGCGGCCCGCTCCGGGACGCCGTCGTTGAGGTCCGCGTCGGGGTCGTCGTCGGTGCGGTGCAGCGCCGGGACGTCCTCGCCGTCGACGACCCGGCGGAACCAGCCGCGCTCGACGTCGGTCATGTGCCGCACGAGCCCGAGCAGCGACAGCGTGGACGGCGGCACCGCCCGCCGGGCGAGCTGCTCGCCGTCCAGCCCGGAGCACTTCGTGAGGAGCGTGGCCCGGTGGTAGTCGAGCCACGTCTCGTAGGAGTGCCGCTCGTCGGGGTCGATGCCGGGTGGGTCGGTCCGGGCCGGTGCCGTGACCGGGAAGCCGCTCATGCCGGCCCCCTCAGGCCTGCGACAGGACGAACTCGTCCCCGCGCAGGATCGGCACGACGGTGCCGTCGGCCTGGATGCCGTCCACCTCGACCTGCGGGCTGCCGACGACGACGTCGACGTGGGTCGCGGACTGGTTGAGCCCCTCCTTGACCCGGCTGTCGGCGTCCATCGGACCGGAGCCGTCGAACGTCGTGGTGTAGCCGTTGCCCCAGGCCACGTGGCAGCCGACGTTCTCGTCGAAGAGCATGTCGCCGTAGGTGAGCCCCGTGCGGCGCACGGCCGAGTCGCCGTCGACGATCGCGACCTCGCCGAGGTGCCGGGCCCGCGGCACGGTCGAGAGCTGGGTCTGGACGGCGGCCTCGCCGCGCTGCGCCTTCACGCCCTTGATCTCGCCGTCCGACAGCTCGAGCTCGAGGCCCTCGACCTGGGTGTTGAGCTCCATGAGGACGAACGCGGCCGTCGTCCGCAGCCGGCCCTCGGCCCGGCGCCAGTCCGGCGCGGTGAAGACCTCCTCGGTCGGCATGTTCGGCACGAACGAGGTGCCCGCCGCGTTCGTCACGGCGCCGCCCTGCCACACCGACCGGGCCGAGAGGCCCACGTCGAGGTCGGTGCCGGGGCCGCGGAACCGGATCCGGTCGAAGCCGCGGGAGTTGAGCATGTCGCGACGCAGCGCGAGCTTGTCGAGGTGGTCCTGCCAGGCCTGCACCGGGTCGTCGGCGTCCAGGCGCATGGCGACGGCGAGCGCGCGCCACAGCCGCTCGACGTCCGGCTCGCCGAGCACCGTGCGGGCCCAGCCCTCGTTCGGGGCGCCGACGACCGTCCACGCGACCTGGTTCGTCGCGACGACCTGCATGACCTCCGCGAACAGCGCGCGCGGCACGGCCTTCATGAGCCGGTCGGTGCTGAGCCCCTCCATGAGCAGCGGGTTCGGGTTGCCGGTGAGGCTGATGACCGCCGCGTCGTCCGTGGCCCAGGCCCGGATCTCGGCGATCTCGTGGTCGAGGACGGTCCCGAGCGAGTCCTCCGGGGCGAGCTCGACGGCGGCCCGCTGCGCGTGCTGGTCGCGGTAGTCGACGGTGACGTGCGAGGCGCCGGCCTTGTACGCCTCCCGGACGACGGCCTGCGCGACCGGGGCCTGCTCGAGGTAGGCGCGGACGACGACCCGCTGCCCCGGCCGCAGGTTGACCCCGACCCGGACGGCGAGCGCGGCGTACGCGGCGACGAGCGTGTCGAGCGGTTCGGTGACGACGGCCATGACGGTCCCCTCCCGGGCCCGGCCGCCGTGGCCGTCCGCCCGGGGAGCGACGCTAGCCCAGAGCCCGCCGGGCCGCCTCGTCCGTGGGCACCACGGCGGTGATCTCGAAGTCCACGAGGTCGCTCCAGGCGCGGGTCCAGGCGTCGAGCGACTCCCGGTCCGGGGCCTCCATGACCTGCCAGCACCGGTCGAGGGACTCGTCGACCCAGCTGTCGACGAACGTCACGCCGTCCGGGACCGCCCGGCCACCGGTGCGCAGCCGCGCGTACACCGGGGCCGCGCCGTGCAGGTAGTGCTCGACGACCATGAAGCGCATCTGCCTACGGTCCCGCACGGGGCGGGAAGGCTGTTAGCCGAACCGCCGCGCGACCGCCGCCGCCTGCGCGCCGAAGCTGCTGCCGAAGAGCACGGCGTGCACGAGGAGCGGGTGCAGCTGGTGCAGCGGCACGCGCTCCTGCCACCCCGCCGCGAGCGGTGCGACCCCGTCGTACCCGGCGAGCACGGCGTCCAGGTGCGGCAGGCCGAAGAGCGCGAGCATCGCGAGGTCCGTCTCCCGGTGGCCGCCGTGCGCCGCCGGGTCGACGAGGACCACGCCGGACGGCGTCCACAGGACGTTTCCGCTCCACAGGTCGCCGTGCAGCCGGGCCGGGGGCTCCGGCGGGCCGCAGAGGACCGGGTCGCCGGCCGCGAGCCGGCTGCAGACCCGGTCGATCGCCCGGGCGCCGTCCGGGGTGAGCGCGCCGGCGTCCCGGGCCGCACGGACGTAGGGCGCCAGCCGGTGCGTCGCGTAGAACGGGCCCCAGCCGGTGCCGCCCTCCGGGTCGTGGACGTGCGGCAGCTCGAGCGGCCCGATCCAGCCGTCCCCGGTCAGGCCGGCGGGCGGCGCACCGAACCGGTCGGCCCCCGCGGCGTGCGTCGCCGCGAGCCGGCGCCCGAAGGTGTGGGCCGCTGCGACGGCCGGGCGGCCCTGCCCGAGCAGCGGCAGCACGAGCCGGTCGCGGTGCACCTCGAGCGGCCGCACGACCGGGACCCCGCCGTGCTCCCGGGCGGCCTCGTCGAGCCAGGCGAGCCCGGAGGCCTCGGCCGCGAAGAAGCCGCGCGGGGCGGCGGCCCGGCGCTTGGTGAAGACCGGTGCGTCCGGCACGCTGCCTCCC
Organism: Kineosporia sp. A_224; assembly: GCF_002198655.1. GTDB lineage: Bacteria > Actinomycetota > Actinomycetes > Actinomycetales > Kineosporiaceae > R-H-3. The sequence continues at coordinate 48,913 of NZ_MWLN01000104.1, forward strand.
CGGGGCGTGGCCGTCGTTCGGTGCTGTCGTTCGGTGCCGTCGTGCGGTGCCGTCGTTCGGGTCAGTCGTCGTGGTCCGCGGGGATCCCGGCGACCGCCGGGGCCGTCCCGTCGGTGAGGTCGACCCGGTCCGCGGGGAGCCGGGTCGTGCCGCGGGCCGTGGCGCCGGCGAAGAGGTCCTCGGTGACCCGGCCGAGCAGACCGCTGCACGCCGCCTCGATCTGGTCGAGCACGGTCTCGAAGGCCGGGAGGCCGTCGTAGTACGGGTCGGCGACGTCGAGGTCGTGGCCGCCGTCCGGCCCGACCGCCGGGTCGAAGACGCGCAGCAGGTGGATCCGCTCGCGGGCGGCCTCGTCGGGTGCCCACGAGCGCAGCGTCCGCTGGTGGCCGCGGTCGAGCCCGATGACGAGGTCGCGCTCGCGGAACCAGTGCGGGTCGAACTGCTTGGCCCGGTGGGTGGCGCCGTCGTACCCGCGGGCCCCGAGGGTCTGGACGGCGCGGCGGTCGGCGCGCTCGCCGATGTGCCAGTCGCCGGTGCCCGCGGAGTCGACGAGGACGACGTCGGCGAGGCCCGCCTCCTCGACGAGACGGGCCATGACGACCTCGGCCATGGGCGACCGGCAGATGTTGCCGGAGCACACGAAGCAGATCCGATACGGAGAGTCGTCTCTCATATACACATCGTGACGCATCAGAGACCGATCTGACCGATCATCCGGCCTCGACCCGTCCACCGTTTCGCGGTTCGTCCCGTCGTCCACAGCCACTCCTCGACCCGCCCCGTCCGTCGCGCAGCCCGTCTAGCGTCCCGCACCGTCGGCATCTGCGCAGGTGCCCGGGGAGGAGAGCGTCATGGACGGGGGTCACGTACGTGTTCTCGCCCGGGTCGTCGGCGAGGCCGCGGACGGCGTCCGGACGGCGGCGGAGCGGCTCGGCGCGGCCCGTGGGGTCGCGTGGACCTCGGTGGCGGCCGACGAGTTCCGCGCCCGGCTCGTGACCGAGCGTGCCCGGGTTCTGGAGGCCGCCGAGCACCTCGACGCGGCGACCGTGGCCCTGCTCCGGCATGCCGCCGCACTCGACGGGGCGGCCCGGTGAGCGCGTCGGTCGGTGCTGGGGGCGATGCCGCCGGCGGTCTCGCCGTCCGCGGCGGGGCGGGCGGCGTCGGCGCGCGCACCGAGGACATGGTGGCGACGGCCCGTCTCCTCCTCGCCTGCGCCGCCGACCTCGCGGCCGCCGCGTTGACGGCCGGCCGGGTGCTCGGCGACGCGGGCCTGCTCGCCTCCGCGGTCGGGTCGCCGGTGACGTTCGCGCACGCCGAGCAGGT
>NZ_MWLN01000105.1 GCF_002198655.1 Kineosporia sp. A_224
TGACCGCCGCCAGACGGCCCTGAGTCCCCTCCTCGCCACCCAACCACCCCAGATAGGTGCCTTGTTCAGCGGACTCCTAGGGCGGACGGCGGGGACGGTCCCGGCTGCACCCGGGTCCGTCACCCGCCGTCGTCCGCGACGAGGGCCTGGTGCTCGCCGAGCGCGGGCACCGGGTCCATCCGGGGCGTGAGCCCCGTGAGGCCGATCGCCGGCAGGAGGGCGTCGACCGGTCCCCCCGGGGTCCGGACGACGCGCCACCGGTCGCGCTGGGCGAGCTGCGGGTGGGTGCGCAGGTCCTCGACGCCGCGCACGTGCGAGTACGCGATCCGCCCGGCGCGCAGGCGCCGCTCCAGCCAGGGCCCGTCGAGCGTGCGCAGGACGGTGTCGATCGTGGTGTGCAGGGCGTCCCGGTGCGCCACCCGGGCGGCGACGCCGGCGAAGCGGGCGTCGGCCGCGACGGAGCCGTCCCCGAGGACGTGCGTGCAGAAGTCCGCCCACTCGCGCTCGTTCTGGACCGACAGCATGAACGCCGTCCCGTCGCCGGCGGCGAAGATCCCGTACGGCGCGATCGCCGCGTGGCTGGTGCCGGCCCGCGGCGGCGGCGTGCCGCCGTACAGCGCGTAGTACATGGGGTGGCCCATCCACTCCACGAGGGCGTCGAACAGGCTCACGGCGACGTGCGTCCCGACACCGGTCCGCTCGCGGTGCAGCAGGGCGGCGAGGATGCCGGAGAAGGCAGCCGTCCCGCCGGCGATGTCGGCGACCGGGATGCCGGCCTTGGCCGGGTCGGCCGGGGTCCCCGTCACGGAGATCGTCCCGGCCTCGGCCTGGATGAGTGCGTCGTACGCCTTCGCGTGCTCGAGGTCGCCGCCCGTGCCGTACCCGCTGACGGAGCACGTCACGAGTCGCGGCCGGGTCTCCCGGAGCGCCTCGCCGAGCCCGAGCCGTGCGGCCGCACCGGGGGCGAGGTTCTCCACGAACACGTCGGCCGTGTCGACGAGCCCCAGCAGGCGTGCCCGGTCCGCGTCGTCCTTGAGGTCGAGGACCACCGACTCCTTGCTCCGGTTCAGCCAGACGAAGTGGCTCGACTGCCCGTGGACCGTGGCGTCGTAGTCGCGCGCGAAGTCCCCGCGCCCGGGGCGTTCCACCTTGATGACCCGTGCCCCGAGGTCGGCGAGCTGGCGGGTCGCGAACGGCGCCGCGACGGCCTGCTCGCACGCGACGACGGTGATCCCGGCGAGCGGCAGCATGCCGCCAGTCAACCCCACGTCCTCCCGGGAGCACCCGGGCGTCCGCGGGCTCGGTCGTAACTTGAAGAAGTGTTCAAGTGCTAATGTCTGCGATCGTGCCCGTCCCGCTGTACCAGGCCAAGGCCGAGTTCTTCCGGACCCTCGGTCATCCCGCCCGCATCCGGGTGCTCGAGCTCCTCAGCGAGCGCGACCACGCCGTCCACGAGCTGCTCGACGCCATCGAGATCGAGCAGAGCAACCTGTCCCAGCAGCTCGCCGTGCTCCGCCGGGCCGGTCTCGTCGTCCAGCGTCGCGAGGCCGGGGCCGTCGTGTACGCGATCAGCGTCGCCGAGGTCCGGGACCTGCTGCTGGCCGCGCGGGCGATCCTCGCGGCGGTCCTCGCCGGCCAGGAGCAGCTGCGCAGCGAGCTCGGCGGGGGTGCGTCGTGAGCCTGCGCGGCTGGCTCTCCCTCGCGCGCCGCACCGGGCGGATCGCGGAGCCCGCGGTCCCGCGGGGGGCCGACTCTGCCGGCGCCGCGCGGGCGGACGCCGGGATCCTCGCCGGGTCGGTGCAGGTCCGGCACGTCGACGCCGGGTCGTGCAACGGCTGCGAGATCGAGGTGGCGGCCGCCTTCGGGCCGGTCCACGACGGGGAGCGCTACGGCGCCCGGCTCGTCGCCTCGCCGCGGCACGCGGACGTCGTCCTCGTCACGGGCGTGGTCACCCGCAACATGGCCGAGCCGTTGCGCCGCACGGTCGACGCGACCCCGCGGCCGCGCCTCGTCGTCGCGATGGGCGACTGCGCGCGCGACTGCGGCGTCTTCGCCGGCGGGTACGGCGTCGTCGGTGCGGTGAAGGACGTCGTCGACGTCGACCTCGAGATCCCCGGGTGCCCGCCGCGCCCGGAAGCGGTCGTCGAGGCCCTGCGCACGGTCACGCGGCGATGAGCCGGTCCCTGTCGCGCGGGGTGCCGCGGTGAGCGGCGTGCGCCTCGGGCTGCTCACGGTCCTCGGTCTCGCCCTCGTCGCGGCGGTCGCGGGTGGTGCGCTGGGAACCGCTGCCCGGCAACGGGTCTCGCCGCTGCTCGGTGCGCTCGTCGGCGCGGCCGCGGTGTGGACCGGCGCGCTCGCCTGGTCGGGCGGCACCGGGCGCGTCGTCGTGGGCACCGTCCTGCCCGGCGTGACCGCCGCCTACGCCCCGGACCGGCTCGGCGGGGCGTTCCTCGTGCTCGTCGGCGGCGTCACGGTGCTCGCCTCGGTCTGGGCGTTCGACGGCGCGCGCGGCACCGCCGCCTCCCGGACGGCGTGGGTCGCGTACCCGCTCTTCGTCCTCGGGCTGCTCGGTGTCATGGCCGCGGCGGACGTCGTCGCGTTCCTGCTCGCCTGGGAGGTCATGGCCGTCGCCTCCGCCGTCCTGGTCCTCGCCGACCACGCCCGCCGGCCCGAGGTCGTCGGTGCGGGGCTGTGGTACGCCGGGATGACCCAGCTGTCGTTCCTGCTCGTCCTCGGCGGGTTCGCCGTCCTCGCGTCGGCCGCGGGCGGCACCGGGTGGAGCGACCTGGCCCGGCTCGCCCCGGACGCCGGGGCGACCGGGGCCGGGGTCGGGCTGCTGCTCCTCGGGTTCGTCACCAAGGCGGGCGCGGTGCCGGTGCACGTCTGGCTGCCCCGCGCGCACCCCGAGGCGCCGAGCCACGTCAGCGCGCTCATGAGTGCCGCCATGGTCAAGGCGGGCGTCTACGGGGTGCTGCTCGTCGTCGTCCGGCTGCTCCCCGCGGGGCCGTCGTGGTGGGGGCTGGCGCTGCTCGTCGTCGGGTCGGCGTCCGCGGTCTTCGGGATCCTCCAGGCGGGGGTCGCCGCCGACCTCAAGCGGCTGCTCGCGTACTCGACGACCGAGAACGTCGGCCTCATCCTCGTCGCGGTCGGCGCCGCGCAGGTGACGACGGCGCGCGGGGACGTCGAGACCGGCCACGTGCTGCTCGTCGCCGCGCTCCTGCTCACCTTCGGGCATGCCGCGGCGAAGTCGGTGCTCTTCCTCACCGCGGGATCGGTGCTGCACGCCACCGGTCTGCGGGACCTCGACCGGCTCGGCGGCCTCGGCCGCACGATGCCGTGGACGTGCGGTGCGTTCGGCGTGGCCGCCCTCGGCGCCGCCGGGCTGCCCGTGACCGCCGGGTTCGTCGCGGAGTGGACGCTGCTGCAGGCGCTCGTGCACGCCGGCGGCCCTGCCGACCCCCGGCTCGGGCTCGTCTCCGCGCTCGCGGTCACGGTCGTGGCGCTCACGGCGGGGCTGGCCCTCATGACGTTCACCAAGGCGTTCGGGATCGCGTTCCTCGGGCGGCCGCGCAGCGACGGGGCGGCGGCCGCGCACGAGGTCGGCCGGGCGGAGCGGCTCGCCGCCGCGGTCGGTGCCCTCGCCGTCCTCGGTCTCGGGCTCGTCCCCGGGCCGATGGCGACGGCGGCCGTCCGGGCGCTCGGAGTGGACGGCGTCACCGCCGCGGGCACGACGCTCGCCGCGGGCGTCCGGCTCGGCGGTGTCGCACCGGCCCCCGGCTCCGCGGGTGAGGCAGCGAGCGGCACCGCCGCGCTCGTCCCGGTGCTCGACCCGCTCGCGCTGGGCCTCGCGGCCCTCGCCGCGCTCGTCGTCGTCGCCGGCGTCGTGGCCCGGCTGCGCCGGCGTGCCCCGCGTCGCGCGGTCGAGCTCGGCTGGGGCTGCGGCGGGGCCCGGGTCAGCCCACGGATGCAGTACACGGCGACGTCCTACGCGGAGCCGCTCGTGCGGATCTTCGACGCACCGCTCGGGGTCAGCCGCTCGGTGGCGACGACGACCGCGGACGCGCCCTACGTCGTCCGCGCGATGTCGTTCCGGCAACGGGTCCGGGACGTCTTCGAGGAGCACGGGTACCGCCCGCTGCTGCGCGCCGCGGCGCGGGTCGGCGACGCGGGCCGGGCGCTGCACAACGGCAGCGTGCACCGCTACCTCGCCTGGTCGTTCGCGACGTTCGTCGTCGTCCTCGGGCTGGCGGCCCGGTGAGCGGCGAGGTGGCCGGCGAGGTGCGGGTGGTCGTCGCCGTCGTGCTCCAGACGGTCGTCGTCGTCGTGGCCGCGCCGTTCCTCGTCGGGGTGCTGCGCCAGGTGCGGGCCCGCTGGGAGGGCCGGGTCGGCCAGGGGCTGCTCCAGCCGTGGCGCGACCTCGTCAAGCTCGCGCGCAAGGAGCCGTTGCAGGCGAGCGGTTCCACGGTCGTCGCCTGGGTGGCACCCGTCGTCGTCCTCGGCTCCGGGCTGCTGCTCGCCGCCCTCGTGCCGACGGTCACGACCGCGGGGCCGGCCCGGTTGCCCGCGGACCTGTTCGTCGTCGTGTCCGTGCTCCTCGTCGGGACGGTCGCCCTCGGCCTGCTCGGCCTCGACGCGGGATCGGCCTTCGGCGGCATGGGATCGAGCCGGCACCTGACGATCGCCGCGCTCGTCGAGCCGACGGTGCTGCTGGCCGTGTACGCGCTGTCCGTGCCCGTCGGCTCGACGGCCCTCGGGCCGATCGTCGAGGGCCGGCTCGCCGACCCGGGCCGGGTCGTCGCCCCCGCCGGGGTGCTTGCCGTCGTCGCGCTGGCGATCGCCGTCGTCGCGGAGACCGCACGGATCCCCGTCGACAACCCCTCGACGCACCTCGAGCTGACGATGGTCCACGAGGCGATGGTGCTCGAGTCGTCGGGCCGAGACCTCGCCGCCGTCGAGCTGGGCTCCTGGCTGCGGCTGTCCGTGCTCCTCGCGCTCGTCGCGAACCTCGTCGTCCCGTGGGGCGTCGCGACTGCCGGCGACGGCGGCCCGGGCCTGCCGGCGCTCGCGCTCGGCGTCGTCGCCGTCGTCGTCAAGACCGCGGCCTCCGGAGTCGTGCTCGCCACCGCGGAGGTGTTCATGGCCAAGCTCAGGCTGTTCCGGGTGCCGGAGCTGCTCACCGGGTCGTTCGTGCTCGCCTTCCTCGCCGTGACGGGTTCCTATGTCATCGGGTGACGCGAGCCAGGCGGTCGCGCTCCTCGCCGGCCTGGAGCTGCTCACGGCCGTGCTCCTCGCCTGGCGTGGTCCGGCGAGCTCGCCGCGCGGGCCGCTCGCGGTCCAGGGGTTCGCGCTCGCCGGGCTCGTCGCCGTCATCGGGGTCGCGGAGGGCGAGCCGGTGCTGTGGCTCGTGGCGCTGCTCGTCGGCGTGCTCAAGGGGGTCGTGCTGCCGACGCTCGTCGTCCGGCGGCCGTCGCGGGCCGCGGGTCCTGCTGCCCCGCCGGCTGCCGACCGGCCCGCGACCGTCCGACCCGTCGTCCGTCCCGCCGTCGTCCGTGGCCGCAGCCGGGTCCCGCTGCTGCTCGGCGCGGCCGGGCTCGTCGTCGTCGCGTACCTCGCCGCCCGGCCGGTGACCCGGGTCGTCACCGGGGCGACCGGGCAGGCCCTCCCCGTCGGGTTCGCGCTCGTCCTCGTCGGCTTCGCGCTCCTCGCGACGGGCCGGCGCTCGCAGTCCCAGCTCGTCGGGTTCCTCGTGCTGGACAACGGGATCGCGACGACGGCCTTCCTCGCGACGGGCGGCGTCCCGCTCGTCGTCGAGCTCGGTGTCTCCCTCGACGTCCTCCTCGTGGTCCTCGTCCTGCAGGTCCTCGGCTCGCGGATCGACACGGCCTTCGGCGCCGGCGCCCCGGGCGGCACGGACCTCGACCAGCTGAGGGAGCTGCACGACTGATGGCCGCCGTCCTCACCGCTCCGCTCGCTGCCGGGCTGGCCGCGGGGTTCACCGCCGGGCCGGTCGTCGGGCCCGCGCTCGTCTGGGTCGCGCTGCTCGGGCCGGCGCTGTGCGCGCTCGCGGTGCTCCTGCTGCGCCGCCGTGCCGTCGTCCTCGTCGCGGACGTCGTCGCGTCGTCCGTCGTCCTGCTGTGCGGCGGCGCACTCCTCGCCGGGGTCGCGGACGGCGGTGCCGCGGTGGTCACCGCCGGCGGGCTGCTCCGCGTCGACCCGCTCGCCGGGTACCTGCTCGTCGTCGTCGGGGCGGTCGCCCTCACGGCGACGTGGGGCGGGCTCAGCCCCGGGCGGGCCCGTTCGCGCCGCGGCGGCCGGTACACCACGCTCGTCTGCCTCTTCCTCGCGGCGATGGTCCTCGCGGTCGTCGCCGACGACCTCGGCGTCACCTGGGTCGCCGTCGAGGGGACGACGATCACGACGGCCTTCCTGGTCGGCTTCGCCGGCGGCCGGCGGGCCGTCGAGGCGGCCTGGAAGTACGTCGTCCTCGCCTCGGTCGGGGTCGGCATCGCGTTCCTCGGGCTCGTGCTGCTGTACGCAGCGACCCGGGCCGCCGGCGACCCCACCCTGTCGTGGGTCCGGCTCGTCACCGACCGCCCCGCGGTCGACCCGACGGTCGCGCGGATGGGCCTGCTGCTCGCGGCGCTCGGCTTCGCGACGAAGGCCGGCCTCGCCCCGATGCACGCCTGGCTCCCCGACGCGCACAGCCAGGCGCCCGCGCCCGTCTCCGGGCTGATGTCCGGCGTCCTCCTCGCGGTCGCGTTCGGCGCCGTGCTGCGGATCCAGCGGCTCGACGCGGTGCTCCTCGACGGCGCCGCCGTCCGGACGCTGCTGCTCGTCGGCGGGCTGCTCTCCCTGCTCGTCGCCGCGGTTCTCGTGGTCACCCAGCGGGACCTCAAGCGGATGCTCGCCTACTCGAGCATCGAGCACATGGGGCTGGTCGCGGTCGCCGCCGCGGTCGGGAACCGGCTCGCGCTCGCGGCGATGCTCGTCCACCTGCTCGTGCACGGCCTGGCCAAGGCGAGCACGTTCGTCATGGCCGGGCGGGTGCTCGCCGTCGAGGGGACGACGGCGATCGCCGACGTCCACGGTCTGGTGCGCAGCGCGCCGCGGATCGGCATCCCGTTCCTCGCCGGTGCCGTCACGCTCCTCGGCCTGCCGCCGTCCGGGCTGTTCCTCACCGAGGCCGCGCTCGTCGTCGCGGGGTTGCGGTCCGGCTACGGCTGGGCGATGGCGATCGTCCTCGTGCTGCTCCTCGTCGTCTTCGTCGGGATGGGGCGTGCCGTCATAGCCATGACCCTCGGGGCGCCGGCGCCCGCCGGGTCGTCGGAGCCGGCCGCTGCCGCGACGGAGGCGCTCTCGGCACCGCTGGCGCCGGTCGCGCTCGCGCTGGCCGCTGCGTGCCTCCTGGCCCTGGCGACCCCGCTGGCCGGCACGCTGGACTCCGTCGTCGCCGTCATCGGAGGTGCCCCGTGAGCGCGACGCCCACCGCCGGACCCGTTCTGCCGCAGCCGGTCCTCAGCCGCCCGACGACCCGCGAGGCGCTCCGTGCCGACGTCGCGGCCCTGCTCGCGGACGGGCACCGGATGCTCCTGGTCGTCGCGGAGAACGCCCCGGGCGCCGTCCGGCTGGGGTACGTGCTCGCCCGGCCGGACGGCGGTCCGGAGGGCCCGAGCGGTGCGGGGGAGAGCCGGGTCGAGCTGACGCTCGAGGTGTCGACGGACGACGCGTGGGTGCCGACGATCGCCGACCTGTCGTACCCGGGCGGCCGTTTCGAGCGCGAGATCCGCGACCTGTTCGGGGTCGAGCCCCGCGACCACCCGCTGCCCCGGCGGCTCGTGCGGCACGCGCACTGGCCGAGGGCCTGGCACCCGCTCCTCGGGGAGCGCTCGGCGCAGACGGACGTCGTCCCGGACTTCGGCGAGGACCTCAGCGCGTTCCCGTTCCTCGAGGTCGGCGGCGACGGCGTCTACGAGATCCCGGTCGGGCCGGTGCACGCCGGGCTCATCGAGCCGGGGCACTTCCGGTTCTCGGTCGTCGGGGAGACGATCGTCCGGATGAAGGCGCGCCTGTGGTACGTCCACCGGGGGGTCGAGCGGCTCTTCGAGGGCCGGACGCCGGACGACGGGGTCGTTCTCGCCGAACGGATCAGCGGGGACACGGCCGTCGGCCACACCCTCGCGTACGCGCTCGCGTGCGAGGAGGCCCTCGGGCTCGTCGTCCCGCAGCGGGACCGGCTCGTGCGGGCGCTGCTCCTCGAGCTGGAGCGGATGCACAACCACGCCGCCGACCTCGGGATGATCCTCAACGACGTCGCCTTCGGGCTGGCCAACGTGCACCTCCAGCGGGTGCGGGAGAACCTGTTGCGGCTCAACGAGTCCGTGACCGGGCACCGGCTGCTGCGCGGCGGCGTCCGGGTCGGGGGCGCGGACGTCGTCGCGCTGCCCGACGTCGGGCTGGTCCGGGCCGCGGCGGCGGACGTCGCCGAGGTCGTCCGGCTCGCCCTCGAGCACCCGATGGTGCTCGACCGGCTCGTCGCCACCGCGGTGCTCGGCCGTGAGGACGCGGTGCGGATGGGCGTGCTCGGCTACGTCGCCCGTGCCAGCGGTGTCGACGTCGACGCCCGCCGGGACCACCCGTTCGTCGACCCGGCCGCGCTTCCGGGCGGGCCGCCCGCGCCGGCCGTCGACAGCGAGGGGGACGTGCTCGCCCGGTTCACGGTGCGGGCCCGGGAGGTCGAGGCGTCCGCGCGGTTCGTCGTCGCGGCCACCGAGGTGCTCGCGAGCGGCGGCCCGCGTGCTTCGGCCGGGCCGCAGAGCGCTGCGCCGCGAGGCATCGCGCGCGGTCTGGGGATCGTCGAGGCCTGGCGCGGGCTGCTCTGTCACCGAGTGACTGTGGGGGCCGACGGTCGCCTGGCGCGGGTCAAGGTCGTCGACCCGTCGTTCATGAACTGGCCGGCGCTGCCGGTCGCGCTCGCGGACACGATCGTTCCCGACTTCCCGTTGGCCAACAAGAGCTTCAACCAGTCGTACGCGGGCAACGACCTTTGATCCGTGAGGTCCCGCCGGGCTACCGGTGCCGCACCCAGATGTTCGGCTCGACGTAGGTGCCGGTGCCGGCGTCCAGGTCGACGTGCACCGGGGCGAGCCCGTCGGGGACGACGTAGGCACCGGAACCCGGCAGGGCGAGGCCGGTCCAGGCCTCCCACTGCGCGACGGTGCCGACCATCGTCTGGGCCGCCGGGGCGAGCGCCACGACGCGACCGCCGAGCCGGTGGTGCAGCCGCAGCCACGGGTCGAGCGGCAGCCCGTCGGGGCGGAGCCACGTCACGTACTGCTCGATCGGGATCAGCGGGTAGCGGTGCTTCATTGTCGGCCGCAGCGGGGCGACGACCCGGTCCAGGCGGTTCGCCGCTCCGAGCCCGACGAGCGCCTCGACGAGCGCGGACGCGACCCCGGTCCCCTTGTGCCCCGGGTGCACGACGGCCCCGCACAGCGCGAACGTGTCCGCGGCCGTGCCGGCCTCGTGCCCCTCGACGGCACGGCGCAGCAGGCCGCCGAACGTCTGCGGCAGCGTGGCCGGGTCGCCGTCCCAGCCGAACGGCACTCCCCAGCCGGTCGCGACCGGGATGCTCGGCTCGCCGTCGAGCAGGACGATGTCGAGGTGCGGGAAGTACTCCCGGACGCGACCGATGACCGGCTTCACACTCGGGTCCGCGGTGATGAACGCGGGGAAGCCGTCGGCGAACAGCGCGTCCATCTCGGCCTCGTCGCGGTCGCGCGCGCCCGTCGGCTCGATGTGCATTCGGGGTCGCTCCTCTGGTCGCGCGCGGTGTCCGTGCAGCGTATCGCTCTTCGTGAGTGATGATGACTCACGCAAAGGTGTTGCGCTGGAACGGATCTCGCGGGGGTCAGACTGTCGGACCCTGTCCGTAGGGTTGTTCTCGTGAGCAGCGACGAGCAGGCAGGCGGCGAGGTGCCTGGCGGTGAGCCGGGTGCGTCGCTGCCGTCTGGTCCTGTCGTGTCGGGTGAGTCGGCGCCGGTGCACGACCT
>NZ_MWLN01000106.1 GCF_002198655.1 Kineosporia sp. A_224
GCGCCGCGCCACACAACAATGAACCTTGCCTCGGCCACCATGGCCTACTCAGCTAAATCGTTGCCACACTTAAGGTCTCGCGAGCCTCAAGCTCAGGTCATCACGAGGTCAACCCCTGCATGGAGCTGTGGGCGGGCGGGGAGCGCTTGGAGTGCTCGGCTGGTCGAGACGCCTGGCCCCGAACAGCCGCGACGCCAGTCGCGGCCGCCTCCAGTCATCGTTCTCAGGACGCCGCCGCCAGGTCCCGCTCGCCAACAACGCACAGGCGCGGGCGACGTCGCGGCAACGCGTGACAGGAAGGTCATCTGAGGGCATCACCAGGGCTGCGCCTTCGTAGACTCTCGCTGACGGTGTGGGCAGACGTGCCCGCGCCGCCCTTGACAGGGCTCCCGGCCGTTTGCCCCCCCGTGGCGGCCGGGAGCCCGCAAGGCCCGAGTGTGCTGCCTGCGACCGCGTCCCGGCCGGCTCCAGCGCGGGTACTGCGATGAACGGCTCGCGTCTCGGCCGGATCTGTAGTCGGCTCCTAGGCGCTGACGCGCCCCGACGGGGCACCGGCGCCGTGCCGTCGACCATGCAGTTGTCAGGGGCAACCTGCCTGGCGCCCGGCGTCGGCTTCGACGCCCTGTGGGTCGCGGTCTGCGCACCCCGCGGGTGCTGCGCGTCGACCCCGGGACCGGCTGGTGCTCGCTTGCATCGCTGTGAAGGTCAACGACTTCCTCGAGGAGTCGTCGGTGGCGGGTGGCGTCTGGGTGCTGACCTCGTCGCTCACGCTGGTACTGATCGACCCGACGACGAGCACGGTCGTGCGGATCACGGATGCATCGTTGGGCGCGGGCGCGATCCTGGCCACCGCCGACGCGCTGTGGATCACCAGCCACACGGCAGCACGTCGCTGCGGCTCGACCCCCGTACGCTCGCCACGGTCGCGACCACCACGGTTGGGTCAGGTCCCCAGTTCCTCGCCGTCACGGGCGACCGGGCGTGAACGCTGGCGCAGACCGGTGGCACCGCCACGCGGGCGGACCGGGGACCAACCGTGTCACCGATGGGCTCGTCACCACCGTCGACCCCAGCACCAACCGTTGTGGCCGCTACGGGACCCGGGCTGCCAGCGGAAGCGTCGCTGCGGACTCCAGCGCGGCCTGGATCACGGCCCACGACACCGACAGCGTCTACCGGCTGCCCGCTCCCTGAAGCACTCGCCACCTTGGCCGTCAGGAGTGCAACCACCGCTCGCATGCACCGCAGCTTCTGGGCCGGTTCCACGACTCCCCTGACTGGCCCGTCAGCCACCGGGCGGGCGACGGTAGCGAACGGAGTGATCGCCGTCCAGATCCGCGGATCTCCATGCACGGCAACGTATCTGACGTGCGTGACCTCGCCGCGCTGCCGGGTCAGCTGATGCCGGCGTCGCGGGCCTTGAGCGCGGCGGCGGTGCGGTCCGGGACGTGGAGCTTGACGAGGACGGCGCTGACCAGGTTTCGGACGGTCTTGTCGGACAGTCCCAGCGCGACGGCGATCTCGGAGTTTCTGCGGCCCTGGGCGAGGAGGGTGAGGACGTCGCGTTCGCGGTCGGTGAGGTCCGGAAATGCCTGGGCGGTGTACTGGCGGTGGTTTCCGGTGAAGAAGGCGACGATGCGTGCGGCGACCGTTGCCCCGTACACGGCCTCGCCGGCAGCCACGCTGTGGATCCCTCGGACGAGCTCGGCGCGGTCGGCTCCCTTGAGGAGATATCCGTGCGCGCCGGCACGCAGTGCTGTGAAGACGGCCTCGTCGTCGGAGTGCATCGTGAGGACCAGCACCCCGATCTGGGGCCACCGGGCGCGGATCTCGGCGATCGCCCTCACTCCGGGGGTGCCGGGCATGTCGAGGTCGGTCACCACGACGTCCGGCAGATGCTCCTCGATCGCCGCCAGCAACTGGGCGCCGTCGGCGGCCTCGGCCATCACGTCGATGTCGGAGACGTCTGTGAGGACCGCGACGATCCCGTAGCGGACCATCGGATGGTCATCGGCCACGACGACCCGTACCCGACCGGTCGGCCGTGCCGGGAGGTCGGCTGTCACAGCCGTGCCCGCAGGGCCGGCGCGTCCGCTGCGGCCGCGTTGTCGTCGGCCACGTCCTGGTCCGGAGCGAGGTACGGGAGTCGTGCGGTGACTTCCGTGCCCCCGGCGGGCATGCGCCGGATGTCGAGGGAGCCGCCCAGGATGGTGGCTCTGGCGCGCATCGAGTCGACGCCGATCCCGCCCGGGCGGGATGCCGTGTACCCGATGCCGTCGTCACGCACCCGAAGCTCGAGCCGACCCGTCCTGGCCCTCGGACCGGCCTCTACAGGCTCCAGGGTGACTGTGACTGTGCAGGTTCGGGCGCGAGCATGACGAGCGACGTTGGTCAGGGCCTCGTCGAGGATGCGGCTCGCCGCGGACTCGACCTGGTCCGGCAGGCAAGACAGGTCGGGCGGCAGGTCGACCCGCACGAGCGTGCCGGTGGTGGTGCTGATCTGGTCAGCGCGGGCGCTGAGGACGGCGGCCAGGTCCATGCGGTCGAGCCGAGCGGGTCGCAGGTCGTCGATGATGCGCCGGACGTCCTCGAGGCTCGCGGCCGTCTCGGAACGCAACCGGGTGATCACAGGACGGGCTCGTTCGGGGAGGTCGGCTCCGTCCACTGCCTCCAGGCCGAGCCCGATCCCGGTCAGCGACGGACCGAGGCCGTCATGCAGGTCTCGGCGCAGCCGTTCCCGTTCTCGGGCGGTCGAGTGTTCGGCGCGGGCCTGCTCCACCCGCAGCAGGTCCGCCAGCTGGATGTTGCGCACGAGCATTCCGAGCAGCGGGGCAAGGGCTCGGAGGAGCTGCTGGTCCGCCGGCGGCAGCCGGCGCTCACCACGCCGTGGGGTGACCCGCAGGACTGCGACCACCGCCCCCTCGACGACGAGGTCACAGTCCCAGGCCGGCGCAGACGCCGTGGCTTCGGGTCGGCGGCGTGCTGCGAGGTGGGTTGCCTGCGCGGCTGCGCCGGCATCGGATCTGGCGGGGTCCGGCTCCGACGGCACGCCGGTCTGTGCGAGCGTGTCGCCACCGCCTGCTGCGCGCAGCTCGACCCCGGGAAGACGCAGGGTGCGTGCCAACGCGTCCACCGCCCCCGTCAGCGCGGCCCCGTCGAGGGCCGGCGCTTGCCCGATGGTCTGCAGGGTTCGCCACGCGTCCCCGCGGTCGCCATACACGAAACCGTCGACCAGTCGCTGCAGCCTGTCGCGCAACGGGACGACGACGAGCGCGACGGCGAGGGAAGCCACCAGGGGCGCACCGGAAGAGCGCGGCGCCACGGCCGTGAGCGTGGACGTGACCGCGACGAAGACCGCGAGCACCGCGACAGTGAGGCCGCCGTAGAGCAGGGTCCGGCGGACCACGACCTCGATGCCCGACAGGCGGTAGCGGAGCACTCCGACGGCCACAGCGACGGGGATCGACTGGGTGAGCACCAGGTTGACGACCCGCCACGGCAGCAGCAGCCCGGCCACGGAGACGACGACGCTGGTGACCAGGAGTGCCAGCTGCTGCCGCTGAGGGGGTCCTGCACGAACGGTCCGCTTGGTGGCGTCGGCGACGGCGAACACGAAGGCGCCCAGCAGCGTCACGAGCAGGGCGACGCCGACGGTGGCCTCGACCCACGGTGGAGGGTCCAGGCGGACGGGCGGTCTGGCTGAGGGGACGGCATCGGTCACCGAGTTGTCGCTGCCCGCGTAGGCGACCCACAGCACGAACAGCCCAACCAGGACCGCCCGGTCCACGGCAGGCGCCCAGCGCCCCTCGAGCCGGCCGCTCGGGTACCGCAGCAGCATCGTCACCGCGACCAGGCCGACCCCGACGATCCACAGCGGCGCCGACAGCGACAGCGCCCACGCCCCGCCGGGCAGCGACGGGTCCAGCACCAGCGCCCGGGTACCGTACGCCTGCCCGAGGTCGCACAACGCTTCGATGTCGGCCGCGCCCAGCAGCAGCCACGCAGCCGAGTGCCACGGCCTGTGCCACGCCACCAGCAGGCCCGCCGAGCCCATTCCCAGCACGAACAGGACCAGCCCGACCTGGCCCAGCTCCTGCGGGTCGGAGACCAGCGGGCTGTCCCCGAGACCGGCGCTGAGCGCCTGCGTCGCTACCGTCATGACCACTGCGAGCGCGAACAGCGTCACCGCCACGCCCCGAAGCCACCGGTCACCCGACGCAGACGTCACCGTGCGCGGCACCTGAACGCCGGGCTCACCACCTCGAGGACACGTCGCCGAGCCGTCCCCGCGCACCGGCCCGCGCGTCACCCCCGCGACGGGGGACGTCGGCAGCAGCGGCACGGTCATCGTCCGAGTGTGCCGAGGCGAGGCGTCCCGTGTCACCAGCACGATGTCCCGCCGCGCCCGGGACAACCTCCTCGTCCGCGGAGGGCTGCAGACACTGCCCGGCTCGCGCACGCGGCGGCAACGTCTGCGACCTGGACCCGCGAACGGGTAGCCGGACGAGCCGCTCGCCCGGCGCCGAGCCAAGGAGGACGCCATGACCGACACGTCACTGGACCGATCGACGACGACACCGTCCGGGGCCGGGCTGCTCGCCATCCTCGGGGTGGCCTACGCCCTGGCGATGGCCGCCGTCGCCACCTGGTGGCAGCCCGACGGAGACCAGGGGCTGCGGGAGTACCTGATCACTGTCGCGATCATCCTGGCCGCGGCAGGCATCGTCTTCGGCCTGGTTGTGCGCGGCGCCACCGGACGAGGCGCCCGGACCCGGGCGGTCGTCCTCGCGGCCCTCGCCCTGGTCGCCGTTGTCGTCTTCTGGAGCGGCCTGCCGTTCATCCTCGCGGCTGCAGCGGCCGCATGCGCGCTGCCCATCGCAAGGGCCCCAGAGCGTCTAGGGGCGAGCGGGGTACTCGCGCTGGCGGCCGCTGCGCTGGCCGTGGTCGCATCCACCGTCTCGTCGTTCGTCGGCTGACGGTGGCCAACGAACCGGGAGGCGTGGACATGACCTCCACGTCGGATCACGTCCAGGACTCACGAAGGACCGGTCGCCTGGTCGGACGTCTCGCATGGTGGGCAGCGTGGACCGGGCTGGTCCTCGGCCAGATCCACGCCCTGTCCCGGTTCGCCACCGCCGACGGCCGAGAAGACCTCCGCGCGCCGCTGGTCCGGCTCTGGGCCGTCCCCGCCTCCGAGGCGTTGCGGCCGCTACTGGACTGGAGCGGCCCGGACCGGGTCTACCTCACCTACGGCAAGATCTGGCTCCCCGTCTTCGCAGCCTTCACCCTCTGCGCCGTCACCACCTACCGCGCACGGCGCCCACGCGGAGCCGAACGGTGGACCTGGCGGCTGGCGATCACCGGGTACCTCGTCGCCGTCCTCGGCGTCGCCCTCGACTACTGGACGCAGTGGGGTGCCCACCCCACCCCCTTCCTCGAGACCGCCTTCCTCGTCTCGATCGGCGGGCTGCTTCTCACCCTCCTGGGGTCGACCGCGCTGGGCATCGCCCTGCTCCGTGGTCACTTCCGCCCGGCAGCCTCGGCCTGGCTGCTCGCCCTGTGCATCCCTATCGCCGTCGCCATCCTCCAGGTCACCTCCCTGGGCAACGCGGCACTCCCACAGATGTTCGCGTTCGCACTCATCGGCAGACAGTTCAACCGCCCGGCCCCGGAGACCGACGGGGACACGCGGTAGATGCAGCCGGCGTGAGGGGCCCCGGGACGCTCGACGGTCACCGCACCCGGCGTCGCCCCAGGTACCGCGCAGCAGGCTTCCGGGCGCGGTCACGCGGCGGCGCGGCGCCTCGCTGCTTCAACTGCTGCGCCGGTCCCGCTGGCACCGCAGAGCAGGATGAGCAGGACCCAGATGAACTCGCTGCTCGCCTTTGCCGCGACGGCCGACCCGATGATCGTGACGGCCCAGACGACGGACACGATCAGGGTGAGGCGCCCGAAGACCTGATTGAGGGTCGCCCGCTCGTTCACGGCCATGACGGACCTTCCGCGCTTGTCGAGTCGGCGCTGTTGTCGCCGGGGCGCCCAGCTTCGGGGCCAGTCCCATCCTGCAACGCCTTCTCGCCCCGAGCCCGGGACCTTGTCCGTGGTTCGTCGGTGGAGGCCCTCTGAGCTGCTGGGCGGCCGATCGGGGTGGTCCGGTGCCGAAGCAGTCCTCAACAGGAGCCGTGCCTCCCGGACGAGCCTGCCGGCGGCTTCGCGCCTGCGGGCGGGCGGTCGACGGACCACCAGGGCACCTGGTCGAACGGCGAACCGCAGGACTCCCGACAGTCTGACCGGTTCCCCATCGACTGCCGCGTCGATGGGGCCATCGGCGTCGACGGCGAACGTGTCAGTGGTCCACCGGTCGTAGCCGGCAGGCAGCCGCCCTCGCCCGAGCAGCTCGGCCGCCGCAAGCCGCATGATCGCGTTGCCGTCGTCGAGCCTGATGGTCAGTACCCCGAGCGTCCCTGAAGCGAGGTCCGGGCGCCAGGCGCTGCGCCCCAGACCGCCGAGCCGGTAGGGATTGTTGGAGACGAGGAGGGCGTCCGTCCCGTCCTGGGTCATGCCCTGTGGAGCGGCGAAACGTAGTGCGGGTGGTCGGGCGTCGGGGCCGACCAGGGCCGGCAGCTCGTCGAGGACAGCCCGCATCTTGGAGCGCCGGTAGTGCCGCGACGCCAGCAGCCCCGCGTAGAGCCCCAGCGACACGTTGTTCACGAAGATGCGTCCGTTCACCTCCCCGAGGTCCACCCTGACGTCGTTCTCGCCCCGGAACGCCGACACGGCCGACGAGATGTCGGCAGGATCGATCCCGAGGTCCAACGCGAAGTGGTTCCGGGTGCCCGTCGGGACGCACACGAACGGGAGCCCACGCCGGGATGCGACCGCGGCCACCGCAGCCATCGACCCGTCGCCACCGGCAACACCCAGGATGCCCGCACCGTCGGCCGCGACAGCGTCCGCGAGCACGCTCAGGTCCTGCCCTTCCGCGACCAGGACGATCTCGACACACTCACGATCGGCCCGATGCGTGATCTCCGCCATCGCCTTGCCGCTCCCGGACCGGCAGTTCACCAGGAGCACGGCGCGACCGCCACGCGGTACGCGCCTGGCCGGCCGATGCCCATGAGGGCGACGTCGGTCACGGCTCGGGCGACGTCCCAGGGGTTGCAGGGCCACCCGGGCGGACACCATCGACAGCCCGAAGAGCACCATCGAGACCAGCAGTGCACCAGGCCGGTGGGACAACACATGCAGCACTG
>NZ_MWLN01000107.1 GCF_002198655.1 Kineosporia sp. A_224
TCCTCGACCACGCCACGGACCTCCTCACCGGACAGCGACCACGCGCACCGCGACGCCTCCAGCACCATCGCCGCCGCAGCCTTCATCGCCTCCACCCCGGCGACCAGGTCGTGCACCGGCAACGACCCCTCCGACACCCGGTGACCAGCCGACGCAGCAGGAAGCGCGGCGTCCGGCTCATGGCCGGGCACCTCGCCCCACGTCTGCTCGTCGCTGCTCACGAGAACAACACTACGGACGGGGTCCGACAGTCTGACCCCGCGAGACCCGTTCCGGCGCAACAACTTTGCGTGAGTCACCATCACTCACGACCAGTCGTGGCAGTGCAGGCAACGACCCCACGAGGCATGACCCGCCCCCCGACGGGCACGGCACGAGGAACCCCACGAAACCCGAGGAGCCGCCCCGTGAACCCGCAGGACCAGCAACCCCAGCAGGACCAGTTCACCCCCACCGACCCGAGCGCCCACACCGGCGCACCGACGGGCGAGGGCGAGCAGATCGCCCACCCGGGCCGTACCGACGAGATGCGCGAGACGCCCGACCACGGCGAGGACACCTACCGCGGCACCGACCGGCTGACGGGCCGGAAGGCCCTCGTCACCGGGGGCGACTCGGGCATCGGTCGGGCCGTCGCCCTGGCCTACGCCCGCGAGGGTGCCGACGTCGCGATCGTCTACCTCGACGCCGAGGAGAGCGACGCGGGCCAGACCGCGGCGCTCGTCGAGGACGCCGGGCGGCGCTGCGTGCGGATCCCCGGCGACATCCGCGAGGAGTCGTTCTGCGAGAAAGCCGTCGGGACGACGGTCGCCGAGCTCGGCGGCCTGGACATCCTCGTGAACAACGCGGCCTACCAGATGTCGCAGGACGGCGGTCTGGCCGACATCACGACCGAGCAGCTCGACCGGGTCATGAAGACGAACGTCTACGCGATGTTCTGGCTGAGCAAGCACGCGCTGCCGCACCTCATGCCCGGCGCCTCGATCATCAACACCGCGTCGGTGCAGGGGTTCACGCCGTCGCCGAACCTGCTCGACTACGCGACGAGCAAGGCCGCGATCGTCAACTTCACCCGGGGCCTGGGCCAGCAGCTCGCCGACCAGGGTGTCCGGGTCAACGCCGTCGCGCCAGGCCCGGTCTGGACGCCACTCATCCCCGCCACGATGGACGCCGAGAAGGTCGCCTCGTTCGGCGAGCAGTCCCCGACGGGCCGGGCCGCCCAGCCGGCCGAGCTCGCCCCGACCTACGTGTTCCTCGCGAGCGCGGAGTCCGGCTACATCACCTCGGAGACGATCGCCGTCAACGGCGGGACCCCGGTCCACTGAGACCCCTTGTCCCCGAGGCGAACGCCGAGAGCAGCGCCCACGCATCGGCCCCCGTCCCTGACGAGGCGGGGGCCGACGACCGTTCACGAACGACGGGACGTTCACGAACGACGGGACGGCGGGTCACCCCGCCCGGACGGCGGCCTCGATCCGGTCGCCGATCGTCTTGTCGATGTTCCGCCAGTACTCGAACGCGCGCAGCAGCACCGGCTCCGAGACGCCCTGGAGCAGGTGCCCCGACACGTTCGACACGAGCCGGTTGCGCTGCGCGTCGTCCATCACCTCGCGGACAAGGGTGCCGGCCTGGCCGAAGTCGTCGTCCCGCTCCCGCAGCGTGTACGCCGAGCGCACCATGTCTCCGTCCGACTCCCACGTCCCGGCGCTGCCGGCCCGTACCGGGTCGGCGGCGGGGCCGCCGTACGAGTTCGGCGCGTACACCGGGTCGGCGGCGTTGACGGTGCGCATCGCCCCGCCCTTGGAGTACGCGTGCACCGGTGACTTCGGCTGGTTGACCGGGATGTGCTTGTAGTTCACGCCGAGCCGTGCGCGGTGCGCGTCGGCGTACGAGAACCCGCGCGCGAGGAGCATCTTGTCGGGCGAGAGGCCCGTGCCCGGCACGAGGTTGTTCGGCTCGAACGCGGCCTGCTCGATCTCGGTGTGGTAGTCGGTGACGTTGCGGTCCAACGTCATCCGGCCGACCTCGACGAGCGGGTAGTCCCCGTGCGGCCACACCTTCGTGAGGTCGAACGGGTTGATGGAGTATGTCTTCGCGTCCTCGTACGGCATGACCTGGACCTTGAGCGTCCACGACGGGAGGTCGCCGCTCTCGATCGCCGTGTAGAGGTCACGCTGGTGGTAGTCGGCGTCCGACCCGGCGAGCCGGTCGGCCTCCTCCTGCGGGAGGAAGTCGACGCCCTGGTCGCTGCGCCAGTGGTACTTGACCCAGAACTTCTCCCCGGCAGCGTTCGCCCAGGAGTACGTGTGGCTCGAGTACCCGTTCATCGTGCGCCACGAGCGCGGGATGCCCCGGTCACCCATGAGCCAGGTCACCTGGTGCGCGGACTCGGGCGAGAGGGTCCAGAAGTCCCACTGCATGTCGTGGTCGCGCAGGTTGTTGTCCAGGCGCCGCTTCTGCGAACGGATGAAGTGCTGGAACTTCATCGGGTCCCGGACGAAGAAGACCGGGGTGTTGTTGCCGACGAGGTCGAAGTTGCCCTCGCTCGTGTAGAGCTTCACGGAGAAGCCACGCGGGTCGCGCCAGGTGTCGGGCGACCCGCGCTCGCCGGCCACGGTGGAGAAGCGGACGAGCGTCTGCGTCTGCGTCCCGGGCTGGAACACGGCGGCGTGCGTGTAGGCGCTCACGTCGGCCGTCACGACGAACGTGCCGAAGGCTCCGCCGCCCTTGGCGTGCGGCTGCCGCTCGGGGATGTTCTCGCGGTTGAAGTTCGCCATCTGCTCGAGCAGGTAGTGGTCCTGCAGCAGGACCGGGCCGTCGGGGCCGACCGTCAGCGAGAACTCGTCGCTCGCGACCGGCACGCCACCGTCCGTCGTCGTCCACGGCCGCTGCCCGTCCTGCGACGACTGCGGAGCGGCAGCCTGCACGGCGTCCGGCGTCTGTCGGGGATCTGTCGTCGTCATTCGTCCATCGACCTCTCAGCTCGACACAGTTCGCCCAGTTTCGTCCGATTCTGGAACCGGTCAATTCTGGATGCACCTCGCCGCCGGACCGGATCACCGCGGTGATCGACTGGCATACTCCGCCCCATGCGCATGTCGGGGGTCCGCGTCGCCGTCCTGTCCGTCACCGCCGCCCTGCTGCTGGCGAGCTGCTCCGTCCTCGGGTCGGACGACGACACCGAGGCCACCGTGGGTCCGGCCCCGATCGGCACGGTCGGGGTCGCCCCGGGCAGCGCCACCGTCGCCCCGGACGACGGCACGGCCACGGACGACGACACCCCCTCCGACGACGCGCAGGCGTCGGACGACGCCACGGACGACCCGGCAGACGACCCGGCCGAGGACCCCGCGGACGACCCGAGCATCGGCCCCGTCCAGCGCGGCGACGTCGACCCCGACGACCCCCTCGGCGTCGCGAAGGCCTTCGGCGTGACACTCGTCGACCCGGTCGACGCCGGGATGGCGCAGTTCGGCCAGATCGGTTTCCGCAGCCCGTCGGGCCGGATCCTCTGCGCCGTCCGGGACTCCGACGGCGCCGACCCCGGCAGCGCGCGCTGCGACGTCATCGACAACACCTGGAAGAACCCGCCCAAGCCGGCGGACTGCGAGCTCGACTGGGGCTCGTCGGTCGAGGTCACCCAGGGTGCCGGCAAGGCCCGGTTCGCCTGCGTCGGCGACGTCGCGACCGACGGCCCCGTCGCGCTCGGCTACGGCAAGGCCGTGCTCGCCGGCTCGATCCTCTGCATCAGCCGGACCACCGGTGTCGAGTGCCTCACGGTCGACGGCTCGAACCACGGCTTCCGGGTGTCCCGGGCCGCCTACAAGCTCTACTGACCACCGCTCGGACCGGCGGAGCAGGCCGTCACGCCCCCGTCGGCGCGACGTACTCCGTCTCGTCTGCGAGCGCGGCCTCGACCGACGGGTAGAGGAAGAACACCCGGTCGAGCGAGGTGATCTTCAGGACCGCCCGGACCGGCGGCCGGCAGGCCGCCAGGCGCATCGTGCCGCCGGCGATCCGGAGCCGCTTGAGCCCGGTGACGAAGACGCCGAGGGCCGAGGAGTCGAGGAAGGGCACGGTCGACAGGTCGAGGACGACGTGCCGGACGCCCTCGTCGACGAGCGCGATGAGCCGGCGACGCAGCTCGGGCCCGGTCGCGACGTCGATCTCGCCGTCCACCCGCACGACGGCCCACTCCGCCGTCCCGGTGCCGTCGCTGTCCGGCGCGGAGACGACCAGCGTCTCGACGGACAGGCCCAGCCCGGGCTCGGGGTCCGGCTGCGCCTGCGGGCCGGACGGCGAACCCCCGGACGGCGCACCGCCGGACGTCGAGGCGTCGGACAGCCTCGGGGCGGACACCATCGAGTCGGTCACGTCGTGCTCCTTCGGTCGTGGACGAGAGGGATCGTCGGACGCCTCCCGCAGAACCGCAACACGAGGCGCCCCGGCCAGAAAGATGATCTGAGTTTGACGAATCAGGATTGAGACACGGGCCGGTTGGGAAAGGTCTGGTCGCGACGGTCGACGGTGAACCGCCGCAGACCGCCCCTCCCCCAAGGAGCACAGCCATGCCCCGAGCACCCCGCCAACGCGCCACGACCGTCCTGTGGGAAGGCCGCCGCCGGATCAACGTCGCGACCCTGCCCGGGCGCGGCCTGTACGTCCGGCACCTCGCCAACCCCGAGGGCGTGGACGCCGTCCACCGCCCCACCGTGGGCTGGGCGGGCGGCCCGAGCCGCGGCGGCGCGTTCTCCACGGCGTGGCTGCGGGCGCGGCTGCCGGAGACGGACGTCGTGCATGTGCTGGGCCTGCGCCCCGGGCAGCACCCGGACGACGTCCGCGCCGCCGTCGACCTCGTCCGCGGCTCGGGCACCCCGCTCGTCGTCACCGGCTACAACCTCGGCGACCCGGACAGCCCCGAGGGGGCCCGCCTCGCCGAGCAGCTGGACATCCTCGTCCCCGCCGCCGACGCGGTCGTCACCCTCACCGAGCCCGCAGCGCAGCAGATGCGCAAGCGCTGGGACGTCGAGCCCGTCGTCCTGCCGCACCCGCACGTCGTGAACTTCGTCCGGATGCGCCAGGACCGGCCCGTCCCGCACCCCTCCGGCCGCGGCCGGCTGCGCGTCGGCACCCACCTCGGCAGCATGCTCGGCGGCCCCGAGCAGGTGGAGCTCGTCACCGCCCTCGCGGACGCCGTCCGCCGCACCCCGAACGCCGACCTCGTCGTCCACGCGCACCGCACCGTGCGCGATGCCGGGGCCCTGAGCTGCTCGGACGCCTTCCAGCATGTCGAGGCGGCCGTCCGGTCCGCGGGCGGCCGGCTCGTGCTCCACGACCGGCTGAGCGACGGCGCCCTCTGGGACCACCTCGCCGGGCTCGACGTCTCCGTCGTCCCTGACCTCCCCGGCGCGCACTCGATCTGGCCGGAGGCCTGCGCCGACCTCGGCACCTGGGCGGTCCTCGCCCAGGACAGCTTCGCCGCCGCCCAGCGACCGTGCCTCACCTACCGCCGGGACGCCGGACCCGCCGCACGGGCGGACGACCTCGCCGCGGCCCTCGCGACGGCCGCCTCCACCCCGGCCCCCCGCTCCGACACCGAGGAGCGCTGGAGCGAGCGGGTCCGGATCGCCGAGAGCCTGCGGAGCACCTACGAGGAGATCCTCGGCATCGCGGGCAAGCGCCGGCTGCGCTACAGCGCCTGACAGCTCGGTCCGACGGCTCAGATCCGCGGAGCGGCCGCCGACAGGTGACCCGAAGGACGGTCGCCGGGACCCGGCGCCGCAGCACCGCACCGGTGCCGGACCCGAGGAGGCGACATGGGCCACGAGCTCGTCGACTTCCTCCGGGCACGCCTCGACGAGGACGAGGCCACCGTCCGGTCCGCGTCGCCGGGGCCGTGGTGGCTGGTCCAGAACCACTTCGAGGGCGACAACGTCGTCCAGGTCCGGTCCGCCCGGACCGAGGGCGACGCGGTCCACGGCCAGTGGACGCTCGTCGCCCGGTTCACCGCGATGCCGGACACCGCGATCACCCGGCTGCGGATGGCCGCGGACAGCGTCTACTTCCAGGCGCAGAACCCGGTCCGTGCGCTCGCCGACGTCGAGGCCCGGCGGGCGGTCGTCGAGCTGTGCGCCCGCACCGTGTGCGCCGCGCCCGGGGTCGAGGTGACGCGCCGCGAACGCCGCCAGGCGGGCGCCGTCCTGCTCGCCCTCGCCGCGCCGTACCGCGAGCACGCGGGCTTCCGCGCGGAGTGGGAGCCGCAGGAGGAGGCAGCGCCGGAGGGCTTCGCGCAGGCCGCCGCCGAGGCGCGGGCCGCCGAGGCCTCCGCACCTGCCGTGCCTGCCGCACCGGCTGCCGCGCCGAGGGCTCCCGTCGCAGGGGTCGCCCCCGTAGGCTGACCGCTTCTCGCTCCGGTCCCCCGGGAGGCAGCCGTGCCCGCAGACCGTCCGGCAGTCCCTCCGGCAGTCCGTCCGGCAGTCCGTCCGGCAGCCCGATTGCACGCCTACCGCGCCGACCACGCCTTCGACGGCACCCGGATGCTGCCCGGCGGCGCGCTCGTCCTCGTCGAGGGGACGACGATCGTCGGCGTCGAGCCCGGCTCCGCCGCCGTGCCCGACGGCTGCCCCGTCACCCACCTGCCCGGCACGACACTGATGCCCGGGCTCGTCGAGACCCACACGCACCTGTGCGGCGACTCCGGCCCGCGGGCGCTCGAGCAGCTCCCCGAGCTGACGGACGACGACCTCGACGCGATCGTCCGCCGGTCCCTCGCCGAGCAGCTCGCCGCCGGGGTGACCGCCGTCCGCGACCTCGGCGACGCGCACTGGACGGTCGTCGACCGGCACCGCCACCACCCGGACGGCCCGACCGTCGTCGCGTCCGGCCCGCCCGTCACCGTGACGGCCGGCCACTGCTGGAACATGGGCGGCGAGGCCGACGGCCCGCAGGCCCTGCGCGCGGCCGTCCGGGAGCGCGCCGAGCGCGGCGCCGACGTCGTCAAGGTGATGGCGAGCGGCGGCATGATCACCGCGACGACGGACGTCACCAAGCCGCAGTACCCGCTCGACGACCTGCGCCTCGTCGTCCGGGCCGCGCACGCCGCCGGGCTGCCCGTGACCGCCCACGCGCACGCCGTCGCCGCCGTCGAGCTGTGC
Organism: Kineosporia sp. A_224; assembly: GCF_002198655.1. GTDB lineage: Bacteria > Actinomycetota > Actinomycetes > Actinomycetales > Kineosporiaceae > R-H-3. The sequence goes on from NZ_MWLN01000107.1 coordinate 7,155, forward strand.
CTGCAGGCCGGGGTCGACGGCATCGAGCACTGCACGTGCGTCGGGGGCGCGACCCTCGGCATGCACGCCCCGCCGGACCTCGTCGCCCGGCTCGCGGCGTCCGGCGTCGTCGTCTGCCCGACCCAGGGCCACGTCCCCGGCTCGACCTACCCGCCGAACATCCGGGCCGTCATGGAGCGCACCGGGATCACCCCCGAGGGCATCGTCGACCACGTCCGCACGCTCGTCGAGGGCGGCGTCCGGCTCGTCGCGGGCTCCGACTCGGGGATCTACCCCGACAAGCGGCACGGCGTCCTGCCGTGGGCGCTCGTCGAGCTCGTCGAGGCGGGCGCCCCGCCGGTCGTGGCGCTCGCCGCGGCGACGGCGCACGCGGCCGACGCGATCGGCCTCGGCGCCCGCACCGGCCGGCTCCGCGCCGGGCTCGACGCCGACCTGCTCCTCGTCGACGGCGACGCGGGCACCGACGTCACGGCGGTCACCCGGGTGCGCACGGTCGTCTCCCGCGGCCGGGTCGTCCGCGGTCCCGGGCCGCTGTAGGGCGGACGGCGGTCAGCCGGCCGCGAGCCCGTCCCACGTCCAGCGCGGGACGCCGTCCGTCGCCGGCCGCTCGACGCCCGGCACCGTGAACTGGTCGACGGCCCAGCGCATGTACGCCGTCATGGCGGCCCGGAACGGCGCGTCGCCGGGCAGCCCCGCGTCGTCCATCGCGGCGACGAAGCACGCGAGGAACCGCCGGCCCATCTCGCTGAGGTCGTCCTCGACGCAGTGCATGTCGACGACGGCCCGCTGGCTGCCGAGCGAGGCGGAGAAGTCGTCCGGGCCGCCGAGCACCTGCGCCCAGTAGGCCGCGAGCCGGGCGACGTGCTCGGGGTGGTTCGTCGTGTGCGAGAACGGGTGCTCGAGCAGCGGGTCGGCGAGGCAGCGGGTGTGGTGGGCGTCCGCGAGGGCCAGGAGGGCAGGGCCGCCGCCGGCGTGGTCGTAGAGCGAGGTCGTCATGCGTCCTCCGTCGGTCCGTCGGTGCGGGCGGGGTGGTCCCAGGTGATCCGGGGCCGGCGGCCGCCGAGCCGGCGGCCGAAGAAGTCGAGGATGATCTGCACCCGCTGCACCCGGTGCGCGGGCGAGCCGCTGCGCGAGAGCTCGTGGCTCTCCTCGGGGAAGCGCCAGTACTCGACGTCCTTCCCGAGCATCCGCAGCGCGAGGTAGAGCGCGTCGGCCTGCTCGACGTGGCAGCGCAGGTCGTTCTCGGAGTGCAGCAGGAGCATCGGGGTCGTGATGTCGCGGACGTACGTGACCGGCGACATCCGCCGGTAGACCTCGGGGGCGTCGAGGTGCGTCACGCCCATCTCGTAGCGGAACGTGCCCGCCATGTCGGCGCTCCACTCCTCGGACTCGAGGTTGTTCACGGCCCGCTCGCTGCACGCGGCGGCGAACCGGTCCGTGTGCCCGACGAGCCAGCTCGTGAGGAAGCCGCCGTACGACCCGCCGAGGACGCCGAGCCGGTCCGGGTCGAGGCCCGGGTCGCGGGCGAGCGCGCCGTCGAGCGCGGCGAGGACGTCGTCGGCGTCGACGCCGCCCCAGCCCGAGCCGGGCGCCTCCTCCGCCTCGGGCGGCCGGACCTCCTGCGTCCAGGCCTCGGTGCGGCCCGTGGAGCCGTGCGGGTTCGTCCAGACGACCGCGTAGCCGGCGGCGGCCCAGAGGTGGAACTCGTCGAAGAACGCGTTGGTGTACTGCGCCGCGGGGCCGCCGTGGATCGACAGCAGCACGGGCGTCCGGCCGGTCCCCGCGGGTTCCGCCGGCCGCAGCAGCCAGACGTCGAGGTCCCCGTCGCCCTTCGGGGACGGCACCGTGAACTGCTCGGGGACGCCGGTCGGCACCGCCGCGTGGAACCCCGCCCCGAACGACGTGAGGCACCGCTCGACGCCGTCGCGGACGACGTGCACCTCCGGCAGCGCGCCCGGGTCGGACGCGGTGAAGGCGAGCGTGCCGCCCGCGAGGTCGTAGCCGGTGACGGCATGACCGCCGCCGACGAGCAGCGCGGCCTCGCCGTCCGCCGGCACCCGGTAGAGGTGCACGTCACCGCGGTCCTCGAGCGCGACGACGACCGCGTCGCCGTCCCAGAGCATCTCGCGCAGCGCAGCACAGTTGAGGTCGGGGACCGTTGCAGCAGAACGGGTCTCGCCGGTCTTGACGTCGACGAACGCGAGCCGCAGGAACGCCGGCCAGACGACGGCGTCCTCGCCGAGCACCGCGAGCAGCGCGCCGTCCGGGGAGAACGCCGGGGCGAAGCTCGACGTCCGGGGCCGGGACAGGGTGCGCGGTCCGACCGGCCCGCGGACCGACCGCGCGTCGACGAGGTGCACGTCCGTCACCGGCGCCAGGTCGTCGCCGCGGGACGCACAGGTGGCGAGCGTGCCGCCGTCCGGCGACCACGCGGCACCCGCGTGGTCGGCCGGCCCGCCGAGCAGGAGCACGGGTGCGGCGGTGCCGTCGGCGGGGACGACGAACAGCCCGGCCGGGCGGTCGATCGTCCAGCCGACGTCGTCGAGCCGGGAGAAGAGCCGGTCGATCCGTCGCGGCGGCCGCGACCGGTCGTCGTCGCCGTCCGTCCAGCGCCGCGTCCGCTCCCGCGAGACGAACGCGAGGCGGGTGCCGTCCGGCGACCAGGCCACGTCGGTGAAGGCCTCGGGCCGCTCGCAGACCGGGAAGGTCTCGCCCGGCACCGAGAACGGGACGACCTCGAGCGCGCAGGTGCTGTCGTCCCCGATCGTCGTCACGGCGACCCGGCTGCCGTCCGGCGACCAGCGGGGCGTCCCGGCCCGCCGGTCGCCCGCGGTGAGCGGCCGCGGCGGCTGCGAGCCGTCGGCGGCCGCGACCCACACCGCGCTGCGGTAGCGGTTGCCCGGCAGGTCGACGTGCGTCACGACGAACGCGACGTGACCGCCGTCCGGCGAGACCCGCGGGTCCCCGACCGTGACGAGCCGGCCGATGTCCTCAGGAAGCATCCGGCCACGGTAGGGCGCATGCCGGGTCGGGGGCGACCGACGTACCGGCGTTCGGACGGGCGCCCTGGGCAGGCGGGCCCGCGATGTGGTGGGATCCGAGCGCGGCAGCGCAGCCCGCACCCGGTGCGTCCACCCCGGCTGCCGCAGGATGGAGCCCGTCGTGCCCGACCTGCCGCTGTTCCCGTCGTCCCTCGTCGGCAGCTACGCCCAGCCGGACTGGCTCATCGACCGGGCGAAGCTCGCCGGCCGGTTCCCGCCGCGCACCCGGGCCCGCGAGCTCTGGCGCCCGGCACCGGAGTGGCTCGCGCAGGCCCAGGACGACGCGACCCTGCTCGCGATCCGGGCCCAGGAGGTCGCCGGGCTCGACATCGTCACCGACGGCGAGATGCGCCGCGAGAGCTACTCGAACCACTTCGCGACGGCGCTCGAGGGCGTCGACGTCGACAACCCCGGCACCGCGCTCGACCGCAGCGGCCACCCGAACCCGGTGCCGCGCGTCGTCGGCCCGGTCCGCCGGACGCGCCCCGTGGAGGTGGACGACGTCCGCTTCCTGCGCGCGCACACCGGCCGGACGACGAAGATGACGATCCCCGGGCCGTTCACCATGGCGCAGCAGGCGCAGGACGACCACTACGGCGACCTCGAGGCGGTCGCGATGGCGTACGCCGAGGCGGTCAACGCCGAGGCGCGCGACCTCTTCGCGGCCGGCGTCGACATCGTCCAGTTCGACGAGCCCTACCTGCAGGCCCGCCCCGACGCCGCGAAGCAGTTCGGCGTCCGGGTGCTCAACCGGGCCCTCGAGGGGCTCACCGGGACGACCGCCGTCCACCTGTGCTTCGGCTACGCCGCGATCATCCACGAGCGCCCCTCGGGCTACTCGTTCCTCCCCGAGCTCGCCGAGGCCACGTGCGACCAGATCTCCATCGAGACGGCGCAGTCGAACCTCGACTGCGCCGTGCTCGCCGAGCTGGCCGGCAAGACGATCATCCTCGGCGTCATCGACCTCGACGACCACGCCGTCGAGGAACCCGCGACGGTCGCCCGCCGGGTCGAGCGCGCGCTGCCGTACGTGGCCCCCGAGAACATCGTCGTCGCGACCGACTGCGGCATGAAGTACCTGCCGCGCGAGTCGGCCGAGGGCAAGCTCCGGGCGCTCGCGGACGGCGCGAAGCTGCTCCGGGGCTGATCTCCCGCACCACGCCCCACCCCGTGGGGCCCCTCTGAGGTAGATCACCGTCCATATCTACGGCGATCTACCTCAGAGGCGTCCCCGCCGGGCGGGCGTCAGGCCAGCGCGGCCGCGACGGCGTCGTCGAGCGAGCCCGTCGGGCGGCCGATGAGGCGGCTCAGGTCGCCGGTCGTGACCTCGAGCTCCCCGGCGCGGATCGACCGGTCGGTGTCGGCGAGCATCGCCGCGACCGGGGCGGGCAGCCCGGCACCCTCGAGCACCTTGGCCAGGCCCTCGACCGGCAGCTCGGTGTAGACGACGTCCTTGCCGCTGTGCTTCGCGACGGACGCCGCGAGCTCGGCGAGCGTGAACGACGAGTCGCCGCCGAGCTCGTAGACCGTGCCCTCGTGGCCCTCGCTCGTGAGCACGGCCGCGGCGGCCTCGGCGTACTCGGCGCGCGGGGCGCCGCTGACCCGGCCGTCGCCCGCGCTGCCGAGGACGGCGCCGTGCTCGAGGTAGGTCGGGATCTGCGGGGTGTAGTTCTCGAAGTACCAGCCGTTGCGCAGGAAGGTGAACGGGACGCCGAGCGCCCGGATGGCCTCCTCGGTGCCGCGGTGCTCGACCGCGAGCTGGAGGGACGTCGTGTCGGCGTACGGCGCGCTCGTGTAGACGACCGACGCGCCCGCCTCCTGGGCGGCCCGGGCGGCGGCGGTGTGCTGCTCCACCCGCCGGCCGAAGTCGGTGCCGGAGACGAGGAGGACCTTGTCGGCGCCCTTGAAGGCCTCCGCGAGCGTCGCCGGGTCGTCGTAGTCGATCCGCGCCGTGCGGACGCCGCGCTCCGCGAGGTCCGCGAGCTTCTCGACGCTGCGGCCGCCGGCGACGATGTCGCCCGCGGGGACGCCCTTCGCCAGGAGGGACTCGACGGCGAGGCGGCCGAGGTGGCCGGTGGCACCGGTGACGACGACGGACATGAGGAGCTCCTTGGGGCACGGGCGGGAGGTCCCGCCGCTCGGTCTGCTGTCGTCGACCCACAACCGGCCATCGTCCGTGACACTTCCCGCGATGCAGTACCCACCTTTTGGTAAGGTACTGGCATGACGGTGAGCAACGAGGTCAGGGAGCAGATCAGCGACCAGATCGCCCGGCTGCAGACCTACTTCCCCGACCGGGTGCTGGCGTCGGCCTGCCCGTCGCGGGTCGTGCTCGACCACGTGACGAGCAAGTGGGGCGTCCTCGTGCTCGTCTCCCTGGCCGACCGCACCCTGCGCTGGGGCGAGCTGCGCCGCTCCGTGGAGGGCGTGAGCGAGAAGATGCTCGCCCAGACGCTCCAGGTGCTCGAGCGCGACGGCCTCGTCCACCGCCGGGCGCTGCCCGTCATCCCGCCGCACGTCGAGTACAGCCTCACCGACCTCGGCGTCGACCTCGTCGGGCACCTGCTGCCGCTCATGGGCTGGCTCGCCGCGAACGCCCCGGCGATCGTCGAGAACGCCGCCACCGCGCCCGCCCGCTGACCTCAGGCCCCGAAGAACTCCGCGAGCGCGGCGGCGGTGGCCGCGGGCTGCTCCTCGGGCAGGAAGTGCCCGCACGGCAGCGCCTGCGCGACCACCCGACCCGAGCACCGGGCCTGCCACAGCGCGACCGGGTCGAACAACCGCTCCACGACACCGTCCGCGCCCCACAGCACGAGCAGGTCGCAGCCGATCCTCTCGCCCGCATCCCGGGAGGCGCGGTCGTGCTCGAGGTCGACGGAGGCCGCGGCCCGGTAGTCCTCGCACATGGCGTGCACGGCGGCCGGTGTGAAGCACCGCTCGTACTCGGCGAGCGCCGTCGGCTCGATGTGCTCCAGGCCCCCCGCGCCCCAGCCGCCGAGCGTCGCCCGCAGGTAGCCGATCGGGTCCCCGCCGATCATCATCTCGGGCAGCGGCACCGGCTGGATCAGGTGGAACCAGTGGTAGTACGCGGTGGCGAACCGCTGGTCCGTCGCCGCGTACATGTCGAGCGTCGGCGCGATGTCGAGGACGGCGAGCCGGGTCACCGCCGCGGGGTGGTCGAGCGCCATCCGGTGCGCGACCCGGCCGCCGCGGTCGTGGCCGGCGACCCCGAACGCGTCGTGCCCCAGGCCGTGCATGAGGCGGACCAGGTCGTGGGCCGTCGTCCGCTTGGCGTAGCCCTCGTGCCGCGGGCCGCCGTCCGGGGCCGACGAGTCGCCGTACCCGCGCAGGTCCGGCAGCACGAGCCGGAAGTGCGGTGCGAGCGCGACCGCGACCCGGTGCCACAGCGCGTGCGTCTGCGGGAAGCCGTGCAGGAGCAGCAGCGGCGGCCCGTCGGGGCGGCCACCGGTGCGCGCGAACAGCCGGACGTCGCCGAGGTCGTACGACGCGGCCTCGAACCCCTCGAACCAGCCCACGGGCGCCTCCACGGTTCGGCGGACGACGGTCGGCACGACCGTCGGTCGGGGCGACCGTCGGTCGGGGCGACCGTCAGCGGGAAGACCGTCAGCGGGAAGACCGTCAGCGGGAAGACCGTCAGCGGAAGAAGCAGGTCTCCCCCGCGTAGACGAGCGTCGCACGGCTCGTGAGGGACGCCCCGCCGAGGATCCCGCCGAACCCGTCGCCGTCGATGAACTCGGTGCCGACGGAGCCCTCGCTCGTCGTCGTCCCCGGCCGGCCCGCCTTGATGTCCCGCAGCGTCGAGCCGATCCCCAGGCCGTCCGCGGTCGTCAGGTGCCGGCCCTTGGCGCCCTGGTCCGTCCAGCCGACGAACTTCGTGCCGTCCAGGAGCACCGAGAACCCGGCGCGGCCGGCACCGGTGCGCGGCCCCTGGCCGCACTCGGGCAGGTCGTTCCGCGTCAGCGAGCCACCGAGGGCGGTGCCGACCGCCGTGACGACGGCGGTGCCGTCGCTGCCGAACGGCAGGTGCCGGATCGCCGCGTCGCCGACGACGTACCCCAGCCCGTCGCTCTCGAGGACGAGGACCGGGCGTGCCACCGGCTCTGCCGTCGCCGGTGTCTTCGACGGGCTCGCCGTCCTCGAGGGGCTCGGCGGGCTCACCGGCGTCGACGGCGCGGCGGACGACGTCACCGCCGACGCCGACGACGTCGGGGCCGCGGGCGTCGTGGCGGAGGACGCCGCGGAGCCGCTGCCCGCCGACCCGCAGGCCCCGAGCGCGAGCACCGCGCCCGCCGTCCCCAGCAGGACCGCCACCCGGGGACCGCCCGACGTCCGGACACGCATCACGGTGCTGCTCCCTCGATCACGCCGCGGGCCCGGTGCACCCCGGCCCGGCCGCGTCGCCGCGGCACCGTCAGAGCCTGGCACCAAGCGCCACGGCGGTGCGGCGGAACACGCCCGGCGGGCCGTCCGCCGGGCCGTCCGGCGCGGGCCGGTCATTACCCTGGCCGGGTGCCACGCCTCGTCGACCACGCGGAGCGCCGGGCCGGCCTGCTCGCCGCGACCTGGCGGGTCGTCCGCACGCGCGGCGTCGGCGGCACGACGACCCGGGCCATCGCCGACGAGGCGGGCTGCTCGCTGAGCGTGCTCGCGCACTTCCTCGGCGGCAAGGACGACATCCTCGTCGCGGCCCAGACCGCGGTCTACGAACGGATCGTCGAACGGGCCTTCACCCTCGGGGGCGACCTCGACGGGCTGGCGGCGCTGCGGGCGGCGTTCGAGGCCGTGCTGCCGCTCGACGAGGAGCGCGAGGCCGACGCCCACGTCAACGTCGCCTTCGCGGGCGCGGCGCTGTCGAACCCGCTCATCGCGCAGGCCCGGCAGAGCAGCCACGCGCGGATCCGCGGCCTGCTGCTCGGGATCCTCGCCGAGGCCCGGGCGCTCGGCGAGCTGCGCCCCGACGTCGTCGACGACGAGGTGCTCGACGGGTTCGTCGTCGCCGTCGAGGGCAGCACCCTGCTCACCCTCGTCGACGGCCGGCACGACGACGGCCGGGTCGAGCGGCTGCACCGGATCGCCGACGCGTTCGTCGACGACCTGCGTGCGCACTGACCCGGCGCGCCGTCAGCAGACGGGCCGTCACCAGGCGACGGCCCGCTCCCACATCGCCGTGTAGGCCTCGGCGCCGCCGAGCAGCTCGCGGCGCAGCTCCGGGCCGTCCGCACCGGCCTCGAGCACGACGTCGAGGAGCCAGTCGGCGTAGAGCCCGTACTGCGCGACGCCGTCGGTGTTGAGGTCGAAGGTGCGCCGGCCCATGACGTGCCGGGACACCGTCGTCCCCGCGAGGGAGGTGAACGGGTAGGCGAACGGGCGGGTCGTCGACGACACCCGGGGCGGCGCCTGGTCGGCGAGACCGTTGACGTCGCTGCCGAACCCGTAGCCGGTGATCGCGCTGCCGTGCGGCAGCGCCCTGGTCCGGCGCCACTCGCCGACGAAGGTCGGCTGCCCGACGACCGCCTCGCCGGCCGGGTAGGCGTAGCCCGCGACGAAGCCGCCGAGGCCGAGCACCCGGTCGACGATCGCGGGGTCGGACCACGAGTGGTCCGAGGTGACGCCCGGGTAGTGCGCGGCCTCGAGGATGTCGAGCGTCGCCTGCGCGGTCCGCACGCTCATGTGGTCGATGTGGACGACCATGCCGCGCGCCATGAGCTGACGCAGCAGGTGCTCGCCGAGCGGCGTGAGGCCGCGGACGTTGCACGTGGGCCCGGTCGGGTACACCGGCAGGACGGCGCCCGCGGGCAGCGACATGACGCCGAAGGACAGCAGCCGCGCGAGGTCGTCGTTCGTGACGGGCTGCGCCATGTCGGCGGGGCCGGTGCAGCTGCGTACCTCCCACCAGTGCCCCGTCGAGAGCAGGTTGCCGAGGTTCACGGCCGCCCCGGCGACACCGCCGTCCATCCGCGTCCCGCCGAAGGCGTTGTCGAACTTGTGGACGGGGAACATCCCGCTCACGCCGAGCGCCTGCATCTCGTCGAGCCCGGCGTCGACCTGGGCCGCCGTGCACTGCGGGACCCCCTTGACCTCCCGGCAGCCGAACGGCTCGGAGATCTCCATCCCGACGAGCACCGCGAGCCTGCCCTGCGCAGCGATGCTGCGGACCTGCGCCGGGGTGGTCGCGATCCGGAACCAGCCCTTGCCCGCACCACCGTTCTGGGCGTCGACGTAGTCCTGCATCGACCGCAGGTACTGCGCCTGCGCGCGCACCGACGCCATCTCGTCGCACGAGCCGTCGCGGTAGGGGAACAGCTCGCAGATGACCCGGTTCGTCACGAGGAGGGCGTCGACGACCCGGACGCCGGAGCGGTAGGCCCGCTCGATGCTGCGGAAGTACGCCTGCTCGTGGAGCTCGCTGTTGTGCTGGGGCCAGTCGCCGAACGTCGGCCAGCCGTCCTCCGGCGAGCTCGTGATGTCGGTGCCGGCGAGGACGCCCTCGAGCACCGCCCCGACGTTGAGCGAGCCGTGCGTCGCGCATCCGGACAGCGCGGTGACGACCCCGCCCGGCGACCAGGCCTCGCCGCAGTGCAGCTGCCCGCCGAAGCCGGCCGCCGCGGTGACGTGCATGTGGGCGTCGATCGCGCCGATGATCCTGCCGTTCGCGTCGACCCCGGGCGCCGCCGTCCCGGTCACCCCGGTCGCGACGTCGGGCGGCGTGAAGCAGCCGGCCGCGGCCGCGAGCGCGACCGTGCTCGTGCCACCGCCCGCGCCGAGGCTCCACAGGTAGGAGCCGAGCCGTTGCCCGGTGGCCGTCGCCGTGACGGCGTAGCGCGCACCGCTCGCGGCGACCGTCCAGTCCGCCCGGTCCCCGTAGGTCGTGCCGGGCATGACCCAGTTGAGGACACTCATGTAGGCGGGCGCCCCACCGGCGTCGTAGAGCATGTAGCGGGAGAGCTGGGTCGCCTCGAGCCGGAACGGGGTGGCCCCCGCGGCGCTGGACGTGAACCCGTAGCCGTTGCCGTTGCGGACGACGTAGCCCTGGGACGACGACCCGGAGAAGACCTGGAGCGTCGCGCACGTGCCGTCGAGGGCGTCCGGGGCGGCGGTGACGGCGGTGGCGGCGACCGCGGCCGGCAGCCCGCCCGCGGCCACGAGGAGCGCGGCGGGGACGAGGGCGGCGGTCGCGACGGCGACGAGACGGCGGCGGAGCGGGGGCGTGGACATACGGCGACCCCTTCGTCGTTGACGGATCATCTGATCCAATAACGGGAGGATAGGGCCGCTGCGCCCGCAGCGACAGGGGTCGGGGCCGGGCAGTTCGTGCCGGCTCGCGGAGATGTTCGAGGACATGCCGAGCGCCCGGCGGCCTCCGTGCGGGGAGGCCACCGGGCGCTGGTCCGGCGTGCGGGCCGGGGGACGGCGTGGCGGGCCGTCGGTCGGTCGGTCAGGCGCAGGTCGTCCGCAGCACCTTGACCTCGTGGACCTCGCCGTCCTCGACCTCGAGCTCGGTGACGAGCGCGGTCGGGACGAGTGCGGCGAGCGCCGTGGTCTCGTCGTCGGACTCGCACTCGAGGTCGTCCGCGTCCTCGTACTTGACCTCGGTGCCGACCGACAGCGTCACCGTGACCGTCTCGCCGCCGTCGGTCGTCAGGACGAGCACGTGCGACGCGTCGTCGTACGACGTCACGGTGCCGAAGCGGTCGCCCTCGTCCTCGTCGTCCCGGCCGTCGCCGTCGTGGTCGCCGGAGCAGGAGTCGCTCGCCGAGTCGTCGTCGTCCTCGTCCTGGCGGCCGTCGTCGTCGCCGTCCTCGGCCCCGTCGGAGACCCCGTCGTCGTCGCTGTCTGCGTCGGTCGCGCTGCCGCCGAGCTCGTTCTCGTCCTCGTCGGCGACGTGGTCGCCGTCCACGTCGTCGTCGTCCGCGACGCAGGCCTCGGTCGCGTCGTCCTCGTCCTCGTTGGCGACGCCGTCGTGGTCGGCGTCCTCGTCCCCGTCGACGGTGCCGTCGTGGTCGGTGTCCGCGACGGTCATCGACGTGTGCGTCCGCAGCTCGTCGCCGTCGTCCTGCCCGTCGCCGTCGGTGTCCTCGTCGCGGACGTTGCCGTGGTTCTTGTACTCCTGGATGTTCTTCGCGCCGTCCCGGTCCGGGTCGGCCGCGGCGTCCGCCGGCGACCTCGGGTCGAGCCGGGCGCGGATCTCCCAGCCGTTCGCGATGCCGTCGTGGTCGAAGTCCTCGGAGCCGTCGCGCCGGCGGTCGCCGTCGCTGTCGGCCTTGCGCGGCTTCGTCCGGAGCTTGTACTCCCAGAGGTTCGTCAGGCCGTCCCGGTCGGGGTCGGTCTTCGCGTCGGCCTTCGACCGCGGGTTCAGGTGGTTGCGGACCTCCCACACGTTGGGCATGCCGTCGCGGTCGGTGTCCGGCGTGCCGGCCGAGGCCGGGCCGCAGAGCGCTCCGGTCATCGCGAGCGCGGCACAGGTGGCGAGCACGGTGCGGGTGGTCTTCGTTCCCACGGGATCCCCATTCGGTAGCTGAGCAACCTCGTCGGACGAGGCCTCATGGCTTTGCGTCCCCACCTCGCGATGGGTTTGCCGTTTCGTGTCGGGCGGTACGTCCAGGCAATCGCGCGGCGTGCCCGCCGGGGTACGGGCCGCGACGCGGTTCACCGCTTCGGAGCATCGTGGGCCGTTCCGGCCACCCGTTCGGCGGTCCGGGACCGGATCGCCGATGATGCTCGGGTGAGCTTCCTGCGCGAGTACGGGCTGTTCCTCCTGGAGACCCTCACGGTCGTGGCGGCGATCGTCACCGTGCTGGTCACGGTCGCGGTACTCGTCGGCCGGACGGCGCGCGCCCGCCGTCCGGACGCCCGGGGCCTGCGCGTGCGCAACCTCAACCGCACGTTCGAGGACCTCGGGATCGCGCTGCGGTCGCACACCGTGCCGCGCAAGGTCGCCAAGGCGCAGGCCAGGGCGCTGCGCAAGCAGCGCAAGGCGCTCGACGCCAAGGGGCCGGTCACCGGTGCGGCCGAGGGACCGGCGGGGACGGCGGGCACGGCGTCCGGCCGCCCGCGGGTCTTCGTCCTCGACTTCCACGGCGACATCCGCGCCACGGAGGTGGCCGGGTTGCGGGAGGAGGTGACCGCGGTCGTCTCGGTGGCCCGACCGGGTGACGAGGTCGTCGTCCGGCTGGAGAACCCCGGCGGCACGGTCCACGACCAGGGCTTCGCCGCGGCCCAGCTGCTGCGGGTGCGCAGCCGCGGGGTGCGGCTCGTCGTCGCCGTCGACAAGGTCGCCGCGAGCGGTGGCTACATGATGGCCTGCGTCGCGGACCGGATCATCGCCGCGCCGTTCGCGGTCGTCGGCTCGATCGGCGTCATCACCGAGATCCCCAACGTCTTCCGGCTCCTCGAGCGTGCGGGCGTGGAGTTCGAGCAGGTGACGGGCGGGGAGTACAAGCGGACCGTCACGCCCTTCACGCAGACCACGCCGGCCAAGCGGGAGAAGCTCACCGAGCAGGTCGCCGACATCCACGCGCTGTTCAAGGAGTGGGTGGCGACGAACCGGCCGCAGGTCGACATCGAGCGGGTCGCCACCGGCGAGCACTGGTACGGCACGCGGGCCGTCGAGCTCGGGCTCGTCGACGAGCTCGTGACGAGCGACGACTACCTGCTGGCGCGGGCGGCCGAGGCGGACCTGTACTCGGTGCGCTGGACCCAGGGCCACCGGACGGCACGCCGGCTCGCCTCGCTCGTGTCGTCGTTGACCTCGATGACGTCGGCGGACCCGTTGCGCTGAAAGAGATCTCGGCGGTCGAGGTGCGCCGGAGGTCAGAGCCCCCCGGAGCCCACGACCGAGCCCAGCTCGGCGCGCGAGCGGATGCCGAGCTTGCGGTAGAGCCGGGTGAGGTGCACCTCGACGGTCTTCGGGCTCATGTGCAGGGCCGTCGCGACCTCCTTGTTCGTCGCGCCGCCGGCGGCGAGCTCGGCGACCCGGCGCTCGGTCGCGGTGAGCGCCGTCGGGTCCTCGCCGCGGCGCCGTGAGCGGCCCAGCTCCTGCGCCACCTGGGCCGACCAGGCCGCGGCGCCGAGGCTGTCGAAGACCCGGCCGGCGCGTTCGAGGCAGCGGTCGGCGTCCCCGCTGCGCCGGGCCCGGCGCAGCAGCCGGCCCCGGACGAGCAACGTGCGCGCCTGCTCGAACGGCTGCCCGGGGCCGCCGTCCGCGGCGGGCTCGGTGAGCGCGACGGCGCCGGCGAGGTCCCTGCGGGCCGCGGCGAGCCCGGCAGCGGCCCGCAGGTGCGCCGCGGCCAGCCACGGCCGGGGGACCCGCCGCAGCCGCTCGCCGACGGCGGCCAGGAGCTGCTCGGCCTCGTCGAGCTCACCGAGGGCCACGAGGGCGGCGAGCCGTTCCGGGGCCGGGTCGAGCCGGCCGAGCGGCTCCACGAGCCCGATCGCCTCCAGGTGCGCCGCCGCCCGCGCGGTCGTCGCGAGCACGCCGTGGTGGTCGGCGGCGCTGGCCCGGGCGAACGTCGCGGCGGCGAGGTAGGACACGACCGCGAGCCGGTGCCCGGCGGCCTCGAACCTGTCAGCACGGGCGCGCGCCGTCGCCTCCGCGTCGTCGAGCCGGCCCTCGAGCAGGTCGAGCATGAGGAGCAGCCGCCCGCCGGGCTGGTAGCTCGCGTCGCTGCCGTTCTCCCGGGCCGAGGTCGTGGCGGCCTCGGCGTAGCGGCGGGCGGCCGGCCAGTCGCCGTACCACTGCTCGACCTCGCCGAGCCGGCTCAGCAGGTCGGGCTCGCTCGACAGGTCGCCGCGGGCCCGCTCCTGCTCGAGCGTCGTGCGGAAGCGCTCCCGGGCCAGGTCCCAGGCGTCGGTCGCGAGGTACCAGTAGCCCGGTGTCGTGCTGCGGTCCGTCGAGCCGCGCGGGTCCTCCAGCCGCAGGCCCTCAGCGAGCAGGTCCAGGCGCGGCACCGCACCGGTGAGCACCTCGTAGTAGAAGAGGTTGCACAGCGCCGAGCCGAGCAGGTCGGACTCCCCGCACCGGCGCAGCTCGGCGACGGCCCGCGCGCCGTGGTCGCGGGCCGCGACGGTGTCGGACTCGGAGAAGATCGCCAGCCGGCTGTGGATCGTGCCGAGGAGCACCGGGTCGTCGCCCGCGTCCGGGACCGCCGCGCGGACGGCCTCGCTCGCCGCGTCGCCGCCGTCGGCGTACCAGTGCACGACGGCCCGGGTCAGCCGCGCCCGGGCCCGGTCCGCCCCGGCGGGCAGCACCGGGACCTGCAGGTCGAGCCAGGTCGCGGCCGCCTCGAGATCCCCCGCCTCGAGCAGGACGTCCCCGAGGAGCACCGCGCGCCGCCAGCGCGCGGCGTCGTCCGCGGGCGGCGTCCTGACGACGGCGACGCGCAGCAGCTCGGACGCCACCTCGGTCGCCCCGCGGGCGCGGGCGTCCTGGGCCGCGACCTCGAGCGCGTCGGCGACGACACCGTCCGGTCCGAGGGTGGCCAGCCCGAGGTGCCGCGCCCGCGCCTCGGGCTCCGGCTCTACCTCGGCGAGGCGGGCGTGCACCGCGCGCCGCGCGGCGGCCGGCGCCCGGTCGCGGACGGCGGAGGCGAACAGCGGGTGCGCGAAGACGAGCCGGTCCCCCTCGACCGCGAGCAGGCCGGCCGCCTCCGCCCGCCCCAGCACCGGTTCGACCCCTTCTGCCGCAACGGGTCCGGGCAACCCGTCGAGCGCCTCGCGGAGCCGGCCCGGCGTCGGTACGGCCAGGGCGGAGACGACGAGCAGCAACGAGCGCAGCGCCGCATCGGTCTGCGCGATCCGCTCGTCGACGGTCGCCGCGAGGGACTCGGGCAGCCGCAGGTCCGCGTCGGCGGGGACGCCGCCGTGCCGGGCGAGCAGCGACTGCACGATCTGCAGCGCGTAGAACGGGTTCCCGCGGCAGAGGGCGTGCAGCCGGTGCAGCAGCGGGCGCCCCAGGCGCACCCCGAGACGCTCCGCGAGGACCTCGTGGAGCGCGGTCGGGCCGAGCCCCTCGAGCCAGAGCGTCACGGTGGCGTCCGGCGCGACCGACCGGTCGAGGTCGAGCGGCAGCGCACCCGGCTCGGTGGCGCGGCGGGTCACGAGAACGGCCACCCGGGCACCGTCGGCGGCGTCCACCCGGCGCAGCGCGAACCCGAGCACGCCCGCGGTGGCCGAGTCGAGCCACTGGACGTCGTCGACGAGCACGAGGACCGGTCGCTCCCGGCCGGCCGTGAGCAGCAGGTGGTGCAGCGCCGCCCCGGCGCTCGGGACGTCGGCGTGGACCGGGCCGTCGGCCGGCCCCTCCTCCAGGCGCACCGCGGTGAGCAGGGCCCGCCGGCGCACGTCCGGGACCGCCGCGAGCGCCTCGGGGGTCGCGACCGGACCGACGAGGTCGGCGAGCGCGGCGTAGGCGTACCCGGCCTCGGCCTGGGTCGGCGAGCAGCGGACGACCTGCCAGCCGCGCGCCCGGGCACGGTCCGCGACGGCCCGCGCGAGCGCGGACTTGCCCACCCCGGCCTCGCCCTCGACGAGCGCGACGGCGAGGCCCGCGGGGCTCGCGTCGAGCAGCGCGGCCACCCGGTCCTGCTCGGCGTCGCGGCCCGTCAGGGGGGCGGACATCCGCCAACCATAGGAGATCACCTGATGTAGGGGACCGGGGATCTTCCTAGCGTCGACGGCATGATCTCCACCGGTTCCCGGGCCAACCGGGTACGCACGGTCTGCGGACTCGGACTCGGCCTCGCCCTCGCCCTCGTGCTCACCGCCTGCTCGGGCGGGTCGACCACCGCCGGCCCCGCGCCCGCGGTCACCGTCACGGTCACCGCGGCCGCCGCTCCGGGCAGCGCGGCGGCCGGCGCGACCGGCAACACATCAGCCCCGTCGACCGGCGGTGCGGCCCGCCCGGCCGCGTCGTCCACCACGAGGCGTCCTGCGGCCCGGCCGAGCACGTCGAAGCGGCCCTCGTCGTCGACGACCTCGTCGGCGAGCGACCCCGGCCCGGTCCGCGGCCAGGTCCGGATCGACCTCGACACCCTCGGGTGCGTCTACGTGCCGTCGGCCTCGGGCGACGACGACGCCGTCGTCGTGAGCAGCCGCGTCGTCGGGGACGCGCTGAGCCGGCCGTTCCAGGTGTCGCTGCGCGCGGTCGCGGCCGGCCGGGACGACCAGTCCGCGGCCGTCGTCCGGCTCCCCGGCGGCAGCCACGGGGCGCCGGTGTCGGTGCGCGCCACGGTCTTCGCCCCGACGGCGCCGTACACCGCGCAGCTCACGCTCTCGATGGCCCCGCAGAACCTCCCCGACGACGCGGACGCCGACAACCGGCTCGGCGTCTCGGTCGACCTGCCGTTCCCCCGGCCCGCGGGTCGCGTGCCGGTCACCTGCTACGTCAACTGACCCCAGGAGCCCGTCATGAGCACGAACCCGAGCACCACCGGCACGGTCCTGCGCTGCGTCCGGGCCGTCGCGGCCGTGGGCCTGTGCACCCTCGCTCTCACCGCGTGCGGTCCCGGCGGCTCGTCGGCCGCCCCGCCGTCCGGTGCGGGCACGTCGCCGGGCAGCGCCGCGGCGCAGCCGGCACCGAAGTCCCTCACGGCCGCCTGCGACGCCGTCGCGAAGGCCGTCGACGAGGCGACGGGGAAGTTCGCCGAGGCCCTGACGTCGAACGCGACGGGCGCCGCCGCGCAGGACGCCGCGGCCCAGCAGCGCAGCGCGGACGCCATCCACGGGATCTTCGTCGCGTGGGCCGGAGCGATGCGGGGCCAGGTCGGCCGCACCGGTGACGCCGACCTCGACGCGATCCTCACCGACTACGCCACGGAGATGGACAAGGTCGCCGCGAGCATCACGACCCACGCCGACATCTCCGACGGCGGCCGGTTCGACTCCCCCGAGCTGCAGGCCGTCAACGCCCGCCTGGAGAAGAAGTGCGGGACGACGAGCTGACGTCGGCCACCGACGACGGTTTCGTCCTCGACGTCGCGGCCCGGCGCGGCGCCACCCTGCACCCGCGGACCGCGCCCGCGGACGACGACGTGCGCGGCGGCGTCCGGCACCTGCTCGTCGGCCGGACGGACGGCGTCCCGTGGTCCGTCACGCTCCTGCCGGGCTCGCCGGGCTCGCCGGGCTCGCCGGGCTCGCCGGGCTCGCCGGGCACGACGGCCCGGGACGCCGTCCCGCCCCGGATCGTCTGGTGCTGCGCGGATCCCGCCGTCACGGCCGCCGCACCCGACGGCCCCGGCCGCCGGTTCGGCGTCCGGCGCGGCGGCCCCGGCCCGGGCGGCTGCCTCGGCCCGGGCTGGACCGTCGACGACCCGGGCGGTGTCCTCGACGACGACCTCGTCCCGCTCGTCCTGCACTGGCCACCGGCCCGGTGGGGACCGGCCGACGAGCGCCCGGCCCGGCTCGACGCCGTCCTCCTCGGGGCGCAGGGCCTGGAGGTCACCGCGCACGGCTGGTGGGCCGGTGCCGCGGCGCTCGACCAGCTGGTCACCCTCGGCGTCGAGGTGGCCGACCGGCTCCGGCGCACCGGACCGTAGCGGCCTACGCTGACGGTCATGACCGACCTCCCCGTTCTGGACGCCGTCGAGCAACGGGTTCTCGGCTGCCTCCTCGAGAAGCAGGTGACCGTCCCGGCGACCTACCCGCTGACGCTCAACGCGCTGCGCACCGCGTGCAACCAGACGTCGAGCCGCGAGCCGGTCATGGACCTCGACGAGCACGCCGTGGAGACCACCGCCCGGGCGCTGCGCGACCGCGGGCTGCTGCGGATCGTCTGGGCCGACACCGGGCGGCGCGTGCTCAAGTACCACCAGACCCTCACCGAGGTGCTGGGCCTGGCGGACGACGAGCGCGCCCTCGTCACGGTGCTCCTGCTGCGTGGCCCGCAGGCGCCGGGCGAGCTCAAGGTGCGCACCGAGCGGCTCCACGGCTTCGCTGACCGGGATGCCGTCGCGGCCTGCCTGCAGCGGCTCGCGGACCGCGACGAGCCGCTCGTCCGCCAGCTCGAGCGGCGGCCGCGCGAGCAGGACCACCGCTGGGTGCACCTGCTCGGGCCGGTCGCCGACAGCGGCCCGGAGACAGCAGCCGCCGGCGCGGCCGCCACGGCCCCGGCCGTGGACCGCGACCGCCCGATCGCCGACGGGCCGGACGCCCGGGACGCCCGGGTGCGCTCCTCCTACGCGGCCGTCGCGGTCACCTACGCCGCCCGCCTGACGACCGAGCTCGACGACCTGCCCTTCGAGCGCTGGCTCCTCGACCGCACCGCCGCCGCGGCGGGCCACCGGCCCGTCGTCGACGCGGGCTGCGGCCCGGGGCACGTCACGGCCCACCTCG
The DNA here is from genome assembly GCF_002198655.1 of Kineosporia sp. A_224. Classification (GTDB taxonomy): domain Bacteria; phylum Actinomycetota; class Actinomycetes; order Actinomycetales; family Kineosporiaceae; genus R-H-3. The sequence goes on from NZ_MWLN01000107.1 coordinate 25,544, forward strand.
CCGCGGCGGGCGCCGACGCCCGCGGGCTCGACCTCACCCCCGCCATGGTCGACCAGGCCCGGGAGCGCTTCCCCGACCTGCGGTTCGACGTCGGGGACCTGACCCGGCTCATCCGCCCCGAGACCGCCGACGGCTGGGGCGCTGTCCTCGGCTGGTACTCGCTGATCCACCTCGCCGGTTCCGAGCTGCCCGCGGCGGTCGGGGCGCTGGCCCGGCCGCTCGCACCCGGTGGCGTCCTGCTCCTCGGGCTGCACGCCGGCCAGGAGGTCCGGCACCTCACGTCGTGGTTCGACGAGGACGTCGAGCTCGACCTCGTGCTCCACGAGCCGGCGGACGTCGTCGCGGCGGTCACGGCGGCCGGGCTCACCGACGTCGAGTGGTACCTGCGCGGCCCGCTCGAGGGTCGCGGCGAGACGACGCAGCGGCTCTACGTCATGGCGCGCCGGGCGGGCTGACCGCGGACGGAGCGGTACCGGTCGGAGCGGCACCGGACGGCGCGGTACCGGACGGCGCGGCACCGGAGGGCGCGACCGCGGGCGCCGGGGCGTCGAAGACGACCGGCGCCGCCGGGGCGCTGCGGTTGAGCGCCCACAGCCCGACGCCGTCCGCGGCGGCGAGCAGCACGGCGGCGACCGCGAGCCCGGTGAGCCGGCGCCGGCGCTCGCGGCGCCGCCAGTCGAGGAGCGCGCGCTCGTAGGCGTCCGGGCTCGTCCGGACGGTGCCCGCCATCGCGCCGAGCGCCTCGCGGAGCCGCGCGACGCTCTCGGTCTCGTTCATCGGCACTCCTTGAGGGCCTTGGTGAGGGCCGCCATCCCGCGGGCGGTGTGCGACTTCACCGCACCGCACGAGATCCCCATCGTCGCGGCGACCTCGGCCTCGCTGAGGTCGAGCCAGTACCGCAGGACGAGCGCCTCGCGCTGCCGGTCCGGCAGGCCGCGCAACGCGTCGACGACCTCGCGGTGGTCCTCGCGGAGCACGACCTCCTGCTCGGCGGAGCCGGCGTCGGGCAGGCCGGGTTCGGGGTGCCGCCGGACGACCTGCAGGTGCCGCAGCCGCATCCGGACGAGGTTGCAGACGACCGACCGCAGGTACGCCGGCGCCGCGGCGGGGTCGCGCAGCCGCGGCCAGCGCAGGTAGAGCTCGCAGAACGCCTCGGAGGCGATGTCCTCGGCGTCGCCCTGCGCCCCGACCAGGACCGCGAGCCGGACGAGCTCGGTGTGGTGCCGGTCGAACAGCGCCGTCACCGCGGCCTCGCGCTCGAGGTCGCGCAGCCCGCCCCAGCCGGGCAGGCCGGGCCGCCGCGCGGACGGCGTCCCGGCGTCCGGGGCGGGCGTCCCGACATCGGGCGGTGCTGCAGGCACCGGTGCGGGGTGCTGGGTCATGCGCCGACCTCCCACTCGCTGGCGATCTTCCCATCGATCCCGGTCCCTGTGGAGTCCAGGCCGCGGGCGACCCCGGCCCGGTCGAGCAGCGGGGTGAGGGCCGCGACGAGCCCGAGGTTCACGGCGAGCGCGACGAGCCCCGCGTAGACGCCGACCGTCGTCCCGCCGACGTCGACCCGGGTCACCGCGACGAAGCCCTGGGCCGCGACGAGCCAGGTCCCGACGGCGACGCCCGCGACGAGGCCGGCGAGCAGCGCGTACCGGTGCGGCCGGCGCAGGAGCAGCCCGAGGACGACGGCAGGCAGCGTCTGCAGGATCCACACCCCGCCGAGGAGCTGGAGGGTGATCGCGTCCTGGGCGCGCAGCCCGACGACGAACGCGAGCGCCCCGACCTTGACGAGCACCGAGACCCAGCGGGCCACCCGGGCGACCTGCTCGGGCAGCGCCGTGGGGTTGAGGTACTCGAGGTAGACGTTGTTCGCGAAGGTCGTCGCGGCGGCCACGGACATCACCGCGGCGGGCACGAGCGCGCCGATCCCGAACGCCCCGAGGACGGCGCCGGACGCCCCGGACGGCAGCAGGTCCCGCACGAGCGCCGGGAGCGCGAGCTCGGCGTGCCCCGGCGGCACCCGGATCCCGTCGGCCCGCGCGGCGAGCCCGCCGAGGGCGAGGACGGCGAGCAGCGCCGTCCACCCGAGCAGCCCGATGCTCACCCGCCGGACGACCCCCTCGGAGCGGGCGGCGAACGTGGGCGTCAGCACGTGCGGGTACAGCACGAGGGCGAGCGCGGACCCCACCGCGAGGCTCACGTAGGCCGACCCGAGCCCGTCGGGCAGGAGCAGGGAGCCCTGCCCGGACGGCGTGCCCGCGAGCGCGGACCCGCTCTCCCGGAACAGGTCTGCGGCCCCTCCGGTGGCCCGCAGCCCGAGGACGACGAGCAGCGCCGTCGCGGCGAACGCGAGGACGCCCTTGACGGGGGCGACGGCGGCGGGCGCACCGAGCCCGTGCCGGAACGTGCCGACGGCGAGCACCGTGAACGTCGCGGCCATCGCGAGATCGGCCGCGACGCTGTCCGCCGGGAGCCCCATGACGGTGAGCGCGGCCGACAGGCCGAGCAGCTGGAGCGCCACGTACGGCATCGTCGCGAGCAGCCCGGTCACGGCGACGGCGAGCGCGAGGGTCGGGCTGTCGAACCGGGCCCGGACGGCGTCCGCGGGCGTGAGCCAGCCGTGCCGGCGGGCGAGCCGCCACAGCCACGGCAGCACGACGTACCCGAGCTGGAAGACGACGACGACGTACGGCACGGCGAAGAAGCCGAGGCCGCCGACGCCGTAGACGAGGGCCGGGACGGCGACGAAGGTGTACGCCGTGAAGATCGCGCCGCCGAGGAGGAACCAGGTGCGGACGGTGCCGAGGCTGCGGCCCAGCAGCGCCCACTCGACGAGCTCCTGGCCCGGTGCCACGCTGCGCCGCCAGACCGGCCGCCGGTGCGCGACGAGCGTGACGAGGGACGCCGCGCCGAGCACGAGCGCGAACGCGAGCAGTGCCGCCCGGTCGGGTCCGGGCGGCACCGCCTCGACGACGCTCCGCGGCACTGCGGTCATGTCCATGCAGTTGCGGGGCGGGCCCCGAAGGTTTACCCGCGACGGTGGCAACTTCTGCCCGGAACGGGGCAACTCTCTCCACGACCCGTGTCCCCGCCTCCGAGGGAGTTCCCATGACCGACGTCCCCGACGACGTGCCCGCCGGTCGGCGCGACCGATCCACGACCGGTCTGCCGACCGGCTGGTTGCTGCTCCTGCCGCTGCTGCTCGTCGTCTACCCGCCGCTGTACAACCGCACGGACCCGGAGCTGTTCGGGATCCCGTTCTTCTACTGGTACCAGCTGGCCGTGATCCCGGTGAGCGTCGTCTGCACGACGGTCGTCTACTTCACCGGTCGCCGTACCCGCCGCGGGAGCACGCGATGAGCGAGCACGGCGTGGAGATCGCCGTCTTCGTCGCGCTGTTCGTCCTCGTGAGCGGGCTCGGCTTCTTCGCGGCGCGCTGGCGCCGGCCGAGCACCATGGAGCACCTCGACGAGTGGGGCCTGGGCGGGCGCAGCTTCGGCTCGTGGATCACGTGGTTCCTCATCGGCGGTGACCTCTACACCGCCTACACGTTCGTCGCGGTGCCGGCGCTGCTCTTCGGGGCCGGCGCGGCCGGCTTCTTCGCCGTCCCGTACACGATCGTCGTCTACCCGATCGTCTTCTACGTGCTGCTGCGGCTGTGGTCGGTGAGCCACGTCCACGGGTTCGTCACCCCGGCCGACTTCGTCCGGGCCCGGTTCGGCAGCCCGACCCTCGCCCTCGTCGTCGCGGTCACCGGCATCGTCGCGACGATGCCCTACATCGCGCTCCAGCTCGTCGGGATCGAGGCCGTCCTCAAGACCGTCGGGGTGCGCGGGCACGTCCCGATCGTCGTGGCGTTCGCGATCCTCGCGGCGTACACGTACAACTCGGGGCTGCGGGCGCCGGCGCTCATCGCGTTCGTCAAGGACGCGCTCATCTACGTCGTCATCATCGCGGCGGTGATCTACATCCCGGCGAAGCTCGGCGGCTGGGGGGCGGTCTTCGACGCGGCGGACGCGAAGTTCGCGAAGTCCCCGAACCCCGGGGACGGCACGCTGCTCCCCGGCGCCGGCCAGGTCCAGTACGCGACGCTCGCCTTCGGCTCGGCGCTCGCGCTGTTCCTCTACCCGCACTCGGTGACCGGCGTCCTCGCCTCGAAGGACCGGGGCACGATCAAGCGGAACATGGCCGCGTTGCCCGCGTACTCGCTGCTCCTCGGGCTGCTCGCCCTGCTCGGGTACATGGCGATCGCCGCGGGCACCAAGCCGTTGCCGACGGGCGACACGCTCGTGGCGACCGACGGCACGGTGATCGGCCCGAAGACCGACGGCAACACCGTGATCCCCTTGCTCTTCGACCAGATGTTCCCGCACTGGTTCGCCGGTGTGGCGTTCGCGGCGGTCGCGATCGGCGCCCTCGTGCCGGCGGCGATCATGAGCATCGCGGCCGCGAACCTGTGGACCCGCAACGTCTACCGCGAGTACCTCAACAAGGACGCGACCCCCGCCCAGGAGGCGCGCAGCAGCAAGATCGCCTCGCTCGTCGTCAAGCTCGGGGCCCTCGTCGCGATCCTCGCCCTCGACCCGCAGTTCTCCATCGACCTGCAGCTCATCGGCGGCGTGATCATCCTGCAGACCCTGCCCGCCGTGGGCCTGGGGCTGTTCACCCGCTGGTTCCACCGTGGCGGGCTCGTCGCCGGCTGGGCCGCCGGGATGGCGGCCGGCTGGTGGCTGCTGTGGAACGTCCCGCAGACAGCCGTCACGGCGGCCGGTCCGAAGATCCTTCGCGAGCACTTCGGCGGCTCGGCCTTCAAGCTCAGCGAGCTCGGGTTCGACACGACCGTCACGGTCTACGCGGGCTTCCTCGCCGTGCTCGTCAACCTCGTCGTCGCCGTCCTCGTGACGCTCGCGCTGCGGGCGGCCGGCGTCGCCGACGGCCGGGACGCGACGTCCGGGCCGGACTACGACGCCGACGCCGGCGACCCGCGCGTGCACGACCTCGACCTGCACGCGCCCGTCACGGTGCGGGAGGAGCCGGTGCAGTACTAGGCGCCGACGAAACCACCGTCGACGAGCGGGCGGCCCGGCCACGTCGGCCGGGCCGTTCGCGCGTCAGGCGTCCGGCGCCGCGACGGCCATCAGGACGCGCTGACCGGCCGGCGCGAACCCGAGCCCGCGGTACCAGACCCCAGCGGCCCCGTCGTCCGCACGACCGAGGACGACGACGTGGTCGGCGACGCTCCTCGACATCTCGCAGAGGGCGGCGAACGCGGCCCGGCCGAACACCTCGTCCCGGGGCGCGTAGACCGCGCCGACGCGGACCATGCCCGCGACGCAGCGGCTCCGTGTCGCGACCCCCTCGGGGACGCCGTCGACCTCCCACAGGACGGCACCGCCGTACGAGAGCGGCTCGTCGACGAGGTACGCGAGGTCGGTCGGCTCGTCGGGGACGCCGGCGAGGAGGTCGCCGTACCAGGAGACGAGCAGGCCACGGTCGGCCAGGGTCGCCGTCCGCGCCCGCCCCGGGGCCACGACTCCCGGGCCGTCGGGGCCGAGCCGGTGAACCTGGGTGCGGCGCGCTGCGACGAGCCTGCTCCCGTGCCGTGCCTGCCACACCCGCGTCGCGGCCCCCTCGTCCCGGCCGTCGACCTCGCACGGCGCGAGGTCCGGCAGCAGGTCGACGAGCTGCTCCAGCGCGGGCCGCGGCATCGGCGACAGCACCGGCCGGTGCCCTGGGGCCACGACGACCGCCCCGGCGACCTCGCCGACGTCGTCCCGCCACCAGCCGAGAAGCAGGCCCGGGGCCTTCGAGGGTCGTGCCTCGAGGTAGGCGGCCTCGGTGAGGAGCACGGTGCAGGCCAAGGGATCATGCGCCAGGAAGGGTTCTGCGGCTGCCCGGAAGGCCGCCGCGTCCCGGGTCGTGGACCAGACCATGCCCCAGTGTGGCCCGCCGCCGGCCGCTCCGGGCCGCTCCGGGCCCCTCCGGCGGACGGAGGCGCTCCGAAGCGGCGCTAGGGTCACAGGTATGGCTGACTGGAAGAGAGTGACGCGCGACGCCGTCGTCGCCGCGGTGCACGAGTACGACCAGGTCGGCCAGGCGGAGTTCCTCGCCCGGCACGGCTTCGGCCCGGCGACGGGATACCTGCTCGAGCACGAGGGGAACCTCTACGACTCCAAGGCGATCGCCGGCGTCGCGTACGAGCTCGCGACGGGCGAGAGCCTGTCGTCCGACGACTTCCGCGGCGGCAGGGCCGGGTCCGCGGCCGTGCTCCGTCGCCTGGAGTTCGTCGTCCAGAGCCCGGAACCGACCGGCCCGGCCGCCGCGCGCCGCCCGGGCACCCACTGGGCGGACGACGAGAGCCCGGTCGCCTTCGCCGACGCCCAGGCGCTGTGGGCGGACGCCGCCCGTGACCGGCTCATCGCCGTCGCCGGGGTCTACCACGCGATCACGACGTACAAGGAGCTCTCGAAGCAGGTCCAGGACGACTCCGGGGTCCGGACGACGCAGCTCATGCACTACTGGATCGGCGACGTCCTCGGGCTCGTCGCGCTCGACTGCGCCCGCCGCGAGGAACCCCTGCTCTCGTCGCTGTGCGTCAACGCCGAGGGGTCGGTCGGCCCGAGCTACGCACCGTCGGTCGCCTCGCTGCGCGGCGCCGAGCCCAAGGACGCCGAGGACCACGCGGCCCTCGAGCGGCTCGCCTGCTACAAGCACTTCGGCGCGACGATCCCGGCCGGCGGTGGCCGCCCGGCCCTGACCCCCGCCGTCCAGCGCCGCAAGGACCGGGCGGCCGCCCAGCGCCCCGAGCGCCGCGGCGCAGTCTGCCCGACGTGCTTCGTGGAGCTCCCCGTCACCGGGCGCTGCATGCTCTGCGGCTGACCGCCGTCCGCCTCCGCGTCGGAGTCCGAGCAGGAGTTCGCAGGGACGTTCGACCCGGAGGCACCCCCTGGGCGTCGACCACGGTGGAGACACCCGACATCCACCTCCAGGGGGTCCGCCGTGCCAGTGCCGCTGCGTGTCGTCGTCGTGGGCGGCGGGGTCAGCGGCCTCACCGCCGCCTACCACCTCGCGCACCGGCTCCCGGCCGAGACCGGCGTCGCACCGTCGATCACGCTGCTGGAGGCCGGTGAGCGGCTCGGCGGCAAGGTGACGACGCGGCACGTCGCCGGCATCGCCGTCGACACCGGCCCGGACGCGCTCCTCGTCCGGGACGCCTGCGTCCGGGACCTGCTCCTCGACCTCGGGCTCGCCGACGCCCTGAGCCGACCGGCCTCCCGGCGGGCCTACGTCTGGGCCCGGGGCGCCCTGCGGCCGCTGCCCGCGATGTCGCTCTTCGGCGTGCCGGACAACCCGTTCGCCCTCGTCCGCACCGGGATCCTCACCGTGCGCGGCGCGGTCCGCGCGGCGGCCGACCTGGTCCTCCCGCGGCGCCGGCTGCCCGCGGACCCGAGCATCGCCGAGCTGCTGCGCCCCCGCCTCGGCGCCGAGGTCTTCGACCTGCTCGTCGAGCCGATGCTCGGCGGGGTGCACGCCGGCCGCGCCGCGGAGCTCAGCGCGCGCAGCGCCGTCCCGGACGTGCACCGGGCCGTCACCGCCGGCCGCAGCGCGTACCTGTCGCTGCGCGAGCGGCGGCGCCGCGCGTCGGTCCCCGCGGACCCGGGCCGGACGACGCCCGACGGGACGCCCCGGATCGCCCCGGGGATGGTCACCCTGCCCGGCGGGCTCCAGGGCCTCACCGACGCGATCGCCGCGGCCACCCCCGGCGCCGACCTGCGCACCGGCGCCCTCGTCGCCGCCCTGGACCGGGTCGAGGACGGCACCTGGACGGTCCGGCTCGCGGACGGCGAGGAGCTCACGGCCGACGTGGTCGTCCTCGCCGCCCCGGCGCACGCGACCGCACGGCTCCTCCTGCCCCACTCGGCGGCTGCCGCCGACGCCCTCGACGCCATCCCGTACGCCGGCGTCGCGACCGTCTACCTCGCCTACCGCACGCAGGACGTCGGCCGCCCGCTCGACGGCACGGGCTTCCTCGTCCCGCCGAGCGAGGACCGGTTCCTCGTCGGCTGCACGTGGACCACCGCCAAGTGGGAGCACCACGCCGACACGGTCGCGCGCGGCGTCACCGTCGTCCGGTGCGCCGTCGGCCGGCACGGCGACCGGCGCTGGCAGGGCATGGACGACGGCGCGGTCGTCGACGCCGTCCACCTCGAGGTGGCCGAGGCGCTGGACGTCCGCACCCGCCCTCTCGAGACGGCCGTGCAGCGCTGGCCGGGTGCGATGCCGCAGTACACCGTCGGGCACGAGGCACGCCTCGCCGTCCTCGACACCGAGCTCGCCGCCCTGCCCGGCGTCCACCTCACGGGTGCCGGCTACCGCGGCGTGGGCCTGTCCGGCTGCATCGCCCAGGCCGACGCGCTCGCGACCCGGATCGCGCTCGCCGCGGCCCGCAGGGCCGAGCCGGTCCGGCCGGCCGGCTGAACCCGGCGAGCGCGGCGGGCCCTCGTGCGGCACGTGCCGCGTCGGGTTCACTGGTCCGATGGACGGCGCGACCCGCCCCTGGGTGCTGCACGTGGACCTCGACCAGTTCATCGCGGCGGTCGAGGTGCTGCGGCGCCCGGAGCTCGCCGGCCTGCCGGTCATCGTCGGCGGCCGCGGCGACCCGACCGAGCGGGCCGTCGTCTCGACCGCGTCGTACGAGGCGCGCGCCTTCGGTGTCGGCTCCGGGATGCCGCTGCGGATCGCGGCCCGCAAGGTGCCGGACGCCGTCCTGCTGCCGGTCGACGCGCCCGCCTACACCGCGGCGTCCGAGCAGGTCATGGCGGTGCTGCGCGCCCACGAGGGCGCCGTCGTCGAGGTGCTCGGCTGGGACGAGGCGTTCGTCGGGGTCCGCACCGACGACCCGGAGGCCGTCGCCCGCGCCCTGCAGGCCGCGGTGCTCGCCGCCACCCGGCTGCACTGCTCGGTCGGCATCGGGGACACCAAGGTCCGGGCGAAGATCGCGACCGACTTCGGCAAGCCGCGCGGGGTCTTCCGGCTGACGGCCGCGAACTGGTTCGACGTCATGGCGGACCGGCCGACCCGGGCCCTGTGGGGCGTCGGCGCGAAGGTCTCCGCGCGCCTGGCGACGCACGGGATCACGACCGTCCGCGAGCTCGCGGACGCCGACGTCCCTACCCTCGTCGCCGAGTTCGGTCCGCGGATCGGCACCTGGTACGCCGATCTCGGCCACGGGCGCGGTTCCGCGACGGTCGACGACACCCCCTGGGTCGCCCGCGGGCACAGCCGCGAGCACACCTACCAGCAGGACCTCACGGCACCCGAGGAGATCGCGGCCGCACTGCGGGCCCTGGTCACCGAGGTGCTGGCGGACATCGTCGCCGAGGGCCGCCCCGTCGTCCGCCTGACGCTCAAGGTGCGCTACAAACCCTTCTTCACCAAGACGTTCAGCCGCACGTTGAAGGCGCCGACCACCGACGCGGCCCTCCTGGAAGGCGAGTCACTCGCGCTCGTCGCCCGGCGCGAGGAGGGCCGGGCGGTCCGGCTGCTGGGCCTGCGGATGGAGATGACGCCGCCGCCGTGACCTGTTCTCCCGGGCACCGGTCCTGTTACCTTCGGCCCAAGATCGATCCGGCGTCGTCGGACGACCCCCTGATCGGGTGGGCAGGAGGACGTGATGTCCGTAGGTTCCGAGCCGGCCCCGCCGGGCGACGGCGTGGCCACGGCGACCCCGGTCGTCGACGTCGTCACCGTCACCCGCAAGCTGGGCCTGGGCGCGATCATCGGGATCATCTTCTTCTCGGTCTCCGGCGGCCCGTACGGCCTCGAGGACGTCGTCGGCTCCTCCGGCGCGGGGATGGCGATCCTGCTCATCGTCCTCACCCCGCTCATCTACAGCCTGCCGATCGCGCTCATGGTCGCGGAGCTCGCGACGCTGATGCCCGTCTCCGGCGGCTACTACCAGTGGGTCAAGGAGGCGCTCGGCCCGTTCTGGGGCTTCCAGGCCGGCTGGTGGGCCTGGGTGGCGAGCTGGTTCGACCTGGCGATCTACCCGGTGCTCTTCGTCGAGTTCAGCGCCTACTTCCTGCCGTGGCTCGAGACCGAGTCGATCGCCGGCCTCCCGGTGAAGTGGGTCGTCGAGCTCGCCTTCATCTGGGCCTTCGCCGCGATGAACATGGCCGGGTCGTCCATCGTCGGCGACTCCTCGAAGCTCTTCCTCGTCATCGTGCTCGCACCGTTCCTGCTCATCGTGCTCATCGGGCTGTTCAAGATGGACGCCAACCCGGCGACCCCGTTCGTCCCGGACGGGCTCTCACCCGCCGAGGCGTTCGGCGCCGGCCTGTTCGTCATCATGTGGAACTACTCCGGCTGGGACGGTCTGAGCACCGTCGCCGGGGACATCGACAACCCGCGCCGGAACTACCCGCGGGCGCTGGCGATCACCATCCCGATGATCACCCTCATCTACCTGATCCCGACCGTGGTGGCCCTCTCCGTCGTCGGCACCGAGGACGTCGAGTGGACCGCGGGCGCCTTCACGGTCGTCGCCGAGGGGGTCGGCGGGCGGTGGCTCGGGCTGTTCCTCGCCTTCGCCGCCGTCGTCTCCGCGATCGGCCTGTTCTCCGCCTGGCTGCTCAGCTACTCGCGGATCCCCTTCGCCCTCGCCAACGACGGGTACCTTCCGGCGGGCCTGGTCCGGGTGCACCCACGCCGGGGCACCCCGGTCCGCACGATCGTCGTCGCAGCGGTCATCTGCTCGGTGGTCACCTTCTGGGCGTCCCTCGACGAGGACTCGTTCGGGCAGCTCGCGAGCCTGTCGGTGCTCGTCGGCGGCTGCGTGATCATGCTGGAGTTCATCACCCTCATCGTCATGCGGCGGCGGCACCCCGAGCTGGTGCGGCCGTTCCGGGTGCCGGGCGGGGACTGGGTGCCGTACCTGCTCATCACGCTCCCGGCCGCGGTCATCGCCACGGCCGTCTACTTCACCGTGCTGGAGTCGGGCTGGATGGGCGGCATCGGGTACGCCGTCATCGCCCTCTCCACCGGCGTCGTCGCCTACCTCGCGTTCCGCGGGACCAGGGCTCGGCGCGGCATCGACAAACGGGTCGACTTCGAGACAGGGGAGCTGCGCGGATGAACGTCCAGGCCCGACCCGAGGACTGGGAGGAGCCGGTCCGGCTGCCCGAGGTGAGCGTGCCCCGGCGGCTCCTGGTCCCCTTCGACGGCTCCCACAACGCCGAGCGTGCCCTGGCCTGGGCCGCCACGACGGCGAGCGCGACGGACGGCGAGGTCGTCGTCCTCGTCGGCTACGAGCAGCCGCTCACCATGCGCGGTCGCGGCGCCCCGTACATCGAGTCCGTCCGCGAGGACCTCGAGACCGAGGCCAAGGAGCTGGCCGCCGAGGCGGTCGGGCTGCTCGTCGCCCGCGGGGTGCGCTCGCGCGGGATCGTCGTCAAGGGCGACGTCCCGCGGGCGATCCTCGACATGGCCGAGTCCGAGGCCTGCGACCTGATCGTCATCGGCCGGCAGGGCCTGTCCGCGGAGGTCGGCGGCGTCACCGGTGCTCTCGACCGCATGCGCGACATGCTCCAGGGCGGCGTGGCCGACAAGGTCGTCCGGCACTCCCCGGTGCCCGTCCTGGTGGTGTCGTGATGTCTGCGCGCGGGGTCAGCCGGCGCGGCTTCCTCGCCGCGTCCTCGACCCTCGGCGGGGCCGCGCTGCTCGGCACGCTGGGCGGCTGCTCGAAGCAGGCAGCGGACGGCCGGGTCAGCTTCCTCAACTGGCAGGACTACGTCGACCCGACCCTGCTGCCCGACTTCACCGCGAAGACCGGGCTGGACGTCGGCTACGAGACCTACGAGAGCAACGACGCGCTCGAGGAGCGGCTCGCCGCGGCCGGGGTGATCCGCAAGGGCGGCCGCAAGGCGACGACGTTCGACCTCGTCGTCCCGAGCACGGACCTGTTCCGCCGGCTGCGGGAGGCGGACGCCCTCCAACCGCTGGACACGTCGGTGGTCACCGAGGCCCTCCTCGGCAACCTCGCACCGGAGATGCGCCGGCTCGAGGTCGACACCGGCAACCGCTACGCGGTCCCGTGGGGCACCGGCACGACCGGGATCGGCTACGACACGAGCGTGTTCAGCACGCCGCCGACGTGGGACGTCTTCGCCGACAGCACCCACGCCGGGAAGATGTCGCTCCTCGCCGAGCGCCGGGAGGCGTTCGCGGCGGCGCTGCTCGCCCTCGGCAAGGACCCGAACACGACGACGGCCGCGGACGTCGACGCGGCCGCGGACCGGCTCCTCGCCTTCGCGGCCAACGCAAGGTTCGACTCCGCCGGCTACCTCGACGCCCTCGCCGACGGCACGGTCGTCGCCGCGCAGGGGTACAACACCGACGTCCTCCAGGCCCGCAAGCGCAACCCGAAGCTGGCCTTCACGATCCCGCCGCAGGGCGGCACCCGCTGGGTCGACCTGCTGTGCATCCCGAAGGACGCCCCGAACTCCGACGGCGCCAACCGGCTCGTCGCGTTCTACCTCGACCCGAAGGTCTCGGCGACCAACGCCGCGTACAACCTCGTGTCGACCGGAAACCAGGCCGCCCGCGAGTTCGTGCCGGCCGACCTGCTGAACGACCCGGCGGTGTTCCCGCCCGAGTCGGTCGTGGCCACCCTCATCGAGATCAAGGACCTGGGCGCCGCCGGGGACCTCTACGACGCCGCGTGGGAGCGGGTGACCAAGGCGCGGTCCTGACGCCCGGAGCCCGTACCAGCGGCCCCGGGTCAGAGTCCGTCGACGACCCACTCGGCGTAGAAGGCCCCGAGACCCGTCGCCACGCACACGCCGCAGATGATCCAGAACCGGATCGTCACGGTGATCTGCTCCCAGCCGAGCAGCTCGAAGTGGTGGTGGATCGGGGTCATCCGGAACAGCCGCCTGCCGACGCCGCCGTTTCGGCGCTTCGTCGCCTTGAAGAAGCCCACCTGGAGGATCACCGACATCGTCTCGAGCACGAAGAGCCCGCCCAGCACGATCATGAGCAGCTCGGTACGGGTCATGATCGCCAGCCCGGCGAGCGCCCCGCCGAGCCCGAGGGAGCCGGTGTCACCCATGAAGACCCGCGCCGGTGAGGCGTTCCACCACAGGAAGCCGATGCAGGCACCGGCCACGCAGGCGGCGACCACCGCCAGGTCGAGCGGGTCGCGCACGTCGTAGCACCGGGGCGAACCCACGGAGCGGCAGCTCTGGTTGAACTGCCAGACGCCGATGAGCACGTAGGCGCCGAACACCATGGCGCAGGCTCCGGCAGCCAGACCGTCGAGCCCGTCGGTGACGTTCACACCGTTGCTCGCGCCGGCGATCATGAGGTTCGCCCACAGCACGAACAGCACGACCCCGACGACGGCACCCTGGAAGCCGAGGTCCAGCCAGGTGTCCCGCACGACGGAGATCCGGTAGCTCGCCGGCGTGACACCGTCGCGGGAGAACCGGGTCGCCAGGAGGGCGAAGACGACCGCGACGGCGGTCTGCCCGACGAGCTTCTGCGCCGGCCGCAGGCCGAGCGACCGCTCGCGGGAGATCTTGGTCCAGTCGTCGAGGAAGCCGACGAACCCGATCCCGGCCATGAGGAAGAGCACGAGCATCCCGGACACGGTCGGGCCGGACCGGGTGAGCAGGTGAGCGATCGCGTACCCGGCCGCCGAGCCGGCGATGATGACGAGGCCGCCCATCTGGGGCGTGCCGCGCTTGGTGCTGTGCATGGTCGGGCCGTCGTGCCGGACGAACTGGCCCCACCCCCGGCGGGTGGCCAGCGGGATGAACGCCCGCGTGCCACCCAGCGCGATGACCAGCGCGGCGAACGCACCGATGAGCACGCGCGTCACCGGCGGCCTCCTGGATGCAGGGCTGTGGTCAGGATGCCGGGGAGCCTACGCACCTCGGATCGGCGCCGCGGGCGGTTCGAGCCACCCGATCAGACCCGCGCGCGGAGCCACTCGATGTCGGCGGTCTGGCCCTCGACACCGCCCGGGGTCTCGCAGACGACCGGTGCGCCGGCCTCCCGGACGACGGCCACGAGCGAGTCGCCGTCGACGAACCCGGACCCGAAGTTCGTGTGCCGGTCGGCCCCGGAGTCGAACTCGTCGCGTGAGTCGTTCGCGTGGACCAGGTCGATCCGGCCGGTGATGGCCTTGATCTTCGCCGCGGCGTCGACGAGGTCGATGCCCCCGGCGTGCGCGTGACAGGTGTCGAGGCAGAACCCGACGTTCTCGGCGCCGGAGGCCCGGCCGACCGCCTCCCAGAGCCGGTCGATCGCCTCGAGCCTGCGGGCCATCGCGTTGTCGCCGCCCGCCGTGTTCTCGATGAGCAGCGGGACCGGCAGGTCCAGCCCGTCGACGCACTTGCGCCAGTTGTCGAAGCCGGCGCCCGCGTCCTCCTCGGCGCCGAGGTGACCACCGTGGACGACGACACCGCGGGCGCCGATCTCGGCGGCGGCGTGGACGTGCTGCTGGAGGAGCTTGCGGCCGGGGATCCGGATCCGGTTGTTCGTCGCCGCGACGTTGATCGGGTACGGCGCGTGGACGTACAGGGCGACCCCCGCGGCCTCGGCGGCCGCCCGGAGCGCGGCCGCGCCGCCCGGGTACCGGACGACGGGACCCTTGTAGCTCTGGGGGTCGCCGAGGAACATCTGCACGACGTCCGTGCCGCGGGCCACCGCCTCTGCGACGGGGTCTTCCTGGTCGACGTGTGCACCGATGGAGAGCGCCATGCACCAACCCTAGGAGGTCGTCACCGTCCCGCCGTCCGCGGACGGCGCCGGGACGGCCGGCGGGCCCGGCGGCACGAGCGGCACCGTCACCGCCGCGACGTCACCGCGCTGCCGGTCGACGGGGACGGCGAGCAGGCCGTCCGGGGTCTGGACGACCACGACGTCCGGGCCCGGGGACGCCGCGACGAGCCGCGCGACGTCCGCGACGGACCAGACCGGTCCGGCGCCGTCCGTGCGCGGCCAGGAGAGCACCCGCGCCCCGGTGGTGGCCGCGACCTCGTGGGCGACCGCGGGGTCGCCCGCACCGACGAGGACGACGTACCGCACCCGCTGCACCGCGTGCGGGCGCAGCGCCCGCTCGGCGCGGAACAGCGCGGCGTGCGCGCCGGCCACCGCCGCGGCCACGACGAGGACGCCGAGGGCGTACCGCAGCGACCGCAGCGTCCCCAGCGTGAGGGCGCCGGCGAAGAGGTCCTCGAGCAGGAGGTAGACGACGCCGATGAGGGCGCCGACCGCCACGAGGACACCGACCCCGGTGACCGCGACGAGGTACGTGCGCCGGGTCACCGACGCCCGCTCCGGCCCGGGGGCGGTCCGGCAGGCGGCCTGCGCCGTCCGCCAGGCGAGCCACCAGACGGGCAGGCCGACGACGAGCGCGGACACCGCGACGAGCGCGACGTTCGCCGCCGGGGTGCCGGCGACCGCGACGGAGCGGGTCAGCGCGTCGACGAGCGCGACGACGAGCATCACCCCGCCGACGCAGGTCGCGAGCAGCCCCAGGGCGGCGGACGCGTAGTCGCGCAGCCGGTGCGCCTCGTCCCGCCCGGGCCGTGCCGTCGCGACCGGCCGGGCCAGCAGACCCGTGTGGTACCACCACAGCAGGGCCCCGGCCGCGGCGGTCGCGAGCAGGTGCGGCGTGTTCCGGAAGTGCTCGACGGCACCCGCCGCGGCGGGCGAGCCCAGGGCCCAGACGAGGCCGTCGCTCACCGCCCAGACCGTGCCGACGACACCGGCGACGATGCCGACGAGGGTGCCGGCGGCCAGGGCGTAGGCGTCGGTGAACTGCCCCCGGGGCCGGGCCGAGGCGTGCCGCCACCAGTAGAGCGTCCACACGCCGGCGCCGACGAGCAGGGTCGCCGCCGCCCGGCGGAGCTGGTCCTGCGGGTCGACGAACGTGTCCCGCTGCAGCCCGAACGCCAGGTCGAGCGAGTTGCCGACGGTGCCCACGGCGCCGACGACCGTCGTCCCGAGGCCGAGCGCCGACCCGAGCAGCAGATGCGGTGTCGCGTGGTCCGAGGGGGTCAGGGCGCGGTCCAGCCGCCAGTGCACGAGCCAGACGAGCGACCACACGACCGCCCGGGCCACCGCGCGCGGGTTCTCGGGGTCGACACCGAGGGCCCAACCGAGGCTGTCGTGGACGGCCACCATGGCGACGACGAGCGGGACGACGGTGCCGGCGGTGACGTAGGCCGCCCAGCCGAACGAGGTCCGCTCGGCCGGGTCGTCGCGCAGGGCCCGCCGGATGACGAGCCCGACGAGCAGGCCCAGCGGGAGGCCCACGACGACGAACGCGCCGTTCCGGGCGGCTTCGACGGACCCGGTGACGAGCGGGCCGTCCGTGGCGTAGCGGTCGAGCAGCTGGCCGAGCAGGCCCGCGGTGCCGGTCGATGTCACGAGGACGGCGACGAGCAGCAGCACGTACGTGAACAGCTCGCGCAGCGAGGAGGTCCGGGCCGCGGTGGCACCGGGCCGGTGGGCCACCGCCCGGACGACGACGACCACCCCGACGACGAGCAGGGCGAGAAGAAGGACCGAGGCGATCATGTCAGCCTCCCGGTGCACTCGTAGAGCGGCCACGGGATGCCGTCGATGCGCCATCCCGAGGTGGTACGGGTCAGCCTGAACGTGCGCTCCTCGCCGTTGTCGCCCAACGGGTCCGCCCCGGGGTCGACACCGACGCGCACGCGGACCTGCGCCTGCGTGCCCTGCACGGTCGAGCCGACGAGGTCGACCCGGGTGTCCCGGTCGAGGAAGGTCCGGTCGAGATCGGTTGCAGCGCAAGGGCTGCCAGGTGCGAGCAGGTCCGCCGCCGCCACGGTGTCACCGGCGAGGACGGCGGTCACGTACGTCTGGACCACGCCCTGCGGCGTCGCCGGGTCCCAGACCTTCGCCGGCCGGGTCACCGCGAACAGGACGACCGCGAGCACCGCGACCAGCCCCACGACAGCGACGACGGGGACCAGGGCACGGCGGCGCTCGCTGGTCCGGTCCGGTCCGATGGTCGTCATGGACATCACCGCCCGGCGCGCTGACCGGCCTGGCGGCGCGGGGGCCGCACCACCCGCGGGCCGGGGTCGCGTCACCTTCAGCCTCGTCGCGCGGCGGACCGCCGACCTGGGCCGTTGGTCGCTCGGCCCGGCCGAGCGACGATGATGGTCGGCATGGGACCGACCGCCGCACCCGCCGACGGCTACGCCGCACACCTCGCGGCCGGCCGCGTGCTGTACCCCGGCATCCGCCTGGGCCGGCCCGGCCGGGCCCGCTCCTACTGGCTGGTCATCGCCCTGATGCGCGCGCTGCGCCTGCGCTGGCGGGTCGACGTCGAGGGCGCGGAGAACGTCGCACCGGGGGCTGCGGTCCTCGTGGGCAACCACGTGTCCGCGCTCGACCCCGTCGTCCTGGTGATCAGCGCCTGGTGGCGGGTCACCGCGTTCACCAAGCTCGAGGTCTTCCAGGGCCGTGGTGCCGCGTTCTTCCGACTCATGGGCCAGATCCCGCTGCGCCGCGGCGACGCCGCAGCCACCGACTGGGCGATCGGCATGGCCGCCCTCGCGCTCGCGGACGGCGGCATGGTCGGGCTCTACCCGGAGGGCACGCGCTCGCCCGACCCGACGAAGCTGCACCGGCTGCACGGCCGGGTGCTGCTGCCGGTCCTGCAGGGCAGCCCCGACGTCCCCGTGCATGCGGTCACGACGCGGTACACCCGCCGCCCCGGCCGCCGGCCGCTCGTGCAGGTGCGCGTCTCGCCGCCGCTGCCCATCGACGCGCGGACCATGGCCGCCGACGAGATCGTCGCCGTCCTCCGCGACACCCTGCTGGCGCTCGGCGGCCAGACGTACGTCGACCGGTCGGCCCGTGAGGCGAAGGCGGAGCGGCGGCCGGAGCCGCCCGCGTGACAGTCCGGGTCGCTGCCCCGGGACCGCTCACCCGGTCGTGCGCTCCGCGAGCCAGGTCCTGATCGCGGGGATGTCCGTGCCGTCGCCGGCCTCCACCAGCGTCTTCAGCGGGGTGGACGCCGGGGTGCCGGCGGGCGCACCGAAGCGGGCGAGGACCTCGGCCGCGGTGACGGGCGGGAAGGCGTCGACCACCTGCTGGACCGTCATCGAGCCCTTGACGTCGGCCGGGTCGACGGGGGCCGCCGGTGCGGTGCCGCCGTCCGCGCCGGGCTGCGCCCCGTCGGCCTGCCGCACGGCGGTCGCACCGGTCGTGGCCCACCAGCCGGCGCCGACCCCGGCGCCGACCACGAGCACGGGCAGCAGGAGCAGGCCGACGACGTACAGGATCACGGGGACCGGTCGGGTCCGCAGCCGGGTCCGGGTCGGCAGGGCACGGGCGCTGCGGGGCAGGAGCAGGTTCTCCGGCGGGCGCTTCATGACCGCCGCCCCGGGAACGGGAGGGCGACGGTGAGAGCCAGGCCCTTCTCGCTGGGGCAGGCAGCGACGCACTCGAGGCACCCGAGGCAGGTGGTGTCGGTGACCCGGGTCCGGGTGTTCACGGGGATCCCCATCGGGCAGGCCCGGTTGCACAGGTCGCACCCGAGGCAGGCCGACGCGTCCCGCTGGACGGCGATCGGGCTGAGCCGGCCGAGCAGCGACTGCGCCGCTCCGAGCGGGCACGCGTAGCGGCAGAACGGCCGCTCGACGACGACCGAGGCGACCAGGGTCACGAGCAGCACCACGAACGCCGTGCTGATCTCGAACTCGACGACCGACAGTACGGCCACCCACGGGTCGACCTCCCGGAAGACCATCGTCCCGGTGAGTGCGGCGCCGCCGACCGCCCAGCCGAGCACCAGCCACCGCCCCCACCGGAGCACCCGGTCCACCCGGCCCCAGCGGGCTGCCGGGGCGCCCTGCCCCAGCCGGCGCCGCAGCCGGCGCAGGGGCGCCACCCGGTCGCCGACCGCGCGGCCCGCGGCGTGCACCAGCCCCTGCAGCGTGCCGAGCGGGCAGAGCCAGCCGCAGAAGAACCCACGGCCGACCAGGGCCAGGACCACCACGGCCGCGGCGAGCACGAGGTTCGCGGTGTGGACGTGGGCCACCGTCCGACCGGTGGTCACCCAGGTCCAGGCGGTCTCGAAGCCTCCGAAGGGGCAGAACGCCTCGGCGGACGCCGCTCCGGACCGGGCGTGCTGCACCACCTGCCAGACGACGAGCCCGACGACCACGGCCTGCGTGCCATGGCGCGCCAGGCGCACCCTGGTCCCCCAGCCCGCGGGACGTCGCGGCACCCTGATGCGGACCCCGGCGGCAGCGCCGCTGCCGGCCGTCCGCGCACTCGACCCGGTCATCACTGGCTCCTCCCGCCCAGGAGGTCCGATCGACCGCCTGGGGCTCTGGCTCGTCAGGCCAGGCTGTGGGTGGCGTCGGGAGAGCCGGTGGATCCGGGATGGAGACGGTGTGGAGACCGATCACTCCTGCCCGAGACGGTGGTGATGCCTCACTCGGCCGACGTGAGCGGTAGGGTCTCCAGGCGCCGGGCGCCGTAGTACGTCGCGGCGACCGTGAGGACGGCGAGCAGCGCCCCGCCCGTCGACGCCGCGACGGCGGCGGCGACACCGAACCGGTCGGCGTCCGCGCCGAGCATCGCCTCCGTGAGGCCGAGCGACCACTGCCGCACCGACAGGTTCTGGGCGCCGGGCACGAAGCCGGCGACGGTCGTCTCCCACACGATGGCGTAGAGCAGACCGACGATGACCGCGTTGCGGGTCACGACGGCCAGGCAGAGGAACAGCGCCGCGTAGGCCGTGCACGCCGCGGCGGCTCCGACGAGGTACGGGACGACGAGCGCGCCGGGCGACTGCGCGAGCACCAGCATGGCGGCGCCCACCGGGAGCGCGCCGAACCCCAGCGCGACGACCACCGCCGTGGCCAGCTTGCTGACCAGGATCGTGAACCGGCTGATCGGCTTGGACAGCAGGTAGACGATCGAGCCGTCGTCGATCTCCGGGCCGATCGACCCGGTCCCGGCGAGGAGGGCCACCAGGGGGACGATCGTGCCGAGGCCGAACCCGCCCACCAGGCCGACCGCCGTCCCGTCGTCCGCCCCGGCGACGAGACGGACGACCGCCGCCATCCCGACGAGGACGAGCGGGAGCACGAGCAGCAGCAGGGCACGGCGGCGGCCGAGGAGCCCGCGGACGGTCAGCCGGGCGACAGTGGCGTTCATCGCTCCACCAGGTAGGAGAAGACGCTCTCGAGCGACTCGTCGGCCGGTGCCACCTCGTACAGGCGCACGTCGTGGTGCCGGGCGAGCAGGGGCAGCACGTGCACGAAGGCCGCGCGGTCGGCGGCCCGGACGTGCAGCGCGGCCTCGCGCAGCTCGACCCCGGACGTCGACCCGTGCGCGATCAACGCGGCGGCGAGCGCCCGGTCGTCGCTGGACCTGATCGTGTACTGGTGCGGCCGTTCGGTCATGAGACGGCGGATCTCCCGGAAGTCGCCGGACGCCGCGTGCCGTCCCGCGACCATCACCTCGATGCTGCCGGCGAGCTGCTCGACCTCCTCGAGGATGTGCGAGGAGAACAGGACCGTGCGTCCGTCGTCCGCCATCCGGTGCAGCAGCTCCATGAGGTGCAGCCGCTGGCGCGGGTCCATGCCGTTGAACGGCTCGTCGAGCAGCAGGACCGACGGGTCGTGCACGAGCGCGGTCGCCATCTTGATGCGCTGCTTCATGCCCTTGGAGTACGTCGAGATCTCGCGGTCCTGCGCCGCCTCCATGTCGACCGTCGCCACCGCGCGGGCTGCCGCCGACTCGGGGTCGGGCAGCAGGTGCAGCCGCGCGTTCGCGAGCACGAGCTCGCGGCCGGTGACGACGTCGTACATACCCTCGCGCTCGGGCACCAGGCCCAGGCGACGGTAGATCTGCTCGTTGCGCCACGTCGGCTCGCCGTCGATCGTCACGCTGCCGGCCGAGGGCGCGAGGAAGCCGGCCATCATCGCGATGAGCGTCGACTTGCCCGCACCGTTGGGTCCGAGCAGCCCGGTGACGCCCGGGCCGATCGTCATGCTCACGTCGTTGACGGCGACCACGTTGCCGAACCAGCGCGAGACCTGGTCGATGACGACGGTGCTCATGAGACGGACACCGTGCGGTACCGGACCAGCAGGAGCAGGTACGGGACGACGACGAGCGCCGCGGCCGCGGCGACCCAGGCCAGCCCCTGCGCGCCGTCCGGCAGCACCACACTCGCCGTCGGCTCGGTGCCGAAGAGCCACGCGATCATCGTGTCCACCGTCGAGATCGGCGCGGCGAGGGTCGTCCACGTCGCCAGGTCGTCGCGGCCCTGCGTGACCGCGAGGCCCTGGAGCGCGTTCTGGACACCGGTGACGACGACGAAGAACGCGATGACGGCCGCGACCCCGAGCCCGCGACGCGGGGTGACGGACGCCAGCAGCAGGCCGACACCGGCCATCACCGGCGCCGTGACCGCCGCGCCGACCAGCCCCTGGCCGAGCTGCGCGAGCGTGTCGGACGCCGGGAAACCGGCGAGCAGCCCTCCGGCGCCGAGCAGCAGCAGCGGCAGCGCGAGGAGGCCGAGGACCGCGGTGGACAGGGCCGCGTACTTCGCGGCGACGTAGTCCTGCCGCAGCAGCTGCCGCGAGAAGTACAGCGACACCACCCGGAACCGCAGGTCCCTGCTGACGCTCGCGGGAGCCTGCCCGGCGACGTAGAGCGAGAGCGGGACGTAGAGCAGGAACGCGTACGACGTGAGCTCGAACGGGAACTCGTCCTGGCCGGTCACGTTGATGACGATGGCCACGACGAAGGCCGGGAAGGCGATCGCCGCGAGCAGCAGGAACGGCATCACCTTGCTCTTCGCCGACCGCCCCAGACCGAAGGCACTGCGCAGGCTGTCGACGTACAGCGCCCGGACGATCGCGGCGCGACCCAGGCGCGCACCCTCGTAGTGCCGGTAGCCGATGTCGTGGATGACACCGCCGCCGGGCGGCGCGGACGCCGTCCGGCCGTCAGGGGACGTCGACATCGTGCGCCTCCTCGCGCGGCGTCTCGAAGAGCTCGGCCATGCGGTGCCGACGGCGCTCCATGCGCACGAGGCCGAGCCCGAGCCCGGCGACGGCGTCCCGGACGGCGTCGAAGGTGCCCTCGCCGTCCAGCACGACCTCGAGCAGGCGGCCCGCCGGGCGGACGTCGAGGCCGCCCTCGCGCAGCAGCCGGGCGACGTCGCCGGCCCGGTCGTCCACCTCGACGACGAGCACCCCGCTCACCCCGGTGACGTCGGCCGTGGACGACGACCGCAGGAGGCGCCCGCCGTCGATCACGACGACGTGGTCGCAGATCCGCTCGAGCTCACCGAGCAGGTGCGAGGTGACGAGCACGGAGATGCCGAAGTCGCTGCCCACCCGGCGGATCAGCCCGAGCATCTCGTCGCGGCCCGCGGGGTCGAGGCCGTTCGTCGGCTCGTCGAGGAGCACGAGCTGCGGGTCGTGGACGAGCGCCTGCGCGAGCTTGACCCGCTGCCGCATACCGGTGGAGTAGCCGCCGATCGAGCGGTAGCGCTCCTCGTAGAGGCCGACGTGCCGCAGGACGTCGGCGGTGCGTTCGCGGGCGGCGGTCGCCGGGAGCCCGGACATCCGCGCCATGTGGACGACGAACTCCGTCGCCGTGGTGTCGGCTGGCAGGCAGTCGTGCTCCGGCATGTACCCGACGCGCTCCCGGATGGCCTCGCCGGCCTCGCGGACGTCGAGCCCGAGCACCTCGGCACGCCCTTCGGTCGCCGGGAGCAGACCGAGCAGGATCTTGATGAGCGTGGACTTGCCCGCGCCGTTGGCGCCCACGAGCCCGACGACACCGGGCTCGACGTCCAGGGTGAGGGCGTCGAGCGCGGTGATGGAGCCGAAACGCATCGTGAGCGCGTCGGTGACGATCAGAGGCACGACGAACACCCTAGGCGCGCGGACGGGGGCGGACCCTGCAGCCAGCCCCCCTCCTGCGCTGCTGCCGGCCCCCAGTGCAGCACCGGTCGGGACCTGATCGTGACAGGCCGGACACGGTACGAATCCGGCCTTTCGCCGACGCCATGATCCGGGCATGCTTCGTGCCGCACGGTCCTCGTGGATCGTGCTCATCGGGGAGTGGGGCATGCCGCAGTTCGTCGCGCCGCCGGAGTTCCTGGCGGCCGTAGCCGAGCACCGACGCCGCCGGCGGCGTCGTACCAGGGTCCTGACCGCGGCCGCGCTCGTCGCCGCCCTCGGTGCCGCCGCGGCCGTCGTCGTGACGCGGCACGGGGGCGACGACGCCACCGCCGTCCCGGCCGCCCTGGCGGCCGCCCGGTGCAGCACTCCGGCGACGCCGCTCGTCGTCGCCGCGTCGGCGGACAAGGCCGCCCTGATGACCCGCTTCGGCGAGGAGTTCTCCCGGTCCGGCAAGGACGGGGCCGGTCGCTGCGTGCAGGTCACCGTGGTCCCCAAGTCGTCCGGTGCCGCGGCCACCGCGCTCGCCGCGGGCTGGCCCGAGCGGGACGGCGAGCGCCCGGACGTCTGGTCGCCGACGGGCTCGATCTGGCTGCCGCTGCTGGAGGACCGGCTCGTCAAGGCGCAGCGCTCGAGCCTCATCCCGACGCCGGACGACGTGCCGCACCTGGCGTCGTCCCCCATGGTCGTCGCCATGCCCCGCCCGATGGCGACGGCGCTCGGCTGGCCGGAGAAGCCGATCGGGTGGGCGGACCTGCTCACGCTCGCGTCGTCGCGCAAGGGCTGGGGCGCCTACGGGCACCCGGAGTGGGGCCGGTTCAGCCTGGGCAAGACCAACCCGAACTTCTCCCACGCCGGCCTCGAGGGCACCGTCGCCACGTACTACGCGGCCGTCGGGCGGATGTCGGGGCTGCGCTCGAAGGACATCTCCGCCGCCACCACCCGCCGGTTCGTCGCCGGGGTCGAGCAGTCCGTCGTCCGGTACGGCGACACGACGGCGTCGTTCCAGTCCGACTGGCTGCGCGCCGACGACAAGGGCAAGGCGCTGCAGTACATCTCCGCCCTGGTCACCGAGGAGAACCTCGTCCCGTCGTACAACGAGGGCAACCCGACGGGGGACCCCGCCCTGGCGGGCAAGCACCCGGCACCGCAGGTGCCGCTGGTCGCGGTGTACCCGAAGGAGGGCACCTTCGTCGCGGACCACCCGTACGCGCTCCTCAGCGCTCCCTGGGTGACACCGGCGAAACGGCAGGCCGCCGACGCGTTCCTGGCGTACCTGCTCAGTCCGGGTGTCCAGAAGCAGTGGCAGGACAACCACTTCCGCGACGCCGCCGGCCGGCCCGGCGACGACGGCCTGGCGCAGGGCGTCATCCCCGACCAGCCGCGGCGGGTGCTCACGCCGCCGTCCCCGCGGATCACCGGCGAGATCCTCGACAGCTGGGCCGAGCTGCGCAAGACCGCCAACGTGATCAGCCTCGTCGACGTGTCCGGGTCGATGGCGGAGCCGGTCCCGGGGTCGTCGAAGACCAGGCTGGACGCCGCCGTGGAGGCGTCCGAGGCGTCGCTCGGGCTGTTCACCGACCACGACGAGGTCGGCCTGTGGACGTTCTCCGGCGGCGTCCGCGGCGTGCAGGACTCGGAGGAGCTCGTCCCGGTCGGCCCGATGGACGGCGCGGTGGGTGACCAAGTCCGCCGGAAGGCGATCGCCGCGGCCCTGCGCGACCTGCGGCCGAACGGCGACACCGGCCTGTACAACAGCGTCGCAGCGGCGTACCAGAGCGTCCTCGACCGCTACCGCGACGACCGTATCAACGCCGTCGTCGTCCTCACCGACGGCAGGAACGACGCCGACGGCGGCCTCCAGCTGCCAGGCCTGCTCAAGCTCATCAAGAGCATCTCGGGCGGCCGGGAGATCCGCGTCATCACGATCGCCTACGGCCCCGATGCCGACGCCGAGAGCCTCGCCGAGATCGCGCGCGCGACCAAGGGGGCCAGCTACGTCGCCGCCACGCCCGCCGACATCCCGAAGATCTACTCCGCCGCGCTGTCGAACCTCTGACCGGCGGGGCGTCTCGAACCAGGACGGCTTCCGTCCGGAATCCTGGCTAGCGTCCAGCGCCGAGGTCCCCGAGGTGAGCCTGGAGGAGACGATGAGCGATGTCGTGGCGTGGCTGCTGGACGCCGACCCGGCCGTCCGGTGGCAGGTGCTCCGCGACCTCACCGACGCGCCGCCCGCCGAGGTGGCCGCGGAGCGGGCCCGGGTGGCCGAGACCGGTTGGGGCAAGCGGCTTCTCGACCTGCAGGACGGCGGGCAGTGGGCCGGCGGGGCATGCTTCCCCGGCAAGGACTGGCGGCCGGCGCAGCCGGTCGTGGGCGACCCCGAGGGCCAGCCGTGGACCTCGACGCTGCCGACCCTGCGGCTGCTGCGCGAGCTCGGCGTCGAGCCGGACCATCCGGCCGTGCGCGCGGCCGTGGCCGGCGTCCGGGAGCACTGCCGGTGGGAGTACGCCGGTGAGCCGTTCTTCGCCGGTGAGGTCGAGCCGTGCATCAACGGCGGGACCGCGACGATCGGCGCCTACTTCGGCGAGGACGTCGACGGCATCGTCGCCCGGCTGCTCGGCGAGCAGCTCGAGGACGGCGGCTGGAACTGCGAGGCGGAGAACGGGTCCGTCAGGTCGTCCTTCCACTCGACGCTCTGCGTGCTCGAGGGCCTGCTCGAGTACGAACGCGCAGGCGGCGCCCGTCCGGTCGCGCAGGCACGGCGACGCGGCGAGGAGTACCTGCTCACGCGCAGCCTCTTCCGTCGCGCGAGCACCGGGGCGACCGTCGACCCCGACTGGCTGCGGTTCTCGTTCCCCCCGCAGTGGCACTACGACGTCCTGCGGGGGCTCGAGTACTTCCGGGCCGTCGGGGGCACCCCGGACCCACGGCTCGCGGACGCGGTGCAGCACGTCCGCGACACGCAGCAGCCCGACGGGACCTGGCTCCTGGAGAACACCTACCCCGGGCTCGTGCACTTCGAGCTCGAGGACGGCGACGGGAGGCCCAGCCGCTGGAACACGTTGCGCGCGCTGCGGGTGCTGCGGTGGTACGGCTCCGCCCGACCCTGAGGGCCCCCGCGGTCAGCCGCGGTGGTCCGGGGTCAGCGCGGGCAGAAGAACGGCGATCTCGGGCGGGATGGTCTCCAGCTCCTCGACCGTGGCTCCGGTGTGCTGCTCGTACTTCTCGTACCGCCCCTGCAACCCGCGCATTCGGGCGATGGGGGCGAGGGCTGCGAACAACGGTCGCTGCACCGCTCGCGGCGGGCTCGTGAAACGGATGGTGTCGTCGAACTCGCGGGCGAGCAGGGCCGCCTGCAGCAGGCCCGGGCGCCCGGCGGAGTCGGCGCGACCGTCAGCCGCCAGGCCGAACAGGTTGCGGATCATGGCTTCGAAGCGGTGACCGGGGTCGACCTCGACGATGACGAACGCGGTCTCGTCGCCGACGGTCCACCAGTCGTGGGGGGTGCCGGGCGGGACCACCACCCGCGTGCCGGGGACGGCGTGGCTCTCGACCCCGCCGACCCGGACGCCCAGGGTGCCGCGGACGACGGTGAAGGTCTCACGGGCGTGCGGATGGACGTGCTCGCCCACGACCGCGGCGCCCGGGCGGGCGTACAGGTCGGCGACCAGCGGCGAACCGTCGCTGGGTGCGTGGCGCCTGAGGGCGCGCTCGCCGGTGACGGGGTTCTCGATGACGGCATAGCTCATGGGATGGCTCCTACGAAGCCGGGGCAAGAACGCCGCACGGCGTTCGAGTCGTGCGGAACGAGCAGTGACGAGGTCAGGCCTCTCGACCGGAGCGCACCTGGCACCACAGCAACGCCACGGTGGCGGCGCTCAGTGCGGCCGTGCGCAGCAGGTTGGCGTCGAGGAGGCCGTCGATGGTCGCTGCGGACCGGCCGACATCGTCGAGGCGGTCGTGCAGCGGGACGGCCCACAGCACCGTCGACAGCAGCGAGGTGAGGCCGGCGACGCTGACGAGCGCGGCGACCGGGCGTGGTGTGGAGGCGGGTCGCGTCCAGTAGAACGCCGCACCGGCCAGGAAGGTCAGGAAGCCCGGCGCGATGACGACGACGGGGATGGCTTCGTTGTACTGCTGGTGATAGGCAGCGAAGGCCGCCGGGGCCACAGCGCGGTACAGCGGGTACGACACGAGCTGCGCCTGCCAGCCGAGGGCGGTCGAGTACGCGGCGGTCCCGCTGTCGGAGCGACCTGACGTGCGCGCCCTGTACGAGACGCCGGACGCCCGGGAGTTCCTGCAGGGCTACGCCCGCCTCGGCCGCGAGCTGCTCGACCGGGTGGGACCACTCATGCTGCAGGTCACCGCGGGGGCGGCAGCCGGCGAGGAGGACCTCGTCGCCCAGCAGCGCGTGACCGACGGCGAACGGCTCGCGGGCACCACCATGGTCGCCCAGCGGCTCGCCGCCCTGGACGCACTGGCACCCGGCGTCACCGTCGAGCAGGCCCGAGATCGCATCTGGACCCTGAACAGCGTGCAGGTATGGCACCTGCTGACCGGCTCGCGCGGCTGGAGCGGTGAGCAGTACGAGCACTGGATCGGCGACGCGATGTGCGCAGCCACCCTGGAAGCGCCGCCTCCGGCTGACACCGGGGATCTCGCAGGTCCCCTCATCTCTGCCGGGGACGACGGGCGGTGACGACCCAGGCGGCAAAGCCGAAGCGGACGCCGTCGTCGGTCTGGTGCGCGGCGAGCGTGGTGCGCAGGGCCTCCACGGCGGCGTCACGACGTCCCGGTTCGTGCCCCTCGAGCATCCAGCCGAGCAGGCCGACGACGAGGGCGTGGGCCTCCCGGACCGTCCGCCCGTAGCTGGTGGTCTCCGCGAACCCGGCGAGACCGATCTCGGTGAATCCCGCCTGCTCGAGGAGAGCACGCACATGGTCGGGGTCGCTCAGGGCGAACGGCCCGGCGGCTCCAGGCGCCGGAGCGGGCGGGGTGCGTCCGGCCAGCGCCAGGGAGAACGCGTTGATCCACTCCTGACGGTCGGGGGGTTGCCAGGTCAGCAGCGCCAGCCGGCCACCGGGTCGCAGGCTTCGCCTCAGGTTGGTGAAGGCCTTGGTCGGGTCGCCGAAGAACATGGCGCCGGTGCGACTGATGACCACGTCGTAGGCGTCCGTCGCGAACGGGTGCACCTGGGCGTCGGCCCGGGCGAAGGAGACGTTCCTCAGGCCTTCGTCGTCGGCGATGCTGCGGGCGACGTCGATCATCCGCGAGGACAGATCGACGCCGAGCGCGTGTCCCGCACTCGCGGCGCGAGCGGCGCCCCTCGTCGAGACGCCTGTTCCGCACCCGATGTCGAGCACCCGGTCCGACGAGGAGATGTCCGCGGCGGCCATGAACGCCGGGTCGTAGCGGGCGAGGCAGGACTCGAGGATCTCGTGGTGGACGGCCCAGCAGGCGCCCTCCCCGCCGTCCCAGGCCCGGGCCTGGTCGGCGTTCGACTCGTCGACCGGTGTCT
Source organism: Kineosporia sp. A_224 (assembly GCF_002198655.1). Taxonomy (GTDB): domain Bacteria; phylum Actinomycetota; class Actinomycetes; order Actinomycetales; family Kineosporiaceae; genus R-H-3. Next base: position 54,029 of record NZ_MWLN01000107.1, read on the forward strand.
CGATCGTCGTCACAGTTCCTCCAACCGGGTAGTCTCTATGGGAGTAACCAGAATCATCCCAAGGAGACTATGTGTCAACTCCTCCTCGCCTGACCGCGACCACCTACGCCGTCCTCGGCCTGCTGGCCGTGCAGCCGTGGAGCACCTACGAGCTGACCCGCCAGATGGACCGCACTCTGGGCCGGGTCTGGCCGCGGGCCCAGAGCAAGCTGTACGAGGAGCCCAAGAAGCTGGTCGCCCGAGGACTCGCCGAGGCGGTGGACGAGACCGTCGGTCGTCGACCACGCACGGTGTACTCGATCACCGACGCCGGACGACGAGCACTCGCCGAGTGGCTCCAGGAGCCGGGCGAAGGTCCTGTCCTGGAGTTCGAGCAGCTGGTGAAGCTGAGCTTCGCCGAACACGGAACACGGAACGATGCCCTGCGTACCATCGCCGCTGCGCGCACCTGGGCCGAGGAGCGCAACGTCGAGAATCTCGCCGCCGCGCAGCAGTACGCCGCCGGGGAGGGTCCGTTCCAGCACCGGGCGGCCCAGGCGATGCTCGCCGGCGCCTTCTTCACCGAGTACTACGCCATGGTCGGCCGCTGGGCGGACTGGGCGCGCGAACAGGTCGAAGGCTGGCCCGAGGACCCCGCCGCGGCCGCCGCCGGCCCTGACGACCTCGCCGCCATCGCAGAGCGTGCCGGATGGTCGGCACGGGAGAGGAGAGACTGACCCCGAGAGGCCCCGTGTCGAACCCTCGGCCAACGCAGCAGCATCCGACCCGCGCCTGAGATGCGGCCGGTCGCTCGCCCTATGATCTCGAGCCCAGCCGGCAGGACGACGATCGAGAGGACACCATGGCCCGCACGCTCGTGGTCTGCTCGGACGGGACCGGGAACTCCCTGCACCACAAAGCCAGCAACGTCAGCGCCCTGATCGGCCTGCTGACCCTGGACTGCGATCGCCAGATCGCCATCTACGACCAGGGCATCGGGACCGCGGAGGACCCGGCCGGTGCCGTCGACTGGCTGCAGAGCGCCGCCGACCGTGACGCGCTGCTCGTCCAGGAGACCGCGCCCGGCACGGGGTTCCGCGCCGGCTGGGACCGGTTGCGCGCGCAGGCGACCGGCTACGGCCTGAAGGAGAACGTCGGCCAGCTGTACCTGGCGCTCGCCCAGCAGTACTCCCCCGGGGACCGGGTGTTCCTGTTCGGCTTCAGCCGGGGCGCGTTCACCGTCCGGGCACTCGCCGGGCTGCTGTACCGGTGCGGCCTGCCCAGGCCCGGGGACGACGGCGGCGTGCGGTTCGAACAGGCCTGGACGGTGTTCCGGCAGATGCGTCCTGACGGCAGGGGCGCCGCACGGATCGAGGCGCTCAAAGGCCTCAACCAGAACTGCCCGGTGCACTTCCTCGGCGTGTGGGACACCGTCAAGTCGTACGGCGGCCTGCTGCCGGTGAGGCTGCCGCACCTGCGGCACAACCCGGATGTCCGTCACGTCCGGCATGCACTGGCCCTGGACGAGCGCCGGGCCTGGTTCACCCCCACCACCTGGGGCGGTCTCGACGTCGACCGGGAACCGGGCCGGGCGATGTCCCGGCTGGATCCTGAGGCGCGGCAGCGGATCCTCGACCAGGACGTGCTGGAGGTCTGGTTCCGGGGCGCGCACAGCGACATCGGCGGTGGCGGCGAGGAGCACGCCGTCACCGCCCGGATCGCCCTGCGCTGGATGACGAGCGAGGCCGCAGCGGTCGAGGGCGGGCTGGTCCTCGCCCCTTCCGGCGTCGACCTGCTGGAGGACGGCGATCCACCGAGCCCACCCGTCGTCCACCCCTCCTGGACACCGCGCTGGCGGGCGGTCGAGCAGGTGCCCCGTCTGGAGATCGACAACGGCCGGCTGTGGCCGGCCAGGGTTCCCGGGTGGGGCAGCACCGGGGGGCGCAAGCCCGCGCTGTCCCGCCGCGAAGGCGTGGTCCACGTGCACTGCACTGCCGCCCGCCACCACGCGGTCCCCGGCCCGGTGCACCTCTGCAAGACCGGGGTACCCCACCTCTGAGCCGCGCCCGGACCACTCTCATGCACGTGGCAGCCGATGTACGTGAGTGGCTGCCCGCTCACCCAATGACGCGGTAGTCCGCGAGCACGGAACCCGTCGGTGAGACCGTACTTCGGACGGATGCCAGCCGTGTCGCAGGTACGCCGTCGAGGAGCCTGCGTCCGGTGCCCGCGATGGTCGGTGCGATCACCAGCCTCAGCTCGTCGACGACGCCCGCAACGAGCAGCGCCTTCGCGACCTCGATGCTCGCGTGCACGCCGATGTCGGCTCCAGCCTCGCCTTTCAGATCACGCACGAACTCGACAAGGTCGCCGTCGATGACTTCCGTGTTCGCCCATTTCGGCTCCAACGGAGTCGACGTCGCGACGTACTTCGCTGCTCCGTTGATGAAGGTCGCGAACGGCTCGATGTCGCTGCTGGGCCAGTACCCGGCCCACTCGTCGTAGCTGCGCCGACCGAGGATGACCGCGTCCTGCGTCGCGATGACGGCCGCAAGGTTGGCATCCATCGCGTCGTCCCAGTCGGCGAAGAACCGATCGGGCTCGTCCGCGACGCCATCGAGGGACAACAGCTCGTACAGAACCACCTTGCGCACGTCCGACACCTCCAAGAGACCTTGACCCCGCACGGTAGACGGCTCCGGCGGCCCGAACTCATCGGTCCGGGCAACCACCCTCGCCGACACAGCCGGCGGGCCCACACCAGCCGCAGGTCGCCCACTGCCGCTGGACAGTCTCCTGTGCCGATCGGTGCGGCCGACGCGGCCGCAGTTGAGCCGACCACCGGCACGACGTAGCCGCTACGCCTTCTTCGACACGTTGCCTGTTCAGAGGCACGACGTGTTTTGAGCGGAGGGCAAGGGATTCGAACCCCTGAGGACGGGTTGGGTACCGCCCTGACGGTTTTCAAGACAGACCACCAAACCAGCTCTGACCAGGGGCGATGCGCAGATCCGGCGTCTCGTCTCCGTGGCCTGTCCGCGAAGGACTGTCGCGCGTCGTTGCCTGCCGTGGCGGGCGGGACATGTCCAGCCACGCTGCGCCGGTTTCGCGAGTATCGGTTCGCGGGTTCGCTGACGCACTCGCTGGTGCGCAGACGCGGTCCCGCGGTCAGGCCAGGCGTAGGCCCCTGGCCGAGTCGACGAGAGCGTGGGCTCGTCGTCCGGCCTGGACGCGTTCCTGACCAGAGACGGGTCGGTGGGTGTATCCGGCTTTCGTCTTCAGCCCGAGCAGTGCAGCAAGGTGCGCGGCCAGCTCTGCACCGTCGGGTCGGACCTGGCGCAGCAGCGCGACAGCCTCGGCGTGGTTGTCCCCGGAGTGGTGGAGCTCGAGCCGGTGAGCGGTGATGGCGTCCGCTGCCGCGATGCCGGCATGGACGCAGAGGGTGACGTAGGCGTCGCCGATGTCTGCCGCATCGTCGGCCAGGTCCATGATTTCGTCGGCGGCGGTCATGAACTGCACCGCCTTGGCGCGACGCCCTACGGCGTAGCCGGCGTCTGCGCGGCGGTTCGGGCTCACCGGACGGAGGGTAGCGACCGGGTCCGACGGTGCCGGACACGCAGTCGGCGCAGGGCCGCGACATCGCCGGCCAGGGGGATCCCGTCACGCAGGACGTCGTCAATGACGGACTCCTCCTCGGCGTTCGCTGCGTCGCTCACGCCGACTTCGAGGACGCGGGTGTCGTTCCCGGTCCACCGGGCGACGTCACGCTCGAGGTCCGCGATCTGGCCCCGCCACCTCGGGTCATCAGTCGCGAGGCCACCGGGTCGGACCACGAGGATGTCCAGGTCACTGTCGGCCCGTTCCTCACCGCGGGCCGCGGAACCGAACAGCGCCGCATACGCAGGAGCACGTTCCCACGAGCCCAGGACGCCTCTGAGCCGGTCCAGCAGCGCGAACCGCAGATGCGCCAGAGCCAGAACGGCGGTCGCAGCCAGGTGCTCACGGTTGAGCCTGTACATCTGCGCGGCCCCCGCCGGCTCCCGCAGGACGATGCCCTGCTCCACGAGCCGAGCCAACGCCCGGCGGGCCCCCTCGCTGCTCGCACCTGCCAGACGCGCCAGCTGCCGGCCGGTAAACGCGTGATCGGCCCCCGCAAGCACGGCGAGGAGGTCGCCGTCCAGCGCGGCGGTGACGACCCGCATCGGCCTCGAGAGCTCCATGAGCAGTCATCGTAGCTTAGTGACCGTTATTTATGTCATACGTCTGTTTGAGCAGTCAGTCGTTCGTGATTGTGGATGCACGTCGCTACCGTAGGGCCGCGCACGCGACCCCTTCGCCGCCCTGTCGCCGCGTGCAGCATGACCATCTGCCTGCTGACCAGGACCCACGCCGCGCGATCCAGGGCGCGGCGCACCTCCTGCTGGCTGACACCGACCGTGTCTGCAGCCTCGGCCGATGGCACCACCTCCGAGTCGGCCACAACTCCTCGAGCCCTCGGGGTCGGACAACTACGCCTCATCGTCCGGGGACGACAGGACCGCCTCCCGCCATTGGTTCCTCTATGCGTTGCATAAGCAACGCATAGAGGAACGGCGTCCTCCCCAGGCCGACGAACGTTCTCCGTCAGGCCCGGTCAGCGAACGGCGGCTTGGCGCCGGTAGTCGACCGTCGCGGCGACGACGGCCAGGATGGCGTTGAGCCGGTCCTGGCGATCCACAGGCTCGTGCTCGTTCCAGGCGTCGGCCGGAATAGCCCCGACGAGACGGCGGCATCGCCGCAGCTCGGACCGTGACAGCTCGGCGTCGTGGGCGATCGCGGCCAGGGCACCGAGCAGGGCCGGTTCCGCCGCCGGGTCGCAGCGTTGCTGGACCTGCTCGGCCGCGGTGAGCCAGGAGTCGTCGCCCTCGGGGGTGACGTCGAGTCGGTCGGAGATGGCGGTGAAGAGCAGCATCGAGGCCGAGAACCAGGCGGGTCCGATCCGCTCGTGCTCGTCGAACGGCAGGTCCACGGCCCGCTCGACGTACCGTCGGGCCCGGTCTACGTCGCCCGAGGACAGGGCCCGCACCGCCTTGCGCAGCAGGTTGTCACCGGCTGCATGGAGGCCTTCGCTGACCGGCGCCAGAACACGGTTCGACCGGTCGCGGAGCCCGCCCAGCGGCCGTTCCCGTTCACGGTCGAGCATCCGGTGCAACTCGTCGAGCCGCGGCGAGGTCACTCGCAAACGGTAGCGTCGCCCGCGGCCGGCCAGGACGGATCTGCGGAGGTGTCGTGTTCGTCGTCCACGCCACGGCGAGGTTGCTGGCGAAGCTCGGACCGCCCGCGGCCGGTGAGGCACCGCCGTCGACGACATCGCTCGGCGCCTGGTACGCGACCGTCCTGCGGTGGCGGTCGCCGGTCGCACTGTTCGTCAACGAGGCCACCCTGCTGCCGGTCCTGCTGCCCCTGGCCCCGGCTCGCGCCCTGTGCGCGAGGTTCCCCGGCGCCCTCGCTGCGGTCCTGGCCGCGCACGCCGCGCCGACGCAGTTCATCGAGGCCGAGATCCACGCGATGGATACCTGTGTGCTGGCCAAGACGGCGAACCGCAGCACCATCGGGATGCTCACCGAGTTCAGCTTCCTCGCCGACGCCCACCGCGACGGTGCAGGGCCTGCAGGCCTGACTGCGCTCGCCGTGCGCCTGGCCCACACCCCGTGCGGGCCGCTGCACAAGACCCACGTCTTCCCGGATCGTGCGCTGCAGGCCCATCTCCGCGAGCGCACGTCACGCCCGGCGCTGCGCCTCGTCCAGCCGGACGAGAGCTCATGAGCAGCGGGCGGGGCCTAACGCTCGGGGCTTTCGTGGCCGACCTGCGGTCCCGTCTGGCCCCGCTCTCCCGGGACGACCTGACCCGGCTGCTCCTCGCGCACGCCGAACGGCTCCCCACCTCAGAGCGCGCGGCGTTCCTCGCGATCTTCCCTGACCCGACGGACCCGACAGATCTGACGGGCCCGGCAACGGCCCGGCCCGAACACCGTGAGGTGGACGACGGGCTGCCGCAGCGGGTGCGCGACTTCGCGGCCCGGGTCGCAGCGGGGGACTACGACGACCCCGAGGAAGGCTGGGACGACGGTTGGCAGGGGCGGTACGGCTGGGACGACGCGCAGCCTGTCCCGGCCTGGGTGGCCGATGCCGACGCCCTGTTCGCCGAGGCCTCCGAGGTCTTCCTCACCGCCGATGCGCAGCACTCACGCGAGGTGTACGACCTGCTGCTCGACCTGTTCCGGCCTGACCCACCGGGACTGCCCGAAACCCTGGCCGAGATCACGCTGGACATCTGGTCCTTGGAGGCCACCGACGTCCCCGAAGCCCTCGCCCGCTACGTGCGCTGCGTGTACGAGACGACCCCGGCAGCGGCCCGCGCGAACGCACTCGGCGTCGCCTGGTCGACGCTGCCGTGGAGTCCCGAACCCCTGAGCCTGGCCCAGGTCACCGACACCCGCCCGGTTCCGCTGCCGGACCTCGCCGGCTTCCTGCCCGCCTGGATCGACCAGCTCGTCGGCGGCGCTGACGGGCCACCGGCCCGGGAACGCGTCCGGCTGCTCGCCGAGGCCGCCCACCTGCACCACGGTCTCGACACGCTCGCCGACCTGGCCCGCAGACCCGGACCCCACCAGGGCGGGATCAGCCGGATCCGCGTCGACGCCCTGGCCGCCGCCGGTCGCCCGGGCGACGCGGCCGACGCCGCCCGCGAGGCAGTCACGCTGCCCGGTCTGGAGCCGGGCCTCCTGGCCGGGCTCAACGACCGCCTCGCGGACCTGTGCGCCGCCACAAACGACCTGCCCGGCGCCGTCCGCGCCCGACAGGATGCCTGGCGCGCGCTCCCGAGCCACGACCGGCTGATCGCCATGGTCGACGACGCGCGCACCGCCCAACTGCTCGACGACGCCCTGACGGTCGAAGCCGCGCAGGTCCTGGACGCCGCCACCCGAACAGGTGCCGGACCGGACCGCCTCGGCTGCGAAGTGCTGCTGCTCGCAGGCCTCCTCGACCCCGCGGTCGCGGCGCTCACCGCATCCGAACCCCTCGGCTGGTCACGGCTGGCACATCCGGGCCCGGTGGTCCTGCCCTGTCTGTGGGCCGCCGCCACCGCCATCCCGCGGGACGGCCTGCTGCGCGCGACATTCACCGCGATCGACACCCTGCACGACACCCAGGACCACGAGCGGCTCTTCCGGACCAGCACGCCGGACAACGACAACCCGTGGACGACCGGCCGGGCAAGCACACCCGCCCGCGAGCGGCCCACCCTGACCGCGCTCCTCACCGAAGCTCTCACGACCCGGCTCGCCACCGCGTCGCAGCCGACCGACCTGATCGACATCGCACAACGCGTCACCGACGCACGGATCGACGCCATCGTGTCGAACAAGCACCGCAGCGCCTACTCCCGAGCCGCCGCCCTCACGTTCGCCCACGCCGAAGCCCTCACGACCCGATCCCCGGACCAAGGCGCCGCCTACATGTCAGAAGTCCGCGCCCGCTACCCACGGCACGTCGCATTCCGCCAGGAACTCGACAGCGCCGCGAAGGCCACCTCGCTCCGCAGCAAGACACGCACCCGTTGAAAAAACCCGCGCCATCGACGAACCCCACCGGCGTCGACGCGGAACCACTACGCCGATGCGCCGACCAGGATCCCGTCGAACGCCGCCTCGAGACTCCACAAGGACGGCGCACGTCCAGCACCTCGCCGATCTTCTACGCCAGCGAGGGCACGTCCGGAGACGATTCCGCACACGAAGCCTGGGCTGCCGCGAGGACGGCGCGCGGACGCGGCATGCTCGACCCGCTCGGGGCGCCACCGGTCGGACCATTGCCGGATCTCTATAAAGATCTATAGACTTCCCGCAACCCGCAACGACGTCCGGGGAGGTGCCGACATGGCCAATGCACAGATGAGTGTGGCCGAAGCCGCCGAGATGCTCGGCGTCCACCCGCAGCGCATCCACCAGCGGATCCGGGACGGCAGCCTGCCCGCGGAGAAGATCGGGCACCAGTGGGTCCTCGAGATGGACGACCTGCGCCGCATCGAACGCCACGCCGGGCCAGGGCGGCCCCTGTCATCGAAGTCGGCGTGGGATCTGCTCCTCGTCGCCGGCGAGGGCGGGGCCTCGGCTGGTCTCAGCCCGTCGGCGCGGTCCCGGGCACGGTCACGGTTGCGGCTATTGCTCTCCCACACCTCGTCCGACGACCCCGACGACGTCGCGGTCCACCTCGTCCGCGCGTTGGGCAACCGAGCCGAGCGGAGACTGTTCGCCGCCTCCCCCCGCGACCTGCCAGCGCTGCGCGACGACCAGCGCGTGCACCTCAGCGGCGTCTCGCTCCCCGCGTCGAACATGTCCGTCGCCGCCGTCGCAGAAGGTTACGTGCACCCCGACGAGCTCGACGGGCTCGTCGACGACTACCTGTTGTCCCCCGCTGCCCGCTCCCGCGCCAACGTCATCCTCCACGTCGTCCCGTTCGCCTCCTCGAGCCCGGCACTCGCCGGCCTGGACGCCGTCGCGGGCTCCCCGCTCGCGATCGCCGCCGACCTGGCCGAGCACGACGGCATCCGCGAGAGGAACGAGGCCCTCCGCTCGCTCGCCGGCCTGCACGCCCGGTTCTGATGGCGCTCGGTGAAACTCGCCACGGTTGCTCATCGAAATTCACCGCCCTGGTGGCGGGGACCGGCAACGGTCTGACGAGACGGTGTCCGCGCATTGTCCGCAGCATCCGACGCCGAGGAGTCAGAGGCCGTAGTGAAGCCGGCCGCCGACACGACGTCGTCGCTACCCCCAACTCGACAAACTGCCTGGCCAGAGGCACTATTTGTTGAGCGGAGGGCGTGGGATTCGAACCCACGGATCAAGGTTGGTACCAAGATCAACGATTTTCAAGACAGGGCACCAAACAAGCTCTGACTAGGAGCGATGCGCAGATCCGGCGTCTCGTCTCCGTGGCCTGTCCGCGAAAGACTGTCGTGCGTCAGTGCCTACTGTGGATGGCCGGACCCATCGGCGACCGTGACGGCCCCGGCGTTGCAGTCGGTCGTGGTCACGACTCGCCGCCGTCCGCCGCGCGCGGATGCACCCACGGACACGCGGCCGCCTCTCTGTTCGAGACCGCGGGCGCCCACAATTGACTCGGGGGCCAACATACCTTATGAAGTGCGTTCACTCTCGCCCCTCCTCTATGCAGGCGCCGTCCAGTGTCCCAGCCAATACTCACGCCACGAGACAGTCACATCGCTCACCCCGGGCACGTCCGCGTCCTCGATGGCTGCCCTCCAAGCGTCTTCCAAGCTGACGCACAACCGAGAGACACCCAGTTCATACGCAGTATTCGGGAACAATGCATCAACTTGATCAGACATGAGCGCAAGCTTTCCCTTGGCTCGTAGTACCGAGTCACCAACGTGGCGGCACACCAAGTACTCGATATTGGGCGCTTCACCGTTCGACAGGCCCAGCGCACGCACCGCGTCATTCAAGGTTGTCAGGGGAGCGAACAGGTCGGCGTTCGCCGACTGCCAGCGCCACGAGACCCAGATACCCAACTTTCTGACCTTACCTCCCGCGACGTCGAGGTCGACTGCGGGCCCGACTAAAACCTGATAGTCGCCGACCCTATTCAGGAGCAATGCATCGCCCTCGTTATCCGCGTATGGCCGGTCACCCTGAAGAACGACGTCCAAAGTGCGCTCCAGCGCCCCGAGCGTGTTGTCCTCACCGGAAGTGGCATCAGCAACTCTTTGAGAGAGCCGCTCACGCGCACTTGCCGGCTCTCCTAGAACGGCCAGCTGTAAGTGTATAAACGCCAGGTCATCCAACGATGATATCGAACATCCCAGAACCGACGCCGATGAGAAACGGCTCAAGTACTTGAGCACCGCGTCTGTCGACCCTACGCGCGCGGGCCCAACCAGCGTCATAGGCATACACAGTTCCAGGCCATGCCCTCCGACCCGGTCGAAAGTTGGGTCGGCGTGCTTTGCGGCCTTAGCCCGGTCGAGCCCCTTTATGAGGAACCAGTTGCCGCTTCGGTATCCCGGCCGAGTGTCTGAGAGCCACAGACCAAGACCATTCTCCTCACAGTAGCGTTCAACCAAATGTCCTAGGCGAAGTCGCAGCTGAGTTGAGGGCTGTTGCAGGGCAATAGCGAATCGCACCGCCAACGACGAGCTCCGCGGCAGTCGCCCCGGTTCTCCCTCCCAGCTTGCAGAGGGAATCTGGACGGGCGACTGGAGCGACAGGATCGGCGCGTGCGCCGTTTCCGCCGCAAGTTGCGCAATGAAGGCCACAACCTTCCTTATGAGTAGTCCGTCACGCACGAAGACCCTCTTGGGCTGATCATCTAGAACGATGATTCCCTCGAAGACTCGCGACGCTTCATACAGGAATGTGAGGTTCGGTTTGGCTGTCCCGAGAAACACCAGGCCATCCGGCGTCGACTGGGACACCACCTTCACCGGCGAGCTGCCATCATGCGGCTTGGACTCAAATTCCCCGAGGGCCTTGCCCGTGCGAGTTCCCACCACCAGGCCAACGCCGAAGCTGCTTGTAGAAAGGGTCTCCATGAAAGTCCCGACGTCGCGATGCTTGCCGCGCGATTGACTTCCCCCGTCCCCGCGCAATGTCGGCGCCCTAAGGAGATCGTCCAAGTATCCGGGCCTATCCTTGAGATGATGCACCTCAAAGTCCACCTGCATGAACGGTTGGCGCATACTGAGATAGCCAGCACGCGCTAGATCAGCCAGCGCAAGTGCAGGAGTCGGATCGTGCGCACCAGCCTGTTTGCTTTCAGACATCGTCGCCTCGGGGAAGTACACCGGATGTGAAGAACACGACGTGAGGGTTTACGTCACCAGGCAGCTGATTGGCACTGTACGCCCAGCGAGGTAACCCCGCTGCACCAGACCGTTCCGGCGAGGCCGAGTGTCGGAGAAGCAGCATCAGGCCCAGGCCAATGGCTAGTGGGACGACTTCCGCCAGGATGAACACGACCTGCAGAGCTATTCCGTCGACGCCAGCAGCGATGTTCGCCGCCAGGAAAGCAGTGGTAATCAGCGACATGTTCGCAGCCAAACGAGGCCCTGCACGCAGGTGTCCAGCGATGGAATGACGATCAGGTAAACTCAGGCGAGCGTATAGGAATCCCGGGATCAGAAGCAGTACCGCGATTATCGCATCTGTATCGCCACCGCGAGGCATCTCCGAGATCGGGATAGCCATGGATGTGGGCGGAATACCGAGCATGACCCAGTTTAACGAGAGTACGATAGCTGCCAATGACAAGCAGTAGGTCATGGCGTCACGGAAGCTAGCGGGCGTCGCATCCTCAATGATGAAGGTCACCCGCATTTGTATCTGTGCGGTGTTCTGCAGCCGCGAGTGAAGTCGCCGCCAGTATGCATGCGCACGATTGGAGATTGGGTCGTCTTCCACAGATAGATCATGGACCAACTGCTGTTGAACGATCTCATCAGCCGCCTGCCGAAGAACTTGTGGGTCAATCAGGATCGGGTGCTCTAGAATCGAACTGACAATGTCGCCGTTAGCGTTGGTAGTACCTTCGCCCGACGCGGCTGCCCAGGCCAGGTCGTCACATGCAGGAATCCGGCTGGCCGGCAACGAGGATTGTGCGGCCTCGGCCTCCCAGCGCCGGCGGCGCACAAGGTCGGCTAGTCTTCGAAGCGTGGTCTGTGCCTCGAGTTCAAGCAACTTCTGGTACCCGTGCCCCTTAGGGCTGCGTTTCGCCGCATCCAATTCACCTGCGAGGCACTTGAGGTCCTCGCAGACCTCGGCGCCGACGCGAAGATCTGAGTCGCTCTTCAGGACCAGTCGAGTGATATGTATGCCAGGCTCAGCCTCTGCTATGAAGTGGTACGAACGAAGTGTAGAAGGCATCTGCGTCTTATACGACACCACATACTTAGAGCGAGTAAGCCGCGACAGCCTGGACGTTGCACGCGGTTCGGTCGCTTCCACGGGCGATTCATACGTGAGCACATGTTCGTTGATGCGGCCATCGAGCGCAACTACCAAGAGGTACTCGCTGAGCGCGACTTGCAGGAGGGCGAAGTAGTCCTGCAGTGCTTCAGCATACTCATCGAGGATCTTGAGGGCCGTAGCCTTGTGCTCCGCTCCTCTCCCAATCACAGTGAACTCCGTCGCCGCCCGTTCATAGCGTTGGCCAGGTTGGGCGCGCTCCGTGAGGAGCGTGACGAGAGCTGACTGAAGAAGCCATCGCGGCTCGTTGTTGCGAAACAGAAACCGGCTGAGATCCGAGTTGGGCTGCCGCGCGTGTGGGTGGCTAAGAAGAATCGCACGGAAGAGCCTGTACAAGCCTGACGCCATGAGTCTCGAACTCTCGTACTGGGTCAGGCGTGGTAGTCGCTGCCCTCCTGCATCGAAGACGTCGATCGGTGACACGCTTCGGCGAGAAAGCCGTGCCACGGGGATCCACACTTCCGGACGATCGGCTCCGCCTTCTAGCGCGTCCGGCCTAAAGCCGGCTTGAGTTCGTAGGTTCTGATACAGCTCGGCCGCCTCCAACTGACCCGCGTTCAGAAGGCGCAAACTGACGTCGACTTCGGTCACACGCCGTGCCGCCTTGTGCTCTACGACGGTGAGGCGTTCGGTGAGGCGCCTGACGTGATTCAGCCTGAGTGAGGTATCGAGGAACGACAAGCCAACTGCGGCACCGTCCGCGGACAGCCGAGAAGGTGATCCCGGGCTCGGAAGGCTTTGAATAGCCTCGCGCAACGCCGCGCTCGCCTGCACTGGGACCCCCTAGTCCTCTTCGCCCCACGTCCGCATTCGGTCCACCGGGACGGGTGCGATTGCATCTGGCCGATTCAGCGTCATTGAGTATGCACGCATTGACCATGCTGCGTCCCGGCATTGCTAACATCGGGCGGCAAACTTGAGCCATACGGTCAGCGACTGGCGCGAGGGCGACCATCATCCTGCACGACGTGGATACACGCGGTGCGAGACCTGAATGCCATTGCTGGCCCAGTCCGCTACTCGCGCGGAATCCGCGCCAACTGCAAGCCAGGTCGAGACCACGGCATGGCGGAGATCGTGGGGTCGGCGAGCGAGTCCAGCCTTGAGTTCGCCTGGCGTAGGAGTGGAGGTGCGGGCACGCTGCCAGATGGTTGTGTCGTGACCTGCTGGATATCCGCGAGTTAGGCGCCCCAGAACGCGCGCTGTTCTCCATCCCCATAGTAGTTCACGAGGTGCGACCGCAGTAGATCGACGAGGTGCGAGGGCCGGCACCCGACGGACGTCACCTCGCGCTCGGTGCTTGAGCTGACGAGCGACCTGCCGACCCTCATCCGCCCAGGCGCCGGGGACTTGGGGGGTTGTCCCTCCTCAGGTGGTCGAGCGCACCGTCCAGGTGGTGATCGCGGTGTCGCCACGGACGTAGAGCGGATGACGGGGTTCACCGGCTCGAGTCGTTCCCAGGCACGTCGGATTGGTCAGGAGTGAGGCGACCTGGCTGGAGCGGCGGTGCAGGCGTCCGTGCGCGCCCCACGCGACGAGGGTCCGGGCGCCGGCCGCCGTGAAGGCGGCAAGCGCTGAATCGTTGTGCGGGCCGACCGGGTCGGCGGCTGTGCGCAAGGACCGCGGGTCGGTCGCGCGGTAGGCGAACAGGTTCACGATGACGATTCCGGTGTGCCCGGCGTCGCGGGACCAGGTGATGCAGCGTTCGAGGGTCGGGCGGCGCCGCTGTTCGGTGTCGCCTGTCGCCGGGTTCAGGAGTACCCACACCGCGGTGGCCGCCAGGTCTTGCTCGCCCCACCAGCGTCCGAATGCGTATCGGTAGTTCATGTCCTCGGAGTAGAGGTAGCGCTCCGGCAGACCCGCGGGCGACAGGCCTCCGCGCTGAGCAACGCCGGGCAGCGCAGCGAGTTCGTCGAAAGGGTCCGTGGCCACACTCTTGATGATTTCATCGACTTTGCTGTCAGGGATGGCAGGTACGGTTCGATGACGCGTCGATGAGGACGCGACGGCGGGGTGGGGACGGCGCATGTTCGACATCGGCGTTGATTTGGCGTGGGGGACGACGGCCTGGACGGGGCTGGCCGCGCTCGACGAGTCCGGGAACCTGCTCGACGCCCGGCAGGTCCGCACCGATGACGAGATCCTCGACTGGCTCCGCCCGTGGACCGCCCAGGCGGCGCTCGTCGCGATCGACGCCCCGATCGTCGTCCGGAACCCGTCGGGTGCCCGCCCCTGCGAGCGCCTCATCAGCCGGCACTTCGGCCGGTTCAACGCCTCCTGCCACTCGGCGAACACGGCGAACCCTTCCTTCGCCCACGGCACTCGGGCCGAGCGCCTTACGACCATGCTGGCCCTCGAGGTCGACCCTGCGTCGACTGCGCCGAGGCGCGCCGTCGAGGTTTACCCGCACCCGGCGATCGTCTCGCTGTTCCACCTGCCCAGCGTGATCACCTACAAGGACAAGCCCGGCCGCGACCTCGAGCACCTCCGGGCGGAGCTCGGCCGGCTCCTCGGACTGCTCGAGAGTCTCGCCACCGCACCTGCACCCCTGTTCGTCGCGCACTCCCCGGCCTGGCACAGCATCCGCGCTGCCGTGGCCAGTGCCTCGACCAAGAGCCAGCTCCGCGCCGTGGAGGACAGCGTCGACGCCGTGGTCTGCGCCTACATCGCCCGGTACAGCCGGCATCACCCCGAGGGTGTCCGAGTGTTCGGCGATCTTGCCAGCGGCTACATCCTGACTCCGGTGACCATTGAGATTGCAGCAGCCCTCGACGCCGAGATAGGCAGTCCCGCAGTGCCATCGGTTGCCGCCAAGGCACCATCGACGATCCCGACGGTGGGACCATCCGAGAGCAGGGTGACCCAGCCGAACGTCCCGTTCCCTGAGCCGCTAATGCCGGGGCGGCTCCTCGTCGCGTTCGACGTCCCCGAGCGACCGTCGTCCTTCAGCTCCAGCGCCACAACGGCCTGGGTCCGTGCGGTTGCCGCTCAGCTCGAGGCAAGAGGCGTCCAGCCCGCCAACACCCGGTTCGCCGTGTCGATCGCTTTCCGCACTCCGCAGCCCAGCACCGTGAACGAGGCCTGGGACATCGACAACCTGGTGAAGTCAACCCTGGACGCCATGGGCGCGATCCTCGGCACCCGCCCAGGCCGGTTCGACCCACCCCAGGCGGACGACGAACGCGTCGACTACCTGGTCGCCAGCAAGCGGACGGTCCGACCGGGCGAGCCCTACGGGGCGACGATCCAGGTGTACGACCTCCACGCACCGCAACACAGCCGAACTGAGAGGGGCTGAGCTCATGGCCGCACACCTTCCGACCTGGCAGCTCGTACTGGACGCCGCCCACCGCCTCGGCTCCGGCGGCCGGACCTTCACGCGCGACGCCCTGGTCCGCGAGGTGCACCGCCTCGACCCCGCTCGAGGGGACAGCACCATCGGGCCGGTGATCCAGGGGATGACCGTCAACGCCACCGGCGGACCGAAGAGCCCGGGCGGTACGCCGCTGCATCGCGTGGACCGCGGCCTCTACCGACTGACAGTGACGTCCGCGCCCATCGAAGTCGAAGCTGCCGCGCAGATCGCCGTCCCCGCGACCACCAGCCAGACCCACAGCGCGGACATCGCTCTCATTGGCTGCGTGAAGACGAAGCTCGACCACTCGGCACCGGCACGCGACCTCTACGTCTCGCCGCTGTTCCGGCAACGCCGCCGCTACGCAGAAGCCTCGGGCCTGCCATGGTTCGTCCTGAGCAGCCGCTGGGGCCTGGTCGCCCCAGACGAAGTCATCGCGACCTACGACCTGTACCTGGGCGCCCAACCGCGCTCGTACCGGACGGCGTGGGGCGCGTTCGTCGTGGAGCAGCTCGCTGCCGCTGTCGGCCCGCTGGCCGACCGCCATGTCGAGGTTCACGCCGGCGACCACTACCGATCGGCCCTCGACGCGCCCCTGCGTTCCCACGCCGCGGTCCCGACGAACCCCGTCCCGCCGGCCGGTGTCGGCGAGACCATCGCTTGGTACACGAGCGTCCTCGGAGCCGGGCCAGCCAGCGACGTCGCCGGTTGGGACCTCGTCGACGACGAGACGACCGCGGACGACGACGTCGAGGCGCCTGAGCGCGACCAAGGGCCGTTCACCCGCGAGTCGCCCCCGGCGAACCCGGCCGAAGCAGCTCGCCTGGTCGCCGTGCTTACCGACCCGGCCCACCGGATGACACCCGGCGCGCTGCTCGCCGCCGGACGGTCGCAGCTGTCCGGCCCAGGCCTGTACTCCTGGTGGGTCGACGCCGACGGGGCCGCGGACCTCACCCGTGGCGCGGGTCTACCCGTGCACGAGGGTCTGATCTATGCCGGCCTGGCCGGGGCGACCCGCTGGCCGAGCGGGAAGCGCTCGACGAACACGCTCTGGTCCCGGTTGGCGGGTATGCACCTCGGCGGGCGAGCCGAGCTCTCCACGTTCCGCCGCACCCTTGCCGGGCTGTTGCGCGGCCCGCTGGCCATGACGTCCGAGGACGACGCCCGGCTCACCGAGTGGATCCATGCCCACCTGCAGGTGGCGCCTGTGGTCGTCGAGGACGCCGACACCCTCGGCCGACTCGAGGACGACGTCCTGGCCGAGCTGGACCCGCCGCTGAACCTCCAAGGCATGCCGAGGACCGCGCTGCGTGCCCGCATCAGTGAGCTGCGGCGCGCACGCGACCGCTGACGTGGACGTCGACGCCACGGTTGTCGCTGCGTGGTGGTAGAGGTTCGGTATGGCCAACCCGCTGCTGTCCTCCTACCGCGCCGGTGAGAACCGGGTGACGTCGTCCACGATGGCGGTGTTCGAGCGCATCGATCTCGCGCTCGTCACAGACCTGCTCGGGGCAGCGTCCGGGGCCGGGAGCGAGCTGCGGACGGTGTCGTTCGAGAACCAGATCACCGGGGACACCTCGGTGCCGGACGCGCGGATCTCCGGGCACTTCACCTGGCTATTCGAGACCAAGACCGTGCGCGGCGGGTACAACGCTGAGGGCCACGACCGGCAGCAGCTGCGCGGCCACGCCCGGCTGCTGGAGTCCGACCCGGACGCGTTGCTGTTCGCCCTCACCCCTGACCCGGTGCGCCCGGCGTGGTTCTCCGTGCTGGACGGCGTCCAGGACACGGTGCGGCCGCGGGTGCTGTGGGTCGGGTTCCGTGACCTGGCCGAGGCGATCAACCAGGCTGTCACCGACCCGCGGCGGCTGCTCGGGGAGCAGACGAGGTTCCTGCTCGACGAGCTCGTGCGGCTCTACGAGACCGACGGCCTGCTGTCGAGCGACGACACCGTCGTCGTGGCCGCTCGGACGGCGTGGCCGGAGTACCAGCGGATCAGCGCCTACGTCTGCCAACCGAACCGTGCGTTCCGCGACGGCCTGACCCACCTGGCGTTCTACGCCGAGGGACAGATCCAGCCGGTCGTCCCGCGGATCCTGCGGCACGAGGTCGCCGTCCCGTTCACCGACCACGAAGCGGCACGCCGCGACGACA
This sequence comes from Kineosporia sp. A_224, assembly GCF_002198655.1. Taxonomy (GTDB): domain Bacteria; phylum Actinomycetota; class Actinomycetes; order Actinomycetales; family Kineosporiaceae; genus R-H-3. The sequence goes on from NZ_MWLN01000107.1 coordinate 71,543, forward strand.
CCGGAGACCACGAGGTCGCCACGGTCATCCGTGCACTGCTGGCCGCCGGCACGAGGGTGGACGGCGACGCGTACGACGTCCTGCTCCTCACCGGCCCGGACGACGCGGCCACGATCCGTCTGCCCCAGCCGGTCGTCAACGACACGACGACCGCCTCGGGCAAGCCGTGGGCCTGGACGCTCGGGCAGCGGTACACCCGCCTTGACGTTCTGCGCAGCGGCGTCCGGCGCACGAGCGAGCTGTGACCGTTCGCCCGCGAACGTGACAGCCGCTGGAGGTTCTTCCGTCATCTGACGGACCGTGACCACGGTGGATCGTTACCGTGACAGCCTCGATGACCACGACGAGGAGGTCTCGTGAGCGACGCGCTCATCGACGCGGTACTCGACCGGGCCACCGCGGACACCGGCCTGGCCGATCCCGCGAAGCTCCTCGTGCTGGCGGCCCTCGAAGGCCCGGACGACCTCGACGACGCGCTCGCCGGCACCGCTGCATCCGCCGTCCCGCCGCCCGCCCCGACGCCACAGCCCGCCGCCGACTCGACCGCCGATCCGACCACCGCAGCGCGCGCCTACCTTTCCAGGGTGACCGTGACCGGCTTCCGCGGGATCGGGCCGGCCTCGACCCTCACCCTGGATCCCGGCCCGGGGCTGACCGTGGTCGCGGGCCGCAACGGCTGCGGCAAGTCGAGCTTCGCGGAGGCACTCGAGGTCGCGCTGACCCGGCACAGCTACCGGTGGAGCAAGCGGACGGCGGTGTGGAGCGAGTCCTGGCGCAACCTGCATCAGCCGCAGACCACCTCGATCCTCGTCGAGCTCGCCGAGGAAGGGCAGGGCACGACCACGGTCGGTGCCGAGTGGGCGGGCGGCGCCGACCTGGGTGCGGTGAAGACGTGGACCCAACGCCCCGGTGAGAAGCGCGGCGACCTCGACTCCTTCGGGTGGTCCCGCGACCTGGAACTGTTCCGGCCGTTCCTGTCCTACGACGAGCTCGGCGCCCTGTTCGCCGAGCCGAGCAAGCTCCACGACGCCCTGTCCGGGATCCTCGGCCTGGACCGCCTCGAGGACGCCGGCAAGCTCCTGACCGCCCGCGCAAAGTCCCTCGCCGAGCCGGCCACCCAGGCCACCGCCGTCGCCAAGCAGCTCGCCCCTCAGCTCACCGACTGCCCCGACCCGCGCGGCCCCCAGGCGCTGGCGCTCATGAAGGGCAAGAAGCCCGACCTGGCCGCTCTGTCCGCACTCGTCACCGGCGCCGCACCAGCCGATCCGCACCTCGCCGCGCTACGCGCCCTGGCCCGCGTGGAGGCCCCGGGTCTGGCCCCGTGGCGGCAGGCCCGCATCGACCTCGACACAGCGACCGCACAGCGGGCCAACGCGCTCGCCGCCGCCGGCGCCGCTGAGATCGGCGCCACCACCCTGCTGCGCGCCGCCGTCCAGCACTTCGAACAGCACGGACAAGGACTCTGCCCGGTCTGCGGGCAAGGCACCCTCGACCCGGCCTGGGCCGACCGGGCCCGCGCCAGCATCGACCAGGCCGGCCTGTTCGCCGACGCCCTCGCCGAAGCGGACGGCGACAGCTCGGCCGCCCGGACAGCGCTGCAGCGGGCCGTCCCCGCCGCACCGCACGTCGTTATCACGCCCGCGCCCGACGGCCTGCCCGACCTCGCCGACGCACTCACCCGCCTGGCAGACGCATGGGCGGAGCTGCGGGCGGCGTCCACCGACGAAAACTCTCCCGTCGCGGACGTCGAAACCCACCACGCGGCCGTCGAGGTCGCCGTCCACGAGGTTGTCGCACTTTCGACCGCGGCGGTCGCCGCCCGGGAGGACGCCTGGCAGCCGCTCGCCGTCCGAGTGGCCGAGTGGCTCGGCTTCGCTCGGCAGGCCGAGCAGACCGCAGACACTGTCGCTCACCTCAAGGCCGCGGAGAAGTGGCTCAAGACGAACACCAACGAGCTGCGCAACGCCCGCCTCGCCCCGCTCGCCGACCGCGCCCGCCAGATCTGGTCGATGCTGCGCCAGGAGAGCAACGTCGACCTCGGGGCCCTCACCCTCGAAGGCGCCAACACCCGCCGCCGCGTCGAGCTCGTGGCCTCCGTCGACGGCCAGGACGCTGGCGCGTTCGGCGTCATGAGCCAGGGCGAGCTCCACGCCCTCGCCCTCGCACTGTTCCTGCCCCGGGCCACCGCCGCCGACAGCCCGTTCGGGTTCCTCGTCATCGACGACCCCGTCCAGGCCATGGACCCCGCCAAGGTCGACGGCCTCGCCCAGGTCCTCCAGCAAACCGCCCAGGACCGGCAGGTCGTCGTCCTCACCCACGACGACCGCCTCCCCGAAGCCGTCCGCCGCCTCCAGATCCCCGCCCGGATCCTCGAAGTCACCCGCGACGCCGGCTCAGCCGTCGTCGTCCACGAAAGCTCCAACCCCGCAGAGCGCTACCTCAAGGACGCCTACGCAGTCGCCAAAGACAGCGGCGTCCCGGCCGACGTCATCGCCAGCGTCGTCCCCGAACTCTGCAGACTCGCCCTCGAGACCGCCTGCCGGGACACGTACTTCCGCGCCCAGCTCCTCACCGGCACCGGCCGCACCGACGTCGAGAACCGATGGACGGCGACCCTCACCACCCGGCTGAGACTGCTGCTCGCCCTCACCGGACAGACCCAAGGCACCCTCGACAGCTGGCGCACGACCCCCGGACGACGCAACGCCCTCAAGGTCTGCACCTCCGGCGTCCACAACGGCCTCGACGGCAGCCCCTTCAACGCAATCGACGACGTCCGCACGGTCGTGCGGGAACTGGCCGGCCATGGCCACTGATCCCGACGCGACGGCAGTCGGGCTCGCCCTTCTGGCGCGAGCACAGCGGCACCTGGTCGCTGCCCGCGCCGCCCTCGACGGGACAACGCAACTGCCCGCCCGCCGACGCACCAGAGCCGCTGCCGTCTTCGCCCGCACCGCCCTCGAGCACGTCGTCGACTCCGCGCTCGTCTCCCGCGGCCACGCCCTCACCGACGCAGGAATGAGAGTCCGGCTCATCTGCCTGCGAACACTCGTCGACCAAGAGACCGGCACGATCGCCGAGATCGCCTGGGCCGGGCTCTCGCAAGGCTGCCACCAGCACGCCTACGAGCTCTCCCCCACCTGGGCCGAAGTCCGCCACCACGTCAACCTCGTCGACCAGATCGCCCACCGAACCGTGACCGCCTCGACACCCACAGCCCGACCGACTAGGTGACGGATCAGCTCTCGGTCGGGCAGCGCCGGCCAAGCAGAACGACCCTGCCTCCGCCCATCCTCCGCAACTCACCCCAGCCTGCACCGAACAAGCGACGTCGCGAAACATCACGACCATCAACGAGTGGCCGCAAACCCGCAGGTCACGGACCTGATCAACGTTGCGGATGGCGAGGGATTCGAACCTCCGGCGCAAGGCTGTAACCTCACTCAGGCACTCGCCGATGTCGAGAGGGTGAAACTCGAATACGAGAACAAGATTCAAGAGGCATTGGAGCATGAGGAGTTGCGCGTTGCCATACTTGAACAGCGCACCAGAGTATCGCTGTCATTGCTGACTCGAGACCCCGTCGCGGTCTTTGTGGGGCGCCTTGCTTCTCTTCGGATTCTTTATTGTCTTCTCAATGTTCTACAACACGGAGATACCGAAAATCCTCGCGAACTCTTTTCTTGTATTTCTGGGTACTTCTTCGGGCAAGCGGGAAATCGTCACCTGGGACGCCCGAGTCGTCAAGTGCGGGGTACCGCGTTAGGCGCTCAGGACTCCGGCCCGGAACGTCAATGACATGCACCGCCAGCAGAACCATCCGCCGGCGCCGACCGCCGGCGCCGACTGTCTCAGCGATGCTGAACTCCGCGTCAATTGCCGTGATCCGAGTCACAATTCAGTCTGAGGCAGTTGGACCGGGCGAGGTTCTGCCGAGCTGTCGAGCCAGGCGGCACGCGTGACTCACCCCAGGCGACCCGAGCACCATCAACTGACCGCGAGAGTCAGTTATACCGAAGATCCCAGTTCCGAGCGCGGAGTCGGCGGTCGGCACGAACGACACCTTCTGCGACCCGACCGGCCCGCGCAGCAGCTGCAGCCAGCGAACGAACACGATCGCCGCCCGCCGGGCCCCATCCCCACGACCCTGGGTGGGTCCGGTCGGGACAGTGGGATTCCGGCATGTCCGGAGACCGGATTTAGTGAGACTCAAGCTTGCGGAACCTTTCATGTCCACATGCAGAGTCCCTACTTGACCCGAACTGATCCATCAACCTGCGATCACCTCATTGATCGCAGCAGACTTGCGGCGATCAAGTTCCCCCCGAATTAGCTCCACGACCTCCGAAACCACCTCGGCTACGGACGCGCCATCCTGTCCCTCACACATCACTCGCACAACAGGCTCGATAGCAGACATGCGGACCATCAGTCGCCCGCCCTGCGATGACACAGCATTCGAGAGTTCCCGAATCTTCGATGACACGGCAGTCGCCGTGTCCAGAAAGTCACGACCATCCACCGGAACATGCGCAATCTCTTGCGGCAGAGGCGACCAGCACTCGGCGAGCCGGGACAGGTCGTCCCCTGACTCTGCCATCAGGCGAAGCATTTGTACTGCGGTCCTTATGCCATCACCTGTCGTCGCCTGCTGCGCTAAGATGATATGTCCGTACTCTTCGCCACCGAGAACGGCGCCCCGTGTGCGCATCATCGCCGCGACGTTCCGGTCGCCGATCGGCGCATCAAGGACCTCGATGCCTAGGTCGCGCAATGAGTGACGAAGCCCGGAGTTCGACATCGCTGTTGTCACGACAAGCGGTGGCGCTAACGCCTCGCGTCGATGCATCTGTGTGGCAAGAATAGCGAGAATGTCGGAGCCCGTCCGGTCCCTGCCGATCTCATCGATGAGTAGCACTCGATCAGCGTCGCCATCGTGCGCGATGCCGAGGGCGCAATCATTGGAAACACGTTGGTGGCGCACAAACTCTGGATTAGTCGAGCCGACACCCATGTTAATGAAGTCGCCACTCGGCTCGCTAGCAACCTCAACCACCTCTACGTTCATAAACCTGTAGATCTCAGGAGCTAGAAGCGCTGCGGCGCCGTTCGCACAGTCCAACGCGACGCGCAGGCCACTCAGATCGACCGATCCACTCGTCAAGTCGTCGACATACCGATCCACAGCACCCGAACACTCGATGATCCGACCCACGGATCTACCGAGGGGGCGAACTCCTAAAGGACGCGTCTCCAGCATTTGCTCAATGACAATTTCTTCGGAGTCATTCAGCTTCCAGCCCTCGCGATCAAAGACTTTCAATCCGTTGTCCTCCAATGGATTATGCGAGGCTGTGACCACGATCCCAAAGTAGGCCCCCAGGTGTGGCGTCAAGAATGCCACTGTTGCGGTTGGCACCACGCCAATCTGAAGTACATCCGCCCCAGCGGAAGCTATTCCCGCACTAACTGCTGCGACCAATAGGTCACTTGAGGGACGGGGATCCCAACCAACCACGACTCGGGGCCTTCTGCTGAGCGCCTCACTGGCCAGGGTGCCGATTGCAGTTCCAAGCCCCAAGGCAGACTCGGGAGTAACGACGTGGTTCGCAAGCCCTCTAATGCCGTCCGCTCCGAACAATCTCCTCTCAACCACTGCACTCCTCCTCCTAGGTCGGTCGATCGCAACTTCTGGTCCTCCTGACTTCTCACGAGCAGCAAGGGCCACCTGCCGAGTCGCTACCATGACCGACGCAACACCGGCATGAAGTTGGAAGCATTGCGGCACGGGGCCGCGCGAAGTCAACCAAAGTGTTCGTCAACAATATCGACGTTACCGGTATGGGCGGACCGGGGTTGCCGCTTGGCCTCCCTACCGCGATCTACTCGTTCGAACGCTCTTTCCAAACGACGAAGATTGACCTCGCCGCTCGGGCTGTGGCCCCCGCTAGCACGCTTCCTTATGGCTCGTGCTACGACGCGACTGGCGCAAGAGGCTGACGGTGAACTGTGCAGCCTCGTTCATATGAGCGGCCGTGTCTCTATAGCCAGCCCCGTTGAGCAGCCTTCAACCCCGCCTCGAACCGGCTCGAAGCCTGCAGACGCTCCATGATGGAAGCCATTATCCGTCGCACGGTCCGCAGCGACACGCCAAGGCGGCGACCTACTCCTTCGTCAGTTAGTCCCGCGGCAAGCAGTTGCAGGATCTCCCGCTCCATTGTGGTCAGCCCGGTCGTTTCGTCCCTTTCGCGCAACGCGCCGAGCGGCACGGCGGTGGCCCAAGCCACCTCAAACAGGTCCAAGAGTGATCGAAGGATTCCGGGTTCCGTCACGTATAGAGCACCCGTGCGGCTATTGCTTGGGTCAATCGGCACCAATGCCTGGGACCGGTCGACGATCACCATCCGTTGCGGGAGCACGGGGGCGGTGCGCACCTCTCCGCCCAACTCCAGCAACCAGTGCGCATAGGCCACAGTGGCTGCGTCATTCCGCGCACTGTCCTGGTACAGCGTGCGAAAGGCCACACCCCGAGCGAGCGCATCACGATCCAGCGAGCGGCCGGCTTCCAAGTCCTCAGGACGCTGAGCCGGACCAGGATGCACGGCGAGACAGTCGCTGGCCATTGTCCTTCCGAGTTGCTCCAGGCGACGCTGGATAGCGTCAAGGCCAATCAGCCGCTCCCCACCCATGCCGTTCAAGGTGGAATCGGCACACTCCGCGACGAGCGTCGTAACCGCGGCCTTGGCCGCGGCGACCTGAGCCTGGCGCTGCGCGAGTTCGACCTCTTGCCGTTGTACGAGGTCAGCAAGCCCCACCTCGGGGCTGACAGCACGCATCACCCCTGGTCGGTCCCTGGACGATCGCACCAACATCATGTCGGCCAGCTCGTCGAGGGCAGCTCGGACATCCCGCTCCTCAATGGCTAGCGCCACCGTCAACTCAGCTACTCCGTAGTCGGGGTCCCTGAGCATCGCGCGGTAGACCAGGTCCGCCAACACACTGAGACCTAGCGCCTCGAGCATGAGCTTCGCCTCCCGTCTGATCAGGCCGCGCCCCTTCACCTTCTACACCGGCCCACGAGGTGATCGTCCTGCCTGCAGCGAGCGCGTCAGGCCGCTACATCCATCTGATCCGCGCGAATCTACACGAACTGTCGGTGCATGATCAGCCGGGCAGCGCCTAGTTCCTGTGGGGTTACCCGCTGTGCCTGAGCGGAAATCCGACGGGCTCCGGCCCTATCCGAGCGAGACGGCACCGAGCACCGTCCGGGCGGCGAAGGCCACGGTGACGGACTCGACGTTCAGCAGGTGCGCCATCGCCGGTCCTCAGAGCAGCCGGGCGCCGGGCACCGGCCCGCGGCAGCGACGCACGTCGTCCGCCGCGCCGGACGCCGTGAGCGCCACGCTGATGTCGAGGGCCTGCTCGTGGTCGCGTACGAGGAAGGCCACGGTCGGGCCGGAGCCGGAGACCATCGCGCCGAGCGCGCCGTACTCGCGGCCGACCTCGAGGGTGCGTTCGAGGGCCGGGGCGAGCGAGCACGCGGCGGGCTGCAGGTCGTTCTCGAGGGCCTCGCCGAGCGCCTCGGCGTCCCCGGAGCGCAGCGCCTGCATGAACCCGTCCGGCACGGTCGGCGCGGGGACGTCGCGGCCGGTCCGGAGCCGGTCGAGCTCACCGTAGACCACGGGCGTCGACAGGCCGGTCTCGCTGAGCGCGACGACCCACTCGTACTCGCCGCGGGCCAGCGCCGGGGTGAGCCGCTCGCCGCGGCCGGTGCCGACGGCGGTGCCGCCGACGAGGGCGAAGGGGACGTCGCTGCCGAGCTCGGCGGCGAGCCCGGCGAGGTCGTCGCGGGACATCCCGGTCTGCCACAGGGCGTCGCACGCGAGCAGCGCCGCCGCGGCGTCCGCCGAGCCGCCGGCCATCCCGCCCGCGACGGGGATCTGCTTCTTGATGTGCAGGTGCACGCCGTCGTCGACGCCGGCCCGCTCGGCGAGGAGCAGCGCCGCCCGGACGGCGAGGTTCGTCGCGTCGCGGGGCACGCCCTCGGAGTGGACGCCCTCGACGCTCACGCTCACGTCGTCGGCCGGGGTGGCGGTGACGTCGTCGACGAGCGAGACGGCGTGGAAGACGTTGACGAGCTCGTGGAACCCGTCGTCGCGCAGGGGGCCGACGACGAGCGCGAGGTTGACCTTGCCCGGCGCTCGGGCGGTCACGCCGCGGGCGGTCGGGTGGCTCGTGGTCATCGGTCCGACCCTAGGGCATCCCCGGCGGCCTGCAGCCGGGCGGTGGCCACGGCGGCGAACTGCTCGACGGAGAGCATCTCGCCGCGTGCCGACGGGTCGACGCCGGCGGCCCGCAGGACGGTCTCGGCGGCGGGCGCCGAGCCGGCCCAGCCCGCGAGCGCCGCGCGCAGGGTCTTGCGGCGCTGCGCGAACGCCGCGTCCACGCACCGGAAGACCTCCGCGCGCGGGGCGGGGGTGGTCGGCGGCTCCCGGCGGGTGAACCCGACGAGGCCGGAGTCGACGTTCGGGACGGGCCAGAAGACGCCGCGCGGCACGGTCCCCGCGCGGCGGACGTCGGCGTACCACGCGGCCTTGACCGAGGGGACGCCGTACGGCTTGTCGCCGGGCCCGGCGGCGAGCCGGTCGGCCACCTCGAGCTGCACCATGACGAGCCCGGTCCGCAGCGAGGGCAGCCGCTCGAGCAGCTGGAGGACGACGGGCACGGCGACGTTGTACGGCAGGTTCGCGACGAGCGCGGACGGCGCCGAGCCGGTCGTCGGGCCGGCCGGCAGCGCGGTGACGGCGAGCGCGTCGGCCTCGACGACGACGAGCCGGTCCGCGACGTCCGGGGCCCGCTCCGCGACGGTGCCCGGCAGCGCCCGCGCGAGCACCGGGTCGATCTCGACCGCGACGACGTCCGCACCGGTCGCGAGCAGGGCGAGGGTCAGGGAGCCGAGGCCGGGCCCGACCTCGACGACGGTGTCCCCCGGGCCGACCCCGGCGAGGCGGGCGATCCGGCGCACGGTGTTCGCGTCGTGGACGAAGTTCTGCCCGAGCGTCTTCGTCGGGCGCACCCCGAGGGCCTCGGCGAGCCGGCGGACGTCGGTGGCGCCGAGCAGCGCGACGGCGTCGCGCGCCGCGGGCTGCGGCACGACCGGGTCGGACATGGGGCTACCTTCCCAGACGGCCGCGCCCGGCGGACCGAAGGGTCCGCCGGGCGCGGGACGTCGCGGCCGGGGCCGCGGGTGGTGCTGACGGGCAGGGTGCCGAGCGGGACGACGAGCGGAGGCGTCAGGTGAAGAGCTTGCGGCCGCAGACCGGCCACTGACCGGCGCCGGCCCGCTTGTAGAGCAGCTTCGCGCGGTACGTCTGCTCGGACGACGACGCCTGGCTCGGCAGGCCGGAGCCGCCGACGGCGCGCCACGTCGAGACGCTGAACTGGTAGAGCCCGTGGTACAGCCCGTTCGAGCTGACGATCGACGGGTTGCCGCCGGACTCGCACTGCGCGAGCGCGGCCCAGTTGAGGCTGTCGGCGCCCGCGACGGAGCCGCCGCCACCGCCGCCGGACGACGAGGCCGGGCGGGCCTTCGTGCCGACCTGGACGACCTGCGTCACGGGCTTCTTCGTGACGGTCGCGTCGACGAGCTTCTTGCTGACGACCTTGCCGTCCGCGAGCACGACGGCGTAGGTCGCCGTGCGGCTGCCCTGGACGCCCTCGGTGACGACCTTCTTCTCGCCCTTGTAGAGCTTCGCGCTCTTCACGGACTTCGTGGCGTACGAGACCTTCTCGGTCTTCGTCACGGTCTTCTTGTCGATCCGGGTCACGGCGACGACGAGACCCTTGACGGTCGGCGTCGACTGCAGGACCGAGAGCGTGTCGTCCTTGCCGAGCGTGAGGCCCTGCTCGGTGAGGAGGTCGCCGACGGTCGGGGCCGTCGTCGTGACCTTCGCGCGCTTGCCGTCGGCGACGAGCGTCACCTTCTTCGGCGTCGTGACGACGAGCGCGAGGCCCTGCCGCCCGAGCGGCAGCGAGCGCGAGGCGGAGAGCCGGGCCCCGTCGGCGCGGATGCCGACGGCCCGCAGCGCGGAGTCGACGGTGAGCTCCGTCGTCCAGAAGGTCTGCGTCTTGCCGTCGACCGAGACCTCGAGCTGGCGCGCGTACCGGACGACGACGTCGTCGCCGTCCTCGATCTTCGCGGCCGGCGAGGGGGCGACGACGTCGCGCGCGCCGAGCCGGATGCCACGGGCCGCGAGCAGCTCGCCGACCGTGTCGGCGTCCTCGGAGACCAGCGTGGTCCTGCCGTCGACCGTGAGGTCCACGTCGGTGTCCTGGTTCGCGAACGCGACGGTGCCGCCGACGACCGCGGTGAGGACGGCCGCCTGGGCACCGAGCCGCAGGACGCGGCTCTTGCCGGGCTTGCCGATGAGAACGTTGAGCACGACGCTCCAGACCTTGCGATGTCCGAGCACGGCGACCGGGGGCGCATCTTCGTCTCGTCGCATCCGTGCGACGGTGGAGGACGCCTGCGTGCCCCCGGTACGCGCTCCCTGCCGTGGGGACGTCGTCCCGGTGGCGGTGCGGTGCGCGTCGCGCGTTGCCCCCGAGGTCGACCGACCCCGGCTGTCGGGCGCCAACGTAATCGAAACGAGACCGGGGACCAAGCCACACAGCGTCGCGGGAACGGCCCACGACACGCCGCACGACCTGACACTCCGGAGTCTTCGCAGGTCAGGGCAGGGTTGCTCCGGGTGTTCGAGGTCACAGCGGTTGTTACGCGAAGATGACCTCCATCGCCGTGTCGCGCGTGTCGGCGTGGTGTTCGAGAGCCTCCCGCGGGGTGTCCCACGAGGCCGATGTGACTGGTGTGACTGGTGTTTCGCGCTCCGTGCTCACCATGGTCCGTACAGGGCCTCGGACGTCGCGTCCAGCCGGGCGCAGAGCACCTCCAGGTCGACCTCGAGCACCTCCGCCATGCGACGCACCGTGAGCGGCACGAGGTAGCCCGCGTTGACCTTTCCGCGGTGCGGGGCCGGGGTGAGGTACGGCGCGTCGGTCTCGACGAGCACCTGCTCCAGCGGGACGGCGCGCAGCGCGTCGCGCAGGTCCTGCGCGTTCTTGAACGTCAGGGTCCCCGCGAACGACAGGAACCACCCGTTGTCGGCGCAGACCTTCGCCATCGCGGCGTCGCCGGAGAAGCAGTGGAAGACGGTGCGCGCGGGTGCGCCCTCGGCGGCGAGCACGTCGAGGACGGCGTCGTGGGCGTCCCGGTCGTGGATCTGCAGCACCTTGCCGAGCCGCTTGGCGAGGTCGACGTGCCGCGCGAACGACTCGACCTGCGCCGCCCGGCCGGCCGTGTCGTCGGCGTCCACCCAGTAGTGGTCGAGCCCGGTCTCCCCGACGACGCGCACCCGCGGGTGCGCCGCGAGCGCCTCGATCTCGGCGAAGGCGCTCTCGAGGGCCTTCCGCCCGGACGCCGGATCCGGTTGTGCCGCAACGATCCTGCTCGCCTCCGTCGGGTGCAGCGCGACGCCGCCCAGCACCTGCGGAAACCGGTCGACGACGTCCACCGTCCACCGCGCGGACTCGAGCTCGCAGCCGATCTGCACGTGCCGCGTCACGTTGACCGCGGCCGCGGCGGCGATCGCGTCCGCGACGTCGAACGGCTCGTCCCCGCCACGGGTGTGGTCGAGGTGGGCGTGGTTGTCGACGACGGGCAGGGGCAGCGGCTCGGGCGCCGGCGGACGGGAGAAGGCCACGCCCCGATTCTGCCGTCCCTATGTCACCACCTCGCTATGTCACCACCTCGTTCACATCATGTGGTGAGGACCGCCCACCACCTCTCCGCCTACGTTCCGAGCACCCGCAGTCCCCCGGACGATCGGAACAGGACCCGACATGACGCTCTCCCCCACCACCCTCAGCCGGTCCGCCGGCCTGGCCGCCGTCGCCTCCGGGCTGCTGTTCATCGGCGTCCAGATCGCCCACCCGCACCTCGACGCGGTCACCGTCACGAGCACCGAGATGCTCGTCCGCGACAGCCTCAAGGTGGTCATGGCCGCCCTGGCGCTCCTCGGCATCACCGGCATGTACCTGCGCCAGGTGCGGCAGGCCGGCGTCCTCGGGCTCGTCGGCTACCTCCTGCTGGCCGCCGGCTACCTGCTCATCGCCTGCACGGCGTTCGTCGCGGCGTACGTCCTGCCGTCGGTGGCCGCCGCCGTCCCGGCGTACGTCGACGACGTCACCGCGGTGGCGACCGGCGGCCAGGCCGTCGGGGACATCGGCCACCTCGCCACCGTGATCAAGCTCCAGGGCGTCGCCTACCTCGGCGGCGGTCTGCTCCTCGGCGTCGCGATGTACCGGGCCCGGGTCCTCGCCCGCTGGGCCTGCCTGCTCCTCGCCGTCGGGGGCGTCGTCTCGGCGGCCCTGACCTTCATGCCCGACGCGTTCTTCCGGCTGCTGGCGTTCCCCAACGGCATCGCGATGATCGCGCTCGGCTGGTCGCTGTGGCGGCTGGGCCGCACCACCACCACCGCCGCCTCCGCCGCCGGCACCGCGCCGGTGCCCGCCGAGAGGGTCGCCGGGTGACGCGCGCCGCAGGCGGCTGGCGGGTCCCGCTGGCCCTGGTGGCCCTGGTGGCCCTCCCGCTCGGCGCCGGGTCGCTGCGGGTCGTCGAGATCCTCGGCGGCCCGCGGCTGCTCCCCGACAACCCCCGGGTGCACGCCGTCCCGGTGCCGCTCGTGCTGCACGTCGTCGCGGCGGCCGTCTACGCCGTCCTCGGGGCGTTCCAGCTCTCCTCCCGGCAGCGCCGCGCGCACCCCGACCGGCACCGTCGCAACGGCCGCGCGGCCGTCGTCGCCGGCGCGGTGGTCGCCCTCTCCGGGGTGTGGATGACGCTGTTCTACCCGGACGCGCCGGGCGGCGTGCTGCTCCAGGTCGTCCGGTTCGTCGTTGGGACGGCGGTCGCCGCGGGCGTCGTCCTGGGCGTCACCGCCGTCCGCCGCCGGGACATCCCCGCCCACCGCGCATGGATGATCCGGGCCTACGCGCTCGCGGTGGCGGCCGGCACCCAGACGTTCACGCAGGGCATCGGCAATGCGCTCTTCGGCACCGGTGACCTGAGCACCGCGCTCTCGCTCACCGCGGGATGGGTGCTCAACGCGGTCGTCGCCGAGATCGTCATCCGCCGCCCACGGCCCGGCCGGACCACGGCCGTCGCCGTCCTCGGGGACGCCCCCGGAGATACTGTGGGCGTCCGGACGCGGTGACGGCCGCGGCGGGAGCCCCCCGCCGCGACGCCCGGCGACGGGAGACGTCATGCCGGCCCCTCTGCTCCAGACGAAGCTGTACCTGCCGCGGCCGCGGGCCGGGGTGGTGCCCCGGGCCAGGCTGCACGGCCGGCTGGACGGCGCGGCCGGGGCGAAGGTCGTGCTCGTCTGCGCCCCGGCAGGCTTCGGCAAGACGACGCTGCTCGCCCAGTGGCTCGCGGAGCAGGAGGCGCCGCCGCTCGGCCGGCGGGCGGCGTGGCTGTCGCTGGACCGTGGCGACGACGACCCCGTCACCTTCTGGACCTACGTGGTCACCGCGCTGCGGTCGGTCGCGCCGGAGGCCGGCGCGGACGCCCTCGCGCTCCTCGGGGACGGCGGGCCGGTGCAGATCCGGCTCGTCCTGACGACCCTGCTCAACGACCTCGCCGTCCCCGGCGGCGAGGTCGTGCTCGTGCTCGACGACTACCACCTCGTCGAGGCCCGGGAGGTCCACGAGGAGATGGCGTTCCTCCTCGAGCACCTGCCGCCGCGCGTGCGGCTCGTGCTCGCCGGCCGCGCGGACCCGCCGCTGCCGCTGGCCCGGCTACGGGCCCGCGGCGAGCTCGTCGAGGTCCGCGCCGCCGACCTGCGCTTCACCCCCGACGAGGCCACCGCCTACCTGGTCGGGGTCATGGGCCTGCCCGTCACGGCCCGGGACGTCGCCGCCCTCGACGACCGCACGGAGGGGTGGATCGCCGCCCTCCAGCTCGCGGCGCTGTCGATGCAGGGCCGCGAGGACGTCTCCGGCTTCGTCGCCGGCTTCACCGGCGACGACCGCTACGTCGTCGACTACCTCGTCGAGGAGGTCCTGCAGCGCCAGCCGCCGGCGGTCCGCGACTTCCTCCTGCAGACGTCCGTGCTGGCCCGGCTCACCGGCCCGCTGTGCGACGCCGTGACCGGGCAGCAGGGCGGCCGGGCCGCGCTCGAGGCCCTCGACCGGGGCAACCTCTTCGTCGTCCCGCTCGACGACCACCGCCGGGCGTACCGCTACCACCACCTGTTCGGCGACGTCCTGCGGGCCCGGCTCGCCGAGGAGTCCCCCGACCTCGTCCGCACGCTCCACCGCCGGGCGAGCGACTGGTACGCCGGGAACGGCGACCCCGCCGAGGGGATCCGGCACGCGACGGCCGCGCAGGACTTCGACCGCGCGGCCGACCTCGTCGAGCTGGCGATGACCGACGCGCGCCGCACCCGGCAGGAGGCCGCCCTGCGGCACTGGATCGAGCAGCTGCCGGCCGGGCTGGTCCGGGCGCGGCCGGTCCTCGCCAACGGTCTCGCGGGGGCGCTGCTGTCGACCGGCGAGGTCGAGGGCGTCGAGCGGCACCTGCGCGACGCCGAGCAGGCGCTGGCCGACGACCCGCGCGCCCGGGACGAGCAGGAGCTGCGCCGGGTCCCGGCCGGGATCGCCGTCCACCGGGCCGGTCTCGCACTGGCGCTCGGCGACCCCGCCGCGACGGTGGCCCACGCCCGGCGGGCCCTGGAGCTGCTCGAGGCGGACCACCACATCGCCCGGGGCGCGGCGACCGCGCTCGTCGGGCTGGCCTCCTGGGTCACCGGGGACCTCGACGCGGCCGTCACCGCGTACTCCGGGTGCCTCGTGAGCCTGGAGCGGGCGGGGCACGCCTCCGACGTCCTCGGCTGCTCCCTGTCCCTCGCCGACATCCAGGTCACGCAGGGCCGGCTGCGGGAGGCGCGGCGCACCTACGAGCAGGCGCTGCGGCTGCGACCGCCGGACGGCGCCCCGCCGCTGCGCGGCACGGCCGACATGCTCGTCGGGCTCGCCGCCCTGCACCTCGAGCACGACGACCTCGCGGAGGCGGAGCGGCTCCTCACGCAGGCCGAGGCCCTCGGCGAGCACAACGGGCTGCCGCAGAACGCGTACCGCAGCCGCGTCGTCCGGGCCCGGCTGCTCCAGGTGCAGGGCGACCCGGCCGGGGCGCTGGCCCTGCTCGGCGAGGCGCAGCGGCGCTACGTCGGGGACATGTCCCCGGACGTGCGCCCCGTCGCGGCCGTCCGGGCCCGGGCCCTGCTCGCGCAGGGCCGGCTCGCCGAGGTCCTCGACTGGGTGCGGGGGCGGGACCTGTCCGTCGACGACGCGCCGGACCACCTGCGCGAGTACGAGCACGTGACCCTGGCCCGGGCGCTCCTGGCCCGGCACGGCGCCGACGGGGACGGCGACGCCCTCGCCGCCGCCACGACGCTCCTCGACCGGCTCGCCGCGGCGGCCGAGGCGGGCGGGCGCACCGGCAGCCTCGTCGAGGTGCTCGTCCTGCGGGCCCTCGCCGCGCGGGCCGGCAGCGACCTCCGAGGAGCCCTCGAGCCGCTCGGGCGCGCGCTGGCCCTCGCCGGGCCGGAAGGCTACGTCCGGCTGTTCCTCGACGAGGGGCCGCCGCTGGCCGCGCTGCTCCGGTCGGCCGCCGGGCGCGGCCCCGCGAGCGGGTACGCCGCGCGGCTGCTCGCCGCCGGCGGCACGGACGCCCCGCGGCCGCCGGCCCGGCAGGGGCTCGTCGAGCCGCTCAGCGACCGCGAGCGCGACGTCCTGCGGCTGCTCGCGACCGAGCTGAGCGGGCCGGAGATCGCCGGGGAGCTCGTCGTGTCGCTGAACACCGTGCGGACGCACACGAAGAGCATCTACGCCAAGCTCGGCGTCAACAGCCGGCGGGCCGCCGTCCGCCGCGCCCAGGAGCTCGACCTGCTCTCGCCCGGGGCTCCCCGGCACAACCACCACATGTGGTGATCCGGGCTCACCACATCCGTTCCTAGCCTGCGGGCATGGACGACACAGACCTCCCGCACGGCGACCCCGCCGGCCCCGGCCGGCCCGGCGCCGGCCACTACGAGATCCGCGTCCGGGGGCACCTCGCCGGCCGGTGGGCCGCCTGGTTCGACGGCCTGACGCTCGACCGGCTCGGCGACGGCACGACCCGGATCGCCGGCCCCGTCACCGACCAGGCGGCGCTGCACGGCGTGCTCCAGAAGGTCCGCGACACCGGGCTCGCGCTCGTCTCGGTCGAGCAGGTCCCCGACGCGGCGGCGTCCTCCCCGGACCGGGTCACGTCGTGATCGCCGTCGACGCGCTCACGCGTCGGTACGGCGGCTTCACGGCCGTCGACGACGTGAGCTTCACCGCCCGGCCCGGCCGGGTGACCGGCTTCCTCGGCCCGAACGGGGCGGGCAAGTCGACGACCCTGCGGATCCTCGTCGGGCTCTCGACCGCGACGTCGGGGACGGCGACCGTCGGCGGTCGCCGGTACGTCGACCTGCCCGACCCGGGGCGCGAGGTCGGGGTGCTCCTCGACGCGTCCGCCCAGCACGTCGGGCGCACCGGCCGGGAGACGCTGACGATCGCGCAGCGCACCATGGGCCTGCCCCGGGACCGGGTCGAGGAGATGCTGGCCCTCGTCGGCCTCACGCCGCAGGAGTCGTCGCGGCGGGTCCGCGACTACTCACTCGGGATGCGGCAGCGCCTCGGCATCGGGACGGCGCTCCTGGGCGACCCGGCCGTCCTCGTCCTCGACGAGCCGGCGAACGGGCTCGACCCGGGCGGCATCCGCTGGATGCGCGGGCTGCTGCGCGACTTCGCCGACCGGGGCGGGACCGTCCTGCTCTCCTCCCACCTGATCCACGAGATCGAGGTCGTCGCCGACGACCTCGTCGTCCTCGCCCGCGGCCGGGTCGTGGCCCGCGGGCCGAAGGCCGACCTGCTGCGCGCCGCGGGGCCCGCGGCGGGCGGCGGCGGCCTCGAGCAGCTGTTCCTCGACCTCACCGAAGGAGCCCTCGCGTGACCCTCGACGTCGCACCCGGCGCAGCACCGGCCGGGTACCCACCGATCCCCCTGCGCCGCATCGTGACGACCGAGGTGCGCAAGCTGTTCGACACCCGGTCCGGGTTCTGGCTCGTCGCCGGCGTCGGGCTGCTCGCGCTCCTCGCCACCGCCGCGGTCGCGGCGCTCTCGTCCGACGCGGGCATGACGTACCGCGCGTTCACGACGGCCGTCGACTACCCGCTGACCGTCGTCCTGCCGGTCGTCGCGATCCTGTCCGTGACCTCCGAGTGGAGCCAGCGCAGCGGCCTGACGACGTTCACGCTCGTGCCCCGGCGCGGCCGGGTCGTCGCCGCCAAGGCGGTCGCGTGCGTCGGCGTCGCCGTCGCCGCCGTGCCCCTCGCCCTCGGTGCCGCGGCGTTGGGCAACCTCGCCGGCACGTCGTCCGCCGGCATCGCCCCGGTCTGGGACGTCACCGCGACGAGCATGCTGACGATCGTCGGTTCGAACGTGCTGGGCGTCCTCGTCGGCTTCGTGCTGGGGGTGCTCCTGCGCAGCTCGGTCGGGGCGGTCGTCGCGTACTTCGTCTACGCGCTCGTGCTGCCGGCCCTGGCCGTGGTCCTCGCCGGCTCGCAGGCCTGGTTCCGCACCGTGCAGCCCTGGGTCGACCTGCGCTACGCCCAGGGGACGCTCGTCGACGGCACCATGACCGCGGCGCAGTGGGAGCACCTCGCAGCGAGCGCCGCCCTCTGGCTGCTCGCCCCGCTCGTCGTCGGTCTCGTCGCCGTCGTGCGCGCCGAGGTCAAGTAGCGCTCACGCGTGCAGGTCCTTCTCGACGGCGCTGACCTTGCGGACAAGGCGTCGTCCGTCCAGTGAGGTGAAGCCGAAGTGTTCGTAGAAGCGGTGTGCGTCGTCGTCGAGAGCATCGACGACGACGAACCGCGCCGCGACGAGACGAGACGAGGCAACGACCCGGCCGAGCGCGTCGACCAGCAGGTCGGCCCCAGCGCCGCTGCCCTGGAGAGACCTGTCGACGGCGAGCCTGGCCAGGAGGACCGCCGGGACGTGACGCGGGCTTCCGTGCCCGACCGCGCGCGGGAGATCCTCGCGCAGGACCAGGTGCCCCCCGAGGCTGTAGTACGCGACGACCGCCTTGGAACCAGGCGTCGTCCTGACGAAGGTCGTGGCCACCTTCCGAGCCTGGGCTCCGGCCGCGGACTCGCGCAGCCAGTCGTCGAGCACCGGCCTGCCGCACGAGAACGCGGACACGTCGTGCGACGGGTCGAACGACTCAGTCACGGACGACGGTCCCACCGGCCCGCGCTGCGGCGCGACGGAGAGGCTCGTTCGGGACGTCCTGCTCGTGGAGGGTCCCCATGAGCGCGTCGAAGACGTCCGCTCTGATACGTGTCACGGCAAGGTGCTCCTCGAGAACACGCTCCAGGTACTCCTCCAGTGCCGACCGCACCAGATCGCTGGCGGGCCGCTCGACGAGCGCTGCCACATGGGCCAGCCGCTCCTTGGTGTGCGCGCTGACCCGCACCTCCAGCCGAGCGTCCGCCGCCATCGCTCCCCCTCGTCGTCGTACGTACAAACGTACGGCATCCGGGGCGGTCGGGGCCAGCCGCTTGCCGAGCAGGCACTGCAGCGCCGGCGACGGCCGGTTCCGACCACCGTCACAACGGCCACACACTGAAGACTCCCGCTCCGTGGAGCGACGGAAGTCTTCAGTCAGAGGACGACGCCCGCTCCGCGAGCGTGTGCGCGACGATCGCGTTGGCGTGCCCGTGACCGAGGCCGTGCTCGTTCTTGAGGAACGCGACGAGGTCCATGTGCCTGGCCGGGAGCCGCTCGACGACGAGCGCCTTCCAGTGCGCAACCGGCTTGCCGTACTTCTTCTCGATCGAGGGGAAGTACGAGGCCGGGCCCTGGACCTTCGGCGCGGGACCGTCGCTCACGCGCCTGCCTTCTCCTCGAGCCGGGCGATCTCCTCGGCGACCACGGAGTCGTCGAGCTTGGTGAAGACCGGGACCGGGGCCGGCACCGGGGTGCCGGGCACGATCGGGACGGGCTTCCACTCGGCGAGGGTCTTGCCGCGGGTGTAGTCCCCCATGAGGACGGGGTAGCCGGGCCCGCCGTCGAGGTCCTCGACCTCGCGGATCTGCGGCATCGGCGAGACGGTGCCGACGCCGCCGAACGCCTCGTGGACGGCCTGGGCGCTGTGCGGGAGGAACGGCGAGAGCATCGTCCGGCAGTCCGAGATCGCCTGTGCCGCGACGTGCAGCACGGTCTTCATCCGCTCCGGGTCCTCGGTCTTCAGCTTCCACGGCGCCTGGTCGGACAGGTACTTGTTCGCCTCGGAGACCACCCGCATCGCCTCGGCGACCGCCTGCTTCTGGCGGTGCGTGCCGAGCAGGTCGCCGACGCTCGTGAACCCGGCCTCCGTCGTGGCGAGCAGCGCGTGGTCGGCCTCGGCGAGGACGCCGCGCTCGGGGATCGCGCCGAGGTTCTTGTGGATCATCGACGCCGTCCGGTTGACGAGGTTGCCCCAGCCGGCGACGAGCTCGTCGTTCGTGCGGCGGACGAACTCGGTCCACGTGAAGTCGGTGTCCTGGGTCTCCGGGCCCGCGGTGGCGATGAAGTAGCGCAGGGCGTCCGGCTGGTACCGGGCGAGCATGTCGCGCACGTAGATGACGACGCCGCGCGAGGAGGAGAACTGCTTGCCCTCCATCGTGAGGAACTCGCTGCTGACGACCTCGGTCGGCAGGTTGAGCTCACCGAGGACGCCGGGACTGCCGCCCTTGTTCCCCTTGCCGTTGTAGGCGAGGAGCTCGGCGGGCCAGATCTGGCTGTGGAAGGTGATGTTGTCCTTGCCCATGAAGTAGTACGACCGGGCGTCGGGGTCGTTCCACCACAGCCGCCAGGCGTCGTCGTCCCCGGTCCGGCGGGCCCATTCGACCGACGCCGACAGGTAGCCGATGACGGCGTCGAACCACACGTAGAGCCGCTTGGCGGCGTTGTCCTCCCAGCCGGGCAGCGGGACCGGGATGCCCCAGTCGATGTCGCGGGTCATCGCCCGCGGCCGGACGTCGTCCAGCAGGTTCAGGGAGAACTTCAGGACGTTGGGCCGCCAGTCGCTGCGGGTCTGCAGCCAGGCGCCGAGGGTCTCCGACAGCGCCGGCAGGTCGAGGAAGAAGTGCTCGGTCTCGACGAACTTCGGGGTCTCGCCGTTGATCCGGCTGCGGGGGTTCTTCAGCTCCGCGGCGTCGAGCTGGTTGCCGCAGTTGTCGCACTGGTCGCCGCGGGCACCGTCGTAGCCGCAGATCGGGCACGTGCCCTCGATGTAGCGGTCCGGCAGCGTGCGGCCCGTCGACGGCGAGATCGCGCCCGTCGTCGTCTTCTCGATCATGTAGCCGTTCTTGTGGACGACGCGGAACAGCTCCTGCGCGACCGCGTAGTGGTTGCGGGTCGTCGTCCGGGTGAAGAGGTCGTACGCCAGGCCCAGGCCCTGCAGGTCCTCGACGATGACGCGGTTGTAGCGGTCGGCGAGCGCCTTGGGGGTCAGCCCCTCCTGCTCGGCCTGGACGAGGATCGGGGTGCCGTGCTCGTCGGTGCCGGAGACCATGAGGACGTCGTGCCCGGCCATGCGCATGTAGCGGCTGAAGACGTCGGAGGGGACGCCGAAGCCGGCGACGTGGCCGATGTGGCGGGGGCCGTTGGCGTACGGCCAGGCGACCGCCGAGAGCACATGCGTCATGGCCCGATCCTATTGAGGGCCGGACCGCCCCGCGGGCAGCCCCGCCCGCGGCACCCCGCCTCACGACGCCGCGACGACCGGAGGTCACCGTAGGTCACTGATAGGCCCAAGGATCGACGGAAAGCCGCCTTGCGAACACGTAAGGTGACGGTATTTCGTGGCGTTCTGTCTGCTCTGCACCGTGTGTCCCGGCGCTGGAGATTACATCTTCACGTGGCGCCCAGATCGGCTGTCATGTACGGCCACGACCGTCAGACGTCGAGGCACCATGGTCACGGGACAAGGGGACAGTCCGCACACCAAGCCTTCGGGCACCGGTCGGGCACCGGGCGGACGGCGGGACGCAGCGGCGGGGACACCGCTGGGGCCCGCGGATGGATGGGGCACATCATGGACGTGACACGTTACTCGCAGCACCTGCCGAGCCAGGCCGCGGACCGGTCGGCGACGACCCCTGCGGGCACCGCCGACAACGGGCTCGAGGACGCGCCGCTGCGCGTCGCCATCGTCGACGACCACCGGACGATGGCGGACCTGCTCGCCTTCGCGCTCGCCGCCGAGACCGGCTTCGTCTTCGTCGGGCACGCCCCGACCGTGAGCACGGGCCTCGACCTCGTCGGCCGGATCCTGCCGGACGTCGTCCTCCTCGACCTCAACCTGCCCGACGGCAACGGGATGTGGCTGGCGCGGGAGATCTCGACGCTCTACCCGTCCGTCCGGATCGTCATCCTCACCGCGGAGACCGACCCGAGCCTCGTGAGCCGGGCCGCCGAGGCCGGTGCCTGCGGCTACGTCGCCAAGACCGGCGGCCTCGCCGAGGTGCTCGAGGCGCTGCGCAGCGCCCGCAAGGGCTCGATGGTCGTCGACAACCGGCTCATCGCCGCGCTCGGCCGCCCGCGGTCCACGACGACGGCCGCCGCTCCCTCGCTCACCTCGCGGGAGATCGACGTCCTCCAGGAGCTCGCCGCCGGCCGCGACGTCACCGCCGCGGCCCGCCGGCTCGGCATCAGCCCGCACACCGCGCGCGGCTACGTGAAGACGATCCTCACCAAGCTGGACTGCCACTCCCAGCTCGAGGCCGTCGTCACCGCGGCCCGGCTCGGGCTGCTCCGCCTGCACCAGGCGTCCTGACCGACGCCCCGCACGACGTCCACCGAGTCCACCGGATGGCCATGCTCGCGCGCGGGCCGCGTCCGCGTGCCCTCGACGACCCGCTGTACGTGCCGAGGTCGCCGCTGTCCGCGGAGGAGGAGACCGCCCGCTCCGAGGCCCGCAGGATCGTGCGGCGCGCCCTGGTCAGCTACGCGGTCGCGAGCCTCGGCGCGCTGCTCCTCGTCGGGGTCGGGGCGTCGGTCGTCGCGGAGTCCGTGGCCCGGGACGGTGCCGTCCACGACGCCGGCTTCTACACGCAGAAGTTCGCCCAGCTGACCGTCGCCCCGCTCGTCACGAAGGACCTCGCGGCCGGCGACCCGCAGGCGATCGCCCGGCTCGACGAGCTCGTCAAGCGGCAGATGGCCGAGCACGAGGTGCTGCGGGTCAAGGTCTGGTCCGCGGACGCGAGGGTGCTGTACTCCGACGAGCCGCGCCTCATCGGCCGTACCTACGAGATCGAGCCGGACGACCGCGAGGTGCTCGAGACCCTCGGGCTCGACGCGCACGTCTCCCCGAGCACCAAGCCGGAGAACGAGTTCGAGTCCGGGTTCGGCGAGACCCTCGAGGTGTACGCGGGGGTCCGTGCGGCGGACGGCGAGCCGGTGCTCGTCGAGGCCTACCTGCCCGTCGACCGGCTCGACGCCCTGCGGGAGAACCTGCGCAGCCAGATCACCCCGCTCGTCGTGCTCTCGCTGCTCGCCCTCGAGCTGCTGCTCCTGCCACTGGCCGTCGTCCTCGCCCGCCGGATCGCCCGCGGGCACGAGGAGCGGGCGACGCTGTCCCGGCTCGCCGCGCACGCCGCGGAGTCCGAGCGGCACTCGATCGCCGCCGAGCTGCACGACGGCGTCATCCAGGACCTCGTCGCCGTCGGGTTCGGCCTTGGCACCGTCCGGGCCGTCGCCGACCGCGAGGGCCAGGCGGACATCGGTGCGGCGGCCCAGCAGCTCAACGACATCGTCCGCGAGGACGTCCGGGTGCTGCGCGGCCTCATCGGCTCGCTCGCCGTGGGCGACCTCGCCGCGACCCCGCTGGCCGGGGTCGTCACCCAGGCGGCCCTGGAGGCCGAGCAGGCGGGCCTGGTCGTCGAGCGCGACGTCGTCGACGTCGCGCCGCACAGCCGGGACGTCCACACGGCGCTGAGCCTGGTCGCCCGCGAGGCGATCCGGAACGCCGTCCGGCACGCGTCCGCGACGCGGCTCGTCGTCCGGCTCGCCCGGCAGGACGACCACATCGTCCTCGAGGTCACCGACGACGGCCGCGGGTTCGACCCGGCCGGTACGACGACCGCGGCCGACGGGCACCTCGGCCTGACCCTCTACGCGCGGGCGGCCCGCGCCGCCGGCGGCGGCTACACGCTGCGGACAGCGCCCGGCACAGGCACGACCCTCGTCGTCCGGGTGCCGACGGACGGCGTCCCGCAGCGGCCCTGGCGGCGGCCCGCCCGCAAGCGCTGACACCGCCCCGGGCGGTACCGCTCGACGGCGCCGCTCGAACAGCAAGCACCGTGGGAACGGCAAGACCCCCTGGCCGGGGCGGGCCAGGGGGTCTGCGCACCGTGGGTCTGCCGTCGGCGTAGGGCGAGCCGGCGGACGACCCGGTGCTCGGCCCGCGGGACCGGGTCCGGGTGGGGCGCCCGGACGCGGGCCGTGCTGCGGGCCGGGCGGCCGGCCGCTGGGCCAGGGGGTGCTCAGCGGCCGGCCGGTGTCACCGGTGGGGACGGGGCAGGGTCACTTGCCCGTACCGGTGAGGGTGACCACGTTCAGGCGGGGCAGGGAGGACGCTCCGCCGTCGATGGTCAGCGTGCCGTTGTAGGTCTGCACCGCGGTCGGGGTGAACGTGACGCTGATGCCGCACGTCTTCCCCGGGGCGACCGCCGTGCCGTTGAAGCAGGTGCTCGTCGCCGGGTTGACGACCACCCCGAAGGGCAGACCGCTGACGACCGTGGTGGCGGCGACGATCGTGCCGTTGGCCGTACCGGAGTTCTTCACCGAGAGGGTCGACGTCTTCGTCGTCCCTCGGTTCACGGTGCCGAACCCGACCGGGCTCGGCGACACGGACCACGTGGCGCCGGCACCGGTGCCGGTCAGCGAGACCACGGTGCTCCCGCCGACGGCGTTGTGGCTCAGGGTCAGCGCCCCGGTCCGCGCCCCGATCGCCGTGGGCACGAACCGCACGGCGACCGTGCAGCTCGCCCCGGCGGCGACGGTGAACGGCGCGATGCCGCACGTCCCGCCCGTGACCGAGTAGTCGCTCGCACCGGAGGTCACCGTGGTGGTGGCGACGTCGAGCGGCGACGTCCCGGTGTTGGTGATCGTCGTCGAGAGCGACGACGGGCCGGGTGCCGTCACGGTGCCGTAGGACAGGACGCCGGGCGTCACCGTGATGCTCGGCCTGGCCACCTCGTTGGCGAAACCGGTGAGGGAGACCGTCGCGGACGGGCCCGTGGCCGGCTTGAGGGCCAGGGTCGCGGCGAGCGGCCCGGTCCCGGTCGTCGGGCTGAACCGGACGACCACCGTGCAGGTCGCGTCCTGGGCGACGGCGGTACCGGTCGCGCAGGTACCGCCGGTGATCGCGAACTGGCTCGCGCCCGTGCCGGTGAGGCTCGGCGTGACCCCGGCCGTGTCCGCGCCGACGTTCGTCACGACGACGGTCTGCGTCGGGCTGGACTGGCCCTGGTCGACGGCACCGAAGTCGAGCGCGAACGCGTCCGGCGCCAGCGGACCGGCGATCTTGCCGGCCACCTGCCACCGGTCGGTGCTCGCCAGGACGGCGGTCGTCGGGTCCTGGATCTCGAACCCGTTGAACGCGCCCGTGGCACCCGGCTTGACGTAGGTACCGCCGATGACCTTCTGGAAGCTCGTCGCGTCGCCGAGGTAGCCGGCGGGCGGCGTCGCCGCGTTCGGGTCCCAGCGCAGGAAGCCCTCGATCGGCGTCGCCGCGTTGACGAAGACCGCCCCCGGGCTGGCGAGCGCGTCCCCGAAGGCGCACGGGGCGGCGCCGCAGCCGGTGTCCTGCGTCTGCGCGTTCGGCCGGACGGCGCCGTTCGCGTCGGTCGTGAAGGCGAACGTCCCGTACGGCGTCACCGCGGTGTACGGAGCATCCGGGCCGACGTTCGGGCACAGCCCGCTGGCGACCAGGCGCAACCGGGTGAAGGTCGTCTGGTCACCGGCCACCGGCCCGGCCGTCGTCGCGAACGAGCCCTCGAGGCCGGACACGAGGAACGCGCTGCCCGCCGGGTCGCCGGGGTTGCAGCCCGGGATCGAGAGGATGTCGCTCGTCGCGAAGGCGTAGAAGAACTCGGCCGGGAAGTTGTCCGGGAGAGCCAGCGGCTGGTCGGGCTGCGGGACCCCGAGGAGCACGCAGTTGGACGGGTCGAGGCACGGCTCGAGCCGCGTCCCGTTCGAGTCCTGGTAGAAGGTCGGGTAGCCGAACCTGCCGACGCTCGCGGACACCGACTTGGCACCGCCGAACCCGCTGCCGGTCAAGGCGATCGAGTGCTGCCCCGCCCCGACGTTGTCCGTGACGAACAGCGTGGCGTTCTGCGCCCCGCCGGCCGTCGGGGAGAAGACGACGTCGACGGTGCAGCTCGCGTCCGGCACCACCGGGGCGGCGCAGGTGCTGTTCGTGAAGGCGTAGGAGCCGGGCGCCGCCCCACCGAGCGTGAACCCGCCGACCAGCAGGTTCGCGGTCCCGCCGGCGTTGGAGATGGTCACCGTCTCGGCGCTGCTGGAGCGACCGATGCCCAGCTGCCCGAACGTCAGCGACCTCGGGGCGAAGCTGATCGCCGCACCGGTCGGGTCGCTGCCGGTGCCCTCGAGCGGCACGACGAACGGGTTGT
The DNA here is from genome assembly GCF_002198655.1 of Kineosporia sp. A_224. Lineage (GTDB taxonomy): Bacteria > Actinomycetota > Actinomycetes > Actinomycetales > Kineosporiaceae > R-H-3. Next base: position 97,360 of record NZ_MWLN01000107.1, read on the forward strand.
TGAGCCCGTTGTTCGTGAACGTCAGGGTCGCTGCCCGGACGCCCGTCGTGACCGGGGCGAAGGTGACGTCCACGGTGCACGTGTCACCGGGCGCCAGGGTCGTCGTCGCGGTGCAGGTGCCGCCGGCCACCGCGAACTCCGCGGCGTCGACACCACCGACGGCGATGCCGGACAACGTCACCCGGCCGTCGGACCCGCCCGGGACGGCCACACCGGTGTTCGTCACCGTGAGCGTCTTGGCCGGGGAGACGCTGCCCACGGCCGTGGTGTCGAGGACGAGCTTGCCCGCGGCGCTGACGCCGCCGGTCGCCTCGAGCGGGCCCTGGAGCTTGCCCATGACGGAGAACTGCGAGGTCTGCAGGCCGGCGGCCGGCAGGCCGGGGCCGGTGATCTTGAAGTAGTTGGACGGGTTGACCCCGTCCTCCTTGAAGGGGGCGCCGACGACCTTGTGGAACGAGGCCGCGTCACCGATGTAGCCCGCCGGGGCGGCCGGCGCGACGGCCGGGTCCCAGCGGAGGAGCCCGCCGAGGACCGGGGAGCTGAGCGCCTCGGAGAAGTCGCACAGCGCCGGCGCGACCGGGGCGCACCCGATGTCGACCGTCGACGCGTTGCGCGCGATCCCGCCCTTGGCGTTCGACTGGATGACCGTGCGCCCGTACGGGCTCGTCACGGTGTAGTTCGTGTTGGGGCACAGGCCGCTCGTCACGAAGAACCGCTCGCGGCCGAACACCATCTGCTCGGTGTCGACGGGGTCGCCGTTGACGAACGTGCCCTCGATGGCGCTGCGGTAGGCGGCCTTGCCGGGCGCCGTCCCTGCGCAGCCGGGGGTCGTGAGCTGGTCGGAGTCGGCGACCGTGTAGAAGAACTCACCCGGGAAGTTCAGCGCCTTGCCGGGAGCCGCGGGCAGGAAGCTCAGCGGCTGGCCCCGGGTGAAGGTCGCGTCCGGCAGCACGACGCAGTACGGGTCGTTCGGGTCGATGCACTGCGAGACCTTGACCCCGTTCTCGTCGCGGTACCAGGTCGGGAACTCGTCGACGGGGAGCTTGTCCGCCGCGACCGCGGCGACGCCGCCCGTCGCGTTGCCGGTCACGGTGACGCGGGTCGGCGTGGCCACGACGTTGCTCGCCACGAGGACGGTCGCGGTGTGCGGGCCGGGCGCCGTGGGCACGAACATCACCGAGACCGAGCAGGAGGCGCCGGCGGCGACGGTGACACCGGTGCATGTCGTGGAGGCGACCCGGAACTGGTCCGCCTCGCTCCCCGGCGCGAGGTCGAAGTCCACCGAGGAGACCGCCAGCGGGGCGGTCCCCGAGTTGGTCACGGTGAACGGCAGGGTGGACGTCGTCTTGATCCGGACGTCACCGAAGGCGAGCGGGTTCGGCGTCGCCGTGACGACCGGCTGCGCGCCGGCCGTCGTGCCGGTGCCGAGCAGCGGGATGTTCAGCGGCGACCGCGACCCGCCGGTGAAGGCGACGTTGACGCTGTTCGCCGTGGACGGGCCGAGGAGCGTCGGCTGGAAGTTCACGCCGAACGTGCACGTCGCGTTGCGCACGAGCACCGCGCGGTTGCAGGCGTTCGTGCCGTTGAGCCGGAAGATGTTCGCCGGGCCGGCGATCGTCACGCCACCGTTGGGGATGGTCAGCGTCGCCTTGCCGAGGTTCGTCACGGTGACCGTGCGGGTGGTGCTGCGGACCCCGACGGCCTGGCCGCCGAAGTCGAGCGGGCTCGGGCTCGCCACGGTCTCGGCGAGCCGGCCGGCCACGGTGAACAGGTTCGTCGTCCCGGTCCAGACGCCACCGGCGCCGTCGGAGCCGGAGACGGTGAGGTTGTTCGCGCTGCCGGGGCCGTTCGCGCCGACGATGGCGTGCGGTGTGACGCCGTCACCGAGGTAGCCGGGCGGGGCCGCCGGGCCGACGGCCGGGTCCCACTTGAGGAAGCCCGCGGTGGTGCTGCCCATGACCGGCGAGCCGGTGGCGAGCGAGAAGTTGCACGGCACGAGCGTGGTCGGGACGCAGCCGACGTCGACGGTCGCGCCGGGGGTGTTCACCGGGATCGCGCCGGCCGCGTTGGCGGTGAGCGTCACCGTGCCGAACGGGTGCTGGAAGGTGTACGCCTGCCCCGCGCAGAGGCCGCTCGTCGCGCGGACCCGGACGCGGCCGAAGGTCATCTGGTCGCCGGCCTTCGGGGCACCGCCGATGAAGGCGCCCTCGATCGCCAGCGTGACGAACACGCGGCCGGCGGGCGACGTGCCGCAGCCGGGGGTCGCGACGTTCGACGACTGCGCGTAGGCGTAGAAGAACTCGCTCGGGTAGTTCGTCGGGAAGCTCAGCGGCGCGGCCGGGTTGTAGTCCGGCTCCGCACCGGGCAGGACGCAGTTGGGGTCGTTGGCCTCGATGCAGGCCTCGACCCGGTTGCCGTTGTTGTCCTCGTACCAGGCGGGGAACCCGCTGCCGGGCAGGGTCTGGGTGGCCGGTGCCACCGCGGCCGCCTGCGCGGCCGGGGCGCCGACGGTGACGAGACCGAGGACTGCGAGGGGCACTGCCACTGCGGTGGCGACCATGCGACGCAGCCGGGTGGACCGGCGCGCACGCGCCGTCGCCGTTACTGCCGGGTTGTTGAACACGGGCACCTCCGCGGTGCTTTCTTCGCCCCACCGGACCGGCTGCTGCGCGGTCCGGGAACCGTCTCCACCGACCGAGCCCTTGGCGGTGGGACGCACTGTGCTGCCTCAGATCGACCACGCCTGACCGCCCCGCGGAGGGCGTGGTTTTCCACTGCACCGAACCTTCGTCCAGGGACCGAGGTCCTTGGCAGCCGCGCAGTGGTGGTGGCAGTGCCGAAAGTTGGGGGGTATGCATGATCGACGCAGCGTGATACAAGCCGCCGGTCGTCCCGCACGATCCCGCCCTGGTGAGGACGGCGAGACCCCCGGACCGGGGCAGGTCCGGGGGTCTCGTGCGGCTGCGACAGGCACAGGGCGGACCTGTCGTCGCCACGTCCGGCCCGCGGGCCCGGTGGACGAGTGGGGCGCTCGTCCGCCGGGCCCGGTGCGGGCCTTCGACCGGTCGCGGAGTCCGGGGGCTCGTCCGCGACCGGCCGTGGCTACGCCCGGGGCACGGGCGTCACTTGCCCGTACCGGTGAGGCTGACGGACATCGACTGCGGCAAGGACGTGGTGTCGCCGAACACCGCGAGGGTCGCGGAGTAGCCGATCCTCGCCGACGGCCGGAAGGTCACCGTCATGTTGCACGAGCGACCGGCCGCGATCACCTGCCCGATGCACGTCCCGTTGGTCGTCCCCCAGACCGTGGCCGGCGGCGCGGCCGGGTTGGTCGGGGTGACGACGGCCGAGGTGAGCCGCACGGCGAGCGTGCCGGTGTTCTTGATCGACACCGTCTGCGACTTCGTCGTGTTGATCGACACGTTGCTGAACCCGATCGGGTTCGGCGACAGGCTGAACTGCGACCCGAGCCCGGTCCCGGTGAGCGACACGAGTGTCGAGCCGCCCTGGGCGTTGTGGTTGATCGTCAGCGTCGCGACCCGCGGGCCCTGCACCGACGGCTTGAGCCGCACGGTGACGGTGCACGTGCCGGCCGGGGTCAGGACCGCCCCGGCGGCGTCGAGCACCGCGGGGTCGAGGTCCGCCACGCAGGTGTTCGCGAAGATGCTGTAGTCGGTCGCCGCCGCCCCGGTCACCGTGAGCGCCCCGACGTGCAGCGGCGCGGTCCCCGTGTTCGTGATCGTCGTCGTGCGGTCCGCCGTCCCGGGCGCCGTGACGGTGCTGAACGACAGGATCCCGGGGGTCACCGAGATCGCTGGTGCGAGCGGCGGGTCCGCCAGACCGGTGAGGTCGACGACGACCGTCCGGGCGGCCGGGTCGCCGTCCGCGGTGATGACGAGCCGGGCGGGACCCCGCGACCCGGAGTCACCCGTGGGGGCGAACCGGACCTTGATCGTGCACGTCCCGTCGGTCACCGTCACCTCGGTGTCGCAGGTCCCGGTGCCGTCCAGGAGGAACTGGTCGGCGTTGAGCCCCGTCTTGGCGACGTGCACCGTGGCGTCGGGCCCGACGTTGGTCACCGTGACCGTCCTGAGGCCGCTCTGCGTCCCGGACGGCTGGTGCCCGAAGGCGACCGCGGCCGTCGAGGCGTAGAGCGGGCCGGCGACCTTGCCGGAGACCGCGAACAGGTCGGTCCCGGCGATCGTGTTGTCCGCGAGGTCGCGGATCTCGAACCGGTTGGTGGGCCCGGTGGCCCCGGCCTCCCGGTAGGTGCCGCCGACGACCTTGTGCAGCGTCGTGGCGTCACCGAGGTAGCCGGCGGGGGCCGCCGCACCCTGGTTCGGGTCCCACCGGAGGAAGCCGTCGATCGGCGTCTTCGGCAGGTTCGGCGCGACCCGGTCGGCCGCCACCCCCGGCGAGCCGGCCGGGACCGGGCTGGCGAGGGCGTCGGAGAAGACGCAGGGCGTCCCGACGACCGCGGGGCAGCCGATGTCGATCGTGCCCTCGTTGCGCGGCAGCCCGCCGACGGCGTTCGTCGTGAAGCTGAAGACGCCGTACGGCGAGACCCACTGGTAGGGCACGTTCGGGCACAGGCCGCTGTTCGCGGTGAACCGGATGCGGGTGAACGTCATCTGGTCGTTGAAGCTCGGCGAGCCGTCCGCGAACGTGCCCTCGAGGGCGACCCGCAGGAGCGCCGTCCCCGGTTCGGTCGCCCCGCCGCAGCCGTCGAGGGCGACGACGTCGGAGTCGGCCACCGCGTAGAAGAACTCACCGGGGAAGTTCGTCGGGAAGACGAGCGGCTGGTTCGCCTTGTACGTCGCGTCCGGGAGCACGACGCACTTGCCGTTGGTGTCGAGGCACGGCTCGATCCGGACGCCGTTCTCGTCCGTGTAGAACCGCGGGAACCCGTTCGGGTCCACGGCCGCGGACATGCCCTTGCCGGCCGCGGACGCCGTCCCGGTGAGCGCGACGGAGTGCGTCGTGCCCGGGGCGTTGTCGGTGACGACGAGGCTGCCGCCGATCGCGCCGGCCCGGGTCGGGGTGAAGACGACGTCGACCCAGCAGGTGCCGCCGGGGGCGACGCCGTCGTCGAGGCCACGGCAGGTGTCACCGACGATGGTGAAGTCGTCGGGGGCGACCCCGATGGCAAGGTTCGAGACCGACAGCGGCAGGCTGCCGCCGACGTTCGAGATCGTCACCCGTGCCGCCGCGCTCGCGCTGTTGACGGCGAGCTGGGCGAACGTGAGGGACCGCGGCTGGAAGCTGATCGCCGCCGTGTCGCCCTCGGCGCCGCCGATGCCGTCGAGCACCGTGACGACGGGCGAGTTGAGCCCGGAGTGGACGACCCGGAGGTTCGCCGTCCGGTTGCCCGTGGCCGTCGGGGAGAAGCTGACGTCCACCGTGCAGGTGTCGTCGACCGCGAGCGTCGCGGAGGTGCACGAGTCACCGGCCACCGTGAAGTCGCCCGCGTCCGTCCCGCCGATCGTCACGGCGTCGGCGCCGATCACGATCGGCTCCAGGCCCGTGTTCGTGTAGACGACGTGCGCCGTGCCGGACGTCGACGCCATGGCGACCGCGCCGAGGTTCACGTGCCCGGCCGCGTCCACGCCGTCCGTCACCTCGAGCGGGCCGCGGAGCTTGCCCATGACCGTGAAGGTGTCGCTCTGGACGAGGGTGGAGCCGTCCGCCGGGTCGAGGATCCGGAAGTAGTTCGCGGGGCTCCCGGTCTCGTCGAGGTACGGCGCGCCGACCACGGGGTGGAAGGTCACCGCGTCACCGAGGTAGCCGGCCGGCGCCGCCGGGGACACCGCCGGGTCCCAGCGCAGGAAGCCGCCGAAGACCGGGCTGCTCAGCGCCTCCGAGAAGTCGCACGTCGCGGGCGGCAGCGGGGCGCAGCCGATGTCGACGGTGCCCTGGATCGGCTTGATCGAGCCGTCCTCGTTGGTCCTGATCGTCGACGTGCCGTAGGGGTGGACGAACGTGTAGTCGGTGTCCGGGCACAGCCCGCCGCGGACGACGATGCGCACCCGGCCGAAGACCATCTGCTCGTCGAGCGCCGCGGCGCCGTTGACGAAGGTGCCCTCGACCGCGGACCGGATGAACGCCGTCCCCTCGGGACCGCCGTCGCAGCCCGGCGTCGTGACCGGCTCCGAGTCGGCGACCGTGTAGAAGAACTCACCGGGGAAGTTGCCCGGGAACTCCTGCGGCGCGGCCGGGTCGTACCCGCCGTCCGGGAGGACGACGCAGTACGGGTCCTGCGGGTCGATGCACTGCGAGACCTTGACGGCGTTCTCGTCGCGGTACCAGTGGGGGAAGCCGTCGTACGGGTCCTCGGTGGCCGAGACCGCTGCCGTGCCACCGGTCGCGTTCCCGGTGACGTCGATCGTCGTGAGGCCGCTGTCGACGTTGCTCGTCACCTCGACCACGGCCGCGTGCGCACCGCGGGAGAAGGGCCGCATCGTGACGGTCACGTCGCAGGTGCCGCCGACCGGGATCGTGCGCCCGCCGGTCGTGCAGGTCTGCGCCGCGAGCCGGTACTGCGAGGCACCGTCACCGGTGAGCGCGACGCCGGCGACCCGCAGCGGGGCCAGGCCGTTGTTCGTCAGCGTCGCAGTGAGGGACTTCTCCTCCCGGATCCGGACGTCGCCGAACGCGAGCGGGTCGACCGGGGCGATCGCCGGTGCGTCGCCCGCGTTGATCCCGGTGCCGCTGACGTGGATGGACAGCGGCGACCGCAGACCACCCGTCGAGGCCAGGTCGACGATGTCGGACACCGCGGGGTAGTCGTCGGGGCTGAAGGTGACGTCGAGGGTGCAGGTCCCGTCGACGGGGACGGTGACGTCGCCGTCCGGGCTGACGCACGACCCGTCGGCGGACGGCGCGACGGCGAAGCGGGAGCCGGGGTCGCCGAGCACCGTGGCCGCCCCCGGGGCGATGATCACCGGCGTGGTCCCGATGTTCGTCACGGTGACGGGGCGGGTCTGGCTGGTCCCGACGGCGACACCGCCGAAGTCGGCGCCGTCGGACACGAGCGGCCCTGCGAGCTTGCCGGAGACCGTGAACTGGCTGGTGCTCAGCGGGTTCCCGCTGCCGTCGTCGAGCGGCGTCCGCGCGCTGTCGAGGATGGCGAACTCGTTGCCGGCGGTACCGCCGGTGATCGCGTGCGGGGTGACGCCGTCGCCGAGGTAGCCGGGTGCGAGGGCCGGGTCCGCGGTCCACCGCAGGAAGCCGTCGCCGGCGCCGAAGACCCGCGACGTGAGGGCGTCGCGGAAGTCGCACGGGACCGTCGCCGTGGGGACGCAGCCGATGTCCTCGGTGCCGAGCACCGCGGTGACGGCGCCCGCGTCGTTCGTGCGGATCGACTCCTCGCCGAAGGGGTGCTTGAAGACGTAGTCGGTGTTCGGGCACAGGCCGCTGGAGACGCGGACCCGGATCCGGCCGAAGACCATCTGGTCGCCCGGGGCCGGGTCACCGTTGATGAACGCCCCCTCGAGCGCCAGGACGACGGACGCCTTGCCGGCCGGCGACGTGCCGCAGCCCGGGGTGGTCACCGTGTTCGACGCCGCGTAGGCGTAGAAGAACTCGGTCGGGAAGTTCTTGGGGAACGAGAGCGGCAGGCGCGGGTCGTAGCCCGGCTCGTCACCGACGGCGGGCAGGATGCACGTCGTGTCCGCGGCGTCGAGGCAGGGCTCGACGCGGTCACCCTTCGAGTCGGCGTACCAGAGCGGGAAGCTGCTGCCGGCCATGAGCGTCGGCGCGACCGTGCCCACCGCACCTGCCGGCGCGGCGATCGTCACGAGACCCGTGACGACCATCGGCAGCGCGACGAGCGCGGCGACGGCCCGCAGGACCTTGGATCGTGCGGAGAGAACACGTCGGCCGCGCGTCGCGTGCCGGCCCCGGGTCGTCGTCATGGTCGCCTTCCTGGCAGTCCGTCATAAACCCCTGCCCGGACCGCAGGCGGGCGGTCGCGAGCCGACCCGGGACGTGGCACGTCCCGGACCGTGTCGCGCAGTCAGCCCCTGCGCGTGGCCGTCGAACCGGTGCTCGAGGACGCCCCGTCCTTGATCACACGTGGGCCACGGTGGAGGAGCCTGGCGGAGGGACCTAGGTCTCTGGCAGCCGTCCGCGGGGGTGCCCATGCCCGGGAACCGGGGGGACGATCACGTCACCGTCGGTGACAACCTGCAGGTCACGCCGAACGACCGAGGGAACCGCTCCACCGTTCGGAGGACCCCATGCGCCGCGCCGCGGCGGCGTCGGTCAGCGGTCCCGGACCCAGGGCTCCCGGGCGTCGACCGGCGCCGGGCCGGCGTGCCGCGCGGGCCGGAGCGTCACGACCTTCCCGGGGGCGCCGCCGTCCCGGACGACGAGCACGGGGGTGCCGTCGAAGGGTGCGGTGACGAACCCGAGGCGGCCCTCCACGGAGCCGTCGGCGGGCACCCGCACCGGGGCCAGCGCGCCGAGGGTCGCCGCGACCTCGCGGCCGTCCGGACGCCGGAGCACGACGGACGCCGGGTCGAACCGTCCGCTGCCGCCGGTGGGCACGAGCCGGACCACGACGTCGACCACGACGACGTCCCCGGCCGCCGCGGCGGCGGGCCGGTCGTACTGCGACGCACCGAGGACGACGAGCCGGCCCCACGAGGCGGTGACCGCGGGCGAGGTGACGGTTGTCGTCAGCGGCTGGGCGGCGGCGACGGACCGGCCGACCTGCCACCCGCCCCCGACGAGGACGGCCAGGACGACGAGCGGGAAGGCCGCGACGCGCAGGCCGGCTGCGCCGGCCCGGCGCACCGGCGCCGGGCGCCGGGCGGGGAGGAGGTCGACCCGGACGGCGCGCCTGCGGGCCTGCTGCCGGGTCCGCGCACGGGTTGTGGCGGGGGACGCGGCGGGGGTCCCGGGGCGCGGAGCGGGCGCGAGCGTCGTCATCGTGCGCCCACGCACGTCGAAGCCCTGCCGCCCATCGCCCCTGCACCCTTCGCCCGGTCCGCCGCACCCTTCGCCCGGGGCGTCGTCCGCCGCACGACCTGCCCGGTCGTCCGGCAGTGTCAAGGGTCACCCAGGGACCTGGGTCCCGATCAGCCTGGCGTGGGGGGAGTCGGCCGGCCACCGTCCGTGACGCTCGCGCGCGGGGTCCGGACGGCGGCGTCGTACAGGTCGCGCTTGCCGACCCCGCTGCCCGCGGCGACCTGGGCGACGGCGTCCTTGAGCCGCGTCCCGGCCGCGACGAGGTCGTGCACCCGGACGACGAGCCCGGGCACGTCGTCCGGCCCGGCCTCGACGGGCGCCGCGCCCGCGACGACGACCGTGATCTCCCCGAGCACCTCGCCGGCGGCCGCCCAGGCGGCGAGCTCCCCGACCGGGCGGCGCAGGACCTCCTCGTACGTCTTCGTCAGCTCGCGGCACACCGCGGCGGCCCGGTCGGCGCCGAACACCTCGGCCATGTCGGCGAGCATCGCGGCGAGCCGGTGCGGGGCCTCGAAGTAGATCGTCGTCCGCGGCTCGGCGGCCAGCGCGGCGAGCGCCCGGCGGCGCTCCCCCGGCTTGCGCGGCAGGAACCCCTCGAAGCAGAACCGGTCCGTCGCGAGGCCGGACAGGGCGAGCGCCGTGAGCACCGCGGACGGCCCGGGGACCGCCGTCACCGCGACCCCCGCCTCGACCGCCGCCCGGACGGCGCGCAGCCCCGGGTCCGAGACGCTCGGCATCCCGGCGTCGGTGACGACGAGCACGGTCGCACCGCCGAGGGCCGCCGCGACGAGCTCCGCCGTCCGGGTCGACTCGTTGTGCTCGTGGTAGCTGAGGACCCGTCCGGTCGGCGCGACGCCGGCCGCCGCGGTGAGCCGGCGCAGCCGCCGGGTGTCCTCGGCGGCGACGACGTCGGCGGTGCCGAGCAGGCGCAGCAGCCGGGGCGGGGCGTCGTCGACGTCCCCGATCGGCGTCGCGGCGAGGACGAGGCGGCCCGGGCCGGCGGTGTCGGTCACCCGAGGCATCTTCCTCCGCCCGTGCCCGGGACGCGCCGCCGGGCGGCTTACGATGTCGCGGGTGACGTCCCCGCCGCAGACGCTGAGGCCGGACCCGACCCAGAGCGAGGAGCCCGGTACGCCGGTGCCCCCACCGGGTCCGCTGCTCGCCGCCCAGCAGGCGCTCGCCGCGCGGCTGCTCGGCGTGCGGCTCACCGACCGGTTCTGGGGCTGGGTCGCGCCGCTGATCGTCACGGCGATCGGCGGCTTCCTGCGGTTCTGGCACCTCGAGCGGCCGCCCGGCCTGGTCTTCGACGAGACGTACTACGTCAAGGAGGCCAAGTCCCTCCTCGACGTCGGCTACGAGCTCGTCAACGACCCGGACATCAAGGAGCCGGACAAGCTCTGGAACACCGGCAACACCGACGTCTTCGGAACGGCCGCCGACTTCGTCGTCCACCCGCCGCTCGGCAAGTGGATGATCGCGTTCGGCGAGTGGATCTTCGGGGCGGACGACCCGTTCGGCTGGCGCTTCTCCGTGGCCCTGTGCGGCACGCTCTCGATCCTCATGCTGGCCCGGATCGCGCGCCGGCTCTTCCGCTCGACGCTCCTCGGGACGACGGCCGGCCTGCTGCTGGCGCTGGACGGCCAGCACTTCGTCCACAGCCGGACCGGGATCCTCGACCTCTTCGTCATGTTCTGGGCGCTCGCGGCGTTCGGCTGCCTGCTCGTCGACCGGGACGTCGCCCGCGCCCGGCTCGCCGACCGGGTCTCGGGCGGTGCCTCGCTGCTGCTCTTCGGACCGGGGCTCGGCATCCGCTGGTGGCGGATCGCCGCCGGCGTGAGCCTGGGCCTGTGCACCGGCGTCAAGTGGTCCGGGCTGTACTTCCTCGCCGTGTTCGGCCTCATGACGGTCGCCTGGGACCTGTCCGCCCGCCGCGCCGTCGGAGTGCGGCACTGGCTGACCGGCACGTTCCTGCGCGACGGGCTCACCGGCTTCGTCACGATGGTCCCCGCGTTCTTCGCCGCCTACCTCGCGACGTGGACCGGCTGGTTCCTCTCCACCGACGCGTACTTCCGGCAGTGGGGCGCCGAGCACCCGTCGAAGGTTGCGGGCTGGGTCCCGGACGCCCTGCGCGGCCTGTGGCACTACCACGCCGAGGCGTACACGTTCCATGTCGGGCTCACGTCGCCGCACCCGTACGAGTCGAACCCGTGGTCCTGGCTGATCCTCGCCCGGCCGGTCGACTACTGGTACGAGGACAAGACCTGCGCCGGCAAGGAGTGCGCCCAGACGGTGCTCGCCCTCGGCAACCCCGTCATCTGGTGGGGCGCGACGATCGCGGTCGCCGTGCTCGTCGTCCGCTGGGCGCTCGGCCGGGACTGGCGGGCCGGCGCGATCCTCGCCGGGTTCGCCGCCGGCTACCTGCCCTGGTTCCAGTACCAGCAGCGCACGATCTTCTCGTTCTACGCCGTGGCCTTCGTGCCGTTCGTCGTGCTCGCCCTGACGTACGTGCTGGGGCTGATGCTCGGGCCGCCGGACGCCGCAGCGCGGCGGCGCCTCGTCGGCACCCTCGCGGCCGGCGCGGTCGTCGTCCTCGCAGCGCTGGCGTTCGCGTGGTTCTACCCGATCTACGCCGCGCCGATCATCTCCAAGAACGACTGGCAGGACCGGATGTGGCTGCCGAGCTGGATCTGACGGTCTGACGACGCCGGGGCGGGCCGCGCGTCGCGGCCCGCCCCGCTCAGATCCTGCTGAGGAACCTCGCCGGGACCCGGTCGACGAGCCAGACCCCGTTCGTGGCGCACGTGAAGACCCCGCCGGCCGCGTGCAGCCCGGCGGCGTCGACCCTGAGCACGACCGGCCGGCCGTGCCGGGCCCCGACGTCGCGCGCCGTCCCGGGGTCGGCCGACAGATGGACCTGGGTGCGACGGCCCGGGACCAGCCCGTCGGCGAGGATCGCCTCGACGCTCCCGTCCCCGGTCCCGTGCCACAGGACGTCCGGCGGCGCGAGCGGCGGGAGCCCGAGCTCGACGGGCACGCTGTGGCCCTGCGCCGCACGGACCCGACCGTCGACGAGCTCGAACCGCACCTTGCCCGGGCCGGCGACGAGACGGTCGAGCCGAGCCCGGTCGAGCGGTCGGCCGTGCGCGGCGAGGGCCGCGAGCAGGTCGGGGACGTCGACCCAGCCGCCCTGGGCGAGGGTGAGGCCGACGGCGTCCGGGCGATGCCGCAGGACGTACGCGAGGAAGCGGCTCGCGGCGACGTCGTCGTCGCTCATGTCGCCTGCGCGGGAACGAGATGCTGCAGGACGTCCTCGGCGAGCGCACCGCGCTCGGGACGCCAGGCAGCCCAGTACCGGACGACGGGCAGGTCCTCGATCGGGACCGCCACGAGCCCCCGGGGCGGCTGGACGCACCCGTTGACCACGGTGGCGCCGAGCCCGATCGCCGCGAAGTGCACGAGGAGGTCCCACCCGTCGACCTCGGCGGCGACCTGCCAGCTCACCCCCGCGTCACCGAGCGCCCGCTCGAGGGTGCGCCGGTGCACGCGCTCGGGCGGCGGGACGACGAGCGCGAGCCCGTCGAGGTCGACGACCCGTACGCTCTCGCGGCGGGCGAGCGGGTGCCGTCGGGCGACGACGAGGGTCTGCGGGTAGACGGCGACCTGACGGCTCTCCAGCGTCGGGGGCGGCCGGTCGTGGGCGACGACAGCGACGTCGACCTGCCCGGACGTCACGGCCCCGAGCGCCGCCTCCCGGTCGGCGGTACGGACCCGGACCGGCCGGCCGGTCGCTCCCAGCCGGCGCAGACCGTCGGAGACGACCCAGCGGAAGGTCCCTCGCCCGGCGGCGAGCGTGATCGGTGCCGCGCCTGCGTGCAGCTGCGCCACGAGGTCGTCCGCCCGCCGTCCGGCGTCCCGGGCGAAGACCGCGAGCCGTTCGCCGGCCACCGTGAGCCGCAGCCCGCGGCCGTGGCGTTCGTAAAGCGGCACCCCGAGCGCCGTCTGCAGCCGCCCGATCTTCGCGTGCAGCGACGGCTGGCTCAGGTGCAGGGCCGCGGCGGCCGCCGTGAAGCTCCGGTGCTCGGCGAACACCTCGAAGGCACGGACGGCGTCCGCCTCGAGCAGGTCCCGGCCGAGCATGGTGCGGACCCTACCGCAGTCATAGTCCATGCCTATAGGTGCGTCACAGATCAATAGTTCCCCTGTCGAGGCGCATCCGCCATCGTCGAACCATGGACACGATCACCCATCACCTCCCCCCGGCCCTCGGGATCGACATCGGTCGGGTCGTCATCGACGGCTCGAGCCACCCGGAGGGCGGCGACACCGCCTTCTTCAGCGGCGACGAGGCCACCATGCTCGCGACCCCGGAGATGCCGGGAGCCGTCGAGACGATCGCGCGGCTCGTCCCCGCCTTCGACGGGCGCGTCTGGCTCGTGTCGAAGTGCGGCCCACGCGTGCAGCAGCGCACGCTCCGCTGGCTCGACGGGCACGACTTCTACGGACGCACCGGCCTGGCGCCCGACCACGTCCGCTTCTGCCGTACCCGCCCGGACAAGCGCATCCACTGCGAGGAGCTCGGCCTGACGCACTTCGTCGACGACCATCCCGAGGTCCACGCCGCGATCCGTGGCGTCGTCCGGCACCAGTACCTCTTCGGCCCCCAGCGCGCGGCCGCTGCGCCGGGCCTGCAACCCACGCCCTCGTGGCGGGACGTCGAGCTGCTCGTCACCGCGTCGCTCGCGACGGCGTGAGTGCCGTCAGCGGTAGACCCACAGGTGCTCACCGACAGACAGTTTCGGCCAGAGCCGGTTCATCGCGGGCACGGTCACCCGCACGCAGCCGTGGCTCGCGGCGTACGTCGGCACGGACGTCGAGCCGTGGAGCGCGTAGCCCTCGTGGAAGTAGTTCGGCCGCCAGAGCAGCCCGAGCGGGCTCTGCCGCCAGCCGTCGATCCGCCGGGTGATGGTGAACGCGCCCGTGACCGTCGGGGTGCTCGCCTTCCCCGGTGAGGCGTCGACGATCCGCGTCACCGCGCCGTCCTTCGTCAGGTAGACGACCCGGTGCGTCAGGTCGATCTCGACGGCGGACGCCGTCAGCGTGTGGCGCGGCTGCGGGACCCGCGGCGTCGCGAGCGCGGCCCAGGTCCGCGGGCCGACGACGCCGTCCAGGTGCAGGCCCTGCACCTTCTGGAACGCGTAGACCCCGTGCAGCGTGCTGCTGCCGAAGTCGCCGTCGACCGGGCCGACGTCGTAGTGGAGCGTCATGAGGCGGTCCTGGAGGGCGACGACGGCCGCGCCGTGGGAGCCCTGGCGCACCGTCGGCCGGGCGACCGAGCGCCAGGGGGTCATCGCGGCGGAGGCCGGCCGGACGGCCGGGCCGCCCACGACGACGGCCTGAGCCGCGGCGGCCGAGGTCGCGACCTCGGAGAGGGTCGCTGCGGCGGGTGGCGGCGCCTGGGCGTCGAGCGCGGACGGTGCCGCGCAGAACAGTGCGGTGGTCGAGACAGCCGCAGCGATCGCGGCCCGGCGTGGACGTGCAGCACAGGAACGCATCGTCCTCATCCCCTCGCTGTGCGACGGGTTCCCGCTCTCCACGCTAGGCGCGTCGGAGCCCTTGCCCCAGAGGCGAACGGCCGGGCCTCGCACGCGCCAGGGCCCGGGTCGATGCAGCCATGGGTGCAGGCCGATGCACGCCCTGACGTGCAGCCCCCTGCAACCACCCCTGCGACCACGTCAGCGGATCCGCGAGCAGCCGGGCGGACCCGGGCCATCGCGAAGGGCCCGGACGAAGAACGCGTCCGGGCCCTCTGCAATGTCGGTGGAGCTGAGGGGAGCCGTCGTCGCTCGTCCCTCGCGACTCCTCCCGAGTCACTGAACTTGATCGAGACATCGTGAAGGGCCCCGGACGAAAAACATGTCCGGGGCCCTTCACGATGTCTCGGTGGAGCTGAGGGGACTCGAACCCCTGACCCCCTCGATGCGAACGAGGTGCGCTACCAGCTGCGCTACAGCCCCTTGCCCTGCGGCCTGAGCAGACTAGCAGGACCGGACGCGTTGCTCCGAATCGGTATCCGGCGTGTGTCGGCCCTGCCGAGGAGCACCGCCGGGAACGTCAGGAGGGGTGCGTCAGCCGTTGACGGCGCGCCGCTTGGCGAGCACGGCGTCGAGGTCGAGGTCGTCCGCGAAGTCGCGTTCGGCGGTCCACGGGCGGGGCTGCGGGCGGGGCGCGACGGGCTTCATCGTGTACACCGGGCGCGGCA
>NZ_MWLN01000108.1 GCF_002198655.1 Kineosporia sp. A_224
CTCGGTGGTGGTGAAGGACTCCTCGACGGCGCGCAGGTCGCGCAGCGTCCGCAGCTCGTCGAGGTGGCGGGCCCGGCCGGCGGCCATGCTCACCGCGGCGTTCCGGGCGGCTCCGACGGCGAGTGTCGCGTCGGCCCTGCGGACCAGCGCGCCGACGACGCGGGCGACGCCGTTCGCGGGGGTGGGGATCATGTCGGACCTCCGAGTGCATCGGGGGACAGGCGACCGACCGGACAGAACCTAGTACTGATGACCCGTTCTGTCACGGTCCGCCCCGTTTCGCCGCCCGTCGTCACGTCGACCAGTCAAGCGGGTCGGTGTTTCTCCCGGGTGACGTGCGCGCAACGGTGGGTCGACGGTCGGTGACTGGCGGGCCGCCGGGGTGACGCCCGGTCGGAGGGTCGGGTGGCGATGACCCAGCAGGTATCGGCGCCGGGGGCGCGCGCTTTAGCCCGTCCGGACGGCGTCCGGACGGGGATCGTTCGCACCCGGGTGACCGCCGGGGGTCAGCGGCCGCGCATCGCCTTGCGGTCGGGGCGGACCCGCGTCGGGTCGACACCCTTGGGGATCGGGGGCCGGACGCCGCCGAGCGCCCGCAGCCGGCGGGACACCTCGCTGACCTCCTGCTTGCTGATCGCCGGGCGCATCCGGGACAGCTTGCTGTTGAGCTTCTGCAGCGGCACCTGGTCGGCGCCGTCGCCGGCGTGGAGGACCGTCACGGGCACGTTCGGCAGCAGCCGCGCGGTCTTCTTGCGCTCGGCGTCCGCGAGCCGGTTGACCCGGGGGAGCGGGCCCTCGGTGACGAGGACGACGCCGGGGCGGCCGACGGCGCGGAACACGAGGTCCTGGGTGCGCTGGTCGAAGGCGACCGGCTCCTGGTCGACGTTCCAGCCCCGGCGCAGGCTCGTCAGCGCCGCACCGACGGCGCCGGGCTGGCCGGCGATCTGCGTGTACGCGGCGCGCTCGGCGCGGCGGGCCAGGATGAAGGTCGCGAGGAGGAAGCCGAGCGGCACCGACAGCACGAGCACGTAGTACGGGTGGTCGACCGCGGCCCCGATGGCGACGCCGAGCGCGACCGGCCCGAAGAAGCCGAGGAGCATCCACCACGGCAGCGCGGGGTCGGCCTTGCGGGTCATCGTGAAGACGGCCCGCAGCTGGGCGACCCGGCCCTGCTTCTTCGGGGCGCCGTCACCGCCACCGCGACGACGGAGGAACCCGCGCCGCGCCGGTGCGGCGTCGGGCGCGGGGGAGCTGCCGGAGGATCCACGTGCCATGACCCAGAGGATACGGGCCCCGGCGCGGCCGGCGTGCACGACCATGGGCGGTCACCCCGGACGGCGCAGGCCGACCGGCCCGCAGGTCAGCCCGCGGGTCAGCCCGCAGGTCAGCGGGCGAGCAGCGCCGACGCCTCCTGGCGGGCCGTGCCGGGCTCGGCGAGGTGCGCGAGCTCGGGGCGGATCGGCCGGCCGCGCCGGGTCATCGCCTGCGCCCACAGCCGGCCGGCGCGGTACGACGAGCGCACGAGCGGACCGGACATGACGCCGAGGAACCCGATCTCCTCGGCCTCGTCGCGCAGGTCGACGAACTCCTCGGGCTTCACCCACCGCTCCACGGGGTGGTGCTTCGGCGAGGGCCGGAGGTACTGGGTGATCGTCAGCAGGTCGCAGCCCGCGTCGTGCAGGTCGTGCAGCGCCTGGGAGACCTCCTCGCGGGTCTCGCCGAGGCCGAGGATGAGGTTGGACTTCGTCACCAGGCCCGCGGCCCGGCCCTGCGCGACGACGTCGAGGGAGCGCTCGTACCGGAACGCCGGGCGGATCCGCTTGAAGACCCGCGGGACCGTCTCGACGTTGTGCGCGAAGACCTCGGGGGCGGCGTCGAAGACCTGCTGGAGCAGCCCGGGGTCGCCGGAGAAGTCCGGGACGAGGATCTCGACGCCGGTGCCCGGGTTGAGCGCGTGGATCGCCCGGATCGTCTCGGCGTAGAGCCAGGCGCCCTCGTCGGGCAGGTCGTCGCGGGCGACACCGGTGACGGTCGCGTAGCGCAGACCCATCGCCAGCACGCTCTCGGCGACCCGGCGCGGCTCGTCACGGTCGAGCGGCTCGGGCCTGCCGGTGTGGATCTGGCAGAAGTCGCAGCGGCGGGTGCACTCGCTGCCCCCGATGAGGAAGGTGGCCTCGCGATCCTCCCAGCACTCGAAGATGTTGGGGCAGCCCGCCTCCTGGCAGACCGTGTGCAGGCCGCCGGACTTCACCAGGCCCGTGAGCTCGGTGTACTGCGGGCCCATGTGCGCGGTCGTGCGGATCCACTCGGGCTTGCGCTCGATGGGGACCTCGGCGTTGCGCGCCTCGACGCGCAGCATCTTGCGTCCCTCGGGGACGACCGTCACGGCCGGGCTCCTCTCGTCGTCCACGCCCAGCCTAAGCGCCGACCGGCGCGGGGGTATGCCCGGGCCGACGGTGACCCTCGCCGCATAAGGTCGGGTCATGCTGCTGCGCGTCTTCACCGAACCCCAGCAGGGCGCCCGCCATGCGGACCTGCTCGCCGTCGTCCGCCGCGCCGAGGATGCGGGGTACGACGCGTTCTTCCGCTCCGACCACTACCTGCCCTTCTCCGGCAACGGCCGCCCTGGCCCGAGCGACGCCTGGACGACGCTCGCCGGCCTCGCCCGGGAGACCACCCGGATCCGGCTCGGGACGCTCGTCAGCCCGGCGACCTTCCGGGAGCCGGCCGTGCTCGCGCTCCAGGTCGCGCAGGTGGACGACATGTCCGACGGCCGGGTCGAGCTGGGCCTGGGGGCGGGCTGGTTCGCCGAGGAGCACCTGGCGTTCGGCCTGGGGTTCCCCGAGCCCTCCGAGCGCTTCGACCGGTTCGAGGAGCAGCTCGAGATCATCACGTCGCTGTGGTCGATGCCGGTGGGGGAGCGGTACACCTTCGAGGGCGCCCACCACCGGGTCGTCGACAACCCGGGGCTGCCCAAGCCGGTCCAGGCGCAGGTGCCGATCATCGTCGGCGGCGGCGGGAAGCGGCGGACGCCGCAGCTCGCGGCGCAGTACGCGACCGAGTTCAACATCGGCTTCTGCGATCTCGACGAGGTCGCCGCCCGGGTCGGGCGGGTCCGGGCGGCCTGCGCCGCCGCGGGCCGGGACCCGGCGACGCTGGCGCTCTCGTACGCCGCGACGACCGTCGTCGGCCGGGACGACGCCGAGGTCGCCCGACGGGTGCAGGCGATCGGCGCTGACGCGACGGAGCTGCGCCGGGACGGGCTGTGCGGCACGCCGGCCGAGGTCGTCGACCGGCTCGGGGCGCTCGCGGCCCTCGGGGTCGACCGGGCCTACGTCCAGCTGCTCGACCTCGCGGACCTCGACCACGTCGACCTCGTCGCGAGCGAGGTCATGCCGCAGGTCGCCTGAACGGGCCGGACGAGGGGAAGGGCTCAGCCCTTCGCGCGCCGGGCCAGGTACCCGCCGAGGTCGGCGTCCGCCAGGTGCCGCTCGACGAGCGGCACGACCTCGGCGACGGTGACGTCGCGGCCCAGCTCGGCGGACAGCGACGTGACCCCGGCGTCGGCGATCCCGCACGGGACGATCGCGGCGAAGCCCGCGAGGTCGGGGTCGCAGTTCAGGGCGAAGCCGTGCATGGTCACCTGCCGGCTCACCCGGATGCCGATGGCGGCGATCTTGCGCTCGGGCCGGCCCTGTCCCGAGGGGCCGTCGGCGGCCACCCACACCCCGGAGCGGCCCGCGACCCGGCCGGTCGTCACGCCGAGGTCGGCGCAGACGTCGATGAGCACCTGCTCGACCCGCCGGACGTAGGCGACGACGTCGATCGGGGCCGCGAGCCGGACCACCGGATAGCCGACGAGCTGCCCGGGACCGTGCCAGGTGATCTTCCCGCCGCGGTCGACGTCGTGCACCGGGGTGCCGTCGAACGGCCGCTCGTGCGGCTCGGTCTGGCTGCCCGCCGTGTACACCGCGGGGTGCTCCAGGAGCAGCACGGTGCCCGGCGCGGTGCCGGCGACGACGGCGGCGTGCAGGTCGCGCTGCTGCTGCCAGGCCTCGAGGTAGTCGACCCGGTCGTCGCCGAGACCGGCCCGGACGACCCGGACCGGACCGGGCACGGCGTCGGGCGCGGCGGTTGCCGGGGGCACGGCGGACGTCGGGGCGGACATGCCGTCAGCCTACGTCGCGGTCCTCGGCCGGCCCGCTGCCGGTCGGCCCGTCGGGTGCCGACGCCTCCGGCCAGCGCTGCCGGGACCGGCGCCGGACGACGGCGACGAGCGCGCGGCGCAGCGCCTCGACGTCCTCGACGGCGTCGGCGAAGTAGCCCTCGGCGACCTCGATGTCGCTCGCCCGCAGGTACGTGCGCCGTCCGGACTCGGTGAGGCTCACGACGACCCGGCGGCGGTCGGCCTCGTCCCGGTGCCGCTCGACGTACCCGGAGCGCTCGAGCCGCTCGACGGTGCGGCTCATCGTCTGGTCCTCGACCTGGACGGCGGCCGCGAGCTCGCGCTGGGTCATCGGCCGGGTGCCGAGCACGTGGAGGACGGCGAGGCTGGCGTGGTTGAGGTCCCAGCGCGCGAGGTGGGTGTTCCACTCGTGCTCGACGAGGCGCGCTGCGGACGACAGGAGCCGCCCTGTCGGCCACGTCTCGATCGGGTCCACGGCGTAACGGTACGCCCCGCGCGTCGGACCTTCGAGGTGCGGCCGGTCGCGCCGGGCAGCAGTATTGTCGGCGCTGCTCAGCATGCTGAACATTCTCCGGCCGGTCGACCTCCCGGCCTGCCGGACGTCCACCACCCCCGATCCCGGAGCCTGACCCGTGACCGCCGAGCTCGACACCGCCTCCGACACCCCGCCCGCCGCCCCGCAGGGCCTCTGGCCCCGGCTGCGGCACTGGCTCCGCACCCGCCGCTGGTTCGTCCTGGGTCTGGCCCTCGTCATCGCCTGGCTCGCCGTCGGCGGGGTCGCGGGGCCGTACTCCGGCCGGCTCGCCGAGGTGCAGAAGAACGACGCGTCGTCGTTCCTGCCCGCGGACGCCGAGTCGACGAAGGTGTCGGACCTGCAGGCGAAGTTCGCGCAGACGCAGTCGTTCCCGGCGTTCGTCCTGCTCGAGTCGGACACCGCGCTCACCCCCGAGCAGCTCTCGGCCTTCCAGGCGTTCGCCGAGCGGATCCCGTCGGTCGAGGTACCGGTCACGGGCGCCGCGGCCGCCAAGGTCGGCGACTTCCTCGTCCCCGGGCCGATCCCGGTCGTGCCGTCCCAGGACGGCAAGGCCGCGCTCGCCCTGGTGAGCTTCGACGTCAAGGACATCGGGATCACGCTCGCGGACGGCGAGAGCCCGATCCAGCGCTCCGTGCAGGAGATCAGGGCGCTCGAGGGCTCTGTCGAGACCGCCGGGGCGCAGGTCTACGTCGCCGGCCCCGGCGGCCAGCTCGCCGACCTCGTCGAGGCGTTCGGCGGCATCGACGGCGTCCTGCTGCTCGTCGCGCTCGGCGCGGTGCTCGTCATCCTGCTCGTCGTCTACCGCAGCCCCGTCGTGCCGTTCCTCGTCATCTTCTCCGCGGTCTTCGCGCTGAGCCTCGCGAGCGTCGTCGTGTACTTCCTCGCGAAGAACGACGTCATCACCCTCGACGGGCAGGGCCAGGGCATCCTGTCGATCCTCGTCGTCGGTGCCGCGACCGACTACGCCCTCCTGCTCGTCGCGCGCTACAAGGAGGAGCTGCGCCGGCACGACGACCGCTTCGAGGCGATGCGGTTCGCGTGGCGGCGCACCCTGGAGCCGGTGCTCGCCTCGGGCGGCACGGTCATCCTCGGTCTGCTCTGCCTGCTCCTGTCCGACCTCGGCCCGACCCGCGGCCTCGGCCCGGTCGGCGCGATCGGCATCGCCGCGGCGATGCTCTCGGCGCTGACGTTCCTGCCGGCGATCCTCGTCGTCCCCGGGCGGACGACGTCCGGCGAGCACGGCCGCTGGATCTTCTGGCCCGGCGTGCCGCACGTCGGCAGCCAGGGCGCCGAGACCCGCGGCATCTGGGCCCGGGTCGCGCGCCTCGTGGGCACCCACCCGCGCCGGGTCTGGGTCGTCACCGCGATCGTGCTCGTCGGGCTCGCCGCCTGGCTGCCGACGCTCAAGGCGGACGGCACGAAGCAGTCGGACGTCTTCCTCGTGACCGTCGAGTCCGTGACCGGTGACGAGCAGCTCGCGCAGCACTTCCCCGGCGGCTCCGGCAGCCCGACGGTCGTCATCGGCCCGGCGGCGGACGCCGACCGGCTGGTCGCCGCGGTCAAGGGTGTCGACGGGGTCGCCTCCGTCGTCCCGACGACGGACGCCCCCGCGGCCGCCACCGGCCCCGACGCGAACTCCACGGTGCCCAAGGTCGTCGACGGGCTCGTCCAGCTCGAGGTCACGCTCAGCGACCCCGCCGACTCACCGCAGGCCGACGACACCGTCCGGGCGCTGCGCACGACGCTGGACGGGGTGAGCAAGGACGCGCTCGTCGGCGGCGTCACCGCGCAGAACCTCGACGTCCGGGACATCTCGGCGGCCGACCGCAACCGGATCATCCCGCTCATCCTGCTGGTGATCTTCGTCGTCCTCGCGCTGCTGCTGCGCTCGCTCGTCGCACCGGTGGTCCTCATCATCGCCAACGTGCTGTCGTTCGCGGCGACGCTCGGGACGTCGGCGCTCGTCTTCAACCACGTCTTCGACTTCCCGGGGTCGGACCCGACCGTCGTGCTCTACGGCTTCGTGTTCCTCGTGGCGCTCGGCATCGACTACTCGATCTTCCTCATGACGCGGGTGCGCGAGGAGTCGATCCGGCAGGGCACCCGGCCCGGCATCCTCACCGGGCTGTCGGTCACCGGCGGCGTCATCACGAGCGCGGGCATCGTCCTCGCGGCGACGTTCGCGGCGCTCGGCGTGCTGCCGATCCTCTTCCTCGCGCAGATCGCCTTCATCGTCGCGTTCGGCGTCCTGCTCGACGCCCTCGTCGTGCGGTCGCTGCTCGTGCCGGCGCTCTCGTACGACATCGGCCGCCGGGTCTGGTGGCCGAGCCGGCTGGCCCGGGCGGACCAGCCGGTCGACTGACGGCCGGACGGCGGACGGCGGCGTCACCCCCGCACGGGTGACGCCGCCGTCCGCGGTCCTGGCGCGGGTCAGCGCTGGTAGACCCGCAGGTAGTCGATCGAGTACGCGGCCGGGAACGCCGTCGAGGCGTCCGGGCTGCCCGGCCAGGTGCCGCCGACCGCGAGGTTGAGCCGCACGTAGAACGGCTTGGCGAACGCGTCGTCGAGCCAGGAGGTCGTCGTCGACGTCCGGCTGTAGGTCAGCTTCCCGTCGATGTACCAGCGGATCTCGCCGCGCTCCCACTCGGTGGCGTACGTGTGCCAGCCGGCGGAGACGTCGAACGGGGTCGTCGCGACGCTGACCTGCTTGGGGTGCGTGCCGTTGTAGTCGTACCAGATCGTCTGGTGGATCTTGTTCGACGTGTCGGCGCCCGCACCGCTGCCGATCGCCTCGAGGACGTCGAGCTCGCCGGTGCCGCCGCCGACGGGCCGCAGCCAGAACGCCGGCCACAGGCCCTTCGACGCGCCGGGCGCGAGCGGCAGCTTCGCCCGGATCTCGAACCGGCCGTACGTCCAGGCGTTCTTCGTCTTGAGCATCGCCGACGTGTACGAGCGGCCGCCCGGGAAGCGCGCGTCGCTGCTGCCGCACGCGATCGGGGTGGCCTCGCGGCGGGCGCGCAGGGTGAGGACCCCGGCGGAGGCGGAGATGTTCTCCGGCCGGTTCATGAGGCAGGCCAGTTCGGAGTTGCCGTCGCCGTACGTCGACCGGTTCTCGACGGTCCAGTCGGCGGGGTCAACGGCGCCGTCGAACTCGTCGGACCAGACGAGGTTCCAGCCGGCCGGGACCGGCGCGGGCTTCGTCGGCGTCGGCGTCGGGGCCGGGTCGGTGCTCTTCGTCGGGGCCGGAGCGGTCGCGCTGCCGTCGCCGACGGTGGGGGACGGCGACGCGGTGGCGGTCGGGGCCTGCGTGGCGGTCGCGGTCGGCCCGGGATCCGGGGAGGCCGACGGGGACGCCGGGACGGGCACCGGTGCCGCGGCGGCGTCCGGCGCCGGCCCGCGGTCGACGAGCTTGACGTCGTCGACGAAGAACGAGGCGCCGGCCGGGAGCGCCCGCCCGAGGACGTTGAGGTCGAGCGTCGCGCCGTCCGCGGCGGCCGTGTAGTCGACGGCGACGCGGTGCCAGCCGGTGTCGCCGGCGACGACGGTCCGCGTCTGCTCGCCGAGCAGGGTCCCGGCGCGGTACTCCATGAGCCGGACGGCGAGCCGGCGGCCCGCGACGTCGGCCTTGACGTAGGCGCGGGCCCGGTAGCGGTGCCCGGCGACGGTCTTCGCGACGGTGTTCACGGTGTCGTTGAGGGCGCCCGTGCGGGTCGTCGAGCCGCTGTTCGTCACGAGCGCCGCCCAGTCGCCGTCGTGGCCGGGACTGACCCGCTCGACGGTGAACGGTGCGCTCGTGTACCAGCCCGCGAGGCCGTCCTCGAAGTCGCGGTTCGCGACGAGGTTGGTCGTCGTCGCCTGGGCGACACCCGCGGCCACGGAGCCGCCGACGACGACGGTCGAGGCGAGGACCACGGCGACCGCGCGTCGTCCGGGGCGGACGGACCGGGTGCGGTCGTTGCTGTGGCGCACGAGCATCGCCGGGGTCACCTGGTGTGACGGTTCCGAGCGATGCCGGGGCCCTGGCCTGGCCTGATCGACGATCACGGTTGCGGAATGTAGCGGGGGTTCCCCCGTTCAGCCCATGTGCGGACGGTAGTGGTGACGTGACGTCGTGGTCGGCGCCGCGGCGCTGCCCCCTCGGGATTCCACCGTGCGACCTGCGGAAACGCCGCCAACGTCCGGTGGTGCGGATGGGGCCCGTGGGGTTGGAGTAGTGACTCAGATCACGACGACCAAGATGTCGAAACGGTCTTCATAACGTGCCCTTGATCCGGTAGCGCCGGATCGGTGAACGCGTCGTGCTGGCAGGGTGGACCCATGAGCCCACGTGTCGCCCTCGTCGGGTACGGGTCGGCCGGCCGGGGCATCCATGCCCCGCTGCTGGCGGCCGCGGGTGCTCCGCCGGCGGTCGTCGTCACCGCGGACCCCGGCCGCGCGGCACAGGTCGCCGCCGACCTGCCGGACGCGCTCGTCGCCCCCGACCTCGGTGCGGCCCTGGCGACCGGCCCGGACCTCGTCGTCGTCGCGTCGCCGAGCGGCGTCCACGCCCTCAACGCCCTCGCGTGCCTCGAAGCGGGGGTGCCCGTCGTCGTCGACAAGCCGCTCGCCGTCGACGCCCGCCAGGCCGCGGACGTCGTCGACCTGGCCGCCGCGCTCGGGGTGCCGATGACGGTGTTCCAGAACCGGCGCCTGGACCCGGAGAACCTCACGCTCGCCCGGCTGCTCGCGGACAGGGCGCTCGGCGAGGTGCACCGGTTCGAGCGGCGCTGGGAGCGCTGGCGCCCCGTGTCCAAGGACCGCTGGCGGGAGAACGCCCCGGCGGCCGAGGGCGGCGGCATGCTCCTCGACCTCGGGCCGCACCTCGTCGACGTCGCCCTCCTGCTCTTCGGCCCGGCCGTCGCGGTGTACGCCGAGACTGCCGCCTGGACGACGCGCGCCGAGGACGAGGCCTTCCTCGCCCTCGAGCACGCGGGCGGCGTCCGCAGCCACCTCACGATGTCGTCCGTGGCCGGTGCGCCCGGCCCGCGGACCCGGGTGCTCGGCTCCGCGGGCGCCTACGTCGTCACCCGGTTCGAGGCCGAGGCGCACGCCTTCGGCGGCTTCGAGGACGAGCCCGGGTGCACCGGCTGGCTCGTCGCGGGGGAGGACCGGGCACCGGTGCCGACCGCGCCGGGCGGGCACGGCGACTTCTACCCCGCCGTCCTCGCCGCGCTGGCCGCGCCCGACGCCGCGGCGCGGCAGGCGGCGATGCCGGTCGACCCGCGGGACGCCGTCGCGACGGCCCGGGTGCTCGACGCCGCGCGGGAGTCCGCGGCGCAGCGGCGGGTCGTCGGGCTCGCCTGAACGTGCCGGCCGCTGCGCCGGCGCGGGTCAGCCCATCCCGACGAGCGTCGCGTTCGCCGCGGCGTCCAGCGGCTCCCGCCGCGGGACGGCGAGCCCGAGGTGCTCGAGGACCGCGTTCGCGGCCCGCCGGCCGGAGACGAGCGCGCCCTGGATCGAGGCGGAGTCCCGGTGGTCGCCCGCGACGAACCGGCCGCCGCCGAGCACGACCGGGCGGCGGACGTCGAGCGGCGGGTCCATCGCCGTGAGCGCCTGCGGGATCGCGTGCGTCACGAGGAGCTCCCACCGGCTCGTGTCGGTGCCGTAGACGTCCCCGAGCTGGACCCGCAGGGTCTTCTCGGTCGCCGGGTCGCCGGCGTCCCCGAGGACCGTCGAGGCCACGAGTGCCCGGCCGGACCCGTTGCGGGACAGAGGGTCCGGTGAGTACGACGGGGCCGCGTTGGTCATGACGACCGTGTTGACGAGCGGCCCGCGCCGGTCGCCGTCCACGTGCAGGGCGGCCGACGCCGTCGGCCGCTCCGGGGCGACGTGCCAGAAGGTCGTCAGCGCCCGGACCCGCGGCACCGGCAGGTCGAGCAGGGCGGCCGCGGTCGCCGGGTCGGCTGCCACGACGACGGCGCGGGCCGTCGTCCGGCCGTGCGAGGTGGCGACGCCGTCACCCGCGACCGACCCGACCCGGACGCCGTAGCGCACCGACCCGGCCGGCAGCCCGGCCGCGAGCTGGTCCGGCATCGCCTGCATCCCGGCCCACGGCACCGCGGGGCTGCCCTTGACGAAGCTGCGCACGAGCAGCTCGACGAAGCGCCGGGACGTGCTGCCGTCGTCTTCGGCGAGGGTGCCGGCGAGGAAGGTGTCGACGACCTCGCGGCGGAGCGCGCCGCGGACGCCGATGCGGTCGAGGAAGACGCCCCACGGCTCGTCGGGGGCGCTCAGCAGGTCCCGTGGGTCGCGCAGGGCGCAGCGCAGCGCCCACCGCGCGAACGCGGCCTTCTCGCCGACCGACCCCGGGCCGCGCAGGCCGCCGGAGACCGCCCGAAGGAGGCTCGACGGGGGGACGCGGCGCGGGTCGGCCATGAGCCGGCGGCCGGCCGCGTCCGCGACGACGACCCCGGCCGGGAAGGACTGCAGCCGCAGCGCCGGCAGGTCGAGCACCCGGCGTGCCTCGGGGTAGGCGGGGTTGAGCAGCTGGAAGCCGCGGTCGCACCGGAAGCCGTCGACGACGTCCGTCCGGACCCGGCCGCCGGGGCCGTCCGCGGCCTCGAGCACAGCGACGTCGAGGCCCGTCCGGGCCAGGACGCGGGCGCACGCCAGACCGGCGAGCCCGGCGCCGACGACGACGACGTCGGCGCGCTCGGGCGCGCCGGTGCTGCCGGCAGGGGCGGCGGCGGGCCCGGGCGCAGGGTCGGGGCTGACGGCGTTCGACGGGTCCGGGCTCACCCGGTCGACGCTAGCGCCGACCGGGTGCTCCTGCCGCGGCGAAACCCTGGGCTGTGGACGACGAACCGGCGGCGGGCCGTCGGCGGCGGGACCTGTGGACGACGGACGCACGCCGCGGTGGACCTGGGGCACCCTGTGCGGCGTGGATCATGACTCGTCTGCGTTCGGTGCGTCGTCCGTGCCGTCGTCCGTGCCGCCGCTCGTGCCCGGCCTCGTCCTGGGCCGGCTGCTCGGGCGCGGTGCGCACGGCACCGTCTGGGAGGCCCGTGACCCGGTGACCGGCGACCGGGTCGCGGTCAAGGTCGGGCGCCGCCCCGACGACGCGCGGACCACCCGGGAGGCCGCGCTGCTCGCCCGGGTCGACCACCCGCACGTCGTGCGGCTGCGCAACCTCGTCGAGTGCCCCGACGGCACCCGCGCCCTGGTCCTCGAGCTCGCCGGCGGCGGCAGCCTCGCAGGGCTCGTCGCCGCGCGCGGCCGGCTGGGCCCGGGCGAGACGGTGACGGTCGCGGTCGGGCTCGCGCGCACCCTCGCGGACCTGCACGCCCTCGGGCTCGTCCACGGCGACCTGACGCCCGGCAACGTGCTGCTCGCGGACGACGGGCGGCCGCTCGTCGGCGACCTCGGCGTCGCCGGGGTGCTCGGCCGGGCGGACGGCGAGCGCTGGGGCACGACGGGTTTCGCCGACCCCGCCGACGGGCCGGCGGACGACCCGGCGCGCGACGTGCACGCACTCGGGGCGGTCGTGCGGTTCTGCCTGACCGGCTCGCCGGACGCCGGCACGGGCCCGGCCGCCGGTCACCCGGCCGGCGGGACGGCGGGCGCGACGGCCGACGCGCTGCTCGCCCTCGCGGACCTGTGCACCGGTGACCGGCCGGACCGCCGGCCGGACGCCGCCGAGGTCGCGCGGCTCGCGTGGACGGCGGGTCCGGCGGAGCCGCTGCGGCTCGTCGCCGCCGGGGCCGCGGCCGACGCCGCCCCGGACGACGCCGGGGCGGCCCGGACCCGGCAGGCGCGGGACCAGGTCACCGCGGCGCTGCTCGGGCGGTCCGACGCCGGACCGGGGGCGACCGACGTCACGCGCCGGGTCCGGGACGCCGCCCGGTCCGCGGCGGACCGGCAGGCCGCGGCCGCCGAGGCGGGCCGGGAGCACCGCCGCCGCCGGGTGCGGCGCGCGGTCCGCACGGGGCTGGTGCTCGGCGGTGCGGTGGGGGTCGGCGGCCTGGTCGCGGTGCTCGCCGCGACGTGGCTCGTCGACGACCGGACGGGACCGGCGGGCCCCCGGTCCGGGCCGTCCGGGTCACAGCCGTCAGGGTCACAGCCGCAGGGGGCGCAGCCGCCCGGGGCACGAACGGCAGGACCGGGGCTGCCCGGGGCCGGGACGTCGTCCGGCGCCGGTCCGTCGCGGCCGGCCCCGGCGGCCGTGGCGCGGGCCGTCGAGCGGCTCGCCGCGGCGCGGGCCGCGGCGTTCGGGTCGGCGTCCGTCGCGGGGCTGGGCACCGTCGACGAGGCGGGCTCGCCGGCGCTGGCGGCGGACCGGGCGCTCGTCGACCGGCTCGCCGCGCGCGGGCTGCGGCTGACCGGGCTGAGGTTCACGGTGTCCCGGGTCCGGGTGGTCCGCGCCGACGGCCCGACGGTGACGGTGACGGCCCGGGTCGCGACGTCCGCGCACCGGCAGGTCGGCGCCGACGGCGCCGTCGTGGCCCGGGTGCCGGCGGGGGCGGCCCGACCGGTCCGGCTCGTGCTCGTCGAGACCGCGGACGGCTGGCGGGTGCGCAGCGTCGCCCCGGCCTGAGCCGGGGGTCAGGACTGCGCGCGCAGCCACTCCGCGGCGGAGTCGAGGTCGGGGTGCCGGAACGAGAATCCGGCGTCGAGCAGCGCCTTGGGCAGCATCCGCTGGCTCGCGAGGACGTCCGCGGCGAACTCGCCGAGCACCGCCCGCAGCGCGATCGCCGGCGCGGGCAGGAGGGCCGGCCGGCGGAACGCCCGGCCGAGCGCCTTGGTCAGCTCGCCCTGGCGCTGCGGGTTCGGCGCCGACAGGTTGACCGGCCCCTCGACGTCCTTCTCCAGGAGGAACTCCAGCGCGGCGGTCTCGTCCTCGAGCGTGATCCACGGCCACCACTGCCGGCCGTTGCCGAGCGGGCCGGCGACGCCGAGCTTGAGCAGCGGGAGCAGCCGCCCGAAGGCGCCGCCGGTCGGCGCCATGACGAGGCCCGTGCGGGCGTAGGTGACCCGGATCCCGGCCTGCGCCGCGGGGACGGCCTCGGCCTCCCACGCGTGAACGACCTCGGCGAGGAAGCCCTCGCCGGCCCCGGACGTCTCGGTGAGGACCTCGTCGCCGCGGCTGCCGTAGTAGCCGACCGCCGACCCGGAGACGAGGACCCGGGGGAGCGGGTCGAGCTTCGTGAGCGCCTCGACGAGGGTCCGGGTGCCGAGCACCCGGGAGTCCCGGATCTGGCGCTTGTAGTCGTCGGTCCAGCGGTGGTCGCCGACGCCCGCGCCCGCGAGGTGCACCGCGCCGTCCACGCCGGCGAGCCCGTCGAGGTCGACGGTGCCGCGCTCAGGGTCCCAGCGGACCTCGTCACCCGCCCGGGGCGGACGACGGACGAGCCGGACGACCTCGTGCCCCGAGGCGTGCAGCCGGGTGACGAGGGCGGTGCCGATGAGACCGGACGCGCCGGTGACCACGATCTTCACGCCTCCCATCGTGGCGCGTCCGCGACCCGGCCGCCCGCCGAGACACGGGCCGCGCGCGGCCCGGTCGGGATCGGGGCACGATGGCCGGTGTGAGCGACGACATGGGCGACGGCGGGTCCGCGACGGACGACGGGGTCGAGGTGACCGCGCTGGCGGTCAACGTGACGATCCCCGAGCACCTGCGCTGGACCGACACCCGGCGCGGCGAGACGTTCCTGCTCATGACGCTGAACATCCGGCTGCTCCCCGACGGTCACGTCGCCGCGAAGGCGTACGGGCGCCCGGTCGCCGGGGGCCGCGGCGCGTACGTCTCGTTCGCCGTCCCGGACCGGCCCGAGCTCGCACGGCTCGTCGCCGCCGGCGCCGACCGGGCCGGCGTTCTGTGGGCCGCGCACCGCGGGCTGCGCTGAGCGGACGCGGAGGGCACCGGGACGCGCGGACGGCGCCGTTCCCCGTGGGGAGCGGCGCCGTCCGGCGTGTGCGAGCGATCAGAGACCGAGGTCGGCCTCGAAGGCGCCCTCCTCGAGGCGCGCCTTGACCGTCGTGAGGAAGCGCGCGGCGTCCGCGCCGTCGACGATCCGGTGGTCGTACGACAGGGCGAGGTAGACCATCGAGCGGACCGCGATCGTCTCGCCGCCGTCGCCGTCCTGGACGACGACCGGCCGCTTGACGACCGCGCCGGTGCCGAGGATCGCGACCTGCGGCTGGTTGATGATCGGGGTGTCGAAGAGCGCGCCGCGGCTGCCGGTGTTCGTCAGCGTGAACGTGCCGCCGCCGAGCTCGTCCGGGGTCACCTTGTTGTTGCGGGTGCGGTCGGCGAGGTCGGCGATCTTGCGGGCCAGGCCGGCGATGTTGAGGTCGCCCGCGCCGTGGATGACCGGCACGAGCAGGCCGCGCTCGGTGTCGACGGCCACACCGAGGTTCTCCTCGCCGTGGTAGACGACCTCGTCGCCCTGGATGCTCGCGTTGACGACCGGGTACGCCTTGAGCGCCTCGACGGCCGCGAGCGCGAAGAACGGCAGGAAGGAGAGCTTGCTGCCCTCGCGGGCCTCGAAGTCGCTCTTGGCCCGGGCCCGCAGGCGCGCGATCCGGGTGACGTCGACCTCGACGACCGTCGTCAGCTGGGCCGAGACCTGGAGCGACTCGACCATGCGCTGCGCGATGACCTTGCGCAGGCGGGACATCTTCTCCGTCGTCCCGCGCTTGGCGGACACGCTCACCGCGGGCTTGGCCGCGGCGGCCGCGGCCGGTGCGGCGGGGGCCGCAGCAGGGGCCGCGGCCGCCGCCTTGGCCTTCTCGGCGGCGTCGACGACGTCCTGCTTGCGGATCCGGCCGCCGACCCCGGTGCCGGTGAGGCTCGAGAGGTCGACGCCCTGCTCGGCCGCCATCCGGCGGACGAGCGGGGTGACGTAGCCCGCGTCGGCGGCGTCCTCACGAAGATCCTCGTCGGCGAGGACGAGACCGTCGCCGTCG
>NZ_MWLN01000109.1 GCF_002198655.1 Kineosporia sp. A_224
CGCCAGACGGCCCTGAGTCCCCTCCTCGCCACCCAACCACCCCAGATAG
The DNA here is from genome assembly GCF_002198655.1 of Kineosporia sp. A_224. Lineage (GTDB taxonomy): Bacteria > Actinomycetota > Actinomycetes > Actinomycetales > Kineosporiaceae > R-H-3. The sequence goes on from NZ_MWLN01000109.1 coordinate 50, forward strand.
GTGCCTTGTTCAGCGGACTCCTAGCGGCTCAGCGCGGCCGCAGGCCGGCGGCGGTGCCGCGGCGCCACGACCACCGGGCCGCGAGGGCGCCCGCGAGCAGCCCCGCGAGCCCGGTCGCGCCGAGGCCGACGGGGTCCGTGAGCAGCAGCGCGGCCGTCACGGCCGGGTCGTCGGCGGGCGCGACGGCGGGGCCGGCCGGCAGCGCCGGCAGACCGGCGCGGGAGGTCGTGGCGCGGGCCGCGCCGGTCGACGGCGGGGGCGTCGTCGGGGATGTCGTCGGGGACGTGGTCGTGGGCGTCGTCGTGGGTGGGGACGCCGCGTCGTCGTCGCGCCCGGCCGCAGTGGAGGACCGGTCCGGGATGGTGAAGCCGTCCGCGCCGGGCGTGCCGGGCGCTCGGGTGCCGTCCGTGCCGCGCCCCGGCCCGGGAGACGGCCGGACGCCGCCGACCCGGAAGGCGACCGTGCCCGCGGCGCCGCCCCCGCCGTCCGTGCCGTCGTACCCGGGGTCTGTCCCGGCTTCCTGGCCGCCCGGCAGCACGTACCAGACGACCCGGTAGTCACCGGGGCCGTCGTCCGGCAGCCGCACGCTGAGGACGGCAGCCGACACCGACACCCGCACGTCCGCCGCCGAGGCCCGGCGCGGCGTCGAGACCCGCACCGCCGCGGCCCGGGCAGCGGCCCCGGAGGTGAACCAGAGCCGGACGACCTCCGGGGTGCGCCGAGCCCAGGACCCGTTCTCCGGGTCGGAGCGGAGCACACCGACCGGGGCTGTCCTCGTCAGGGCGGCCGAGGAGCGGGTCGCGGAGCGCGCCGCGGAGCCGGCCGGGGCGGCTGCGGCCACGACCGCGGCGGCGGGCGCGGCGGCGAGGCCGCCCGCGAGCACGAGGGCCGCGGCGGCGACGGCCCGCGGACGCGCTGTCACCCTCTAGGTGTCGGCCGCCGGGGGCACGGGGTTGACGCCGTCCGGGTCGGATCACCGCCGAGAGAGTGGTACGGCTGCGAACGATCTCAAGAGCACCCGTCGTCCGCCGACAAGTCAGAAGACCGGCGCAGGAGCCTGCCGGGCGCGGCCTCCGCGTCCGAACGGCACCGCGCAGGTCGAGCAGCCGAGCACCCCGGCCCAGGAAGGAGCCGCACCTGCCGTGCAGATCGTGTCCGTCATCGACCGCGCCGCCCGGCAGTGGGTCAGGGTGTCGCTGAGCGGGGAGATCGAGACCGCGACGTCGACCGCGATCCTGCGCTCCGGCCTGGGGGCGCTGCTGCGCTCGCGCCCCAAGGGCATCAGCGTCAACCTCGGCGGGGTGGACTCGTTCGGCGACAGCGGTCTCCAGGAGCTGCGCCGGGCCGTCCTCCTGGCCGCCGACGACGGCGTCTGGTTCGAGATCGTCAACGCGCCGCTGCCCGTGCACCGCAGGCTCTCCGTGGACCCGGTGCTCGCGACCGTGCTCGAGGCGTACGCGTGGCGCCGGCCGGGGGAGCGGGCGCAGCTGGCGGGCGTCCGGGGCTGACGCGGCCGCCGGGGCCGGGGCCGTGCAGGGCTAGCGTGGGGGCGTGACCCGGACCGCTGCCCGCCGCCGACGCGCTGCCGTCGCGGTCTTCGCCGGCGTCGGGTCCGCGGTCGTCATGGCCGCGTGCAGCGGCCCGGGACCCGCCCCGGCACCGACGTCCACGCCGTCCGTCACCACCGCCGTGCCGAGCAGCCCCGCCGGTGCGTCCACCGGACCCTCCGCGACGTCCGGTCCCGTGCTGCCCCTCACCGGCGCACCGGGCACGGCCGACCGCCCGGCCCTCGTCGTCAAGGTGGAGAACTCCGCCGCGGCGCGGCCGCAGAGCGGGCTGCAGGCCGCCGACATCGTCGTCGAGGAGCTCGTCGAGGGCGGCATCACGCGGTTCGCCGCGATGTACCACTCCCGTGACCCGGGGACCGTCGGACCGGTCCGCAGCGTGCGTCACGTCGACGTCCAGATCGCCGGCCCGACCCGCGGGATCCTCGCGTTCTCCGGCGGGGCGAAGGTCGTGCTCGCGGTCGTCCGCACGGCCGACCTCCAGCTCGCCCAGCAGGGCGACCGCAGCGGTGCGTTCTACCGCTCCCCGTCACGGCGGGCACCGCACAACCTCTACCTGCGCGCCGGGAAGCTCTGGGCCGCAGCCGGTCCCGACCACTCGGCACCGCCGCCCGCCTACCTGCCGTTCGTCGCCGCCGGGTCGGTCCCGGCGGACGCCGGTGCAGCCGCGACCCGCGCGTCCCTGAGGTTCTCCGCCGCCGCCCGGCCGTCGTGGACCTACGACGCTGCGAAGGACCGCTGGCTGCGCAGCGAGAACGGGCGTGCGGCCGTCGAGTCGTCCGGCGCACGGCTCGGTGCCGACACCGTGCTCGTGCTCCGGGTGAAGGTCGGCGACGCCGGCTACCGCGACCCCGCGGGGAACCCGGTGCCCGAGACGCGCTTCGTGGGCAGCGGGCCGGCGGTGCTGCTGCACGGCGGACGGGCGGTCGAGGGCACGTGGAGCAAGGCCTCGGCCGATGCGGCGCTGGTGCTGACCGGGGGTGACGGGGCGGCTCTCGGGGTGCCGGCCGGGCGGACCTGGATCGAGCTCCTGCCGGTCGGGGGCCGGTTGTCGTTGTCCTGACTCCCTTTGCTTGTCTGCTGTGGTCGGGGGCAGGT
>NZ_MWLN01000011.1 GCF_002198655.1 Kineosporia sp. A_224
TCGCGGGCCCGCCCGCGACGGCGGCCGTGCGGGCCGCGGGGCTGGTCAAGGTCTACGGCGACGAGCGCACCGGGGTCCGGGCGCTCGACGGCGTGGACGTCGAGTTCGAGGCCGGCCGGTTCACCGCGATCATGGGGCCGTCGGGCTCCGGCAAGTCGACGCTGCTGCACTGCGTCGCCGGCCTCGACACCCCGACCTCGGGGCGGATCTGGTTGGGGGACACCGAGATCGGCAGCCTCGGCGACGAGGCCCTGACCCGGCTGCGCCGCGAGCGCGTCGGCTTCGTCTTCCAGTCCTTCAACCTGCTGCCCACGCTCACCGCGAAGCAGAACGTCCTGCTCCCGCTCGACCTCGCCGGCCGTGCGCCGGACCCGCAGTGGTTCCAGTACGTCGTCTCCACCCTCGGCCTCACCGACCGGCTGTCGCACCGTCCCGCGGAGCTGTCCGGCGGCCAGCAGCAGCGGGTCGCCATCGCCCGCGCGCTCGTCAGCCGGCCGACCCTCGTCGTCGCCGACGAGCCGACCGGGAACCTCGACTCCCGGTCGGGCGCGGAGGTCCTGTCGCTCCTGCGGGCCAGCGTCCGCGAGCTCGGCCAGACGGTCGTCATGGTGACCCACGACCCGGTCGCGGCCTCCTACGCCGACCGCGTCCTGCTCCTCGCCGACGGTCGGATCCACGGCCGGATCGAGTCGCCGACGCCGCAGGCCGTCGCCGCGGCCATCGCCGGCGCCGAGACGCGACAGGCCGGCTGATGCGCGCGTACCTGTTCTCCCGCCTGCGGTTGCAGCGCCGGTCCCTCGTCGGCACCGGGCTCGCGGTCGCGCTCGCCGTCGCGTTCGTCGTGGTCGTCCTCGGTGCCACCTCGACGCTCAAGGAGTTCGTCGGCAACGGCGCGGCGCCCCGGGCGCGCGCCGCGACCGTCGTCGCCGTGCCCGACCCGGAGCGCGACTTCGTCTGGCCGACGGCGGCCCAGGCCGCCGCCGTTCGGGCGCTCCCCGACGTGGCCGCGGTGTCCGCGGTGCGGCGCACGTCGCTCCAGCTCGCCTGGCCCGACGGCGTGCTGCCCAGCCTCGTCGAGTCGGCCCCCGACGACGCGGGCCTGGCCTGGTACGACATCGTCGACGGCCGGGCCCCGGCCCGGGCCGGCGAGGTGCTCGTCGACCGGCGCAGCGCCGCCGACCTCGGCGTCCGGGTCGGCACCCGGCTGCAGGTCGCCCCGCAGAAGGGGGCCCGGCTGCCGGCGGACCTCGTCGTCACGGGCCTGTTCCGTGCGGACGGCCCGCAGCCCGTCGGCCGCACGGTGCTCGCCCGGGAGCGGGACGTCGCCGCCTGGGCCGCCCGCGCCGGGGCGGACGGCGAGGAGCCGCTCATCGAGGAGGTCGACGTCCTCGCCCGGCCCGGTGCCGACGTCGCGGGCCTCGTGGCCGCCGTCGGGAAGATCGCGCCGACGCTGCGGGTGGAACCTGCCGCCGCCTTCGTCGACGCCGAGGTGCGGCAGCAGACGCAGGACGTCGACGTCCTCGGCCGGCTCGTCCTCGGGTTCACCGCGGTGGCCACCCTCGTCGCGGCGATCGTCATCGCCAACACGTTCACGATCCTGCTCGCGCAGCGGGCCCGGGACCTCGCCCTGCTGCGGTGCGTCGGCGCCACCCGGCGCCAGCTCCGGCGCGCGACGCGGGTCGAGGCGACGGTCCTCGGCCTCGTCGCCTCGGCGGTCGGGGCGCTCATCGGGGCCGTCGTCCTGCTCGGGGGCACGGCCGTCGCGTCCGGCACCGTCGGCGTGCTCGCCGGGCTGCGACCGCGGCTGGGCACCTCTGACGTCGTCCTGCCCGTCCTGCTCGGCCTCGTGGTGACCGTCGGGGCCTCGGTGCTCCCGACCCGGCGCGCCACCCGGGTCGCCCCGCTCGCGGCGCTGCGGCCCGACACGGCCGTGCAGGTGCGCCGGACGAGCCGGCTGCGGCTGCTGGCCGGTGCCCTGCTCGGCGCTGCCGGCGGCGCCGCCCTCGCGGCCGGGCTCGCCCTCGGCGGCGGCGGGACGGGCGTCCTCGTCTCNGGCCGACGCGCACCGCCGCTTCGACGTGGACTCGGTGGCCTGGAAGGTCACCCGCGGCGTCCTCGTCTCGGCGGCCGGCGGCATGCTGCTCGTCCTCGCCGTGGTGCTCGTCTCGCCGGTCCTGGTCCCGGCCGTCACCCGGCTCGTCGGGGCCCCGCTGGTCCGGCTCGGCCCGGTCGCCCGGATCGCCGTCGGGAGCACCCGGCGGAACGCGACCCGGTCGGCCGCGACGAGCACGGCGCTCTTCGTGGGCGTCTGCCTCATCAGCGTCCTCAGCGTGGGCGCCGCGACGACGGTGCAGGCCGTCGAGGCCGACCTGGGGGCCTCCCGCCCGGTCGACGTCGCCCTCATGACCGGTGCGGAGGGGACGGCGAAGCCCGTCGGGCTGCCGGCGCGCGCCGTCGAGGACGTCGCCCGCGTCCCCGGGGTGACGACGGCGGTCGGCCTGCGGGGGGTGCAGGTCGCCGTCGCGGGGACCGTGACCGAGGCACGCAGGCTCCAGACGGCCGCCGCCGGGGAAGGCGGTGGTGGCGGGGTGCTCGGGGCAGACCCGGCCGCGCTCAGGGCGACGTTCCGCGGCGACCTCCCGCTGACCGACTCCGTCGTGCTCGTGCCCGACACCGGCGTGCCGGACGGCGTCCGTGACGGTGCCCCCGTCGTCCTCGTCTCGGGCGAGCGCTCGGCGCGGCTCACGGCGCGGGTGCTGCCGCACCTGCCGGCGATGCTCGTCTCGTCCGCCACGCTGGACCGGCTCGGGGCCGGCGACGCCGTGCTCTCGCTCTGGGCCCGGACGGCCGACGGCGTCGACCCGGTCGCCGTGAGCGGCGGTATCGACAAGGCGGTCCGGTCCGCGGGCCTCGTCGGCCTGGGCGGCGCGCAGGCCGGCGCGAGCGGTGTGGCCGTGGCGGACTTCTACGACGAGGGCGGGCTCGCCGAGCGGGCGTCCGTCGTCCAGGTCATGAACATCCTGCTGCTCGTCTCGACCGGCCTGCTCGCCGTCGCCCTCGTCATCTCCCTCGTCGGGATCGCCAACACGCTCTCGCTGTCGGTGCTCGAACGGGCCCGGGAGTCCGCCGTCTCGCGGGCGATCGGGATGACCCGCCGCCAGCTCCGGGTGGGGCTCGCGGTCGAGGCCGGCCTGCTCGCGGTCGTCGGCTGCCTGCTCGGCGTCGTCGTCGGGGCGGGTCTGGGCTGGGCCGGGTCGGTGTCGCTGCTGCACGGCGTCGCCCCGGTCGCCGGCCCGGTCGTCCCGCTCGGCCGGATCGCGGCCGTCATCGGGGTCGCGCTGCTCGCCGCGGTCCTCGCGTCGGTGCTGCCGGGGCGGCGGGCGGCCGGGGTCAGCCCGACCGCGGCGCTCGCGCAGGTCTGACCGCGACGCCCCCGTCCCGGGTCGCGGGCCGGACGACGCTCAGGCGTCGTCCGGCCTGCGGAGCACGAGGACGACGTCGGTGACGGTGAAGAGGAACCGGCCGGCGTCGGACAGCTCGTGGAGCGACTCCACCCAGCCGGCCGCGAGCGGCGCGAGCTCGGGGTCGTCCGCCGCGGCGACGAGGACCCCGCGGGTGACCTTCCAGGCCACCGAGTCCACGTCGAAGCGGCGGTGCGCGTCGGCCCACGTGACGACGTCGACGACGTCGAACGGCGCGGCGTCGGCGAGCCCGAGGAGCTTGCGGCCCATGAAGCCGTCGGCGCGCTCGGCGAACCGCGGCACGGAGACGACGAACCGGTCGACGAGCCGGCGGGTCAGGGCGTCGTCCGTGCTCGTGAAGAGCACGGTGTCCCAGTCGCTGTGCGCGAGCACCAGCACCCCGCCCGGCCGCAGCACCCGGTAGGCGTCGGCGACGTGCGCCCGCGGGTCGGCGAGGTGCTCGGCGACGTTGACGGACACCACCCGGTCGAGGGTGCCGTCCTCGAAGGGCAGCGGCTCCTCGAGGTCGGCGATGACCGACCGGACGCGCTCGTCGTGGAGGACGTCGTCGTCGAGGGCGCTCGCGACGTCCACGGCGTGCACCCGCAGCGGCACCGAGGCCGCCGTCCCGGCCGCGAGCAGCGCCCGCACCGTGCGGCCGTAGCCCGTCGCGAGGTCGGCGACCTCGAGGGGCCGCCCGTCGTCCGGGGCCTCGAGCGCCGTCAGCTCGGCGATGCGGTCGTGCCGTCCCATGCCGCGCACACTAACGTCGCTTGCCGTGGAGGAGCACGAGAGGCCGGCCGGCACGTCCGACGTCACACCCGGTGGTGGTCCGCAGCGGCGCCCGGGCCGGCTCGGGGTCGGGGTGGTCGGGGCCGGCAAGGTCGGTGCCGTCCTCGGCAGCGCGCTGCGCGCCGCCGGGCACGCGGTCGTCGGGGTCTCGGCCGTCTCCGCGGCGAGCCGGGACCGCGCGGACGCGATGCTGCCCGGGGTGCCCGTGCTCGAGGTGCCGGACGTCGTCGAGCGGGCCGAGCTCGTCCTGCTCACCGTGCCGGACGACGCGCTCGTCGACCTCGTCGCCGGCCTCGCCGCGACGGGGGCCTGGCAGCCCGGCCAGCTCGTCGTCCACACGAGCGGGCGCCACGGCTGGCGGGTGCTCGGCCGGGCCGTGGAGTCCGGGGCGATCCCGCTCGCGCTGCACCCCGCGATGACCTTCACCGGGACGAGCCTGGACGTCGTCCGGCTCACCGACTGCTGCTTCGGCGTCACCGCACCGAACCCGGTGCTGCCCATCGCGCAGGCGCTCGTCGTCGAGATGGGCGCCGAGCCCGTGGTCGTCGCCGAGGAGCTGCGCCCGCTCTACCACGCGGGCCTCGCGCACGGCTCGAACCACCTCTTCGCGCTCGTCGCGCAGGCCCTGGAGACGCTGCGGCTCGCCGGGGTCGAGGAGCCGGCCCGGCTGCTCGGGCCGCTCATGTCGGCCTCGCTCGACAACGCGCTGCGCCGCGGCGAGGACGCGCTCACCGGGCCGGTCGCCCGCGGCGACGCCGAGACCGTCGCGATCCACGTCGAGGCGCTCACCGCGGCCGGCGCCGCGGACGTCCTCGCGACGTACCGGTCGCTGGCCCGGACGACGGCCGACCGGGCCCTCGCGTCGGGCCGGCTCCGCCCGGACGCCGCCGAGGCGCTGCTCTCCGCGCTCGCCGGTCCGGCCGACCCGGCCTGAGCGCCGAACGGCCTGAGCGCCGAACCGGCTGCGCCGCGCACCCCGCTGCGGCTAGCGTGATCGCGCTGGACGGGTCCGGGGGGATCCACGTCTGGGACCCCCTTCGCAGCACCCGGCCGCACGAGCCCGGGGAGACAGGCATGCAGCAGAGGGCGACAGCGCCGTCGTCGAAGGCGACCGGACCTGGACGGACCCACCGGCACCGCCGGGCCGGGGTGGCCGTCACCGGTGCCGTCGCGCTCCTGGCCGGCCTCGCCGGGCCGGCGCAGGCCGCGCCGCCGTCGGCCAGCGACCACCCGTCGGGCAGC
>NZ_MWLN01000110.1:0-34867 GCF_002198655.1 Kineosporia sp. A_224
GTCGACGGCACCGGGACCCCGCCCGGTGACCCCGCCCCGGTCGAGCCGTTCACGGTGCAGGGCGGGCATCCCGACATCTGGAGCCTTCACCCATGGGCCACGGACGCGACCAACGCGGCGTACCACGGCAAGCCCCACTTCATCGTCTGGCACTTCCAGCTGTCGCACTGAGCCCGCTGCGTGCCGCGGCTACGATCCGGGTCCATGACCGACGCCGCGCCCGCCTACGTCGTCGACCCCGCGGACGTCGAGACCTACCGCCGCGACGGCGTCGTCGTCCTGCGCGGTGTCCTCGACGCGGCCGAGGTCGAGCAGGCCCGGGCGGGCGTCGAAGAGGTGCTCGCCCGGCCGAGCACGATCGCGCTCGTCGCGAGCGGGGCCGACGACCCGGGGCGGTTCTTCGAGGACTTCTGCCGCTGGGGCGACGTGCCGGCGATCGGTCACCTCGCGACGGCGTCCCGGCTGCCGTCGATCGCCGCCCAGCTCCTCGGCGGGGAGCAGGTCCGGCTCTACCACGACCACGTCCTCGTCAAGGAGGGCGGAACCCGGCAGCGCACGCCGTGGCACCAGGACCAGCCGTACTACAACGTCTCCGGGCACGGCGTCAGCGCGTGGATCCCGGTCGACCCGGTGCCCGAGGCGGGGTGCCTCGAGCTCGTCGCCGGGACCCACGCCGGGCCGTGGCTCATGCCGCGCACGTTCATGACGGGGGAGGCGAAGTGGTTCCCCGAGGGCGCCCTCGCCGAGCTGCCCGACATCGAGGCCGACCGGGCGGCGTTCGACATCAAGCACTGGGAGCTCGCCCCGGGCGACGCGATCTGCTTCGACTTCCTCACGGTGCACGGGGCGCCGGGCTTCCCGTTCGCCGGACGCCGCCGCGTGCTGTCGTTGCGCTACCTCGCGGACGACGCCCGGCACGCGCCGCGGCGCTGGCGGACGTCCCCGCCGTTCGAGGGTCTCGCCGACGACCTGGCGGACGGCGCGGAGCTCGAGCACCCGCTGTTCCCGGTCGTCTGGCCGGTCGCCTGACCGGTCGCAGGCCCACCTCGGGGCCGTCATGATGTGGAACTCCCCGACCACCATGCGGGATCACTCCCGGAGCGTTGGTAGCCTGACCGTGCCGTGACTGGCGTCGGGTGGGTCACCACCAGGGAGCGGCAGGAGCAGTTCCTCGGGTCGTCCGCCTGGGCCCGCAGGTGTGAGCAGTCCACCCGAGACCGCGCGGGCGACGGACGTCGCCACGCCAGCACCTCCCCGAGGAGACCACTGCATGTCCGACACCACCCAGTCCTCGCCCCTGCCTGCGTCGACGGCCGTGACGAACCGGTCGCTCGCCGAGACCGACCCGGAGCTCGCCGCCGTCCTCACCGGTGAGCTGGGCCGCCAGCGCGGCACCCTCGAGATGATCGCGAGCGAGAACTTCGCGCCCCGCGCCGTCCTCGAGGCGCAGGGCAGCGTCCTCACGAACAAGTACGCCGAGGGCTACCCGGGCAAGCGCTACTACGGCGGCTGCGAGCAGGTCGACATCGCCGAGGACCTCGCCCGCGACCGGGTGAAGGCGCTCTACGGCGCGGCCTACGCGAACGTCCAGCCGCACTCCGGCGCCCAGGCGAACGCCGCGGCGATGCACGCGCTCATCCGCCAGGGCGACGGCATCCTCGGCCTCGAGCTCGCGCACGGCGGCCACCTCACGCACGGCATGAAGATCAACTTCAGCGGCCGGCTCTACGAGGTGTCGTCGTACGGCGTCGACCCGCAGACGTTCCGCATCGACATGGACGTCGTCCGCGCCAAGGCCCTCGAGGCCCGGCCGAAGCTCATCATCGCCGGCTGGTCGGCCTACCCGCGCCAGCTCGACTTCGCGGCGTTCCGGGCGATCGCCGACGAGGTCGGCGCGTACTTCATGGTCGACATGGCGCACTTCTCCGGCCTCGTCGCCGCCGGCCTGCACCCGAACCCGGTGCCGTTCGCGGACGTCGTCACCTCGACGACGCACAAGACGCTCGCCGGCCCGCGCGGCGGGATCATCCTCGCCGGCACCGAGGACAACGCGAAGAAGTTCCAGTCCGCGGTGTTCCCCGGCCAGCAGGGCGGCCCGCTCATGCACGTCATCGCGGCGAAGGCGGCGGCCTTCAAGATCGCCGCGACGCCGGAGTTCAAGGAGCGCCAGGAGCGCACCCTGCGCGGCGCGAAGATCCTCGCCGAGCGGCTCCTCGCGGACGACGCGAAGAGCGCCGGCGTCTCGGTGCTCACCGGCGGCACCGACGTCCACCTCGTGCTCGTCGACCTGCGTGACTCCGTCCTCGACGGGCAGCAGGCCGAGGACCGGCTCCACGAGGTCGGCATCACGGTCAACCGCAACGCCGTCCCGTTCGACCCGCGCCCGCCGATGGTCACCTCCGGCCTGCGGATCGGGACGCCGGCGCTCGCGACCCGTGGCTTCGGCGACGAGCAGTTCGAGGAGGTCGCGGACGTCATCGCCTCGGCGCTGCAGCCGTCGGCCGACATCGAGACGCTCCGCAAGCGCGTCGAGCGGCTCGCCGCCGACTTCCCGCTGTACGACGGCCTCGAGGGCTGGTGACGGCGTGACGGCGCAGACTCTCGACGGCAAGGCCACCGCGAAGGCCATCAAGGCCGAGCTCGCCGTCCGGGTCGCCGCGCTCAAGGAGCGGGGCATCACCCCGGGCCTGGGCACGGTGCTCGTCGGCGACGACCCCGGCAGCCACGCGTACGTCGGCGGCAAGCACGCCGACTGCGCGGAGGTCGGGATCTCCTCGATCCGGGTCGACCTGCCGGCGACGGCCACCCAGGCAGACGTCGAGGCGGCCGTCGCGGCCCTCAACGCCGACCCGGCGTGCACCGGCTACATCGTCCAGCTGCCCCTGCCCAAGGGCCTCGACAGCGACCGGGTCCTCGAGCTCATGGACCCGGCGAAGGACGCCGACGGCCTGCACCCGACGAACCTCGGCCGCCTCGTGCTCAACGTCAACGCCCCGATGGCCTCGCCGCTGCCGTGCACCCCGCGCGGCATCGTCGAGCTCCTCGCGCGCTACGACGTCCCGCTCGCCGGGGCCGAGGTGTGCGTCGTCGGTCGTGGGGTCACGGTGGGCCGCCCGCTCGGGCTGCTCCTCACCCGGCGCTCGGTCAACGCGACGGTGACGCTGTGCCACACCGGCACGAAGGACGTCGCGGAGCACGTGCGCCGTGCGGACGTCGTCGTCGCGGCGGCCGGCGTCCCCGGTGTCATCACCGGGGCGATGGTCAAGCCCGGCGCGGCCGTCCTCGACGTGGGGATCACCCGTGTCCTCGACGACACGACCGGCAAGACCCGGCTCGTCGGCGACGTCGCGCCCGACGTCCGCGAGGTGGCGGCCTGGGTCGCCCCGATGCCGGGCGGGGTCGGCCCGATGACCCGCGCCATGCTCATCTCGAACGTCGTCGAGGCCGCCGAGCGGGCCTGACGGTTCGACCACAGCGCAACCAGAACCCCGTCCGCGGAGCCCGAACGGCTCTGCCGGCGGGGTTCTGGTTGCGTTCTGGCGCGCTGGTGACCGAACGCCCTCACACGGACGCCGTCCCCGCCGTTCCCTGGGCATGACGCTCCGACTCGTCCCCCTGCCCGCGCCCCTTCCGGACCTCGACGACCTCCCGCCCGGCGCCGTCCGGCGCGTCGTCGCCGACGCCCCGCACGCCTTCCCGTGCCGGCGCTGCCTGCGCGACGCCGAGCCGGGGGAGGCCCTCGTGCTCCTGCCGTACGACCCGTTCCTCGGCACGAGCCCGTACCGCCAGCCCGGCCCGGTCTACGTCCACGAGCAGGCCTGCGCGCCCCGGCCCGACGACCTCACCCTGGACGCCGGTCGGCCCGCCCCGGAGCAGCTCGCCCGCCGCCGGCTCTCGGTGCGCGCCTTCGACGCCGAGCACCTCATGGTCGCCGCCGAGGTCACCGACGGCACGGCCGTCACCGAGGCCGCCCAGGCCCTGCTCGCGGACCCCGGCACCGCCTACGTCCACGTGCACAACGCGGGCCCAGGCTGCTTCGCCGTCCGCGTCGAACGCGGCTGACCCGGGAAGGTCACCGCCTCAGGACCCGCCGGGCGCTCCCGAGCACCCGGCGGGCAGAGAGACCGCGATCTCCGGACGGCGCTCAGCCGGTCGCTAGGGACGTCAGCCGGCGCTGCGCGAGCGCGGCGTAGAACGCCGCCCCCTGCGGGAGCACCGAGTCGTCGAACGCGGCGAGCGGGGAGTGGTTGCTCGGGGCGGTCGCGACGTCGCGGCCCGGGGCGAGCGCCCCGACGAAGAGCATCGCGCCGGGCACCTGGGCGAGCACGCGGGAGAAGTCCTCGGAGCCGGCGATCGGGTTCGGCAGCCGCACGCTCGTGCGCGAGCCGAAGAGGTCGTCGGCCACCCCGAAGGCGAACTCCGTCTCGGCGACGTCGTTGACGGTCACCGGGTACTCCTGGGCGTACCGGACCTCCGCGGTGACGCCGTGCGCGAGCGCGACGCCCGTGCAGACCTCCTCGCACATCTGCCGGACGACCTCGCGCACCGCCGGGTCGAACGTCCGGATCGTCGCCTCGAACGTCGCGGTGTCGGGGATGATGTTCCGCTGCGTGCCGGCGTGGAACGTGCCGACGGTGAGCACCGCAGGGGCGAACGCGTCGACGACCCGGGTCATCCGGGCGTGCAGCGCGGTGACCATCTCGCAGGCGGCCGGCACCGGGTCGGCCGCGACGTGCGGGGACGACCCGTGCCCGCCCCGCCCGCGGACCGTGACGAACAGGCCGTCGCTCGCGGCCATGATCGGCCCGCTGCGGCCGACGACCGTGCCGCGCGGCGTCAGGTTGCTCATGACGTGCAGCGCGAACGCGGCGTCAGCCCGCCGGCCGGCCGCGTCGAGGACGCCCTCCGCGATCATGTGGCCGGCGCCGTCGTAGCCCTCCTCGCCGGGCTGGAACATGAGGACGACGTCGCCCGCGAGGTCCGCGCGGTGCCGGGACAGGATCCTGGCCGCGCCGACGAGCATCGCGGTGTGCAGGTCGTGCCCGCAGGCGTGCATCCGCCCGTCGACCTCGGAGCGGAACGGGACGTCGGCCTCCTCGTGCACGGGCAGGGCGTCCATGTCCCCGCGCAGCAGCACGACCGGACGGCGTCCCGCAGCGCCCGTCCCGCCGTCCGCAGCGAGCCCCGCACCTCCGCGCAGCACCGCCGTGACCGACGTGGACGTCGTCCCCGTCGTGATCTCCAGCGGCAGCCCGGCGAGCGCCTCGAGCACGGTCTCCTGGGTCGCCGGAAGCTGCAGCCCGAGCTCGGGCCGGCGGTGCAGCCGGTGCCGGAGGTCGGCGAGTTCGTCCGCGAGGGCCGAGGCGTCGGCGAGGAGGTTCATGCCCCAGTAGTACCGCCCCGGCCGGGGGTGACGCACCAGCCACCTCCACGGGTCGCGGACGGACCCGGTTCTCGGGCACCATGCCTGCAGGTCCGTCGTTGTGACGTGCAGCACCCGCCCTGCGCGAGTGGCGGGCTCCCACCCTCTCCTGCAGGAGGCTCCGATGACGCAGCCCGCCACCGCCGACGCACCCACCGGCCGGCCCGACCCGAGCTCGTCCGTCGCCGCGACGTTCCTCGACACCGCCCGCCGCCGGGCCGGCGCCGAGGCCTTCCGGTCGCCGACGGCGGACGGCTCGTGGTCGTCGCTGACCTGGGCCCGGACCGCCGAGCGCGCCCGTGAGCTGGGGGCCGGCTTCCTCGCCCTCGGCATCGGCGTCGAGGACCGCGTCGCCATCGCCTGCGCGACGCGGATCGAGTGGGTCCTCGCCGACCTCGGCGTCCTCGTCGCCGGCGGCGCGACGACGACCGTCTACCCGAACACCCGCCCCGAGGACGTCGCGTTCATCCTCGCCGACTCGGGCAGCGTCGTCGTCGTCGCCGAGGACGCCGGCCAGCTCGAGAAGGTGCAGGCGCACCGGGCCGACCTGCCCGCCGTCCGGCACGTCGTGCTCGTCGACCCGGCCGGCGTCGACGTCGCCGGCTCCGACGGGTTCCTCCTGACCCTCGACGACCTCGCCGAGCGCGGCCGGGAGCTCCTGGCGACGACGCCGTCCGCCGTCGACGACCGGGTCGCCCAGCTCACCCCGCAGCACCTCGCGACGCTCATCTACACCTCCGGGACGACGGGCAAGCCGAAGGGCGTCGAGCTCACCCACGACAACTGGCTCTACATCGGCGAGGCGACCGAGGCGATCCGGGTGCTCCACGAGGACCACCTGCAGTTCCTCTGGCTGCCCCTGTCGCACGTGTTCGCCAAGCTCCTCGTCGCGGCGCAGGTCAGGGTCGGGTTCGCGACGGCGGTCGACGGCCGGATCGACAAGATCGTCGAGAACCTTGCCGTCATCAAGCCGACGTTCATGGCCGCGGCGCCGCGGATCTTCGAGAAGGTCCACGCCCGGGTCAACTCGACGGCCAAGGCCGAGGGCGGCGCGAAGGCGAAGATCTTCGACTGGGCGTTCGGCGTCGGCCTGGAGTGCGTGCGGCACGAGCAGGCGGGCCGGGGCGTCCCGACCCTGCTCGGCCTGCAGCGCGCGGTCGCCGACAAGCTCGTGTTCTCCAAGATCCGCGAGCGGCTCGGCGGGCGCCTCGAGGTGCTCGTCTCGGGCAGCGCCGCGCTCGCCCCGCAGATCGCCGAGTGGTTCGCGGCCGCCGGCATGCCGATCTGCGAGGGCTACGGCATGACCGAGTGCGGCGGTGCGGCGTTCGTCAACCGCCCGGGCAAGGTCCGGATCGGCACCGTCGGCCAGGCGCTGCCGGGCACCGAGGTGAAGATCGCGGACGACGGCGAGATCCTGCTGCGCAGCCGCGGCGTCATGCGCGGCTACCACCACCTGCCCGAGCAGAGCGCGGAGATGCTCGTCGAGGGCGGCTGGCTCGCGACCGGGGACGTCGGCGAACTCGACGCCGACGGCTTCCTCAAGATCACCGACCGCAAGAAGGACCTCGTGAAGACGAGCGGGGGCAAGTACATCGCCCCGTCGGCCATCGAGGGCTCGCTCAAGGCGGCGAACCCGCTCATCGGCCAGGCCGTCGTCATCGCGGACGGCCGCAACTTCGCGTCCGTGCTCATCACCATCGACGCCGACGCGGCGACCGCGTGGGCGACGTCCAACGGCAAGGACGTCGAGGCGGTCGTCACGGGGCGCGACGAGCACGTGCACGCCGAGATCCGGACGGCGGTCGAGACGGTCAACGGGTCGCTCAACCGGTGGGAGACGGTCAAGGAGTTCCGGATCCTCTCCCGGGAGCTCACCGTCGAGTCCGGCGAGCTCACGCCGAGCCTGAAGATCAAGCGCGCGGTCGTCGTCCGCAACCACGCGGCGGTCATCGAGGAGATCTACCCGAACGGCTGACGGCGGCCGGACGGCGCTCGCGGCCGGACCTGTCGGCCGGGGCTGACAGGATGGCCGCGTGCTGACGATCGCGACCGCCAACGTCAACGGGGTCCGGGCCGCGGTGCGCCGCGGGATGGGCCCGTGGCTCACCGGCCGGGCCCCGGACCTCCTTGCGCTGCAGGAGGTCCGGGCCCCGGACGACGCCCTCGTCGAGGCGCTCGGGGAGGGCTGGCACGTCGTCCACGAGGAGGCCGCGGCGAAGGGCCGCGCCGGGGTCGCCGTCGCCGGCCGCCGCCCGTTCGAGGCGGTCCGGGTCGGGCTCGTGCCGGCCGGGGTCGACGCCTCCGCGTACGACCACTCCGGCCGCTGGGTCGAGGCGGACGTCGCGCTCGACACTGCGTCGTCCGGCGCCGGGCTGCTCACCGTCGTCTCGACGTACGTCCACACCGGCGAGGCGGGCACCCCGCGCCAGGTCGAGAAGCACGCCTTCCTCGACGCGATGCTCGCCCGGATGACCGAGCTCGCCGCCGACGGTCGGCACGTCGTCGTCATGGGCGACCTCAACGTCGCGCATCAGGAGGCGGACCTCAAGAACTGGAAGGGCAACCTCAAGAAGTCCGGCTTCCTCCCCGAGGAGCGGGCCTGGTTCGACCGCCTCTTCGGCGAGCATGGCTGGGTGGACGTCGTCCGCGCCGCCGCGGGGGAGGGGCCCGGCCCGTACACGTGGTGGTCCTGGCGCGGCAAGGCCTTCGACACCGACGCCGGCTGGCGGATCGACTACCAGATCGCCTCCCCGGGCCTGGCCGCCCGCGCGGTCAAGGCCGAGGTCGACCGGGCGCACACGTACGCGGCGCGCTGGAGCGACCACGCACCGGTCGTCGTGGAGTACGACGTCCACGCGCGCTGAGCGGCACCCCTGGCCCGTCACGCGCAGCACCGGTCGGTGACGCAGAGGGCGGCCGGCACGGCGACGGGGTGAACGTCGGGAGGCGGACACCGTGGTGATCTTCACGCCGAGGGGGCGCACCGGGTATCTTCCGCGTGCGCGCGCCACCTGCCGGGAGCACGCCGAACGGCCGGCCTGACGCACGCGGGCCGCCGACGGGGGTCCGCGTGCCAGGGAGACCGACCATGCAGCTGCGCCCCCGCTCAGCGGCCGTCGTCGTCGCGGCCGTCTGCGCCGGCCTGCTGACCGGCGTCCAGCCCGCACAGGGCCTGCCGCCGGGTGCCGTCACCCTCCCCGTGGCCGAGGACCCGTCGCTCTCGCAGACCGTCAGCGTGGTCGGGGCCGACCCGGACCGGCTGCTGGCGGTCACGACGGCGTGGAACGGCCGGCGCTTCTGGACCGCGGGCGCGGACCTCGTCGCCGTCCCCGGCGTCGCGGGCTCCCGGGTGGTGCTCGTCGGTGACACCGTCGTGTGGCCGGTGACCGTCGGCGGTGTCCTCCAGGTGCACCGGCGTGACCTCGGGACGGGCGTCGAGACGGTCGAGGACGGCGGTACCGACGTGTTCGTCACCGCCGGGCCGACCGGCTGGCTCGCCACGAGCGGCGGGCAGCTCGTGTTCCGCAGCGGGACCACCCGCCGCGTGCTCCTGCCCGGTCTCCCGTCGTCCGGCGTGTTCACGCAGATGGACGCGACGACCGCCCTGTTCTCGTACGTCCCCGCGGGCACCGGCACGGTGCACCTGGCGGCCTCGGACCTGGCCACGGGGACGCTCAACGACCTCGGGACCCTGAGCTCCTCGAGCCTGTTCACCCTGACGCCGTCCTCCTACGTCTGGATGCAGACCCCGGCGACGCCGGCGCTCGTCCGGCAGGACCGGGCCACCGGGGTCCGGACGACGGTGCCCGCGCCAGGCCCCGCCTCGGTGGCGCGGCTGGCGGCCACCGACACGGCGACGGCCTGGGTCGCCGTGGCCGGCGGGATGGTCGTCCTCCCGACCGCCCCGGGCGCCGCCCAGGTGCCGGTGCCCGGCCCCTGGGCCGACGTCGACGCGCGGGGGACCGGGTTCGTCGCCTCCCGGTCCGGGACGGCGGGGGTCTCCGGGCTCTGGTCGGTCTCGGCAGCGGGGACCGCATCGAAGGCCATGCCGCTGCCCGCGGTCCCCGAGCGGTACACCACGCTCGACCTCGACAACGGCCGCGTCGTGTATGCCGGCGGCCTCCGGCGGGGCCCGCTCACGGGCAGGGACTCGGCCCTGGCCCGGACCGTCTCGGGCACGACCACCCTCGTCGCCGGGGCGGAGTCGACGCTCGCGGCCGACCCCGCCTTCGTCGGGGTCTCCGGGACCCGCCGCGCGCTGGCGACGCTCGACACCGGCCTGCCGATCGACTTCGTGGACGGCGGCACGGTCACCGGCCGGGCGGTCGGTGCCCGGGCCAAGGTCTCCGGGCCGTACGCCGTCGTCGACGGCACCCTGCCCTACCGGGTCTCGGGGAGCCGGGTCGCACTCCCCGCGGCCGACGGCACGCCCGTGGCGAGCGACGTGTACGGCAGCCGGTTCGCCTACGTCCGCACCGACGGCACGGTCCGGCTGCTCGACGCGACGAAGGCGCTCTCCGCGACGAACCCGGTGACGGTCGGCACCGGGGCCTGCACCACGTGCGCGTTCGTCGTCGGCATCGCCGCGGACACCGTCGCCTGGAGCACATCGGCGGCGCCGTTCGGGGTCGCGTACGACGTCCGGGCGAAGACGACCCGCACCCTCGGCCTGACGCCCGGGGCGGTCGGTGACGGGGTCGTCGTGAGCACCGCCGGCGCGGCCTTCGACCTCGCCACACCCGGGAGCGCCGCCGTCGTGCTCGGCCCGGCGAACGGCTCGCTCACCCTCGCCGCCGCCGACGACCACCGCGTCGCCTGGACCGGCCCCGACGGCGCGATCACGGTGGCCAGGCTGCCCTTCGGCACGGCCCACCGTCCGCGGGTGCTCGGCGTCGTCGCCCGGTCGGCGTTCTCGCCGAACGCCGACGGCAGCGCCGACACCTGGGCGCCGGCCTTCGACCTGTCGAAGCCGGTGCCGGCGGTGACGCTGACGATCCGGTCCGGGACGACGGTCGTGCGGACCCTCACCGGCACCGGTGCCCTCGGCAGCGTCCGGGACCTTGTCTGGGACGGCCGGAACACGGCCGGGTCGGCTGCTCCCGACGGCTCCTACACCTGGACCCTCACCGGTGCCGCGGCGGACGGCGAGGGCGGTGTCGCGGCCGTCGACGGCACCGGCGCGGCCACCGGCACCGTCATCGTCGACCGCGTCGCCGAGACCGTGACCCTGAGTGCGACGTCGTCGACGGCCGCCACGCGGACGACCGGGGGGATCCCGCTCACCTGGAAGCCCGCCGGGGCGGCGAGCCGTGCGGCCGCCGTCTACGACGTCCGCTGGCGCATGGTCATGTACGACTTCGACCGTGACGTTGTCGTCTACGACACCGCACAGGCCCTGCGCACCGGCACGACGGCCACCGCGTACACGGTCCCGGAGAGCAATGTCTTCCGCGGGAGCACCTACCAGTTCGCGGCCCGGGTCCGGGACGGCGCGGGGAACACCGGTCCGTGGTCGGCGTGGGTGGACTCCCAGCAGTCCCTCGACGACCGCGACCTGTTCCGGACGGCGGGCCCGTGGTCGTCCTCGACGGCGTCCGGGTCGTTCCTCGGCACGACGACGACCGCGACGAGCCAGAACGCCATGCTCGACGGTGCGGTGATCGGCTCCCGGCTCTACGTCTGGGCGACGACGTGCCCGACGTGCGGCGAGATGCGGGTCGGCGTGGCCACCCGGTCGGTCGGCGGGTCGTCGTTCTGGGTCGTGGACACCCGCTCGGCCACGACGAAGAGGAAGGTCCTCGTGCTGAGCAAGGTGCTCCCGCGGGGGTACCAGAGCGTGACGATCATGCCGTGGGGCACGTCCGGGCGACCGCGCATCTACGTGGACGCCGTCGGCAGCGACTTCTGACCGCAGGACCGCTGGGGACGGGTCGGCGCGCCCACGCCCAACCCCTGTGACGGGCCTGCCGTCCCCGTGCGAGGCTGGGGGCGACCAAGGGGCCCGCGACGGCCCCAGGTGCGAGGAACGGAGCAACATGGCCAGGTCCACGTCGACGCCCGGGGACGACAGCCCGGAAGACCTCGCTCCCGAGACGGGCGACGCGGCCCCCGCGGGCGAGAGCGACGCGAAGCGCCGCTTCCGTGAGGCGCTCGAGCGCAAGAACGCCAAGCACCACGCGTCGGCCGCGGCCGGCGAGTCGGGCGACTCGAAGGTGCACTCGGCGCACGGCCCGGCGGCGCAGCAGAAGCAGTTCCGCCGCAAGAGCGGCGGCTGACGGCAGCAGTCCTCAGCCGAGGATCCGGCTGCGGCCGGGGTCGTAGAACGGCCGCAGCGAGCACGTCGCGGGCACCCGGGTGCCCGCGACGTCCACCTCGAAGCTGCCCTCGGCGAGCCACGCGGCGGTGACGCCGTCGCCGCCGTCCCGTTCGCACATCGCGAGCCCGACGCTCGCGCCCAGGGTGTGCCCGAACGCGCCCGCGCGCAGGTAGCCGACCCAGGACCCTTTGTGCAGCAACGGCTCTCCGCCGTGCAGGAGCGGCTCCGGGTCGTCCAGGAGCACGTGCACCATGCGTCGGGTCCGGTCGGTGCGCGCGGCGAGCACGGCGTCCCGCCCGGCGAACGGCGCGGGCTTGTCGGTCGCGACGGCGAACCCCAGCCCGGCCTCGACGACGCCGTCGGTGTTCTCGATGTCGACGCCGTAGTCCCGGTAGCCCTTCTCCAGTCGGAGCGACTCCATGGCGGCGAGACCGACCGGCCGGGTCCCGAGGTCGGCGCCGGCCGCGAACAGGCTGTCCCACACCGACACCGCGAGGTCGGCGGGCACGTGCAGCTCGAACCCGAGCTCGCCGACGTACGTCACCCGCAGCGCGAGCACCCGGGCGTACCCGACCTCGAGCCGGCGGGCCGTGAGGTACGGCCAGGCTGCGTCCGAGACGTCGTCCGGCGTGAGCCGCGCGAGCAGCTCGCGCGAGCGCGGGCCCTGCACCGACAGCAGCGCCGTGCCGGCGGTGACGTCCGTGACGACCGCGTGCTCGCCGTCCCGCCGGGCCCGGCGCAGCAGGCTCGCGACCCGGCGGTGCGTCACGTCGCTGCTCACGACGAGCATCTCGTCGTCGGCGAGCCGGGTCACGGTGACGTCGGCGAGGATGCCGCCGCGGTCGTCGAGCCACTGGGTGTAGACGACCCGCCCGACGTCGCCCGCGACGGCCCCGGCGCTCACCCGGTCGAGCAGCGCCGCGGCGTCCCGGCCCTGCACGAGGAACGTCGACATGAGCGTCATGTCCATGACGCCGACCGCCTCCCTGACGGCGCGGTGCTCGGCGGCGACGAACGCGTGCCAGGGCTGGCGCCCCCACGACCGTGTCACCTCCACGGCGGCCGGGTCGGTGCCGGCCGGGGCGAACCACAGCGGGTACTCCCAGCCCGCCGAGACGCCGAACCGCGCGCCCGCGGCGGCGAGCCGCTCGTGCAGCGGCGTCCGCCGGACGCCACGCGCGGAGGCCGGCTGCCACGCCGGGAACGCGGCGTCCCCGAAGAGCGCGCCGAGCTGCTCGACGGTCCGCTCCGCGCGGAACCGGCGGGTCGTCTCGTGCGGCAGCGCCCGCTCGACCCCGTAGTGCGTCACGTCGACCGGTGGCAGGCCGTCCACGACCCACTGCGCCACGACCGACCCGACGCCGCCGCCGAGCAGGATGCCGAGCGAGTTCAGCCCGGCGGCGACGAAGAGGTTGTCGACCTCGGGCGTCGGGCCGAGCATCGGGTGCAGGTCGGGCGTGAACGACTCCGGTCCGCAGAAGAACGTCCGCACCCCGACGCCGTCCAGGCTCGGCACCCGCTCCATCGCCCCGGCGAGGACGTCCCCCACCCGGTCCCAGTCCGGCCTGATGGTGCCGAACGCGAAGTCGTCCGGGGCACCCTCGACGTGCCACGGCCCGGCGACCGGCTCGAAGAGGCCGACGAGCATCCCGCCGGCCTCTTCCCGGTAGTACCCGTACCGGTCCGGGTCCTCGACGACCGGCAGGTCGCGGTGCACCCCGGGCACCGGGTCGGTGAGCAGGTAGTAGTGCTCGGCGGCCTGCAGCGGGACGTCGACCCCCGCGAGCGCGGCGACCTGCCGTGACCACAGGCCGGCGGCGAGCACGACCGTCTCGCACTCGACCCGGCCGGCGTCGGTGAGCACCGCGGTGACCCGGCAGCCGTCGGCGCCGGCGCCCCACAGACCGAGCGTGCCGCCCCCGGTCGTCTCGAACCCGGTGACCCGCACGCCCTCGACGACCGTCGCGCCGCCCGCCCGCGCGCCCTTGGCGAGCGCCGTCGCGCAGCCGACCGGGTCGGCCCGGCCCTCGTCGGCGACGTAGAAGGCCGCGAGGACGTCGTCGGTGCGGCCGATCGGCCACAGCGCCTCGACCTCGGCCCGGGAGACCTCGACGTTGTCGACGCCCAGGCCGCGCTGCCAGGCGGACTCCCGGCGCAGCGTCTCGAGTCGCTCGGGGTTCGTCGCCAGGTGCAGGTGGCCGGTCTCCCGGAACCCCGTCGAGTGCCCGGTCTCCGTCTCGAGCCGGGCGTAGAGGTCGCGGGAGTAGCGCGCCATCCACAGGCTCGTCTCGTCGGCCATCCCGGCCGAGGTGATGAGCCCGGCGGCGTGCCACGTCGTCCCCGAGGTCAGCTCGTGCCGCTCCAGGACGAGGACGTCGCGGACCCCGAGCCGGGTCAGGTGGTAGGCGACGCTGCAGCCGATGTTGCCGCCGCCCACGACGACGACGCGGGCCCGGTCGGGCAGCGGGGCAGTTGCGGTCACGCGTCCTCCTCGGGCGGGTCCGCGGCGACCTCGCGGACGGCGTCCGCGACCTGCTCGCAGGACCACTCGAACAGCTCGGGCTCCATGGTCAGCGGGGGCTGCATCCGGTACAGCGGCTTGTCCGGCTCGCTGATCGCCAGGACGCCGCGGCGCAGCGCCGCCCGGTGGACGGCGTGCTGGAAGGCCGGCGCCGGGGCGATCGAGGCCATGTCGGTGACGAGCTCCAGGCAGGCCCAGCCGCCGACGCTGCGGACGTCGCCGACCTGCTCGACCTCCTCCACGAGCGGCCCGAGGACCCGCTCGGCGGTCCGCTGCATGGACCGGGCGTTCTCCAGGACGCCGCCGGACGTCAGCAGGTCCAGGCCGGCGAGCGCCCCGGCGCACGCGGCGGGCTCCCAGGCGAAGGTGCCGCCGAGGTGGGCGTGGGACCCGGCCATGACCTCCTCGGTGCCGAGGACGGCGGCGAGCGGCTGCCCGCCGGCCGCCAGGCCCTTGCCGAGGAGGAGCACGTCGGGGCGCAGCCCCCACAGGTCCGCGGCGAACACCTCCCCGCACCGGCCGAGGCCGGTCTGCACCTCGTCGAGGACGATCTTCCAGCCGTACCGCGTCGCGAGGTCGGTGAGCCCGGCCCACCAGGCCGCGGACGGCGCGAGGATGCCCGCCTCGCCGGCGACCGGCTCGACGAGCACCCCGGCGACCTGCGACGGCTCGACCTGGTGGCGCAGCACCCACGTCTCGAGGTAGTCCAGGTAGATCGTGTCGTCGTACGGCCCGGGGCCGCGGTGGAAGGGTGCCCGGAACCGGTTCGGGTACGGCACGAGCACGAGCCCGGGCGCGTACTGCGCGTTGTTCGACGTGTTGCCGGGCAGGTCGGTCGACGCCGCGGCCGTGAGGTACGTCGACTCGCCGTGGTACTGACCGAGGAACCCCAGGACGATCGGCCGGCCGGTCGACTCCCGGGCGAGCTTGACCCCGGCCTCGACGGCCTCGGTGCCCGTCACGGACGGCGCCGCGCGGGTGATCCCCGGCGGCGCGAGGGCGACGAGCCGTTCGGCGAGCGCGACGACCGGTTCGCTGACGAGGTACTGGGCGATCTCCATCCCGTACCGGTCCCAGGCGGTCTGCACGGCCGCTCGCACGGACCGCGGCTGCGCGCCGTACGGTGCCGCGCCCCAGGCGCTCAGGTGGTCGGCGAAGACGTTGCCGTCGACGTCCTCGAGGACGTGCCCGGTCTTGCGCCCCAGGACGACGGGGACGTTGCCGCCGTCGCGCAGCGGCCCGTTGAGGACGGCGTCCTTGCGGGCCAGCAGCTCGGCCGATCGCGGCCCGGGCAGCGGGGTCCGGACGCCGGGCCACGGTGTGCGGCCCCCGGCGTCCGGTGCGCCGTCGACGGTCACGTCACACCTGGCCGGCGAACGCGCCGAGGGAACCGGGTTCCTCCTGGCCGCGGCCGAACCGCTTGACGGCGAGCCAGCCGAGCAGGACGACGACGAACGACGCGACGAGCATGAGCGTCGCGACGGCGTTGAGCGCCGGGGTCGGCGCGCCGCGTGCGGTGTTGTAGATCTTGATCGACGTCGTCTCGGTGAACGCGTCCGACGACAGGTAGCGGACGATGACGAAGTCGTCGAGGACGTCGGCGAAGACGAGGACGGCGCTGGTGAAGATCGCCGGCATGAGCATCGGCAGCAGGACCCGGCGCATCGCCCCGAACGCGCTCGCCCCGAGGTCGCGGGCGGCCTCCTCGTACTGCGGGCCGATCGTCGCGAGCCGGGCCCGGACGATGACGACCGGGTACGACAGCTGGAACGTCACGAGCCCGACGACCTGGGCGGTCGTGCCGAGGACGAACGGGGTCGCGAGCAGCGTGATCATGTAGAACAGCCCGACCGCCAGGACGATCTCCGGGATGACGAACGACAGGAGCATCGTGAAGTTCGCCGACGCGGGCAGCCGGCCGTGCCAGCGGTCCAGGCCGAGGGCGAACGCGACGCCGAGCGGGACGGCGACGAGCGTCGTGAGGAGCCCGAGCGTCAGCGTGTGCGTCAGGGCCCGGCGCAGCGACTCGTCGTGGAGCACCGACAGCGTCGGGTCGGCGTAGTACCAGCGCATCGAGAAGCCCTGCCACGCGCTGCGCGAGCGCCCGCTGTTGAACGAGAACAGCACGGCGAGGAGCACCGGTGCGAGCGACCACACGAGGTACCCGACCGTGACGGCGGCGAGCACGTAGGGCGGGCGCCACGGGCCGCGCCACGAGCGGCCCCTGGCGACCGGTGGCGTCGCGACGGGCGGCGCCTGCGGGAGGGCGGTCACGACGCGAGGTCCGAGCGGACGGAGGAGCGGACGTAGAGCAGCATCGGCACCGCCATGGCGAGCACGAGGACCAGGACCAGCGCACCCGCCTGGCCGGCCTGGCTCGGGTTCGCCACGGAGGTGTTGATGAGGTTGCCGAGCATCGCCGTGCTCGGCGAGGCCGACAGCAGGTCGTTCGTGAAGTAGTCCCCGGTCATCGGCAGCGCGACGAGCACGAGGCCGGCGAGCACGCCGGGCACGCTCATCGGCAGCACGACCCGCCGGAACGTCTCGAACCGGCCGGCGCCGAGGTCGCGGGCCGCCTCGAGCAGCGCCGGGCTGATCCGGTCGAGGGCCGCGTACATCGGCAGGATCATGTACGGCACGTAGCCGTAGACGAGCCCGAGGACGACGGTCGTGGGCCGCCCGGACAGGAACGTCACCGGGTCCGCGACCAGCCCCGCGCCGCCGAGCAGTCGGTTCACGAGGCCGTCGTCCGCCAGCAGGTTGACCCAGGCGAGCATCCGCATCATGTAGCTGATCCAGAACGGCGCGACGATGAGCGCGAGAACCAGGCCACGCCGGCGTCCGGAGTGCCGGGCGACGAACCACGCGACCGGGTAGGCGACGGCGAGGCAGCCGGCGACGGCGAGCAGCACGTAGACGACGGTGCGGACCATCACCGGGCCGAAGAAGCCGTCCGGTCCGGTGAGCCGGGAGAGCACGTAGCCGAACTGGTCTCCCGACCAGTCCCGCGGGTTCCAGGCGGGGACGACGGAGCGGAAGACCGGGTCCACCGTGCCCGTCGAGATCGAGACGACGACGTACAGCGGCACGAGGAAGAACACGGCCAGCCAGACCGCGCCGGGCAGGGTGAGGGCGACGCCGAGCAGGCCCCGGCGACGGTCCCGGGGCGCCGTCCCGCTCACGCCCCGGCCTTGAACCGCGTCCAGGTGTCCTGCCACTTCCCCTCGGCCGCCGGCGTGAGCTCGAGCGAGCGGTAGCCGGACTCGAAGTACGACGGCAGGACCGTCGCGGCGGCCAGGCCCTGCGGGGCGTAGCCGTCGGCGACGAGCCTGCTCGGGTCCAGGCTGTTGAGCGGCGGCTGGTAGCCGACGAAGGTGAAGTTCTCCTTCGCGACCTCGTCGTCGAGCAGGTGGTCGAGGAACAGGTGCGCGAGCACCGGGTTCTTCCCGCCGCTGAGGATCATCATGAGGTCGTTGTTGACCATCCCCTTGCCGTCGGCCGGGAACCAGTACCGCAGCACCGAGGCGTCCGTGCCCTTGGGCAGGTAGCCCTGCGCCGCGATCATGTCGCCGGACCAGGCCTGGGAGATGTCGAGCTTGCCCTCGGGGATCGCGATGTAGTCGGTGATCGTCACCTGCGGCCGGGTCGCCTTCGCCATCGCCGCGAGGTCCTCGCGGACCTTCGCGAGGACGGCGTCGTCCCCGGTGTTGATGTCGGTCCCGCCGGCGCGCAGGATCGCCATGGAGATGACCTCGCGGTAGTCGTCGAGGACGGCGAGCCGGCCGGCGTACTGCGGGTCCCAGAACACGTCGTACGGGTTGGCGCGCGCGCCGATGTCCTCGTTCACCCGGTCGGAGCGCCAGCCGATCCCGGTCGTGTAGGTCACGTACGGGACGGTGTACTGCCAGCCCTGGTCGTACCAGGGGTCGGTGAACTGCGGCCACACGTTCGTGATGTTCGGGATGTAGGAGTGCTGCAGCGGGCGGACCAGCCCGGCCGTCGCGAGCTTGCCGATCTGGTCGTAGCTGGGGAAGTAGATGTCGTACGGGGACCCGCCCGCACGGATCTTGGCGAGGGACTCGTTGGTGTCGTTGAACGTCGAGACGACGACCTTGACCCCGGTGTCCTTGTACTTCTTCTCGAAGGACTTGATGACGTCCGGGTTGATGTAGTCGACGTAGTTGTACAGCTGCAGCGTCGCGTCCTTCTCCGGCGCGAGCCCGGCGCCGATCGGGGCGTTGCCCTCG
Organism: Kineosporia sp. A_224; assembly: GCF_002198655.1. Classification (GTDB taxonomy): domain Bacteria; phylum Actinomycetota; class Actinomycetes; order Actinomycetales; family Kineosporiaceae; genus R-H-3. The sequence goes on from NZ_MWLN01000110.1 coordinate 18,507, forward strand.
AGGACCGGCCAGCGCACCGGGCTCGCCGGCGAGGCGGCGGTGAGCGTCGGGCTGCCCGACCCGCCGCTGCCCGCCGTCAGGCCCGACGTCGGGCGCTCCCGGGCGCAGCCGGCGAGCAGGCCGGCCCCGGTCAGGGCGGCCAGGCCCAGGACGCCCCGGCGGCTGGGGCCGCGGCGCACGAACGGGTTCGGCTCGGGACGGCGGTCGGCGGGCATCGGACCTCCTGCGGTGCGGTGGACGCGGCACCGGCCCCGCGGGCTGGGACCACTTGCGCCCGGCGGGTGGCGACGGATCCGTTGCCGGAGCGTTGCTGCCCGCGGCGGGCGGTACCTAGACTGAACGCTCAGTCAGAACTTGGCAAGAAGGAGCCGCATGGCCGAGCGGAGTGCGACCACGGTCCGTGACGTGCCACCTACGCGGGCAGGGGGATCCGTCCGGCTCGAGGCGCTGTCGAAGAGCTACGGCGCCGTCCCGGCGGTCCGCGGGATCGACCTCGACGTCGCGGCCGGCGAGTTCTTCTCGCTGCTCGGCCCCTCCGGCTGCGGCAAGACGACGACGCTGCGGCTCGTCGCCGGGTTCGAGCAGCCGGACGGCGGCCAGGTCCTCATCGACGGGCAGGACGTCTCCGCGGTGCCGCCGGAGCGGCGCCCGGTCAACACGGTCTTCCAGAGCTACGCGCTCTTCCCGTTCATGTCGGTGCGGGACAACGTCGCGTTCGGCCTGCGCTACGCGGGGGCCTCCAAGCAGGAGACCCGGCAGCGCGTCGACGAGGCGCTCGCCCTCGTGCAGATGTCCGCCTACGCCGGGCGCCGCCCCGCGCAGCTGTCCGGCGGGCAGCAGCAGCGCGTCGCGCTGGCCCGGGCGCTCGTGCTCGGCCCGCGGGTGCTCCTGCTCGACGAGCCGCTCGGTGCGCTCGACGCCAAGCTCCGCAAGGCCCTCCAGCTCGAGCTCAAGAGCCTCCAGGAGGCCGTCGGCATCACGTTCGTCTACGTCACCCACGACCAGGACGAGGCGCTGACGATGTCCGACCGGATCGCCGTCATGTCCGGCGGGCTCGTCGTCCAGGTCGGCACGCCGACCGAGGTCTACGAGCGCCCGGCGACCGCCTACGTGGCGGACTTCCTCGGTGCCGCGAACGTCGTCCCCGTCGACGTCGTCGGCCCGGACGGCGACCGGACGGCGTTCCGGCTCGCCGGGCAGGTCCTGCTCGCAGGCGGTCCGGAGCACGCCCCGGGCTCGGCCTCGCTCGTCGTGCGGCCCGAGCGGCTGCGCCTCGTCACGTCCGGCCACGCCGTCGCGCCCGCGACGCCGCAGGCCGGCGGGCAGCCCGTCCCGGACGCGAACGTGCTGCCGGCGACGGTGGCGCGCCTGGTCTACCGCGGCGCCCACGCGGACGTCGTCGTCGAGGTCGGGGGCGGTGCCCGGTTCTCGGTGCTCGTCCCGGCGGACGCGTCGTCCGGGCTCAGCCAGGGCGGCGCGGTGCAGCTCGTCCTGCCGCCGGAGTCGCTGCGGCTGCTGCCGCCGCAGTGACGCCCGCCGCGCCGGGAGGTCCCGCGAGGGTCCCGGCCGGCAGCGCGAGCTCGGCCTCGGCGAAGCCGGCCGACCACGCGATGACCGCGGCCCGGTCGATCGGGACCCGGTGCGCCACCGACTGCAGGGCGAGGCCGTCGAGCAGCGACAGGATCCGCCAGGCAGCCCCGTCGGCGTCCGGGCAGACGAACACCCCGGCCGTGACCCCGTCGCGGACGCACCCCGCGAGCACCTGCTGCCACGTCACGTTGAGCCGCTGCGAGGTCTCCCGCAGGGTCGGGCGGCGGGCCGCCTCGGCCCACGCGTCGAGCCAGAGCTGGAACGCCCAGTCCTGCTCGGCCCGCGCGTACGTCGCGAAGAACGCCCGGAGCCGCTCGACGGGGCCGGTCTGCGCCTCCACGGCCGCGGTCGTCAGCTCGAGGTCGGCCGTCGCCGCCTGCTCGAACGCGGCCGCGAGCAGGTCGTCCATCGAGGCGAAGTAGTGGTGGACCAGGCCGCTCGACGTGCCCATCCGGTCGGCGACGTCACGGACCGTCGTCGCCGCGATGCCCTTGTGCAGCATGACCTCCAGGGCGGCCGCGACGATCGCGGCCCGGCGCTCGTGCGGGGTCATCCGGGCCATGCGGCAAAGGCTAGGCACCTGTTGCGCAGGTGTCCAACAGCGATCTAGGGTGAGCCCACCTCGCCCGGCCGACCGCGCCCGTCCACGCGCCCGTCCACCCAGGTCGCACACGTGCAGCGGTCTTCCGGTCCGACCCGGGAGCGACGCCGATGATCAGGACGACTCCGTTCCACCCGCGACTGTCCGAGCTGAGCACGACCGGTCTGTGGTCGCACTGGGCCGGCTACCTGTCCGCGCAGAAGTACGACATGTCCGCCAAGCACGAGTACTTCGGCATCCGCAACAGCGCCGGCTTCTTCGACTCCTCGCCGCTGTACAAGTACTGGGTGCGCGGCCGGGACGCCGAGCGGTTCCTCGCCGGGGTGCTCGCGCGGGACGTGCGGACCTGCCGCCCGGGCCGGGCGCAGTACACGATCTGGTGCGACGACGCCGGCTTCCTCCTCGAGGACGGCGTCGTCTTCCGCCACTCCGACAACGAGTTCATGCTCACCGCCGCGGAGCCCAACCTGGGCTACCTGCGTGACCTCGTGGGCCGCCTCGACGTCGAGGTCGTCGACGTCTCGCAGGAGTACGGCGTGCTCGCCGTCCAGGGCCCGCGCTCGCGCGAGATCCTTGCCCGGCTCTCCCCGGACGTCGCGGCGCTGCCCTACTTCGGGCACGCCCAGACCAAGGTCGGCGCGGCGTCGGTGACCGTCTCGCGCACCGGCTTCACCGGCGACCTCGGCTACGAGATCCTCGTCCCCGCCGCCGACGCGCTGCCGGTGCTGGACGCGGTCATCGAGGCCGGCACCCCGTACGGGATGCGGCCCTTCGGCGAGCAGGCGCTGCTCATGGCCCGCATCGAGGCCGGGCTGCTGCTCGTCGACGTCGACTTCTCCTCGAGCCGCTACGCGTGGACCGACCACGACCGGGTCACACCGGTCGAGCTGGGTCTGCGGTGGATGCTGCGCGGCATCGACGACCCGGAGCGGCCGTTCGTGGGCCGCAAGGCGCTGCGCGCCGAGATCGCGGGCGGGACGTCGCGCTGGGCGACGGTCGGGATCGTCGTCGACTGGCAGGACTGGGACCGGGTCTGGACGCGGGCCGGTCTCGTGCCGCCGAAGGACGAGACCCCGCTCGACTACGAGTCGATGCTCTACGACGCGGACGGCGGCCGGGTCGGCTACGCGACGAGCTTCATGTACTCGCCGGTGCTCCAGCGCCACATCGGGATCGCCCGGGTCCGGCCCGACCACGGCGCCGTCGGCTCGACGGTCGGCCTCGAGGTCACCGTGAACCACCAGTACGAGACGGTCGCCGCGCAGGTGGCCCGGCTCCCGCTCTTCAACCCCGAGCGAAAGACGGCGTGAGGCAGATGAGCCCGACCAGCCCGACCAGGACGGCCAAGAGCCGCGAGTACGACGCGATCGTCATCGGCGGCGGCCACAACGGCCTCGTCAACGCCGCCTACCTCGCGAAGGCGGGCCTGTCGGTGCTCGTCGTCGAGCGCCGGCACCTCGTCGGCGGGGCGGCGATCACCGAGGAGCTGTACCCCGGCTTCCAGTTCACGACGTTCTCCTACGCGCTGAGCCTGCTGCGGCCGGACATCATCCACGAGCTCGACCTCGTGCGGCACGGCTTCATGCCGATCCTCATGCCGTCCTCGTTCGCGCCCATGGAGAACGGCGACTACCTGCTGCTCGGGCCCGACCGGGACGAGAACCTCAAGGAGATCATGCGGCACTCCGCGCACGACGCGGACGCGATGGACCGCTACGAGCACGACGTCGAGCGGGTCTGCCAGCTCGTCAAGCCGCTCTTCGACCGGGTGCCGCCCAACCTCTTCGGGAAGTCCCCGGAGGACCTCGCGGACCTCGCGTGGCTGCGCTCGCACCTCGGCGACGCCCCGGCGAAGGTGCTCCACGACGCCGTCCGGATGCTCACCGGCAGCGCCGCGGACTTCCTCGACGACTACTTCGAGAGCGACATCCTCAAGGGCTACATGGCCTCCTCCGGGATCATCGGCACCAAGGTCGGCCCGATGTCCCAGGGGTCCGGGCTCGTGCTTCTCTACCACTCGCTCGGCGAGCACGACGGCCAGTTCGGCGCGTGGGCGTTCCACAAGGGCGGCAACGGCGGCTTCACGCAGGTGCTCGCCCGGGCGGCGCAGGCGTTCGGCGTCGAGATCCTCCTGGAGTCCGAGGTCGACCACGTCGTCACCCGGGACGGCCGGGCCGTCGGCGTCGTGCTCGGCGACGGCACCGAGCTGACGTCGCGCACCGTCGTCAGCGCGGTCGACCCGCGGCGCACGTTCCTCGAGCTCGTCGAGCCGCGCGAGCTGCCGACCGACCTCGTCGAGAACATCAACCGCTTCCGGTTCCAGGGCACGAGCGCCAAGGTGAACTTCGCCCTCGACGGCGCCCCGCGCTACCCGGCCCTCGGCGACCGCACCGACCAGTACCGGGGCTTCACGAACATCGGGCCGTCGATGGAGTACCTCGAGCGGGCCTTCGACGACGCGAAGTACGGCTGGTACTCCCAGCGCCCGTACCTCGACTGCGCCGTCCAGTCGATGGTCGACCCGGACATGGCCCCGCCCGGCAAGCACGTCATGTCGTGCTTCGTGCAGTACGCGCCGTACCACCTGCGCGGCAGCGACTGGGACACCGAGCGGGAGAAGTTCGGCGACACCGTGCAGGCGACGCTCGAGTCGTTCTTCCCGGGGTTCGGCGACCTCGTCCTGCACCGCGAGGTCGTCACCCCGCTCGACATCGAGCGCGTCGTCGGGCTGTCGGAGGGCAACATCTTCGCGGGCGAGTTCTTCGCCCCGCAGATGTACTTCTTCCGCCCGGCGCCCGGCTGGAGCCAGTACCGCACCCCGATCGACGGCTACTACCAGTGCGGCTCCGGCACCCACCCCGGCGGCTGCGTCATGGGTGCGCCGGGCAAGCTCGCGAGCGGCCAGATCCTCGCCGACCTCCGCCAGGAGTAACCGTCCTCTGGTGGGTCGCGCACCCAAAAACTCAGTCTTGGGGTGCGTGACCCACCAGAGGACGGGCTCGCGGGGGGTCAGACGGGCTGCGCTTCGGGCTTCACATGGACGGGCCGGCCGGCGTAGCCGCGGGCCACCATCGTCACGAACTGGTAGACGCCGTCCTCCTGGGGCGACAGCGGGCCGGCGGTCGCGAGGCCGGACTCCATGCCGCGCTGCACCGACTCGCAGGCCGCCCAGTCCTGCTTGTTCGTCACGTCCCAGAAGTCGACGGCGTACGCCGGGTCGAAGCCCGGCCGGGACGTCGCCTCGACCGGGAACGACCACGCGCACTCGACCCACGTCCGGTTCGGGCCGAGCGGCGCCATCCGGTGCGTCATGACGTAGTCCGGGTGCGTGCTGACGAGCAGGTTCGGGAAGACCCCGAGGTAGTCGACGCGGGTCGAGGCCCACTCGTCGAGGCCGGGGATGAGGACGCCGTCGCTGTGCCCGTCGAGCGACATCGTCGCCATCCCGGGGCGGATGTCCATCCAGCCGCCGACCCAGGCCCCTGGGGCGTACCAGTTCTCGCCGCTGTCGGGCGGGCTCACGGCGCACAGCTCGGGGTGGATCTCGGGGCAGTGGTAGCACTCCTGGTAGTTCTCGCTGATCGTCTTCCAGTTGGCCTGGACGACGTATGTGTGCCGGGCGGCGACGACGAGCCGCTCGGGCCGGTGCAGCGCGAGCCGGTCGCCGAGCGCGCCGAGGTACTCCTCGAGCGGCGGCGCCTGCCCGGAGAGGTCGACGAAGACGTACCCGTGCCACTCCTGGACCCGCAGCGACCGCAGCGGGAACTGCGCGGCGTCGAAGTCGAAGGCGCCGTCGTAGCCGGGGGCGGCGAACAGGTCGCCCTCGAGGGTGTACGACCACGCGTGGTACGGGCACACGACCGAGCGCCGGGTCGTCGCCCCGCCGCACGGCAGGATCTCGTGGCCGCGGTGCCGGCAGGTGTTCGCGAACCCGCGCAGGGCGCCGTCCTTGCCGCGCACGAGCAGGACGCTCGTGCTGCCGACCGGCTCGGCCCGCTGGGCCCCGGGTTCGGCGAGGTCGGCGGCGAACCCCGCGCACTGCCAGCCCGTGAAGAAGTTCCGCTGCTCCCACGCGAAGACGTCGGGGGAGGTGTACGCCTCGGGCGGCAGCATCCGGCTGCTGCCGAACGGCGCGAGCGCGGCCTGCAGGGCAGCCTCGGGCACCGGGTGGGTCCTGTCCGCGGGGGAAGCGTCCTGACTGAGCATGCAGTCAGGTTAGGCAGGTGCCGCGCGGCCCGTCCAGAGCGCGAGGGCGTCGACCGCCACTGCACCGGAGCCGTTCACCAGCACCGGGTTGAGCTCGACCGACGCCAGGTCCGGGCAGCCCAGCAGCAGGTCGCCGACCCGGGCGGCCAGCGCCACGAGCGCATCGAGGTCGACCGCCGGGCGGCCTCGCCCCCCGGTGAGCAGCGCGCTGCCGCGCAGCCGCAGCAGCCCGGCCCGCACGGCCTGCCCGGTCACGGGCAGCGGGAGCGTGACGACGTCGGCGAGCGCCTCGGACCAGATCCCGCCGAGCCCGACGACGAGGGTCGGGACGACGCCGTCCGCCCGGGCGCTGACGAGCACCTCGGTGCCCGGCGCGGCCATCGCGGCGACGAGCACCCGGGCGCCCGTGGGCAGCCCCGGCGTCGCGAGCAGCCGGGCGGCCACCGCCTCGACCGCCGCCGCGCCGTCGATCCCGAGGACGACGCCGCCGGCCTCGCTCGCGTGGAGCAGCCCGGGGGCGGAGAGCTTGACCGCGACCGGCACCCCGAGCCGGGCGGCGACCGCGCCGGCCTGCGCAGCGGTCGCCGCGACGCCGTGCGCGGGGACGGCGACGCCGGCGGCGACGAGCAGCGGCAGCACCTCGTGCTCGGCGAGCAGGGCGGGCCGCAGGCCGCCGACCGCACCGGCCGGCTCCTGGCCGGGGGTCGTCGCGACGAGCATCGGCACCGCCCCGCCCGCGGCGAGACCGGCGAGCGCCCCGTCGCGCGTGCGCCGCCACTCGCCGGCGTCGGACGGCGACAGCCCGGCGGGCTCGTCCTGCACGTAGAGCGCGTGCCCGACGTCCGGGTCGGCCGTCACCGCGGCGCCGATCCGGTGCAGCGCGGCCGGGTCGTCCCAGACGAGGTTCGTGTGGTCGAGCGGGTTCGTCGGCGTCGCCGTCGCGGGGAGCGCCGCGGTGAGCGCGGCGAGGGTCGCGGGGGACCAGCGGGTCAGGGCCACCCCGGTGTCGGCGGCGAGGTCCGCGGCGACGGCCGCGTCCCCGCCGGAGCACGTGACGACTGCGCAGCCGCGCGGGTCACGCCGTCCGGCGGCCAGCGCACGGGCCGTCTCGAAGAGGTCGTGCGGGCTCGTGACGAGCACGGCGCCGGCCTCCCGGGCGAGGGCGGCGAAGGCCGCGTGGTCCCCGGACAGGGACGCGGTGTGCGCCCCGCCGACGGTCCGCCCCTCGGCCGACCGGCCGGCCTTGAGGACGACGACCCGGACGTCCCGCTCGGCGCACCGGGCGAGCGCCGCCGCGGTCCGGGCGCCGTCGCCGTCCGCCTCGAGGTAGGCGGCGACGACCCGCACCCCCGGGGCCGCCGCGAGGTGCCCGAGCGCGGCGGCCGCGTCGACGGACGCCGCGTTGCCCAGCGAGACGACGGTGTGCAGGCCGAGCCCGGCGCGGTGCGCGAGGGCGAGGACGCCGAGGTTGCCGCTCTGCGTGACGAGCGCCGTCGTCGCGGCCGCGGGGTCGGGGAGGGTGACGGCGTCGCCCCACATCGGGGCGCGTGCGGTGACGGCGACGACCCCGTTGCTGTTCGGCCCGACGACGGGCATCGCGCCGGCCGCGGCCAGCAGCCGGTCCTGCGCGCCGGCGTCCCCGGTCTCGGCGAACCCTGCGGCGAGGACGACGGCCCCTCCGCAGCGCAGGCCGGCGGCCGTCGCGAGGACGTCCGGCACGGTCGCCGCGGGGGTCGCGACGACGACGGCGTCGACCGCCCCGGCGTCGGCGAGGGACGGGACGCACGGCACCCCGAGCACGTCGCGCCGTCCCGGGTTGACGGCGACGACCCGGCCGGCGAAGCCCGCGCGGAGCAGGTTCTCCAGGGCGTGCCGGCCGTAGGCGCCGGCGCGGTCGGTCGCGCCGACGACCGCGACCGACGCGGGGGCGAGCAGCCGGCCGAGCGCCGCGCCCGAGATCACAGGAGCATCGCCCGGACCCCGCGGCGCTCGAGCGACCGGGCGACGATCATCCGCTGGACCTCGCTCGTGCCCTCCCAGATCCGGTCCACCCGCAGCTCGCGCCAGAGCCGTTCCGCGGCCGTCGTCCGGACGTACCCGCGGCCGCCGAAGACCTGCAGCACCCGGTCCGCGCAGCGGTTCGCCGCCTCGCTGCAGAACAGCTTGGCCATCGACGCCCGGCCGTGGACGAGCTTCTCGTCGGCCCCGGCGTCGACCCGGTCCGCGACGTCGAAGGCGAGCAGCCGGCCGGCGGCCGCGTCGGCCGCGCTGTCCGCGAGCGGGAACGACACCCCCTGGTGGTCGAGGAGCCGGGCGCCGCCCTGCACCCGGCCCGCCGCCCACGCGACGCCCTCCTCGAGCAGCCGCTGCATCGCGCCGGAGCAGCGGGCCGCGATGGCGAGCCGCTCCTCGGTGAACCAGCGGCGCTGGATGTCCTCGCCCGCGCCGACGGCGCCGATGACGTCGGCGTCGGTGAGCTCGACCCCGGTGAAGCGCATCGTCGGGTGGCCGTGCGGGTAGGCGTGGGTGAACGGCGGGTCGTCGACGACCTCGACGCCGGGCGCGTCCGCGGGGACGGCGAACAGCGTCGGCCGGCGCTCGCCGTCCGTACGGCCGTCCGCCCCGTCGACCGCCCCGTCGACCGCCCCGTCGACCGCCCAGGCCATGACGACGACCACGGCGGCGACGGACCCGAAGGTGACGAACCACTTCTCGCCGTCGAGCACCCAGCGGCCGGGGCCGACCCGGCGGGCCGTCGTCGACATCTGTGTGGGGTCCGAGCCGGCGTCGGCCTCCGTCACGGCGTACGCGTCGTGCAGCTCGCCGCGCAGCGCGGGGACGAGCCAGCGCTCGACGAGGGCCGGCCCGGCCGCCTTCCAGACGTTGTAGGCGTTCGGCACGTACCAGGAGACGCCGTTCGTCGAGCGGCCGAGCTGCTCCTCGACGAGGAACCACTCGCGTGTCGTCCAGCCGTTGCCGCCGTGGGCGACCGCGTGCCGGCCGCCGTGGACGCGGGCGGCGAGCGACGCGGTCCGGATCCGCTCGACGTCCGCGGCCGGCAGCGGTCCGCCCGCGAGCTCGGCGGGCACCTCCAGCGGCACGAGCACCTCGTCGACGAAGGCGGCAGCGCGCTCGCGCAGCTCGGCCTCGCGCCGGTCCCGCGGCCCGTCGGGCCGCGCGGCCTGCCCGCTCGCTCCTACGCTCATCGCAGACCTCCCGCGGCAGCCGACCCCCGAGCGGCTATCCTGAATACTCGTTCAGATCGCCGTCAAGCGTGCGAGTCCGGACGACGGCCGGCAGGGGTGACCGGCGAGCGTGAAGGGGTGGCGATGGCAGGCACGACGTCGGGCCAGGCGGCCGGTGGCAGCACCGCGGCGCGGGCTCCGGAGGAGCGGCGCCGCCGCATCCTCGAGGCGACCGTCGCGGTGATCCGGGACCGCGGCTTCGCCGGCACCCGGGTCACGGACATCGCGGCCGCCGCGGGGACGTCGTCCGGCCTGGTGCTGTACCACTTCGGCTCGCTCGCGGGCGCGCTGACCCAGGCGCTGACGCACGTCGAGGACGTCTTCTACGGCGAGCTCGAGAGCGAGCTGGAGGCGGTCCCCGGGCCCGTCGACCGGCTGCGCCTCATGGCGGACCTCGCGTCCGGGGCAGGCCCCGCGGTCGGGGACTGGACGCTGTGGCTCGAGCTCTGGGTGCGCGCGCTGCGGGACGACGACGCCCGGGCCGCCCGGGAGTCGCTCGACCGGCGGTGGCGCGCCGCGCTGCGCCGGGTCGTCGTCGAGGGCGCCGCCGCCGGGGTGTTCCACCCGGCGGACGTCGCCGCGACGACGCTGCGGCTGTCGTCCCTCATGGACGGGCTCGCGATCCAGCTCGCCCTCGCCGAGCCCGGGATGACCCCGGCCCGGTTCAAGCGGCTGTGGCTCGACGCAGCGGCGCTCGAGCTGGGCGTGCCGGCGCAGGCGTTCCGCGGCCGCGCCGCCCGGCCGGTCCGGCGCCGCACCGCGTCCTGAACGTCTGGTCAGCCCTCGGCGGCCGGTGCTAGCCTGCGAAAGTCCTGAACGGGCGTTCAGGACTTCCCGGCAGTGGCGGGAGAGGCGGTGCCCGGCGATGGATCCCGTCGACCTGCAGCGGCTCGCGCGTGACCACCTCCTCATGAGCTTCACCGACCCGGCCGTGCTCGCCGGCAGGGACCTGCCCGTCTTCGTCCGCGGTGACGGCTGCCACGTCGTCGACAGCCACGGCCGCCGGTTCGTCGACGGGCTGTCGGGGCTGTTCTGCACGAACCTCGGGCACTCCTTCGGCGGCGTCGTCGGGGAGGCCGCCCGCCGCCAGCTCGCCGAGCTGGTCTTCACCCCGACCTGGTCGCTCACGCACGGGCCGGCGGCGACGCTCGCGGCCCGGCTCGCGGGGCTCGCCGAACCCCTCGGGCTCGACCGGGTCTTCCTCACCAGCGGCGGCGGGGAGTCGGTCGAGGCCGCGTGGAAGCTGGCCCGGCAGTGGCACGCCGCCAACGGCCAGCCCCAGCGCCGCAAGGCGGTCTCGCGCCGGCTGGCCTACCACGGCACCTCGCTCGGGGCGCTGTCGTTCACCGGCCTGCCGGACTGCCGGCAGCCCTTCGAGCCGCTCCCGGTCCCGACCGCGTTCGTCTCGGCGACCGACGCCTACCGGCACCCGGACGGCGCCGACGAGGCGCGGTTCACCGCCGCGCTGCTCGCGGAGGTCGAGGCCGCCGTGCAGTGGGAGGGGCCGGACCAGGTCGCGATGCTCCTCGCGGAACCGGTGCAGAACGGTGGCGGCGCGTTCACCCCGCCGGCCGGCTACTGGCAGGGGCTGCGCGACCTGTGCGACCGGCACGGGATCCTCCTCGTCGTCGACGAGACGATCACCGGCTTCGGCCGGCTCGGGGAGTGGTTCGGGTCGACGCGGTACGGCATCCGGCCCGACATGCTCACCTTCGCCAAGGGGGCGACCGCGGGGCACGCGCCGCTCGGCGGCGTCCTCGTCGGGCCGCGGGTCGCCGCGCCGTTCGTCAGCGGTGACGTCACGTACCTGCACGGCCTGACCTTCAGCGGGCACCCGCTGTGCGCGGCCGTCGCCCACGCCGCCCTCGACCTCTACGAGAGCGAGGACGTGCTCGCCCGGGTGCGGGCGCTCGAGCCCGGCCTGCGCGCCGGGCTCGAGGGCCTGCGGCGGGTGCCGCTCGTCGGGGACGTGCGCGGCGCCGGCTTCTTCTGGGCCCTCGAGCTCGTCCGGGACCGGACGACGAAGGCCCCGTTCGCCCCGGACGAGGCGGACTGGCTGCTGCGCGAGGTGCTGTCGGCGCGGATGGAGGAGCTCGGGCTGCTCTGCCGGCTCGACGACCGCGGCGAGCCCGTCGTCCAGCTCTCGCCGCCGCTCGTCGCCGACGCGGCGCTGCTCGACCGGGTCGTCTCGATCGTCGGCGAGGCGCTGGAGTCCGCGTGGGGGGCGTGGCAGCTGCGCGCGGCGTGAGGCGGCGCGGTGGCCGTCAGGCCGGGAGCAGTCCCGTCGCGGCGCGGAAGACCTCGCCGGGCCCCTGGATCGTCAGCGGCGCCCCGCCGGCCCCGACGAACGCCGACTGGCCTGCCTCGAGCCGGATCTCGTGCGGCCCCGACGAGAGCGTCACCGGGCCCTGGGTGCAGAGCACGACCTGCGGGCCGACGAGGTGCGGGAAGGCCCCGACCGGGGTCGCCGTCGACACCGCGAGCCGGGTCAGCTGGAAGTCTGCGACCGGTGGGCGCCAGGCCGTCTCGTGCGGGCTCAGCGTCACGGACGGGACGTCGAGCACCGGGCGGGTCGCGCCGTCCACGACCGTCAGCAGCTCCTCGACGGCGACCGCCTTGTGGGTCAGCCCCGCCCGCAGGACATTGTCGCTGTTGGCCATGATCTCCACGGCGAGGCCGTAGAGGTACGCGTGCGGTGCCCCGGCGGGCACGAAGAGCGTGTGGCCCGGCTCGAGCCGGACGAGCTCGAGCAGGAACGGTGCCGCCACGAGCGGGTCGCCGGGGTGGTGCTTGGCGAGCCGGCTCGCCCACACGAGAGCCCGGCGGGCGTCCGGGCCGACCGAGTCCGGGTCGTCCGGGTCGTGCGGCCCGAGCGAGCCGAGGATCGCCTTGGCCTGCTCGGCGACGTCCGCGGCGAGCGCCTCGCGGTCGTCCTCCGGCCAGGTCACGAGCAGCCGGAACGCCTCCTCGACGCACTCGACGTCGTCGGCGTCCTCGGCGAGCAGCGGTGCGGCGACCGTGCGGATCCGCTCGCAGTCGACGAGCCCGAGCAGGTACGCGGCGTCGTCCGCGGGCCGGAACCCGCAGAGGATGTCGGTCGGCTCGAGGGCGTAGGCGAGCTCCGGCTTGTGGAACGGGTCGACGTAGCGGTGGTCACCGGGGGCGTCCGCCTCGCCGGCGTAGGCGGCCGCGGCGCGCTCCGCCGTCGGGTGCACCTGGAGCGAGAGCGGCTTGTCGACGGCGAGCACCTTGAGCAGGAAGGGCAGCCGGGCGCCGAAGATCGCGGCGACGTCCGCGCCGAGCACGGACTCGGCGGCCTCGGTGACGAGCGCGTCGAGCGGCCGGACGGTGCCGTCGACCTCCTCGAGCCCGGACGGCGCCGACGGGTGCGCGCCCATCCACAGCTCGGCCTCGGGGGCCCCGGTCGGCGTGCGGCCCTGCATCCGGGCCAGCGCCGTCGTCGAGCCCCAGTCGTAGGGCTGGATCGGGTTGACCATCCGCTGCGGCCAGGGGCCGAGGGCCACGGGGCGGGGGGCGGCCGCGGCCTGCGTCATCGTGCCTCCCCCTTCCGGACGACCGCCCGGGGCGGTCCTCGAACGCTTCGGTACCGCCCAGGACTGTACGGCAGCCCGGCCGGGGGCCGCCCGGCGATGTGGACCACAGGGCGTGCACGCCGCCCGGTGCCGTCCGCGAGGATGACCACCATGAGTGACCGCCCACGCGTCATCGACCTCACCCACGTCGTCGAGGACGGCATGGTGACCTACCCCGGCCTGCCCGCCCCCGAGATCGGCGTCCACCTGACGCGGGAGGCGTCCCGGGCGGTCTACGCCGAGGGCACGACCTTCGAGATCGGCCGGATCGCCATGGTGACGAACACCGGCACCTACTACGACGCCCCGCTGCACCGCTTCGCCGACGGCGCCGACCTCACGGGGGTGCCGCTCGAACGGGTCGCGGCCGTCCCGGGGCTCGTCGTCGACGTCCGGGGCCGGTCCGGGGCCGGGGTGACGGCCGCCGACCTCGCCGGGATCGACGTCGCGGGCCGGGCGGTGCTGCTGCGGACCGGGCACGACGCGCGCTGGCGGACGCCGGAGTACGCGGTCGACGGCCCGTTCCTCGCCGCCGACGGTGCCCGGTTGCTGGCGCAGGCCGGGGCCGTGCTCGTCGGGATCGACGCGATGAACATCGACGACACCACGGACGGCACCCGGCCCGCGCACACGACGCTGCTCGCCGCGGGGGTCGGCGTCCTGGAGCACCTGACGAACCTCGGCGCGCTGCCCGCCGACGGGTTCGAGCTGCACGCCGCCCCGGTCCCCGTCCGCGGCCTCGGGACGTTCCCGGTCCGCGCGTACGCCGTGGTCCGCGACGCCGGCTGAGCCGCCGGTCAGCCCTCCTGGAGGTGCCAGGTGGCGCCGTCCGGGGTGTCCCGGACCTCGACGCCCGCCGCGGTGAGCCGGTCCCGGACGAGGTCGGACGTCCCGAAGTCCTTCGCGGCCCGGGCCCGCCCGCGCACCTCGAGGAGCAGCTCGACGAACGGGGCGACGACGGTGCGCGGGTCGCGGGCGCCGACGTGCGCGAGCTCCCCGAGCCGGACGACGAGCGCCCGCAGCGTGCGCCGGGCCGAGTCGGCCTGGTCGGACTGAAGCGTGTCCGTGCTCCAGGCGACGATCGCCGACTCCAGGTCGAGGATCGCCGTGACGCAGCCGTCGACGTCCGCGGCGGCCAGCGCCACGTCGAAGCGCGCGCGGGCCCGGCCCGTGGCGTCGGCGAGCGAGGTCGCGACCGCCTCGCCGCCGCTGTCCGTGACGGCGCCGGCCGGCTCGGCGGCGGCCGGTGCGGCGTCCGCCTCCTGCGCGCCCTCCGGGGCGCCGCCGGGGGCACCGACCACGTCGCCGCGCAGCAGGGCGCCGAGCTCGTCGAGGGTGAGGACCGTGCCGGCCGGGAACGTCCGGGAGGACCCGCGCCGCCGCACGGTGACCAGGCCGTTGCCGGCGACCCGGGCCGTCCGGGCGTCGAGGTCGACGACGAGCGCGGTGTGCTCGTCGACGCCGAGGACGCCCACCGCGTCGGGCAGGTCCGCCTCGAGCGCGACGAGGCGCTGCTCGCCGAGGTAGCAGAACCGGGTGTCGTGGCCGCCGCCCTCGGCGTTGTCGTAGTGCGGCACGACGACGCACTCGATGCCGGTGAGCCGGCCCATGAGGTCCAGGCCCTGCGCCCAGCGCGGCTCCTCGCCGACCTTGTAGATCTCGTAGACCGGGATCGTGTGCGTGCCGAGGGTGCAGGCGGCCGCGGACCCGAAGACGAGCGTGCCGCCGCGGGCGGCGACGTCGAGGAGCGCCTCCGGCACCGGGGTGCCGACCCACTGCCGCAGCGTGTACGTCGGGCTGCCCGGGCCGGCGAACGCCCACGACGCGCGGTGCAGGAGCGTCAGCGCCCGCTCGGCGTCGACGGTGGGCTGGTCGCTGCGGCGCCAGCGGGCGACCTCGACCGGGGTGCCGACGGAGTCGGCGAAGTACGCCTGGGTGCGGGCGACGAGGTCGTCGGCGTTCATCTGGAACCCGAACGGGGTGTCGAGCATGACGGCGGGGCCGCCGCCGGCGGACGCCGCGGACTGCGCGATGACCTCGCGGTGGACCTTGACCATGGTCGGCGCGGTCTCGCCGGAGCCCATGACGACGAGCAGGCTCATGAGCGTGCCTCCTGGGCTGTGGTGGGTGCTGCGGGGCCGGTGGCTCCGGGGACGCGGGCGGCGAGGGCCAGCAGGTCGGCCGCGAGGCTCGCCGGCTGCTCGGCGTGGATGTCGTGGTCGGCGCCGGGGTACCAGCGGACCGTGCCGTCCGGCAGGTGCGCCAGGGCGTCGAGGACGGCGGCCCGGGCGGCCCCGGTGCGCTCGTCGTCGCCCGCTGCCGGTTCGCCGCCGGTCGCCGGGACGAGGAGCACCGGGACGTCGACCCGTGGGTACCAGACGCCCGGGTCGCCCTCGAAGAGCGAGCGGACGATCTCGCGATGGTGCTCGCGGGACAGCCACGGCCGGACGCCGCCGTCGGGCAGCCGCTCGAGGTTGGCGAGCGTGCCCTCCAGCCCCTCGACCGGCCAGCCGGGGCGCATCGAGCGGATCCGTGCGGCGAGGTCGTCGTAGCGCATGCCCTCGAACGCCGGCGGGGCGAGGGCGGCCCAGCACTCGTCGAACGACGCGAACCGGTCCCGCAGCCGGATCCAGCCGCCGTCGACGCAGGCGACGGCGGCCGCCGACCCCGGGTGCCGGGCCGCGAGCGACAGCACGACGTTGCCGCCCCAGGACTGGCCGACGACGACGGGCGCCGCGTCGCCGACCAGGCCGAGCACCCCGGCGAGCGCGGCGAGGTCGTCGGCGCACGTGTCGGTGTCGTAGCCGTCGTCCGGCGCCTGCGACAGCCCGTGGCCGCGCTGGTCGACGGCGACGACGCGGTGGCCCGCCGCGGCGAGGTGCCGGGCGACGCCGTCCCACAGCCGGGCGTTGGACGACAGCCCGTGGACGAGGAGGAACGGGCGGCGCTCGCCGGGCAGCGTGCGGACGGCGAGCCGCGGGCGGCCGTCGGGCAGGGCGACGACGTCGGCGGTCGGGGCAGGAGGCACGGCATGAGCCTAGGCAGCGGGTCCGACGGTCGCCCGCCGGAAACCCCGGGGACCAGGTGCCGACCGATCACGCACGGTGCCATGATGCGCGGCGTGAG
>NZ_MWLN01000110.1:34922-56426 GCF_002198655.1 Kineosporia sp. A_224
TGACGGACGGCGGCGCGCCGCCGTCCGTCACCGCGCCGCCGTCCGTCACCGTGCCGCCTGCGCCGCAGCCCCTCGCGGGCACCGGTGACCCCGCCCCGGTCCGGCCGGGCGGGGGCGGTCTCGCGCCGCTGCCGCCGGGGCCGCCGGCGCCGCGGACGGCGTGGGGCGCGCGGTTCGCCGTCCTCGGTCTCGGTGCCCTGGCGGGCATCGCGGGCTACCTCGCCGCGACGCGCTTCCTGCCGCGCTGGTGGGCGCACCGGATCGGCGACGTCTCCGACGGCGCCTTCACGACCGGCATCACCGCGGGACTCGTCTGCGGTGTCGCGTTCACCCTGCTGCCGCTGCTCGTGCTGCGCGGCGTCGTCCGGCGGTCCGCTTCGTGGGCGACCCGGTTCGTCCTGCTCGTCCTGGCGTTCCTGCTCTCGGTGCCGAACCTCATCACGCTCTTCGTCGTCCTCGGCACGAACAACGCGGCGCACGCGGCCGAGCGGACGTTCGACGTCCAGGCACCGGGTTTCCGTGGCGCGACACTCGCCGGTGCGGTGATCGGCGGTGTGCTCGCCGTCGTCCTCTGGTGGCTGCTGTGGTCCCGCCGCCGGCGCAAGGACCAGATCGCCGACCTGAAGGCCCGGCTCGCCGAGAAGGACGTCGTCAAGCCGGCGCCCGCGGATGCCGAGAACGACGACTAGGTCGTCGCTCCGAGCGACGAACGACCTCTGAACCACGGCTGGTGAACCCGAGTTCGCCTGTCTGGAACCGGGGTGAAAGGGACCATCCGGGCCGATCGGGTGCACGGACGGTGATCGACGAGTAGCGGCCCGGAAGTTCGTCGGACGGTTACCGTCGAGTCTCCGTTTCGTGGTCGCGATCACATCTGAAAAGGTTTACGGTTGCACCATGGCATTCACGCTCTGGCTCAGTGCCGAGGAGGAGCGGATCCTCGAGCGGATCATGCGCGAAGAGGGTTCCCGGAACAAGCAGGCGGCCGTCATCAAGGCCATCCGCGAGAAGGGCGCCCAGATCGCCACTGCCGTGCAGGCGCGGGAGACCCCCGCGGCCGCCGGTGGTGACACCCTCGGCTCCACCGACCTCCAGGGGTCCTGACACACCTCGAAGCGGGCCCGCCGAACCACGGCGACCCCCAGTGCAGGCGCGAGGCCCTCGGCGACGCCGAGGGCCTCTTCCATGCCCGGACGGCGCCCCGTCGGTTCCGGGCCGGCACCGATCTCACCCGATCGGCTCAAGCCGCGGCCCGGGTGATCCGATGCTGACCGCCATGAGGATGGACCCGATCGTCGCCAGCGTCGCGGCCGCCGCCGTGACCGCGGCCCTGCTCGTCGTGGCGGCCGTCGCCGGTGCGCTCCACGTGCGCCGGCTGCACCGCGACCTGCGGCGCACGCGTGACCGGCACCGCCGCTCGCTGCGTCGTGACCCGCTCACCGGCGTCGCCACCCGCGCCGCCCTCCGCGACCGGCTCGAGGCCCTCGACGGCAGCGACGGGTACGCGGTCGTCGTCGTCGACCTCGACGACTTCTCCGCCGTCAACGAGCGGCACGGCGAGGTCGTCGGGGACGCTGTCCTCGCCGAGGTCGCCCGTCGCGTCGCCCGGCTCGCCCGCCCGACCGACGTCGTCGGCCGGCTCGACGGCGACGCCTTCGCCGTCGTCCGCCCCGGCCGTGCGCAGGAGGCCGCCCTCGCGACGTGGGTCGAGGAGCTGCTGGCCGCCGTCCGGTCGCCGCTCGTCCTCACCGACGGCACCCGCTTCGTCGTCGAGGCCTCGGCCGGCTGCGCGACGTCCGCGGCCGGGATGCGCCCGCTCGCCGTCGTCCGCGCCGCCGAGCAGCGGATGATCACCGCCCGCCGCTCCCGCCGGCTCCTCGACCGGGCCGTCGACGCCCGGCTCGGCCCACGCAGCGCAGGGCTCGGCGAGCTCCAGGTCCCCGGCCCGCGCCGGATCTCGGTCCCCGCCCAGCGATCGGGCCAGACCGCCGAGACGGTGCTCGTCGGCCGCTCGCGCTGAGCCGCCCGTCGCCGGTCAGGCGACGGCGCGGACCTGGTCGAGGACGACGGTCGCGACCTGCTCGGGGCACGTCTCCGGCAGCCAGTGGCCGGCGTCCAGCTCGACGAACCGGTACGGCCCGACGACGTGCCGGCGGGTCCGCTCGGCGGCCGCGCGACCGAGCGCGAAGTCGTCGCGGCCCCAGACGTAGGTCGTCGGGACGGCGACCGCGGGGGTCGGGGTCCGGAACGAGGTCGGCATCCCGCGGTACCAGTTGAGCGCCCCGGTGGCCGCCCCGGGCTCCTGCATCCGCTCGGCGTAGCGGGTCGCGTGGTCCACCGGCAGACCGCCGTCGACGAGCCGGCGCCGCAGGTCGCGGACGGCGTACCGCTCCGGCAGCCGCGGCAGCTGGAAGAAGGCCATGTACCAGCTCCGCGCGACCTGGCTGCTGTGCGTGAACGCCCAGGCCATCGCCGCAGGATGCGGCGTCGACAGCGCGGTGAGCGAGGTCAGGCGCTCCGCGTGCCGCGCGGCGAGCACCCATGCGGTGGCCCCGCCCCAGTCGTGGCCGACGACGTGCGCGCGCCGGACCCCGGCGGCGTCCAGCAGCGCCACGGCGTCCAGGGCGGTCTCGGCCATCGCGTACGCCGAGCGCGCGGACGGCCGGGCGCCGGGGGAGTAGCCGCGCTGGTCGGGCACGAGCGTGCGCAGCCCCGCCTCGTGCAGCGCCGGAACGACGTCGTCGAAGGCCGTCCCGTCCTGCGGGAACCCGTGCAGCAGGAGGACCGTCCCGGTGCCGTCCCGCGGCCCGCTGTCGCGGACGTCGAACCGCAGGCCGTCCCGCTCGAAGGTGTCCATGCGTTCGACCCTATGCGCGGACGCCGGTGAGGTCGTCCGGTGCCGGCCCGGCTCGGGCGCCGGCCCGGCTCGGGTGCCGGCCCGGCTCGGGTGCCGGCCCGGGCAGGGGAGGGGAGCTCGCTGCGTGGTGGCGTCCTCTGGCGGGTTGCGCACCACCCCGCGCGTCCCCGCCTACGCCCGCGGCTCCAGCGAGGCCGTGAAGATCGCCGCCAGGTCCTCCTCCGTGACGACGAGCGGCGCCGTCGCGAGGAGGCGCTGCTGCTTCGTCGCGCCGTCGACGAGGTCGGGCACGTCGGCCGCGGTGTACCCGACCTCGGCGAGCCCCGAGGGCATCCCGACGTCGCGCATGAGCTGCGCGAGGACGGCGGGCAGCAGGCCGGGGCCGTCCTCGACGTCCGGCACCCGGCTGACCCCGACGGCGAGCACCCGGGCGGCGTCGAGGTGCCGGCGCGGGTCGGCCTCGAACGTGAAGGCGAACGCGGCCGGCGCGGTGAGGACGACGGACATCCCGTGCGGCACGATCGGCGCGTCCTGCGGGTAGCCGGCGGGCCGGTAGTCCCGGACCCGGCCGGCGATCGGGTAGGCGTCGGCGTGCGGCAGGTGGACGCCCGCGTTGCCGAAGCCGAGCCCCGCGAACGTCGCGGCGAGCGCCATCGCCTCGCGCGCCGTCCGGTCGCCGCCGTCCGCGACCGCCTGCCGGAACGAGCCGGCGAGCAGCGACAGGGCCTTCTCCGCCCACATCTGCGACACCGGGTTGGCCCCGCAGTACGGCACCCGGGCGTCGGCGGTCTTGCGCTCGAACGACGTGTACTGGCGTGCCGTGAGGCTCTCCAGCGCGTGGCAGAGGATGTCCATCCCCGAGCACGCGGTGACCATCGCCGGCTGGGTCAGGGTGAGGTCCGGGTCGACGACGGCGAGCGTCGGGCGCAGTGCGGGGTGGCTGATGCCGGTCTTCACGTGGAGCGAGAGGACGTCGAGCACGCAGACCGTCGTGCTCTCGGCGCCAGTGCCGGTCGTCGTGGGGACGGCGACGAGCGGCTTGAGCGGCACGGACGGCGCGAGCCCGCGCCCGACCGGCGGGTTGAGGTAGTCGAAGAGGTCGCCCGGGTTCGTCGTCAGCAGGTCGACGGCCTTCGCGGTGTCGATGCTCGACCCGCCGCCGACGGCGACGAACGCGTCCCACGGGCCGCCGTCGGTGGCGAACGCGACGGCCGCGAGCATGCTCTCGTCCGTCGGCTCGACCCGGACCCCGTCGTAGACGACCGCCTCGACGCCCGCGGCGCGCAGCCCGTCGGCGACCCGGTGCGGCGCACCGGTCGCGGCGACCCCTGCGTCGGTGACGACGAGCACCCGGCGGGCCCCGAGCCGCGCGAGGTCGGCGCCGACCTCGGCGCTGGCGCCCGAGCCGAGCTTGAGCTGCGGGGCGCCGTACGTGAACACGCTCTCGGGGTTCGCGGGCACGGCCAGGTCCCGCGCGCCGGTTCGCGGCTGCGTCATGGCCCGAAGCGTAGGCGCGGCTGAGTAGCCGTACCCCTTCGGTCTCCCGGGCCGGACGACGATGATCTCCCCCGTGAGCCTCTACTCGGTCGCCGTCACCGTCATCGACGCCGCGCTCGGCCTCACGACGCGCCGCGAGCACCTCCACCTCGAGCGGCTGCCCGCCGAGGGGCCCGCGGTCGTCGTCTCCAACCACCTGTCGATCAGCGACCCGCTCGTCCTCGGCTGCGCGCTGCGCCGGGCCGGACGGCGCGGCACGTTCCTCGCGATGGCGGAGGCGTTCTCCTGGCCCGTCGTCGGCGGTCTGCTGCGGCGCACCGGCCAGATCCCGGTCCGGCGCGGCGTCGACCCGGCCGCCGCGATGGCCCCGGCGCTCGAGGCGCTCGCGAACGGCTGGGTCGTCGCGCTCTACCCGGAGGGCCGGGTCACGACAGAGCCGGACTACCGGCCGCTGCCGCAGGCGAAGACCGGCGCCGTCCGGCTCGCGCTGGAGGCCGGCTGCCCGGTCGTCCCGGTCGCCCAGTGGGGCGCGCACCGGCTCGTCAGCCGTGAGCACCACTCGACGCTCACCCGGCCGCTGCGCTGGTTCGGCCGCTTCCGCAGCGGCCGGGTGCCGCGCCGTCCCGTCGTCACCGTCCTCGTCGGGGAGCCGGTCACCGCCGCCCAGCTGCGCGAGATGGCCGGCCCGGACGGCGACCTGCGGGCGGCGACGGACCTCGTCATGCGCCAGGTCCGGGTGCTCCTCGCCCAGATCGCCGGCGACGACCTGCCCGACCTGCTGCGCCCGTCGTCCGAGGCGGCATGATCGTGACCTCACGCAGGCGGACGACGGGGGGCCAGGGATGAGCGGGACCGGCGGGAGCGGGTGGCAGGTACCGGGGCACGACCCGGCCGCGCCGACGCAGGCGTTCGTGCAGCAGCCGACGCTCGCGTTCGGGCAGGAGGCGGGGTACGCCGCGCCCGCCGCGGGGCCGTGGTCCGGCAGCCCTGTGACGGGCCCCGCGCCGCGCCCGCCGCGGCGGCACCCGGTCGCGGGGTCGCTCGCCGTGGCCGCCCTGCTCCTCCTGCTGTGGCCCGTCTGGGAGTACGTCCGGGTGCTGCGGCTCGTCGGGACGCGGGAGCTCGAGCCGGTGTACGGCATCGGTGTGGGAGTCGCGCTGGTCGCGGTCGCAGTCGGCGCGGGCGGGACGGCCGCGGCGTTCGCCCGGCTGCGCAGCGCGTGGCTGCGCCGGCTGCTGCTCGGTGCCGCGGTCCTCGGCACCGTCCTCGCGATCGTCCTCGACGCCGCGGTGCAGATCGGCTACGGCCGGGCCGACGCCGGCAGCGTCCTGCTCGGGGAGCTCGGGTACGGCTCCGGGTACGGCATGTTCTGGTGGGTCGTGCTCGCGAACCTCTCGCTCGTGCTGTGGGCGGTCGCCGTCCCGCTGCTCTGGGTCGACACCCGTCGGGCCGCCCGCCCGCGGCAGGAGAGGTCCTAGAGCACCCGCTCCGCCGCCGCGGACGGCACCGCCCGCAGGAACGCGGGAGGGGCGAACCCGTGGTCCACGAACGCGTCGGCGACGGCCGCGGCGACCGCGTCGGTGCGCGTGGCGTCGACGAGCGAGATCGCGGAGCCGCCGAAGCCGCCGCCCGTCATCCGGGCGCCGAGGGCGCCCGCCGAGCGCGCCGCCCCGCAGGCGACGTCGAGCTCGGGGCAGGAGACCTCGTAGTCGTCGCGGAGCGAGGTGTGCGAGGCGTCCAGGACCGGGCCGACGTCGCGGACCCGGCCCGCCGCGAGCAGCGTGGCCACCTCCCGCACCCGGGCGATCTCCGTGACGACGTGCCGCACCCGGCGGACGACCTCCTCCGCGGTGCCGTCCCCGAGCACCTGGTGCAGCCGGGCCGCGGCCCGCTCGAGGCCGTCGGGGCGGACCTCGCGCAGGGTGTCGACGCCCAGCAGGTCGGCCGCCTTCTCGCAGGCGTCGCGGCGCGAGCCGTACTGGCCGTCGACGAGCGCGTGGTGCGCGCGGGTGTCCATGACGAGCAGCTCGAGACCGTGCGCCGGGAGGTCGAAGGGGACGTGCTCGACGGAGAAGTCCCGGCAGTCGACGAGCAGCGCCGCGCCCGCCCGGGAGCGCAGCGACGCGGCCTGGTCCATGCCGCCGGTCGGGGCGCCGGCGATCTCGTTCTCGGCCCGCACGCAGGCCGCCGCGAGCCTGGCCCGGCCCGCGTCGTCGTTGCCGAGGCCGAGCCCGGCGAGCTCGTCGACGGCGACCGCGACCGCGCACTCGAGCGCGGCGGACGACGACAGCCCGGCCCCGAGCGGCACCCGTCCGTCGATGACGACGTCGAGGCCGGGGACGTCGGACCCGGCCTGCGCGAGCGCCCACGGGACGCCCACCGCGTAGCCGGCCCAGCCCTCGACGGTGCCGGGGCCGACGTCCGCCAGCGCCCCCTGCCAACCGCCGTCCGGGCCGGTGCCGGGCACCTGCGCGGACCGCACCCGCACGACGTCGTCCTCGCGGCTGCCGACCGCGGCGAACGTCCTGGCGGGCAACGCGAACGGCATGCAGAGACCGCCGTTGTAGTCGACATGCTCGCCGATGACGTTGACCCGACCCGGCGCCGCCCAGACGCCGTCGGGCTCGCGGCCGTACGCCGACCGGAACGCGTCCGCGGCGGCCAGCGCGGTCGCCCGGTCGTCCGCCGCCTCGTACCAGAAGGGTTCTGCGGCAAGGCGTTCGGACGCGACACCCGGATCGCTCACGAGGCCACCTCGCGCAGCCGGGCGGCGATCTGCTCGGGCAGCGCGTCGTTGACCCACGCGCCCATGCCGCTCTCCGACCCGGCGAGGTACTTGAGCTTGCCGGGCGCGCGCAGGATCGAGAACAGCTGCAGGTGCAGCCGGCCGAGCTCGCGGTCCGGGCCGACCGGCGCCTGGTGCCAGCCCGCGATGTACGGCAGTGCGGTGACGCCCTCGAAGTAGCGGTCGGCACGGCGCAGCAGCTCGAGGTAGACGTGCGAGAGCTCGTCCCGCTCGGCGTCGTCGAGCGCGGTGATGTCCGGGACGTCGCGGTGCGGGGCGAGGTGCACCTCGACCGGCCAGCGGGCCGCGGCCGGCACGTAGGCCGTCCAGTGCTCGCCCGCGAGGACGACCCGGGTCGCCGCCCGGCGCTCGGCGTCGAGGACGTCGCGCAGCAGGTTGCCGCCGGTGCTGCGCCGGTGCGCCTCGGCCTGCCGGAGCAGGGCCGACGTGCGCGGCGTGACGAACGGGTACGCGTAGATCTGGCCGTGCGGGTGGTGCAGCGTGACCCCGATCTCCTGGCCACGGTTCTCGAAGCAGAACACCTGGCGGACGCCGTCGGTGGCCGACAGCTCGGCGGTCCGGTCCGCCCAGGCCTCGACGACGGTCCGCACCCGGTCGGGGCGCAGCGACGAGAACGAGGCCCCGTGGTCGGAGGTGAAGCAGACGACCTCGCAGCGGCCGACCCCCGGCCGGACGGGGAACAGCGGCTCGCCGTCCAGGTCGTGCGGCAGCCCCTCGACGCGGGTGCTCAGCGACGGGAACCGGTTCTCGAAGACAACGACGTCGTAGTCGCTCGCCGGCACCTCCGACGGGACGACGCCGCGCCCGGTCGGGCACAGCGGGCACTCGTCCTTCGGCGGCAGGAACGTGCGGTCGTTGCGGTGGGACGCGATGGCGACCCACTCGCCGGTGAGGACGTCGTAGCGCAGCTCGGAACCGCCGCCGGCGGGCCCCAGCGGGCGGGTGTCGACGGCGTCGCGGACCGTCTCGCCCGTGACGTACCCGGGGGAGTCGTCGAAGTAGAAGATGTCGCGTCCGTCGGCGAGGTGCGCCGTGGTGCGCCGGACCCGGCCTCCGGCCAGAGCGGTCGTCATCGCGCCGCCTCCTCCTCGGGGTCGCTCGTGCCGAGCGAGTGGTCGTGACGGTCGACGAGCGGGTGGTGCCCGTCGGGGTGGTCGTCGTGCGGGTCGTCGTCCTCGTGCGGGTCGTCGTCCTCGTCGTGCCCCCCGGCCGGCATGAGCCCGACGGTCGCCGTCCGGGCGGCGCCGGAGGCCAGCAGCAGCCGGCCGACCCGCGCCTGCACCGTACGCCGGGCGTCGTGGTCCAGCCCTTCGTCGGTGACCAGCACGTCGACCTCGTCGAGCCGGGCCATCGACGACAGGCCGACGACGCCCCACTTCGTGCTGTCCGCCGTGACGACCACCTGCCGGGCCGAGGCGATGAGCGCCCGGTTCGTCT
This sequence comes from Kineosporia sp. A_224, assembly GCF_002198655.1. Taxonomy (GTDB): domain Bacteria; phylum Actinomycetota; class Actinomycetes; order Actinomycetales; family Kineosporiaceae; genus R-H-3. Next base: position 43,520 of record NZ_MWLN01000110.1, read on the forward strand.
CCGACTCCACGAGGTTCGGCGACGTGAAGCCGGCCCGGGCGTCGAAGCCGTGCACGCCGAGGAACAGCCAGTCGACGTGCAGGGAGCGCAGCGCGGAGACCGCGACCGGCCCGACGAGCGCGTCGGACGGGGTCCGGACGCCGCCGGTGAGGATCACCGTGAGGTCGTCGCGGGCGCTCGCGTGGAGCAGCTCGGCGACGGGCAGCGAGTTGGTGACGACGGTGAGGTTCGGCACCCGCCGCAGATGGCCGGCGACCGCGTACGTCGTCGTGCCGGCGGACAGGGCGACGCTGTCGCCGGGGGAGACGAGATCGGCCGCCGCCTCGGCGATCGCGGCCTTCTCCAGGGTCTGCAGGCCGGACTTCGCGGCGAAGCCCGGCTCGTCCGCGCTGCGGCCGGAGACCGCGGTGGCACCGCCGTGCACCCGCGCGACGAGGCCCTTGCGGGCGAGCGTCGCGATGTCCCGGCGGATCGTCATGTCGGAGACACCGAGGAGCTCGACGAGGTCGCTGACCCGGGCGCCGCCGGTCAGCGTGACCTGCTCGAGGATGCGCTCCTGGCGCTGCCGCGCGAGCATCAGCCGGCCCGCGCCGGTCGTTCCCGGACCACGGCGCAGCCGCCCGCCGGGAGGTGCACGTGCGGGCCGACGTCCGTGCCCGTCACGAGGTCGGTGCCCTCGGCGGGCACGTCGACGGCGTCGCCGGAGTGGTTGAGCACGAAGAGGAACGAGCCCTGCGGGCCGCTGCGCCGCACGACCTCGACCGGGCCGAGGCCGCCACGGGCCCAGGCCGGCCGGGCGGCCCGCGCGTCGTGGCCGGGGTCGGGGACGTCGACGACGGGCCGCACGCCGGCGCCGTCGGTGACCTCGCGCAGCAGCGCTCCCAGGCCCGCCGGGTCGAGCGCCGTCCCGACGTACCAGACGACCCCGTCGCCGACCTCGTGCCGGGTGACCGCGGGCGAGCCCGCGACCGGGCCGTCGGCGTAGGTGCGCCACGCGGTGGCCCCGCGCAGCGCGGTGAGCTCGGTCCAGACCCGGGCCGTCGAGCCGTCGTCGAGGGTGACGACGTCGTCGGCACCGAGCGGGAAGAACTCCTCCGTCACGGCCCCGATGATCCCGGTGAACGCGCCCGGGTAGCCACCGAGGCGGATGTGGTCGTCGGTGTCGGCGATCCCGGACAGGTACGTGACGACGGCGTGCCCGCCGGCGCGCACGTACGCCTCGACCGCGGCCGCCGTCGCGTCGTCCGTGAGGTAGAGGGTCGGGACGACGAGGAGCCGGGTGCCGGCCAGCCGGGCGAGCAGGTCCGCGCCGCCGGCGTCCCGCGCGGGACCGGCGAGCTGCGTCGTCACGCCGCGCTCCCAGAGCGCCTTGTGCACGGCGCGCGCGGCGTCCGGGTAGGCGACGAGGGACGACGGCATCGACGGGCGCTGCAGCGCCCACCAGGACTGCCAGTCGAAGAGCATCGTGACGTCGGCCTCGACCCGGGTCCCCGCGACGTCGGAGGCCGCGGCGAGCACCTCGCCGAGCCGGACGACGTCCCGCCAGACCTTGGTGTCCGTCCCGGCGTGCGGGACGAGCGCGGAGTGGAACTTCTCCGCACCGGCCCGGCTGGCCCGCCACTGGAAGTACCCGACGGCGTCGGCCCCGCGCGCGACGTGCGCGAGCGCGTCGCGGACGAGCTGGCCGGGCGCCTTCGCGTGGTTGACCGGCTGCCAGTTCACCGCGCTCGTCGAGTGCTCCATGAGGAACCACGGCCCGCCGCCCGCGACGCCGCGGGTCAGGTCCGAGCAGAACGCCAGCTCGTGGCGCGGGTCGTCGAGGCGGCCGTCGAGGTAGTGGTCCTGGGAGACGACGTCCTGCTCCGGGGCCCACGCCCAGTAGTCCATCCCGCTGATGTGCGTCGTGACCATGAAGTTCGTCGTGACCGGCACGGACGGCGTGACCCGGCGCAGCAGGTCGCGCTCGGCGCAGTGGTACGCGAGGAGCTCGTCGGAGCAGAAGCGGGAGAAGTCGAGCGCCTGCGTCGGGTTCGGCTGCGCGGTCGTGAGCCGCGGTGGCCAGACCTCCTCGACGTCGCTGTAGCGCTGGCTCCAGAACGCGGTGCCCCAGGCGTCGTTGAGCGCGTCGACGCTGCCGTAGCGCGCCATGAGCCACCGCCGGAACGCCGCGGCGGAGACGTCGCAGTAGCAGTGCACGTTGTGGCACCCGAGCTCGTTGGAGACGTGCCACATCGCCAGCGCCGGGTGGTCGCCGTACCGCTGGGCGAGCCGCTCGACGAGGGCGAGCGCCTTCTCCCGGAACACCGGGCTGCTCGGGCACCAGGCCTGCCGTGAGCCGGGCCACAGCCGGTGGCCCTCGCGGTCGACCGGCAGCGTCTCGGGGTAGGCCCGGGCCAGCCACGGCGGCGGCGACGCGGTCGCGGTGGCGAGGTCGACGGCGATCCCGCCGTCGTGGAGCAGGTCGAGGATGCGGTCCAGCCAGCCGAGCTCGAAGCGGCCCTCGGCCGGCTCGAGGTGCGCCCAGGAGAAGACCCCCACCGTCGCGAAGGTGACACCGGCCTCCTGCATGAGGCGGACGTCGTCCTTCCAGACCTCCTCGGGCCACTGCTCGGGGTTGTAGTCGCCACCGAGCGCGAGGCCGCGCAGGGGCCACCCGCGGGAGGGCACGGGCGAGGTCGGGTCGGGCGTCGCGCTCACGCCGGAAGCCTGTCCCTGTCCGGCGGGTAAGTCAACAGAACCGAACATGACACTCCGTCCGGTCGACTCAACGGTCGGTTGGCATGTTCGAACAAGCACCCCGCCCGTCCGGTGCCCGGCGCCGTCGTCGGTCACCCGGTGGCCTGTGCGTGCGTCGCCACAGGCTGCAGGGCGGCGTCCGACGGCCGGGCGGCCGCGTCATCCTGCCGAAACCTTGCTTCCCGTGCAGAAACCGATCCGACATCCCACGACAACTGGGAGGACGCGCAGGTGGACGGCGTGTCGCTCCGGAAACGTTTGCAGCCCGGTCCGGAGCCGGGGCGCGGGTCAGGTCCTGCGGTCGCGCCCGCGTGGTGCGTGTGTTCGGTACCGCGTTGGACTCAGTTCGGTTACGGCGACCTTGTGTCCCTTGACACACGACCATGGACCGACAAAGGTGTGCTGCATTGTGGGAGGTCGTGTTCGGTTGTGTTCGACCTCCACTCCCGGCCCGTGCCAAAGGAGGCACTACATGTCCCGACCCCAGTCCGAGGCCGAGTACCTGGCCCGTCTGGTCCCCGCATCGGTCTCCGCGACCTCGTCGCGCCGTACCGTGCTCAAGGGTGCGCTCGGTGCAGGCGCCGCCCTCGGCGGCGCCGGTCTGCTCGCCGCCTGCGGCGGCTCCAGCAGCGGCGGCACCGACGCGACGGCAGGTGCCTCCGGCTCCGCCGCGGCGACGGGTGGCGAGGTGACCTTCGGGTCCAACGCCTCCGACGAGATCCCGAAGAAGGTCGTCCAGGCCCTGGCCGACGGCTTCAAGGCGGCCTCGGGGACCACCGTCAAGATCAACACCCAGGACCACAACACGTTCCAGGAGAACATCAACAACTACCTCCAGGGCAAGCCGGACGACGTCTTCACGTGGTTCGCCGGCTACCGGATGCGCTTCTTCGCGTCCAAGGGCCTCGCGGGCGACGTGAGCGACGTGTGGAAGAACCTCACGGGCTTCACGGACGGCTTCAAGTCGGCCTCGACGGGCGACGACGGCAAGCAGTACTTCGTGCCGTCGTCGTACTACCCGTGGGCGGTCTTCTACCGCAAGAGCGTCTGGGCGGAGAAGGGCTACGCGGTCCCGAAGACGCTCGACGAGCTCAAGACGCTCGCCGGGCAGATGCAGAAGGACAAGCTCGACCCGATCGCCTTCGGCGACAAGGACGGCTGGCCCGCGATGGGCACGTTCGACGTGCTCAACATGCGGATCAACGGGTACCAGTTCCACATCGACCTCATGGCGCACAAGGTCGCCTGGGACGACCCCAAGGTGCAGAAGGTCTTCTCCACCTGGGCCGAGCTGCTCCCGTTCCACCAGGCCGACCCGCTGGGCCGCACCTGGCAGGAGGCCGCGCAGGCCGTCCAGAACAAGAAGGCCGGCATGTACCTGCTCGGCCTGTTCGTGACGCAGGAGATGACCGCCAACCTCGACGACATCGACTTCTTCACGTTCCCGGAGATCGACTCGACGATCGGCGCCGACGCGCTCGACGCCCCGATCGACGGCTTCATGAAGGCCGCGAAGCCGAAGGACGACGCCCGCGCCAACGCGCTGCTCACGTGGCTCGGTGGCAAGGACGCCGGTGCGGTCTACGCCAAGACCGACCCGACGACCCTCATCGCCAACTCCGAGGTCGACACCTCGGGCTACACGGCGCTGCAGAAGAAGTCGGCCGAGCTCGTGGGCTCCGCGAAGAACATCGCGCAGTTCCTCGACCGCGACACCCGACCGGACTTCGCCTCGACCGTCATGATCCCCGCGATCCAGACGTTCCTCAAGAACCCCAAGGACGTGCAGGGTCTCTGCAAGTCCATCGAGGGCCAGGCGAAGACCATCTTCACCAGCTGAGTCTCGGCACCCGGACGCCGCCCTCCCGGGCGGCGTCCGGGTCGAACGGAAGGCAGGTACCCCAATGACGGTGGGTGGTTCGGACCTCCCGGTCGTCAACCCTGCCACGGTCGCCAAGGCCCCCGCGGGGGGCTCCCACAAGGGAGCCCCCCGCGGGGGTCGCGTCCGTCGGCTCACCGGCAACGACCGCATCGTCGTCTTCGCGATGGTGATCGTCCCGCTGTTCCTCACCATGGTCTTCGTCGTCCTGCCGGCCATCGCGTCGGTCGTGCTGTCGTTCGCGAGCTGGGACGGCATCGGCGGCGTCTCGAACATCAAGTGGATCGGCTTCGAGAACTACAAGAACATCGTCACGAACTACCCGCCCTTCTGGCCGGCGATCCGGCACAACGTGCTGTGGCTCGTCGTCCTGTTCTTCCTCGCGACCCCGCTCGGCATGTTCTTCGCGGTCATCCTCGACAAGAACATCCGCTTCTCGCGCTTCTACCAGACGCCGATCTACCTGCCCGTCGTCCTGTCGCTCGCCCTCATCGGCTTCATCTGGCAGCTGCAGTACTCGCGGGACTTCGGCCTCATCAACGCGATCCTGCAGACCTTCGGGCTGCAGAAGCCGGACGAGGCCATCGACTGGTTCGGCGACCCGAACATCGCCATCTGGGCCGCGCTCGCGGCCTCGGCCTGGCGGCACGCCGGGTACATCATGCTGCTCTACCTGGCGGGCCTGAAGGGTGTCGACCCCTCGCTGCGCGAGGCGGCGTCCGTCGACGGTGCCAACGAGGTGAAGACCTTCTTCAGCATCGTCTTCCCGGTGCTGCGCCCGATCAACATCATCGTCGTGGTCATCACGGTCATCGAGTCGCTGCGCGCGTTCGACCTCGTGTGGATCATCAACAAGGGGCGCAACGGCCTCGAGCTCATCTCGGCGCTCGTGACGTCGAACGTCACCGGCGAGGCGAGCCGCATCGGCTTCGGGTCGGCGCTCGCGACGATCATGCTGGCGATCTCGCTGATCTTCATCACGATCTACCTCGCGACGATCTTCAAGGAGGAGGAGCAGTGACGACGACCGCCTCCACGGCGCCGGCGCGGACCTCCGCCCCCGTCCGGCAGAACAAGAAGAAGACCCCCGTCAGCCGGTACTTCACCCACGTCTTCCTCGCGGTCATCGCGTTCGTGTGGGCGTTCCCGGTGCTCTGGGCCGTCGTCAACGCCTTCCGCGACTACCAGTACACGTCGGTCAACGGCTACGTGTCCTGGGGCGGCTTCACGCTGAAGAACTTCACGGACGCGTGGGAGCAGGCGAACTTCAGCCAGCACTTCATCAACTCGGTCATCATCACGGTGCCCGCCGTCATCCTCACGCTGTTCCTCGCCTCGGGCGTCGCGTTCGTCATCTCGCGGTTCAGCTGGCGGTTCAACATCGTCATGCTGGGCCTGTTCACGGCCGCGAACCTGCTGCCGCAGCAGTCCCTGCTCATCCCGCTGTACCGGATGGCGATCGCGGTCCCGCTCCCGGAGTGGATGAGCGACTCCGAGCTCCTCTACGACTCGTACTGGATGCTCATCCTCGTCAACGTCGCCTTCCAGACCGGCTTCTGCGCGTTCGTCCTCTCGAACTACATGAAGACGCTGCCCCGGGAGCTCTACGAGGCGGCGATGGTCGACGGCGCGAGCATCTGGCGCCAGTACTGGCAGCTCACCCTGCCGCTGTGCCGGCCGCCGCTCGCGGCGCTGGCGACCCTCGAGGTCACGTGGATCTACAACGAGTTCTTCTGGGCGACCGTGCTCATGCGCACCGGCGACAAGTTCCCGGTGACGAGCGCGCTCAACGCGCTGAAGGGCCAGTTCTTCACCGACCTCAACCTGCTGGCGGCCGGCTCGATCATCGTCGCGATCCCGACGCTGGTCATCTTCTTCGCGCTCCAGAAGCAGTTCGTCGCGGGTCTGACCCTCGGCGCGAACAAGGGCTGACAGCACCCGGAGCACCCGGACCACCAGAACGGCACGAGCACTGCGAACGGCCGACGCGGGGACGACCCCGCGTCGGCCGTTCGCACGTCCCACCGGAACACCCCAGATCGGAAGAGGACCTCCATGCCCGACCAGCCGGCCCGACCGGACACCCTGCTCCTGCGCGCGGCCGGGGCCGCCGTCCTGCTCGACACGAGCGGACCGGGGCTGCCGTCCGTCCTGCACTGGGGCGCGGACCCCGGCGACCTCGACGCCGCCGCCCGGTCCCGCCTCGTCGCGGCCCTCGCACCGGCCGTGCCGCACTCGGCGCTCGACACGCCCTGGCCGCTGACCCTCCTGCCGGGAGAGCCGGACGGCTGGTCCGGCCGCCCGGGCCTCGCCGGGCACCGGGACGGTGCGGACCTCTTCCCGCGGCTGGTCACCGACGGCGCGCCGACGGTCACCACGACGGACGACGGCGCCCAGGAGCTCGTGGTCGAGGCCGCCGACGCCACGGCCGGCGTGGCGACGCGCAGCGTCGTCCGCCTCGAGGCCGACGGCCTGCTCCGTGTGCGGCACTCCGTGACCAACACGGGCGCCGGCACCTACGTGCTCGCCGGCGTGACCGCCGTCCTGCCGGTCCCGGCGCGGGCGGGCGAGCTGCTCGACCTCACCGGCCGCTGGTGCCGGGAGCGCAGCCCGCAGCGCAAGCCGTTCGACCACGGCACGCACGCCCGGGAGTCCCGCCGCGGGCGCACCGGCCACGACGCGACGCTCCTGCTCGTCGCGGGCACCGCGGGCTTCGGGTTCCGGCACGGGGAGGTCTGGGGCGTCCACGTCGCGTGGAGCGGCAACCACGCCCACCTCGCCGAGCGGCTCGCGGAGGGGGCGGGCGCCGGGGGTGCCGGCGTCCTCGGCGGGGGCGAGCTCCTGCTGCCGGGTGAGGTCCGGCTCGCGGCGGGGGAGTCGTACACCTCCCCGTGGGTCTGCTTCTCCTGGTCCGGCGAGGGCCTCGACGGGCTCACCGCCCGCGTCCACCGCTGGATGCGGGCCCGCCCGCAGCACCCGCGCCGGCCGCGCCCGCTCACGCTGAACTCGTGGGAGGCGGTCTACTTCGACCACCGGCTGGACCGGCTCACCGAGCTCGCCGAGCGGGCCGCCGAGATCGGCGCCGAGCGGTTCGTGCTCGACGACGGCTGGTTCGGCAGCCGCCGCAACGACCACAGCGGGCTCGGCGACTGGACGGTCTCCGACGCGGTGTGGCCGCAGGGGCTGCGCCCGCTCGCCGACCGGGTCCGCGGGCTCGGCATGGAGTTCGGTCTGTGGTTCGAGCCGGAGATGGTCAACCCCGACTCCGACCTCGTCCGGGCGCACCCGGACTGGGTGCTCGGCCCCGCGCCGGGCGCCGACGAGCCGGCGGTCACGTCCGGCCCGGTGGACGGTGCCCGACTGCCGCGGCCGTGGCGCCGCCAGATGGTCCTCGACCTGGCCCGCCCCGAGGTGTTCGACCACCTGCTCGGGCGGATCTCGGCGCTCGTCGACGAGATCGGCGTCGCGTACATCAAGTGGGACCACAACCGGGACCTCCACGAGTCCCTGACCCCGGGGCCGGACGGCGTCCGGCGGGGTGGCGTCCACCTCCAGACGCTCGGGATCTACCGGCTGCTCGACGCGCTGCGCGAACGGCACCCGGGGCTGGAGATCGAGTCCTGCTCGTCGGGCGGGGCGCGTGTCGACCTCGGCATCCTCGACCGGACCGACCGGGTCTGGGCCTCGGACACCAACGACGCCCTCGAGCGGCAGTCGATCCAGCGCTGGACGGGCCTGCTCGTGCCGCCGGAGCTCGTCGGCTCGCACGTCGGCCCGCCGGTCGCGCACACGACCGGGCGGCAGGCGCACCTGTCGTTCCGCTGCGTCACGGCGCTGTTCGGGCACGCCGGCATGGAGTGGGACGTCACGACGTGCACCCCGGAGGAGGTCACCCAGCTCCAGGGCTGGGCCGGCCTCTACAAGGAGCTGCGCGGGCTGCTGCACAGCGGGGACGTCGTCCGCGCCGACCTGCCCGAGACCGGGCCGGCGGCCGGGGCGTGGCTGCACGGCGTCGTCGCACCGGACCGTCGGGAGGCGGTCTACTCCTTCGTCCGGCTCACGACGTCCGCGGACCTGCAGCCGCCGCGGCTGATCCTGCCCGGGCTGGACGACGCCCTCGAGTACGAGGTCGTGCGCCGGGACGAGGCGGGCGCCCCGTGGGCGGTCGAGACGGTGCCGGTCCCGTGGTTCGCGGCCGGGCGGACCGTGGCGAGCGGCGCCGTCCTGCGCACCGTCGGGCTCGCGGCACCGCTGCTCAACCCGGAGCAGGCCGCCGTCCTGCACGTGCGCGCGCTCTGACCGGACCGCCCGGCCGGGTGCCCCGGCACCCGGCCGGGCGGGAGTTGTCCGGGGCGGTCCGTCCCGGGGGTGCGGGGGTGCCAGAATGGCCGCCATGTGCGCCGCGGCCCAGCCCCGAACGGACACCCCCCGACTCCTGTCGGGCATGCAGCCCACGGCGGACTCCCTGCACCTGGGCAACTACCTCGGGGCGCTGACGAACTGGGTGGCGCTGCAGGACAGCCACGAGGCCTTCTACTTCGTCGCCGACCTGCACGCGATCACGGTCGAGCAGGACCCGGCCGTGCTCCGGCAGCGCACCCGGCTCACGGCGGCGCAGTTCCTCGCGGCGGGGGTGGACCCGGAGCGGTCCGTGCTCTTCGTCCAGAGCCAGGTGCCCGAGCACGCCCAGCTGGGCTGGGTGCTGCAGTGCCTCACCGGCTTCGGCGAGGCCGGCCGGATGACCCAGTTCAAGGACAAGTCGTCCCGCGAGGGCGCCGAGCGCGCGTCGGTGGGCCTGTTCACCTACCCGATCCTCCAGGCGGGCGACATCCTCCTGTACGACGCGGCCCGGGTGCCCGTCGGCGAGGACCAGCGCCAGCACCTCGAGCTGACCCGGGACCTCGCCCAGCGCTTCAACACCCGGTTCGGCGCGACGTTCGTCGTCCCCGAGCCGTACATCGTCAAGGCGACGGCGAAGATCCTCGACCTCCAGCACCCCGAGAAGCAGATGAGCAAGAGCCTCGGCGGCTCCGGGTGCCTCAACCTGCTCGACGACCCGAAGGTCTCCGCGAAGAAGATCCGGTCCGCGGTCACCGACACCGGCCGCGAGGTCGTCTTCGACCGGGAGGACAAGCCCGGTGTCTCGAACCTCCTGACGATCCTCGCGACGCTCGGCGGGACGACGGTCGAGGCCCTCGAGGAGCGCTTCGCCGGCGCCGGCTACGGCGACCTCAAGAAGGAGGTCGCGGAGGTCTACGTCGGTTTCGCCGAGCCCTTCAAGGCGCGGGTCGACGACCTCCTCGCCGACGCGGACCGGCTCGACGGCATCCTCGCGGACGGCGCCCGCCGGGCCCGCGAGGTGGCCGCCGCCCGGCTCGCCGCCGTGTACGACGCCGTCGGCTTCCTCCCCGGGAGGGGCTGACGTGAACGTCGCGGACGACGTCGAGGACGACTGGCAGACGATGAGCATGCCGATCACACGGATGCCGCGCAGCGGCAACGTGACGATCGGGGTCGCCATCGACATCCCGCACCCGTGGGGCGCGGAGCTGCAGAACTGGCGCGCCGAGTTCGGCGACCCGGTCGCCTGGGCCATCCCGCCGCACGTGACGCTGCTGCCCCCGACGGACGTCGAGCTCGGCACCTTCGACGTCGTCGAGAAGCACCTGGAGACGATCGCGACCCGGGCGCAGCCGTTCCGGCTGCGGCTGTCGGGCACCGGGACGTTCCGGCCGGTGTCGTCGGTCGTGTTCGTCAAGGTCGCGCACGGGGCGCCGTCCTGCGACATCCTCCAGCAGCGGGTCCGGACCGGGCCGCTCGTCCGCGAGCTCGCGTTCCCGTTCCACCCCCACGTCACCGTCGCGCACGACGTCGACGACCCCTCGCTCGACCGGGCGCTGTCCGCGCTCGCGGACTTCGAGTGCTCGTTCCTCGTGGACAGCTTCGGGCTCTTCGAGCACGGGACGGACGGCGTGTGGCGGCCGAAGCGGCGCTTCGCCTTCGGGGGCGGCGGCGGGTGAGCCGTCCGTGAAGGCGCTCGCCGACCTCAACGCGCGCTGGCGGGCGACGTTCGCCGGCCGGGTCTGGACCCGCTACTCCGACGCACGCGGCAACGTCCTCGCCGGCGGCATCGCGTACTTCGCGTTCTTCTCGGTGTTCCCCGCGCTAGCGATCGGGTTCACGGTCCTCGGGCTCGTCCTCGGGCGGGACAGCGCGCTGCAGACCGAGCTCGCGAACTACGTCAACAAGGCGCTCGGCACGACGGTCATCGGGCTCGAGGCGGAGGAAGGTCTCGTCTACGTCGGTGACCTCGTGCAGTCCAGCGCGCTGACGTTCAGCGCCGTCACGGGCTTCGTCATCCTCCTCTTCACCGGGCTCGGGTGGCTCGACGCGATGCGGCAGGGGATCCGGGCCGTCTTCGGCCGACCGGGAGGCGGCAACCCGCTGCTGTCGAAGGTCCGCGACGTCGGCACCCTGGCGACGTTCGGGCTCGCCGTGCTCGTCTCCGCGGTCGCGAGCATCGTCGTCTCGACAGCGTCGCAGGCCGTCCTCGGCTGGCTCGGGCTCGACGGTGTCACCGGGGCCGGCCCGCTCGTCCGGGTGCTCAGCGCGCTCGCGATCCTCGCCGTCGACACCGGGATCTTCCTGCTGCTCTTCCGCGGGCTGTCCGGGGTGGCCGTCCCGGTGCGGCACCTGTGGCAGGGCGCGCTCGCCGGTGGGGTCGCGCTCGGGCTGCTCAAGGTCTTCGGCGGGGTGCTGCTCGGTGAGCTGTCCGCCGCCCGCCGGTTCCTCGCCGCGTTCGCTGTCGTCGTCGGTCTGCTCGTCTGGATGAACCTCGTCGGCCGGCTCACGCTGCTCGCCGCGTCGTGGTCCGCGACCCGGGCGGCCGAGGCCGGTGAGCTGCCGGCGCTGCCGGGCACGGCGGTCGCCGGTGCTGCTCATCCCGACGCAGCGGACGCGGCCGACGGTGCGGACGCCGGCCCGGGCGGCGCTGCCCGAGGCCCGCGGGACGTCGTCGCGGCACGGGCCCGGCAGGCGGCGGTCACGGCCCGGACCCCGACGTACGGGGTCCGCGCGGCCGATCGCACGACGCTGGCGGCGGGGGTCGTCCTGGGTGTCGCCGCCGCGGCGGCCGCCCGGGTGGCGAGGGGTGCGGTCCGCGCGGTCGTGGACGCCGTCCGCGACTGAGCCCGGTCGGCTGCTGCTCGACTACTCGACGCAGAACTCGTTGCCGTCGGGGTCCTGCAGGACGACCAGGTCGTCGGACGCGCGGGCGACGGTGGCGCCGACCCCGACGAGGCGCTCTACCTCGTCGGGGAGCAGCCCGGGTGCCCGCAGGTCGAAGTGCACCCGGTTCTTCGCGGTCTTGGGCTCCGGCACCCGGACGAACCAGAGGTTCGGCCCACCCCACCCCGGCGCCTCGACGTAGGCCTTGTCCGCGGTGGCGTCCTCGTCGACGGTGGACCCGAGCGCCGCCGCCCAGAACCGTGCGGCCACGAGGGCGTCCTGGCAGTCGAACGTCACCGACTTGATGAACGAGGTCCGCATGCGGCCGAGGCTACGACTCGCCCGCCGCGACGCCAATGCATCGGCTCAGAACGGTGGCGGATCGTCCTCGACCTGACGGCGCTCCGCAGTGCCCGGCAGCGCGGCGCGGGGCACCAGGTCGTCCGGGATCAGGGCGTGCGGCAGCGGCGTGTGGGGGAGTGAGGTGTAGGCGCGTCCGGTGCGGGTGGTCCAGGTGACGGTGCCGGGTGGGTCGTCGGGGTGATGGCTTTGTTCGGGGACGAGGAGTCCGGCGGTCTTGAGCCGATGACACGGGCGGCAGAGCGGTCTCACGTTGCAGGCACACGTCGGACCGCCCTGCGCGTATGGCTCGGCGTGATCGAGATCGCAGCGCCAGGACGCCTTCCCGCAGTGCGGCGCAGTACAGGTCGGATACGCGTGCTCGACGAGCAGCTTCAGTCGTTCGCTCGCGACGTACCCGGGTGAGTAGGTGTTCTTCCCGACCCCGAGGATCGTGCCGTGCTCGCCGTCGACCACGAGACACCGGAAGACACCGTTCCTGACGAGGTCACGGATCGCGTCGGCGGGGACCGGCCCGTAGCCCTGCAGGGTGCCGGGATCGTTCACCAGGCCCATGAGGGTCTCGGCGGAGACGGTCACGTTCACAGTGACCTGCACATCGGGCCAGGTCGTGGTGAACCACGCCGGCACGGACTCCTCGGCGTCACGCTCACGCTCAGGCTCAGGTGTGCCGGTGCTGGTGCTGGTGCTGGTGCTGGTGCTGGT
>NZ_MWLN01000110.1:56442-70575 GCF_002198655.1 Kineosporia sp. A_224
GTGCCGGTGTCGTCGCTGGTGCCGGTGCTGGTGTCTTCGCTGGTGCGGGAGGCACCGCTGGTGCGGGTCGTCGCGTCGGCCGTCCTGCTGCCGCTGCTGCCGGTCGCTCTCGTGGCGTTCCTGAACGTGTCCGGCAGCCCCGGCTCGGACACGGACCTGGTCGCCGCGCCTGCGGTGGGGACACACCCGGCCGGCACGGGGAGCACGCCGGCGGGGACGGGGAGGTAGCCGCTGGTGCAGCCGGTGACGAACAGGTCGTGCCGGAGCTGGTCCAACGTCCGCGGGTCACCGTTCTGGCGCAGGTAGCGGGCGGCGGCGTCGAGGCCGTTGTAGGCGGCGGCGACGGCCTCCCCCGGGCCGACCGCGGTGAACAACGCCTCACCGTCGTCGCCGGTCTGGATGCTGACCCGGCGGCCCTTCCGGGTGCGTTCACGGCGCCGGGCCTCCGCGTCGGGGTCGACGGCGAGGACGGCGGCGGTCAGGGCGTTCTCGAACCGCCGGGTGCCACCGTCCAGGACGCCGCAGGTGGCGTAGACGAGCGCCTCGACGGCCTGCGCCGCCTGCGCGGTCAGCCCACGCGTGCGGGACAGGACCAGGCGCAGCCGCGGCCAGTCGAGGCGGCCGTGCTGCAGGGCCTGCGCGGTCAGCGGCAGCCTCCCGTCGATGACCAGCGCGCCGGCTGCCTCGACGAGGGAGGAGGCCCGGCTCCGGGTGATCCCGGCGGCGACCGCGACCTCGACGGCGACCTCGTCGTCGACCATGGCGTCCTGGTCGTCCGGGTCGTCGTTCAGGACCCGCCCGGTGCGGGTCTTGCGGGGCAGGGACGGGGTGTTCCCGATCCTCGCCGTGAGCACTGTGCCGGTGTGGGCGACCTGCAGCCACAGCATCAGGTTCTCCAGCCGCCGCCCCGCGGCGGCGGCCGCGACCGCGGCGTCCTGCAGCACGTCGACGAACCCGTCCACACCCGCCTGCGTCGGCGTCCACGCCGCCGCCCCGTCCAGGACCTCCATCGCCGCCGCCAACGAACCCAGCCCGGGATCACCGTCGAGCACTACGCGCCGCCCGACCGCGTCCCGCCGGTCATCGGCCGCGACCAGCGCGTACACGGCAGCGAGCTGCGCGTCCCAGTCAGCCTGCGCCGCCACCGGATCCGCCCACCACGCATCCGCCAACCGCTCCGCATGAGCATCCGCGAGTGCCCGCTGCGTGTCGTCCTCGTCGCTCGGACAACCCGCCAGATCCTCGGCACTCAGGTGGATCCGGCCACCGAGCGGGTCGACCAGAAGGTCGCCGTCGAGCAGGTCGAGACCGGACCCGGCGACCACATCGCTGGGCCTCGACCTGTTCCCGCGCACCCTCCCGACCATGATCCGATCCTATCGAGAACCAGACCAGAAGTCGAACACGTGTTCGAATCATGTTCGAGTGGAGCCGATCAGCTCTTCGAGGAGCCGGGATCCGAGAGCCCGAGGCCCTCGAGCTCGGGGAAGGCCTTGCCGGGGGCCGCGTCGGCTCCGGCGGACGACGACGTCGGCTCGCGAGTCGGTGCGGCGTCGGCGACCGCCGACACCGTCGGTCCGGTCGGCTCGACGTCGGTGGGCGCCTTGTCCTCGCGCGCCTTGTCCTTGCCTTCGGCGTCTTTGCCTTCGGCGTCCTTGGCCCCGGCGTCCTCGACCCCGACGGCCTCGCCCGCCGGTGCCTCCCCGCCGTCGCCCTTCTCTGCATCCCTGTCCGCGCCCGGCTTCCCGCGCCCACCGAGCCGCCGCAGCAGCAGCCCGGGCACGATCGTGTCGCCCTCGGCCTGCCGCTGCCGTGCGCGTCGCAGCACGAGGACGGCGCTGACGAGGCTGAAGGCCGCCACGGCTCCGAGGACCACGCCGGCCGCCCAGGCGTCGGCCGTCGCCCCGGCGGTGCCGGTGTCGGTCCCGAGCGTCGGCAGGGCCGTCGACGACGGGGCGGTGGGCGGCGTGGTGACCTGTCCGAGTGTCGGGGTCACCGCGCCGGGGGAGGTCGGCGTCGCGCCCGGGCTGAGCGTCGCACCGGGGGTGCCGCCGTCCCCGAGCCGGCCGGCCGCGACGTCCTCGGGGCTCACGAGCCGGCCGACCGGCTGTGCGGTCGGGGCGGTGGCGAACGCCCAGTCGAGCAGCTGCCGGGCCATCTCCGACGTCCGGCCGTCGGCGCGCAGCACGGTGACGACGTACGAGCGCCCGCCGCGGGTCGCGGCCCCGACGAACGAGCCGCCGGCCTTGACCGTGTAGCCGTTCTTCACGCCGGTCGCGCCCGTGTAGCTGCCGAGGAGCCGGTTGTGGTTCTGGATCTGGAACCGCTTGCGCGCCTTGCCGTTGCCGATCCCCTTGCCCGGGAACGCGTACGTGCGGGTCGTCATGATCTTCGCCAGGTACGGACGGGCCAGCGCCGCCCGCCCCAGGAGCGCGAGGTCGTAGGCGCTCGTGACCTGGCCCGGAGCGTCCAGGCCGCTCGTGTTCACCGGCACGGTGTCGAGGGCGCCGAGCCTGCGGGCCTCCGCGGCCATGAGCTCCGCGGACGCCGTCGGGCCGCCGGCGAGGTCGGCGAGGGCGTGCGCGGCGTCGTTCCCGCTCGCCATGAGCAGGCCGTGCCACAGGTCGTCACCGGTGTACGTCGACCCGGGGGACAGGCCCACCTTCGTGCCGTCCGACTGGGCGTCCGCGGCGAGCGCGACGTACGTCGACCTCGGGTCCACCTTCGCCTCGAGCGCCAGCGCGGTGAGGATCTTGATCGTGCTCGCCGGCATGAAGGGGACGTGCGCGTTGCACGACGCGACGACGGCGCCGGTCGTGGCGTCCGCGACGACCCACGCAGCGGCCGGCAGCACCGGCGGCTGCGCGGCACCGGGCGGCACCGACACCTGCACGCCGGGGGCCGACAGGGCCGCGCCGCCGACGGCGGACGTCGGGCGCGGCAGCGGCGTGGGTGGCGACGTCGCGGTGCCGACGACGACCTGGATGGCGTTGGCGCAGCGGGGCGGCTGCGCCGGCACGGCGGGCGGCCCGGCCGGGGTCGTGGCCCGCACCGCGGGCGTCGTGGGGGTCGTCGTCGCGGCGTCCGCCGGACCGGCGGCGGGCAGCACGAGCAGGCCGAGCGCCGCGGCGGCGGCGGCGGTGCGGACGGCGGCGCGCGCCACCAGAGCCCTCCCCACGGACCGAGGCTAACCCGTCCGGCCGGGCGAGTGCCCGCGATCACGTCCTGTGCGCACCACCGGCACCGGTCCCGGCCCGCCACTACGGTGGGTCCCGTGACTGACACGTCTGGTGGCGGACGGGCCGGCTTCTTCGCGATCGTGCCCGCGGGCGGTGCGGGGACCCGGCTCTGGCCGCTGTCCCGAGCGGGGCACCCGAAGTTCCTCCTCGACCTCACGGGGAGCGGGCGCACCCTCCTGCAGCAGACCTGGGACCGGCTCGTGCCGCTCGCCGGCGCGGACGGCGTCCTGGTCGTCACCGGGGCCGCGCACGCGAAGGCGGTCGCCGCCCAGCTCGACGCGCTGCCCGTCGGCAACCTGCTCGCCGAGCCGTCGCCGCGCGACTCGACGGCCGCGATCTGCCTCGCGGCCGCCGTCGTGCGCCGCCGGGACCCGGACGCCGTCGTCGGCTCGTTCGCCGCCGACGCCGTGATCCGCGACGTCCCGGCCTTCCACGCCGCGGTCGGCGAGGCGATCGCCGCGGCCGCGGGCGGCTACGTCGTGACGATCGGCATCGAGCCCGACCACCCGTCGACGGCGTTCGGCTACATCCGGCTCGGGGCGCCGCTCGGCGTCGACGGGGCGCCGTCCGCGCACGTCGTCGAGCGCTTCGTCGAGAAGCCGGACGCCGCGACCGCCGCCGCGTACCTCGCCGAGGGCACGTACCGCTGGAACGCCGGCATGTTCGTCGCCCGCGCCGACGTCCTGCTCGACCTGCTCGCGCAGTTCCGGCCCGAGCTCGCCGCCGGCGTGGAGACCATCGCCGAGGCCTGGGACACCGACCGCCGGGACGCCGTCCTCGCCGAGGTCTGGCCGACCCTGGAGAAGGTGGCCATCGACTACGCGCTCGCCGAGCCGGCCGCCGCCGCGGGCCGGGTCGCCGTCGTCCCTGCGGCCCTCGGCTGGGACGACGTCGGCGACTTCGCCGCGCTCGCCGACCTCGTCGCCGAGACCGCGGGCAGCGAGGGCGGCGGCACGAGCACGGCCTCCGGGGACTTCCGGGTCTCGGTGCTCGGGGACGGCGCCCACGTGCTGTCCGCGCACGCCGGCGGGTTCGTCGTCCCGTCGTCCGGCCGGGTCATCGCGGTCATCGGCCTCGAGGACGTCGTCGTCGTCGACACCCCGGACGCCGTCCTCGTGACGACCCGCGCGCACGCCCAGGCGGTCAAGGCGATCGTCGACCGGCTCAAGGCCGAGGGCCGCCACGAGCTCACGTGATGTGAGCGGGGACACCGGTTGGTCCTGGGTACGGCGAGAGGGCGCTCGGTAGCCTCGACCAGGGTGCGGCGGGTGTGCGCCGCCCGCGACGAGGAGGTCGGGATGACTGACGCGAGGACCGAGTCCGGGCTGCCGATGGAGCCGCTCTACGGCCCCGACGCCCTGGCGGGCTTCGACCCCGCGGTGCAGCTCGGCGTCCCGGGGGAGTACCCGTTCACCCGCGGCGTCTACCCCTCGATGTACACCGGTCGCCCGTGGACGATGCGCCAGTACGCCGGCTTCGGCGCGGCCAAGGAGTCCAACGAGCGCTACCACCAGCTCGTCGCCGCGGGCACGGGCGGCCTCTCGGTCGCCTTCGACCTGCCGACGCAGATGGGCTACGACTCCGACGACCCGATGGTCACCGGCGAGGTCGGCAAGGTCGGCGTCGCGATCGACTCCATCGAGGACATGCGCGTCCTGTTCGGCGGGCTCCCGCTCGACCAGATCTCGACGTCCATGACGATCAACGCCCCCGCCGCCGTCCTCATCCTGCTCTACCAGCTCGTCGCGGCCGAGCAGGGCATCGACGGCTCGAAGCTCACCGGGACGATCCAGAACGACGTCCTGAAGGAGTACATCGCCCGCGGCACGTACATCTTCCCGCCGAAGGCGTCCCTGCGGCTCATCAGCGACATCTTCGCGTACTGCCGCGAGGAGCTGCCGCGGTGGAACACGATCTCCATCTCCGGCTACCACATGGCCGAGGCCGGGGCGACGCCCGCGCAGGAGGTCGCCTTTACGCTGGCGAACGCCAAGGAGTACATCCGCGCCGCGCAGGCCGCCGGGCTCGGCGTCGACGACATCGGCCCCCGGCTCTCCTTCTTCTTCGTGGCGCGGACGACGCTCCTCGAGGAGGTCGCGAAGTTCCGCGCCGCGCGCCGGGTCTGGGCGAAGATCGTCCGCGACGAGTTCGGGTCGACGAACCCCAAGTCGCAGATGCTGCGGTTCCACACCCAGACCGCGGGCGTCCAGCTCACCGCGCAGCAGCCCGAGGTCAACCTCGTGCGGGTCGCGCTCCAGGGGCTGGCCGCCGTCCTCGGCGGGACGCAGTCGCTGCACACGAACTCCTACGACGAGGCGATCGCGCTCCCGACGACGAAGGCGGCCCGCCTCGCGCTGCGCACCCAGCAGGTCATCGCGTACGAGACCGACGTGACGAAGACCGTCGACCCGTTCGCCGGGTCGTACGTCGTCGAGTCGCTCACGGACGCGCTGGAGACCGAGATCCTCGCCCTGATCCAGGCCGTCGAGGACCGCGGCGGCGCCGTGGCCGCGATCGAGCAGGGCTTCCAGAAGGAGGAGATCGAGCGCTCCGCCTACGCGATCGCCCAGCAGATCGACGACGGCGACCGCACGATCGTCGGGGTGAACAAGTACACGATCGACACCGACGAGCCGTACGAGCCGCTGCGCGTCGACCCGACGATCGAGGCCCAGCAGCGCGAGGCGCTCGTGACACTGCGCGCCGAGCGCGACAACGCTGCGGTCGAGAAGGCGCTCGACGCGCTGCGCGCCGCGGCCCAGGGCACCGACAACGTGCTCTACCCGATGAAGGAGGCGCTCGCCGCGAAGGCGACCGTCGGCGAGGTCTGCCACGCGCTGCGCGGGGTCTGGGGCACCTACGTCCCCGCCGACTCCTTCTAACGCCCCCACCCGGAGTTACTAGCGCGTATGACCGGTTAAGCGGGTCATACGCGCTAGTAACTCCGGGGTGGTGCGTTACAAGACCGCGACACGGAGTTGACGTGTGCGCGGCGCGTGAACGACGTCACAGGTCTAGCCTGAAATCACCGTGTCCACGCAGACCCTCGCCACAGTCCTCGCGCCCTACGCCGACGAGCTCGTCGCGTTCCGCCGCGACCTCCACGCGCACCCCGAGCTCGGGCGCTACGAGTTCCGCACCACCCAGCGGGTCGCCGAGCGGCTCCAGCGCGCGGGACTGCAGCCCGAGCTGCTGCCCGGCACCGGCGTCGTCTGCGACGTCGGGCGGGACGCCGGCCTCGGTCGCCCCGTCGTCGCGCTGCGCGCCGACCTGGACGCGCTGCCGCTGCCCGACGAGTGCGGCCGGGACTGGTGCTCGACCGTGGACGGCGTCTCGCACGCCTGTGGTCACGACGTCCACACGACCGCCGTGCTCGGCGCCGGGCTCGCACTCGCCGACCTCGACGCCCTCGGCCGGCTGCCGGGGCGGGTGCGCCTCGTCTTCCAGCCCGCCGAGGAGGTGCACCCCGGGGGTGCCCTCGACGTCCTGGCCGCCGGGGCCCTGGACGGCGTCGACCGCGCGTTCGCGCTGCACTGCGACCCGGGCAACGACGTCGGCACGGTCGCGACCCGGCCCGGTCCCATCACGTCCGCCTCGGACGCCGTCCACGTGCGCCTGCACGGCACCGGCGGTCACACGTCGCGCCCGCACCTCACCGAGGACCTCGTCTTCGCACTCGCGCAGGTCGTCACCCAGGTGCCCGCCATCCTCACCCGCCGGCTCGACCCGCGGGCCGGGGTCGCGATGGTCTGGGGCCGGATCGTCGCGGGCGGGGCGTCCAACGTCATCCCGCGCGTCGGGGAGGTCCAGGGCACCCTGCGCTGCCTGGACTCGACCGTGTGGGCGCAGGCCGGCGCCCTCGTCACCGAGGTCGTGCACGAGGTCGTGCGGCCGTACGGCGTCCGCGCCGACGTGACGGTCGTGCGCGGCGTCCCGCCGACGGTGAACGACCCGGAGGCCGTGCTCGTCGTCGAGGAGGCCGTGCTCGCCGAGCTCGGGCCCGGCACCGTGACCCTCGCCGAGCAGAGCCTCGGCGGCGAGGACTTCGCCTGGATGCTCGAGAAGGTCCGCGGCGCGATGCTCCGCCTGGGCACCCGGACGCCGGGCGGGCGGACCTACGACCTCCACCAGAGCGACTTCGACGCCGACGAGCGCGCGGTCCTCGTCGGGGCCCGGGTGCTCGGGGCGGCGGCGGTCCGGGCGCTCGGCGAGCCGGGCGTCGGCTGACCGGCGACCGACCCGCGGGGCGCCCGGCGTGTCGGGAAGGTCCCCTTGATCGCCCCGGGCTGGCAGGTTGTGCTGATCGGCGCCGGGGCGAACCGTCAGTTGTGGTGGTCACAGTTCGGCCACCCCGTGCCGCGGAACCCCCTGCGCGTCACCTGCGGCCACTAGGGTCGGGCGCATAAACGACGCGGCGGACCGCCCGGGGCCTACGGCTTTGCGGCGCGGACGGCGCGACACCCCGAGTCTTAAGGAGACACCCTTGCGTCGGGTGACGAAGCTTGCCGCGGTGGTCGCGACCGCCGCGCTCGCGCTGGCCGCGTGCGGCAGCACCAGCTCCGCCGGTGGCGGCACGACCACCGAGTCCGGCTCCCCGGCCGCGACGACCTCGAGCGCCGCGGCGCTCAAGGTCGGCCTGGCCTACGACATCGGCGGCCGCGGCGACAAGTCGTTCAACGACGCCGCCGCCGCCGGCCTCGACAAGGCCAAGGCCGAGCTCGGCGTCGAGATCAAGGAGCTCTCGGCGACCCAGGGCGAGACGGACGCCGACAAGGAGGCCCGCCTCACGCTGCTCGCGCAGGCCGGCTACAACCCGGTCATCGCGGTCGGGTTCCTCTACGGCACCGCCCTGAAGAACGTGTCGGCGAAGTTCCCGAACACGCAGTTCGGCATCATCGACTCGACGGTCGACGGCGCGACGAACGTGACCGGCCTCGTCTTCGCCGAGAACGAGGGCTCGTTCCTCGTCGGCGCGGCGGCCGCCCTCAAGAGCAAGTCGGGCAACGTCGGCTACATCGGCGGCTGCCTCATCCCGCTCCTGCAGAAGTTCGAGGCGGGCTTCACCGCCGGCGCCAAGGCCGTCAAGCCGGACATCAAGGTCCAGGTCAAGTACCTGTCGAACCCGCCGGACTGCAAGGGCTTCAACGACCCGGCGGCGGGCACCGAGACCGCGAACGGCATGTACGACGCGGGCGCGGACATCATCTTCGCCGCGGCCGGCGGCTCCGGCACCGGTGTCTTCCAGTCCGCGAAGGCCAAGAAGGCGCTCGCCATCGGCGTCGACAGCGACCAGTACCAGACGGCCGCGGCCGACCTCCAGCCGGTCATCATGACCTCGATGCTCAAGCGTGTCGACGTCGCGGTGTTCGACTTCATCAAGTCGTTCAAGGACGGGGCGCCGCTGACCGGCGTCCAGGTCTTCGACCTGAAGAAGGACGGCGTCGGCTACTCGACGTCCGGCGGCCAGGTCGACGACATCGCCACCAAGCTCGACGAGTACAAGGCGAAGATCGTCTCCGGCGAGATCAAGGTCCCGGCCGAGCCGGCCAAGTGATGGCGACCCCGGACGGCGTGAGCCGTCCGGGGTGGTCATGATCTGACAGCACGCGACGGGCCCAGGGGCGCTACGGTTCCCCCGGGCCCGTCGTCGTCGTTCCACGCACCGCCGGCGACGGTGGCCCGTGCCGGCGCAAGGAGGCCCATGAGCGAGCACCCCGAGCGGTCCACCACGGCCGCCGGACCCGCGACGACCGTGCCCGCGGTCGAGCTGAACGGCATCACGAAGAGGTTCCCCGGTGTCGTCGCGAACTCCGACGTCACGCTGAAGGTCGCGCGCGGCACGGTGCACGCGATCGTCGGCGAGAACGGCGCGGGCAAGTCGACGCTCATGAAGATCCTCTACGGGATGCAGCGCCCCGACGAGGGCACCATCGAGGTCGACGGGTCGCCGGTCACCTTCCACACCCCGGCCGACGCGATCAAGGCCGGCATCGGCATGGTGCACCAGCACTTCAAGCTCGCCGACAACCTCACGGTGCTCGAGAACGTCGTCCTCGGCAGCGAGCCCCGGCGCGGCTGGCGGCTCGACATCGAGGGCGCCCGGAAGAAGATCGTCGAGATCTCCGACCGGTACGGCCTCGACGTCGACCCCGACCCGCTCGTCGAGGACCTCGGCGTCGGCGAACGGCAGCGTGTGGAGATCCTCAAGGTGCTCTACCGCGGTGCCCGCACGCTGATCCTCGACGAGCCGACCGCCGTCCTCGTGCCGCAGGAGGTCGACGAGCTCTTCGACGCCCTCCAGGAGCTCAAGGCCGAGGGCCTCACCGTCATCTTCATCTCGCACAAGCTCGACGAGGTGCTCAAGGTCGCCGACGAGATCACGGTGATCCGCCGCGGCACGACCGTGCGGACCGTGCTCCCGAGCGAGGTCACCCCGCGCAAGCTCGCCGAGCTCATGGTCGGCAGCGAGCTGCCGTCGCCGCAGACGAGCGAGTCGACGGTCACCGACCGCGCCGTCCTCGAGGTCAAGGGCCTGACCGTCCGCGACCGCGAGGGCCGCCCCGTCGTCGACGACGTGACCCTGACGATCCACGCGGGCGAGGTGCTCGGCATCGCGGGCGTCGAGGGCAACGGCCAGGCCGAGCTCGTCGAGGCGATCATGGGCATCCGGCCCGCCGAGGGGAGCGTCGTCCTCGAGGGCCGCGACCTCGCCGGCGTCCCGACCCGGGAGCGCCGCACCGCGGGCGTCGCGTTCGTCCCCGAGGACCGGATCCGGCAGGGCCTGCTCCTGGAGTCCCCGTTGTGGGAGAACCGGATGCTCGGCCACCAGACCTCGCCGCCGAACGCCCGCGGCCCGCTCGTCAACCGGCGCGGCGCCCGCGCGGACACCGAGCGGATCGTGCGGGACTACGACGTCCGGACGCCGTCCATCGACGTCACGGCGTCGGCGCTGTCCGGCGGCAACCAGCAGAAGCTCATCGTCGGGCGCGAGATGTCGGGCAACCCGCGGCTGCTGCTCGCGGCGCACCCGACCCGCGGCGTCGACGTGGGTGCCCAGGCAGCGATCTGGGACCACCTGCGCCGGGCCCGCGCCGAAGGTCTCGCGGTGCTGCTCATCAGCGCCGACCTCGACGAGCTCATCGGCCTGTCCGACAGCCTCAAGGTCATCCTGCGCGGCCGGCTCGTCGCCGACGCCGACCCGGCGACGGTCACGCCCGAGGACCTGGGCTCGGCGATGACCGGGGCCGCTGCGACCGGCGGGAAGCCGGGGACGGCCGACGACACGGACGGCGCGACCGACGCCGAGGGGAGCGACGTCTGATGGAGCGGTTCCTGCCACGGTTCGACCCGCGCAAGACCGGGCTGGCGGTGCTCGCGCCGGTCGTCGCCCTCGTCGTGGCCGCGGCGCTGTCGTCCGTGGTCCTCGTCATCGCCGGGCACAGCCCGGCCCTGGCCTTCCAGCGGATGTGGGAGTACGGCACCGAGCCGGCCCAGGTCGTGAACATCCTCAACAAGGCGTCCGGCTACTTCCTCTCCGCCCTCGCGGTGGCGATCGGGTTCCGGATGAACCTCTTCAACATCGGCGTCGACGGTCAGTACCGGATCGCCGCCATGGCCGCCGCCGTCGTCGGCGCGACGCTCACGCTGCCCAAGCCGCTGCACATCCTCGTCATCGTCGCGGTCGCTGTCGTCGTCGGCGCACTCTGGGCCGGGATCGCGGGCCTGCTCAAGGTGTACCGCGGGGTCAGCGAGGTCATCTCGACGATCATGCTGAACTTCATCGGCGGGGCGATCGTCGCCTGGGCCGTCACCCCGCAGGTGTTCGCGGTCCTCGAGAACAACGTCGTGCGCACGAAGACGATCCCCGAGTCCGGCTGGTTCCCGGGCTTCACCTGGAGCGGCATCCCGGCCGGCGGCAGCCAGACCGTCGTCTTCGGTGAGATCTACGGGTTCATCGTGATCTCCGGGCTCGTCGGCGTCCTCTACTGGTTCGTCCTGTCCCGCACCCGCTTCGGCTTCGACCTGCGGGCGACCGGCAGCAGCGAGCCGGCGGCCGTGGCGTCCGGGGTGGACGTCAAGCGGATGGTCCTTACGTCGATGCTGCTCTCCGGCGCCGTCGCGGGCCTGGTCGGGATGCCGATCCTGCTCGGTGCCGCGCACTCCTTCGGCAGCCAGGACTTCCCGTCGGGGATCGGCTTCACCGGCATCGCCATCGCCCTGCTCGGGCGGAACAACCCGGTGGGCATCGCGTTCGCGTCGATCCTCTGGGGCTTCCTCGACGTGTCGAACCAGATCCTCGACATCGAGAGCATCCCGAAGGAGATCGTCACGATCATGCAGGGCGCCGTCGTCCTCGCGGTCGTCGTCGCCTACGAGATCGTCCGCCGGATCGGGGTGGCCACCGAGCAGCGGCGCGTCATGTCGACGGAGAACGCCGCGCCGCCCGCCGTCCCGCCGGCCACCGCCACCGCAGACACGGGAGGGGAGCGATGAGCCTGACGAACGAGCGCGCCGGGGTCGAGGGCGCCGTCGTGCACGCCCCGGAGCAGGTCCCCGCCCGGCGGTCCGGTGCCCGGACCGCCGTCTACGCGGTGGTCGCCGTCCTCGTCATCCTGTCCGTCACCCGCCAGCTGTCCGGCGCGAACGACATCACGTCGTCCGGCACCGCCGGTGCGGCGCTGCGGCTCGCGGTGCCGATCCTGCTCGCGGGCCTGGCGGGCCTGTGGTCCGAGCGTGCGGGTGTCGTGAACATCGGCCTCGAGGGCATGATGGTGCTCGGGACCTGGTGCGGCGCCTACGGTGCGCTGAACTACGGCCCCTGGGTCGGGCTGCTCGCGGGCATCGCGGGCGGTGCGCTCGGCGGCCTCGTGCACGCGGTCGCCACCGTGACGTTCGGCGTCGACCACATCGTCTCCGGCGTCGCGATCAACCTGCTCGGCCCGGGCGTCGCGCGGTTCCTCTCGGCCCTGATCTTCACCGGGTCCGAGGGGGGCGGTGTCACGCAGAGCCCGCAGATCGAGCAGCCGGGCAAGTTCACCGTGCCGGGGCTCTCCGACGCGCTGCTCTCCGTCGAGGGGCACCACTGGTTCCTGGTGTCGGACGTGGCCGGGGTGCTCGGCGGCCTCGTCACGGAGGTCTCCTGGGTGACCTTGCTCGGCGTCCTGCTCGTGCCCGCGACCGCGTTCGTGCTGTGGCGTACGAGGTTCGGCCTGCGGCTGCGGTCGTGCGGCGAGAACCCGTACGCCGCCGAGTCGCTCGGCGTGAACGTGTACCTCTACAAGTACCTCGCGGTCGTCATCTCCGGCGGCTTCGCCGGTCTCGGCGGCGCGTTCCTGTCGCTCGTCGCGTCGAACTTCTACCGCGAGGGCCAGACCGGCGGCCGCGGCTTCATCGGCCTCGCCGCGATGATCTTCGGCAACTGGCGGCCGGGCGGGCTGCTCGCCGGTGCGGGCCTGTTCGGCTTCACCGACGCGCTCCAGCTGCGGCAGGGCGAGACGAGCGTCCACGCGCTCTTCCTCGCGCTCGCGATCGGGCTGGCGCTCTTCGGCGGCTGGCTGCTCTACAGCCGCAAGGTCGTGCAGGGTGCGGGTGCGCTCGTCGTGGCGGCCGCCGTCCTGGCGCTGTACCTGTTCACCGACACCGTGCCGCAGCAGTTCACGACGGCGACCCCGTACGTGACGACGCTGCTCGTGCTCGCCCTGGCGTCACAACGGTTGCGGATGCCGGCGGCGGACGGGCTGGTCTACCGAAGAGGGACTGCCAAGTAGCCGATCCGGCCCCGCGGGGGGCCGGGTCCGGCTCAGGGCCGCAGCGGCAACATCCGCACGAGCTCGGTCCAGGCCCGCTCGCCGAGCCGGCGGTCGGCGTCGTCCGACCCGCCGTAGGCGAGCGGCCTGGACCCCTGCGGTCTGGTCTCCCCGGGCAGCAGGACGCGGTGCCCGGCGCCGGGCTCGACGACGACGGTCGTCGGCAGGCCGTGCTCGCCCCGCCGGTCGGCGATGCGCCGCGCCCAGTCGGCGCCGGGCCAGACGGCGTCCTGCTCACCGGCGACGAGGAGCACGTCGCCACGGATCCGCTCGGCCCCGACCGCGGCCCGCTCGACCTGGCCCGGGTAGCGCTCGAGGCTCGCCTCGTAGGCGCCGCGGTAGGCGGGCGGGTCGGTGTCCGGCTCCCAGTCGTCCGTGTACGGGACGAACGGCAGCGGCGTCCCGCGCAGCGTCCACGAGGAGCGCTGCGGGCGGTCCCGGCCGTCGGTCCCCGCGCCGACGTTCGCCCACACGACGTGCGTCGGCGCGAACGCCGCGACGACGGCGACCCGCCGGTCGTGCGCGGCGAGCAGCAGCGCGGCCTCGGCGCCCTTCGAGGTCCCCAGGACGGCGAGCCGGTCGCACTCCGGCGCGAGCCGGTCGAGCGCGGCGGCGAACGTCTCCAACGGCACCTCGCAGATCCCCGGCGGCTGCCCCGCCCCGCCGAACCACCGCACGGACGACGCGACCGCCCCCGCCGCGGCGAGCAGCCGGACCCGCTGCGTCTCGATGCGCCCGCTCGACCCGGCGAGCACGAGGACGCCGACACCGGTCGCCGTCCCCGCGTCCGGACGCGCGAAGGCCTCTTCGGGCCGGTCGGACGACGCACACATGGCTCCACCGTAGGCCCGCCCTCCGCTCACGCAGCCGCTGCGGCGTCCGCCGTTCGGCCGCCCGCGTCGTCCGACGAATCCACCCCGGTTGGTGCAGGACGCGATCTCGTACGGCGGGGGAGCGAGGCGCGGCGGACGAGGAGCGGCGGCGCGCCCGCGGACCCAGCCGGAGGTGCTCAGGCTCCAGGTATGTACCGGAATCTCGGCAGCAGCGGGGTGGGAACGGTACGCAGCGGGTGCCTGAGCGAGTCGGAC
>NZ_MWLN01000111.1 GCF_002198655.1 Kineosporia sp. A_224
GCACCACCCGGCCGGGGGGCCCCGGGCCTCCCGTCCGGGTGGTGCCCCCGGGGTGCGGCCGGTGGGGCGGGACGGCGTCCGGCAGCGCCGGCGTCGGTCTCGGGTGCGGGTCCGCCGTCGCGGGGCCGGACGGCGACCTGGACGGGCGCGTCGGGGGTCGCGGTGCCGACGACCTCGCGGCTCATCCGGCACCTCCTTGCGTCTGCCCGGAGGGTCCGGGCCGGTCAGGCCCGGCCGGCCGCCGCGGGGGCGCGCCGTCGGGCGACGAACCAAGCCGTCGCGGCCGCGACCGCCGCCAGACCGACGGCGAGCCGGATCGCGACGGGGCGCGGTACGACGTCCAGCGTGGGCCCGACGTTCGTCCGGCGCCAGGTGTCGACGCGCTGCACCCCACCCGCGACACGTGTGCGAAGCGTGACCGGTTCGGTGAAGTCGACGACGGGCCACCCGCGGGCGACCGCCTCGCGGCGCAGGCCGCGGTCCGGGTTGACCGCCGTGGGGTGCCCGACGGCGGCGAGCATGGGGACGTCGGTGACGGAGTCGCTGTAGGCGTAGGACTGCGACAGGTCGTAGCCCTCCTCCTCGGCGAGCCGGCGGACCTCGAGGGCCTTGTTCTCGCCGTAGGCGTAGAACTCGATCTCGCCGGTGTAGCGGCCGTCCTCGACGACCATCCGGGTCGCGACGACCCTGTCGGCGCCGATCATCGCCCCGATCGGCTCGACGACCTCGGCGCCGCTCGACGAGACGATGACGACGTCCCGGCCCGCGGCCTTGTGCTCCGCGATGAGCGCCGTCGCCTCCCGGTAGACGACCGGCTCGATGAGCTCGGCGAGCGTCTCGGCGACGATCGACCTGACGGTCCGGACGTCCCAGCCGGTGACCATCCGGGAGAGGTACTGCCGCATCCGCTCCATCTGGTCGTGGTCGGCGCCGCCGGCGAGGAAGAGGAAGTGCGCGTAGGCCCCGCGCAGGACGGCGGTACGGGTGATGAGCCCGCCCGCGTAGAACGGCCGGGAGAACGCGAACGTGCTCGACCGGGCGATGACCGTCTTGTCCAGGTCGAAGAAGGCCGCGCTGCGGGGGGCGCTCGTCACCGCACCAGGATAGGAGCGCCGGCGCGCCGACGGGGGCCGCCGCGGGGCCGGGCGTCCTCACGGGGGATCGGCGGCTCACGACGGATCTCGTCGTACCGGGGGGTCGCCGATGATGTTTTTCGTCGTGGCCGGGGAGGCCAGATCCGGCGCCGCGGTTCGTCCTCCCGAGACAGTTGCCTCAGCGGTCGCCGGGGTACACACTTGCCGCGCCGGCTTCTATCGCCGTGCCGCTGGTCCGACTCCTCCCCCCCCGAGCCGGACCGGCAAAGACGGCCCCCGCTCCCCCCCAGCGGGGGCCGTCGCCGTTTGCGGTGCATCTGCATGTGCAGCAGCACGCCCTGGATCTGGATCGACCGATCCCGCACGGGCCCGTCGCAGCCTGTTCCGGGGCTCGTCCGGGGGCGCGTTCCCGGCCCGTCCCCGGCTCGGGCCAGCCCGTCTGTCCGACGTCGACCCGTCCACAGGTGCGCCGCACGGGCCGCTGTCCACAGGGGCACCGGCGAGCACGGCAGGACGTCGCCGCCACGGTGCAGCCTGCCGCCATGACCGAACCTCCTGCGGGCCCGGCGCCCGTCCCCGTGACCCTTCTGACCTGCGACGACGCGCTCGCCGACCGGCTCGTGACCCTGGCCGGCGTCGCGGGCGCCGCCGTCGACCGGCCGCTGCTCCCGGCCCGGGCCGGCCGGCGGTCGCCCCCGCCCTGGGGGCAGGCACCGCTCGTCCTCGTCGGCGCCGACGTCGCCGACCCGGGCCACGACGGGCACCCGGCCGGCCTGCGCGAGACCGGTGCCCGGGGTCCTGTGGTCGTCGTGTCGCCCGGGCCGCCGGACGGCGACGTCTGGCGGCACGCCCTCGGTCTGGGGGCCGACCACGTCGCGGTGCTGCCCGAGGGTGAGTCGTGGCTCGTCGACCGCTTCGTCGACGCGGTGAGCGGGCCGCCGGGCGGGGCCGTCGTCGGCGTCGCGGGGGGCCGCGGCGGCGCCGGTGCGAGCACGCTCGCCGTGACGCTGGCTCTGGCGGCCGCCCGGCGCCGGCTGCGGGCGGTGCTCGTGGACGGCGACCCGCTCGGCGGCGGGATCGACCTCCTCCTCGGGGCCGAGGGGGCCCCGGGGCTGCGCTGGGCGGACGTCGCCGACGTGCACGGCCGGCTCCAGCCCGGGCTGCTCACGACGACGTGCCCCGACGTGGACGGCGTCCGGGTCCTGTCGTGGGGCGCCGGGGCGCTGTCCGAGCGCACCTCCGGCGAGGGCGGCCGCCCGGCTGCGCTCGCGACGCCGGCGGCGGTGGCGGCGGTGCTCGACGCCGCGGCCCGGGAGGCGGACCTCACCGTGGTCGACCTCCCGCGGGCACTGGGGGAGGCGGGCGAGGCAGCCCTCGACCGCTGCCGCGCCGTGCTGCTCGTCGTACCGGCGGAGGTCCGGGCGGTGGCCGCCGCCGCCCGCCTCGTGGCCACCGTGCAGGCGCACGTCGCGGAAGTCCGGCTCGTCGTGCGCGGGCCGGCGCCGAGCGGGCTTCCCGCGCAGACGGTCGCCGGCCTGCTGGACCTGCCGCTCGCCGCCGCGTTGCCGCCTGAGCCGGGGCTCGCCGCCGCGCTCGACCGTGGCGAGGCGGCGGCCGTCCGGCCCCGCGGGGCCCTCGGCCGGTTCGCCGACCGGTTCGTCGGCGAGCTCTGCCCGTGAGCGGGCAGGCCTGGGTGCCGGGGCCGGGGCGCCGCGAGGCCGTCCCGCCGGCCCGCTTCGACCCGGCGCGCCTCGCCGAGCCGGTCCGGTCCCTGCGGGCGCACCGGCGCGCGGCGGACGCCGCCTCCTCCCCGGGCGCGGACGCCGCCCCGGTCGGGGGCGCGCTCGCGACCGACGTGCGGGAGGCGGTCGCCGGTGCCGCCGGGCTGCACCTGGGGTCCGACGACCTGCGGGTCGCCGTCGACGGTGTGCGCGACCACGTCTGGGGTCTCGGCCCGCTCGGCGTGCTCGTCGCGGACCCTGCCGTGACGGACGTCCTCGTCAACGGCGGCGGTGCGGTGTGGGTCGACCGCGGCCGCGGCCCCGAGCCCGAGGTGCTCCGGCTCGGCGGGGAGCCGGAGGTGCGGGCGCTCGCCGTCCGGCTGGCCACCCTCGCGGGGCGCCGCCTCGACGACGCGATGCCGTGGGTGGACGCGCGGCTGCCCGGCGGCGTCCGGCTGCACGCCGTCGTCCCGCCGCTCGCCCCGGAGGGCACCCACGTGAGCCTGCGGGTGCTGCGGCCCGTCGGGTTCGACCTCGATGCCCTCGTCGCCCGTGGTGCGCTGCCCGCGGCGTGGGCCGCCGTGCTCGAGGCGCTCGTCCGGCGGCGCGCGGCCTTCCTCGTCAGTGGCGGCACCGGTGCCGGCAAGACGACCCTGCTCGCGGCACTGCTCGGGCTCGTGCCGCCCGCCGAGCGGATCCTGCTCGTCGAGGACGTCGGCGAGCTCCGGCCGGACCATCCGCACGTCGTGCGGCTCGAGGCCCGGCACGCGAACGTCGAAGGGCGCGGGGAGGTCGGGCTGGACCAGCTCGTCCGCCAGGCCCTGCGGATGCGACCGGACCGGATCGTCGTCGGCGAGTGCCGGGGGCCCGAGGTCCGCGAGCTGCTCGCGGCGCTCAACACGGGCCACGCGGGTGGCTGCGGCACGGTGCACGCCAACGCGTGCGCGGAGGTCCCGGCGCGCCTCGAGGCGCTCGGCAGCCTCGCCGGGATGTCGCCGCGGGCGCTCGCCGGCCAGGTCGCCGCGGCGATCGACGTCGTCGTGCACGTCGAGCGGCATGCGGGGCTGCGCCGGGTCGCGGAGGTCGCGGTCGTCAGCGGCGACGCCCGCGCCGGGCTCGTCGTCGAGCCCGCGCTGACCCGCTCCGGCGACGGGTCGCCCGTCCCGGGGCCGGCCTGGCCGGGTCTCGCCACGGCGCTGCGCCTGTCGCCGGGCGCCGTGGGCGGTGCGCCGTGACGGCCGCCGAGGCGGGCGCCGCGCTCGCCGCGGCCGCCGCGGTGGCGCTCCTCGTCCGGTCGCCGGTCGAACGGCGGCTCGACGCCGGAAGGGCCGGGCCGACGGGGCCCCCCGACCGTGGGTCGCCGGACCCCGGATCTGCGCACAGGCCCGTGCACGCGAGGGTGCGCAGGGCCGTGCAGTCGGCCGTGCGCCGCGCTGCGCCCCGGGGACCAGGTCGCCGGCGAGCGTGGTCGGCGGTCGACCTCGAGGCGGTCGTCGCGCTCCTCGACCGGGTCTCGGCCCTGCTGCGGGCCGGCCTCGGCCCGCGGACGGTGTGGAGCCATCTCGCCGCCGCACCGGGCCCCGCCCGGCCGCTGTGCGCGTTCGTCGCGGAGTCGCTCGCCGCCGGGGGCTCCGGCGGTACGGCGCTGCGAGGTGCCGCGGACCTGCTGGCCCGTGAGCGGTCGGCGGCGTCCCCGCCGGGTCCCGTGCCGGCCGACGTCCTGCGCTGGCTCGCGGTCGCGACCGCGGTCTCCGACCGGACCGGTGCCCCGGCCGCCGACTGCGTCGACCGGCTCTCCGCCGCGGTCCGTTCCGAGCTTGCTGCGGCCGACGAGCGGGCTGCCGCCCTCGCGGGCCCGCAGGCGACGGCCCAGGTGCTGGGCTGGCTCCCGGCCGCGGGGCTGGCCCTCGGTGCGCTGGTCGGAGCGGACCCGGTGCGGGTGCTCCTGCTCACCGGCCCGGGCCGGCTGTGCCTGGCCGCCGGGCTCCTGCTGTGGGTGACCGGTCGCGCCTGGTCCGGGGCCCTCGTCCGGCGCGCCGCGGCGGCGGGCCGGTGATGTCCGGTGGTGTGACGGCCGGGGTCTTCGCTGCGGCCGCCGTCGCTCTGCTCGTGCCGCCCGACCCGGTGGCCCGCCTGTCCCGCGCGCTCGGGGTGCGGCGCAGCGGTCCGGGGGTCGTGCCTGGTCCGCGGTCGAGGTGGTCCGTGCGCCGGTCCGCTGCCGGCGGCCGCAGCCTCGCCGGTCGGCCGCGCCGGGGTCCTGACAGGCGCCCCGGCAGCGGGACGCCGGTCCCGGTCGTCACCGACCTGGTGGCGGCGGCGCTGCTCACCGGCCTCCCGCCGACGGTGGCGGTCGAGTCCGTCGCCGACGCCCTCGACGCGGCCGACGACGCGGCGGCCGGCGCACTCCGATCCGGGGAGGGCGGTTTCGAGGCCCTCACCGAGGCGCTCGGCCTCGCCGCGGCGACAGGGCTCGGCCCGGTCCCGCTCGTCCAGGCGGCCGCGAGCCAGGCCCGCCGCGCCCGGGCGGCCCGCAGCACGGTGGCCGCCCGGCGGCTCGGCACCCTCGTCGTGCTGCCGACCGGGCTCTGCCTGCTGCCCGCGTTCGTGCTCCTCACGGTGGCGCCGCTCGTTCTCGACCTGCTCCTCGGCTGAGGGAACAGGCGGCGCGGCAGATCGGGAGTCGTCCGGATCCCTTGCGGACCCGTTGCGGCGCAACGGGTCCGCAAGGGGTCCGGGCGTCCGGCCGGCCTCGACCCGTCCACAGCTCCGGCGTTCGTCCCACCGTCCACAGGTGGGCCTCTCGGCCCGGCGCGCAGCGGTCCCGACGGGGCAGGCTGCTCCCGGGCCTCGTCGTCCGAGCGGTGCAGAACCGTTGCGCACCAGTGCCTCTCGTTCCGATCCGTCCCGGCCGACCTGTCCCACCGCCCGGCGTCACCGGGCCGTTCCCGCCCGATCCGTCTCATCGAAGGAGCGTCCTCATGCCCTTGCTGTCCGCGACCCTGCTTCCCGTCCCGCCGGCCCGGTCCGCCCCGTCCGTGCCGTCCGAACCGCCGGTGCTGCCCGCGCCGTCCATCCGCCCCGGGGCGCTCGTCCGCCGTCACGAACCGGTCGCCGGTCGGGCGGGCCGGCGCCGGGCCCACGTCGTGCAGGCGTTGCGGAGCAACGGCTCCCGCGTCCGTCGCGCGGCGGACGACGCGGGCATGGCGACGGCCGAGTACGCCATCGCGACCCTCGCCGCGTGCGGCTTCGCCGGTCTGCTCGTCGCGATCCTGAGCGGCGGCCAGGTCCGCGGGCTGCTGCTCGGCATCATCCGTCGCGCGCTGTCGGTGGGCTGAGCGGTGCGTCCCCTCGGCCGCCCCGCGGCGCACGGCACCAGGCCCGCCCGCGAGCGCGGAACGGTGACTGCGGAGACGGCTCTCGCGCTGCCCGCGGTCGTCCTCGTGCTCGGGCTCGTGCTCGGGGTGGTCGAGGTGGGCGGCGCCCAGGTCCGGGCCGTCGACGCGGCCCGGGCCTCCGCCCGCCGTGCCGCCCGGGGCGACAGCCCCGGGGCGGTCCTCGCGGCGGCCCGGGCGCTCGCCCCTCCCGGCGCGACGGTCTCGGTGGGGCGCTCCGGCACCGGCGTCGTCGTCACGGTGTCCGCGGCGGTGCACGTCTCGCTGCCGGGCGCTCCTGCGGTCTCGGTCCGCGCCCGCGCCGTCGCCGACGCCGAGGAGCTCTCGTGACCCGCGGCGGCGGCCAGGCAGTGCAGGGCGGCCGGGGCGAGCGGGGCGCCGGCAGCATCCTCGTGCTCGGCACCGTCCTCGTCGCCGCGGCGTGCGCCGTGGCGGGGGTCGGCCTCGTCCAGGCGGTGACCGCCAGGCACCGCGCGGACGCCGCCGCCGACCTCGGGGCCCTGGCCGCGGCCTCCGCCTGGCCCGAACCGGACTGCGCCCGCGCGGCCGCGGTCGTCGCCGGCGACGGGGCCGCCCTCGTCGCGTGCACCGTCCTCGGTGACGGGGTCGTCGAGGTGCGGGCGTCCGTTCCCGTGCCCGCGCCCTGGGCGGTCGTGGGGCCGGCCGAGGTCGTCGCCCGCGCCGGTCCGCCGCCGCTCGCCGCCGNACGACAGGGCCGCCGGCGCCGCGCCGGCGGCCCTGTCGTCAGACCGCCGCGGCCGCACCCGCGGGCGGCACGCCGGTGCCCACGACAACGCCGGCACCGTCGTCGTCGCCGGTCGTCTCGTCCGCGGTGGCGTGCTGCAGCACGAGGTCCAGCAGATGCAGCGCCCGTGCCTTGTCGAGCGGTTCGTTGCCGTTGCCGCACTTCGGGGACTGCACGCACGACGGGCAGCCGTGCGTGCACTCGCAGTCCGAGACCGCCCGCCGGGTCGCCTCGAGCCAGGTGCGGGCGCACCGGTACCCCCGCTCGGCGAAGCCGGCACCGCCCGGGTGCCCGTCGTGCACGAAGATCGTCGGCAGTCCGGTGTCAGGGTGCAGCGCGGTGGACACCCCGCCGACGTCCCAGCGGTCGCACGCGGCCACGAGCGGCAGCAGGCCGATCGCCGCGTGCTCCGCGGCGTGGGCCGCGCCGGGGACGCTCTCCGCGTCGACACCCGCGGCGAGGAGCAGTTCCGCCGGCATGGTCCACCAGACCGCGGTGGTCCGCAAAGACCGCGGCGGCAGGTCGAGCGGTTCCTCGCCGAGCACGGTGCCGCTCGTCACGTGCTTGCGCAGGAAGGACACCACCTGAGACGTCACCTCGACCGTCCCGAGGTGCAGCCTGACCAGGCCCCAGTCCCGCTCCTCCCGCACCCCGAGGACGCGGATGTCGACGACCTCCCGGGCCTGCGTGGAGACCTCGTCCGTCGTCCGCTCGACGGCGGCGACCCCCTCGCCGAGGTCGAGGCCGCGCACCGACCACGGCTCGCCCTGGTGCAGGTAGACGGCCCCCGTGTGCACGGCGTGGTGCGCGGAGCCCGGGTCGACGGTGCCGAGGACCCGCCCGGTGGCGGCCTCGACGATCCGTACCGGGTCCCCGCCCGTCCCGCGCAGGTCGGCGAGGTCGCTCGCCCGGTCGGGCCGGGTCCAGTACCAGCCGGTCGGTCGCCTGCGGAGGAACCCGCGGGTTGCCAGGGCCCCGAGCAGCTCGGCGGTCCCCTCCCCGAACAGCGCGAGGTCGTCCGCGGTGACCGGCAGCTCCGCCGCGGCGGCGCACAGATGGGGCGCGAGCACGTAGGGGTTCGACGGGTCGAGGACCGTCGCCTCCACCGGCTGTCCGAAGACCGCCTCCGGGTGGTTGACGAGATACGTGTCCAGGGGGTCGTCCCGTGCGACGAGGACGGCGAGCGCCTGCCGCCCGCGCCGTCCCGCGCGGCCGGCCTGCTGCCACAGCGAGGAGCGCCGTCCGGGCCAGCCGCACATGAGCACCGCGTCGAGGCCGCTCACGTCGATGCCGAGCTCGAGGGCGTTCGTCGCCGCGAGCCCGAGGAGCGCGCCGGAGCGCAGCGCGGCCTCGAGCGCGCGCCGCTCCTCGGGCAGGTACCCGCCGCGGTAGGCGGCGACCCGCTCGCCGAGACCCGGCTCGACCTCGTCGAGCCGGCGCCGGGCGGTGGCCGCGACGGTCTCGGTGCCGCGCCGGCTCGGGACGAACGCGAGGGTCGGGACGCCGGCCGCGACGAGGTCGGTGAGCAGCTCGGCGGTCTCGACGACCGCCGGCCGACGGGTCGGTGCCCCGTGCTCGCCGCCGCCCGGTGTCAGTGGCGGCTCCCAGAGCACGACGTGCATCGCCCCGCGGGGCGAGGCGTCGTCCGTGACGACCTCGGCGTCCAGGCCGGTGAGGAGTCGCGCGGTCCCGGCGGGGTCGGCGGTCGTCGCGGAGGCCAGGACGAACACCGGCTCGCTGCGGTACCGCGCGCAGACCCGCCGCAGCCGGCGCAGGACGGCGGCGACGTGCGAGCCGAAGACGCCGCGGTAGTGGTGCGACTCGTCGACGACGACGAAGGAGAGAGCCCGCAGGAAGGGCGACCAGTGCTCGTGGCCGGGGAGCAGGGAGTGGTGCAGCAGATCGGGGTTGGTGAGGACGACGTTCGCGTGCTCGCGGACCCAGCGCCGCTCCTCGCGCGGGGTGTCCCCGTCGTACGTGGCGGCGCGGACCCCGGGCACGTCGAGCCGGGCGACGCCCGCGAGCTGGTCGGCGGCGAGCGCCTTCGTCGGCGCCAGGTACAGCGCGGTCGCGCCCCGTCCGTTCGGGGCCGCGGCGCCGGCCCGGACAGCGGTGAGCACCGGGAGCAGGTAGGCCAGGGACTTGCCGGACGCCGTCCCGGTCGCGAGCGCGACGTGCCGGCCCGCGTGCGCCGCGTCCGCGGCCGCGACCTGGTGCTGCCACGGTGCCGTGATCCCGGCGGCACCGAGGGCCTCGACGACCCGGGCGTCGGCCCAGTGCGGCCACGCGGCCGGCCGCCCGGCCCGCTCGGGGACCGTGTGCACGTGCCGGACCCGCTCGGCGCGGCCCGGGCCGGTGAGCAGCCGGTCCACGGGCGTGCGCTGCTGCGGGGCGGTCACCCCCGCAGTGTGGCCCGTGCCTCCGACAGCCGGCGCCACGAGAGGGCAGCGGCAGGGGCGGCTGGCAGGGCGGCTCCCGCGAGGAGTGGTTGAATGCCATTCGTCCCTCGCCGACCCCCGGCGCGGGAAGGCACGTCGAACGTCCGAGGAGGGCGAGTTGGAGCTCACCGTCACGAGCCGCCAGGAGGGTGCTCGCACCGTCATCTCCGTCAGCGGGGAGATCGACGTGTACACGGCCCCCTCGCTCCGCGAGCGGCTCAACGAGCTGGTCGCGTCCGGGCACTACGACCTCGTCGTGGACATGGAGGGCGTCGAGTTCCTCGACTCCACCGGGCTCGGCGTCCTCGTGGGCGGCCTCAAGCGCGTCCGGTCCCACGACGGCACGCTGCGGCTGGTCTGCGCCCAGGAGAAGATCCTCAAGGTCTTCCGGATCACCGGGCTGACCAAGGTCTTCCCGATCCACGCCACGCTCGAGGAGGCGCTCGCCGACACGAGCAGCACCCCCGACGGCGCCGACGCCTGACACCGGCGCACTGTCGCCCGCCGACCGGATGAGGCACGCTCCCGACATGAGTACGGTCGCCCTGCGGTTCAGCCCTGCCGCCGAGCACGTGCGCACCGCACGGCTCGTCGCGGTCGCCGTCGCACGCCGCGCCGGCCTCGGCGAGGACCAGCTCGACGCGATCCGGCTCTCGGTCGGCGAGATGTGCGCGCGGGCGGTCCGCCGCTGCGGGGACACCGGCGTCACGGAGCCGATGCTCGTCGAGGTGGACGACGCCGGCCCCCGGCTCGAGATCGTCGTCACCGACGCGGCGGACGCGGCCGAGGGCGACGACGAGTACGTCGCGCTGGCGCTGGTCCGCGGCCTGTCGGACGACATGGACCTCGGTGACGGCCCCGGCGGCCGCGGCGGCCGGGTCTGGCTCAGCTGGGACCGCTCGGCGGACTGACGCGCCGGCGACCGCCGGGTGCCCCCGGGCGCGGCCTGCATCGACCGGGCCCGCCGGGTCGTCACGCACCGTTCGTCGCACGTCCCGGACCGCCCGTCCTGCCCCTTCTGCCGACCACCCTCGGTGAGCATCCGCGCCGGCATCGGCCCAGGTCGGACGTCCCGTACCGGAGTCGACAAGGTCACAGCCACCCCCGTTTGGTGGCGGTCGTCACGTTCCGTAGACTGCCCGGCGTTCGGTGCCCGCCGGAACGGCCGGCCGGGTTCACCGCCGACGTCCCGCTCGACGCCTCCGCCTCCCTCAGGGAGGTCGTGGGCGGTTCTCGAGGCGGGGCCTTGCACACGTCGAGGAGGACGGATGCCAGGGATCACCCGTGCCGCAGAAGGCTCGGAGGTGACCCTCACCGGCGGAAACCTGACTCTTGTCGCTGTCGTCACGGCCATCTCGGTGGTCGCGCTCGGTATGGCGGCGCTGTTCAGGAGCCAGGTACTCGCAGCCGGCGAGGGCACGGAGAACATGAAGACGATCGCCAAGGCGGTCCAGGAAGGCGCGTCGGCGTACCTCAACCGACAGTTCAAGACGCTGGTCTGGTTCGTCGCGCTCGTCTTCGTCCTGCTGTTCTTCCTTCCGGGGGAGAACGGCATCAAGATCGGACGGAGCCTCTTCTTCGTCGTCGGCGCCGGGTTCTCGGCGACGATCGGCTACCTCGGCATGTGGCTCGCCACGCGGGCGAACCTCCGGGTCGCCGCGGCGGCCCGCGAGGAGGGCGGCCGCGACGCGGGCATGCGCATCGCGTTCCGCACCGGCGGCACCGTCGGCATGGCGACCGTGGGCCTCGGCCTGCTCGGCGCCAGCGTCGTCGTCCTCATCTACCGGGGCGACGCCCCGGCGGTCCTCGAGGGCTTCGGCTTCGGTGCGGCGCTGCTCGCGATGTTCATGCGTGTCGGCGGTGGCATCTTCACCAAGGCCGCGGACGTCGGCGCCGACCTCGTCGGCAAGGTCGAGCAGGGAATCCCCGAGGACGACCCGCGCAACGCCGCGACGATCGCCGACAACGTCGGCGACAACGTCGGCGACTGCGCGGGCATGGCCGCGGACCTCTTCGAGTCCTACGCCGTCATGCTCGTCGCGGCCCTGATCCTCGGGAAGGCGGCGTTCGGCGAGACCGGTCTGGTCTTCCCGCTCATCGTCCCCGCCATCGGTGCGCTGACGGCCGTCTTCGGCGTCTACGTCACCAAGCCGCGCCCGGGCGAGAACGGCCTCACGGCCATCAACCGCGGGTTCTACCTGTCGGCGATCGTCGCCGCGGTGCTGTGCGCCGTCGCGGCGTACGTGTACCTGCCGTCGACGTTCGAGAGCACCCCGCTGGCCGGCCAGGACGGCGACCCGCGGCTCATCGCGACCGCCGCAGTCATCATCGGTGTCGTCCTCGCGGGCATCATCCTCTGGCTGACCGGCTACTTCACCGGCACGGACTCGCCCCCCACGAACAACGTGGCCCGGACGACCCTCACCGGTGCGGCGACGGTCGTCCTGTCCGGCATCGGCGTCGGCTTCGAGTCGGCCGTCTACACGGCGCTGACCATCGGCGGGGCGGTCTACCTGGCCTTCCTGCTCGGCGGCGGCTCGGTCACCCTGTCGCTGTTCCTCATCGCGATCGCCGGCTGCGGCCTGCTGACCACGGTCGGCGTCATCGTCGCGATGGACACCTTCGGCCCGGTCAGCGACAACGCCCAGGGCATCGCGGAGATGTCGGGCGACGTCCACGGCGAGGGCGCGCAGATCCTCACCGAGCTCGACGCCGTCGGCAACACGACGAAGGCCATCACCAAGGGCATCGCGATCGCGACGGCCGTCCTCGCGGCGACCGCGCTCTTCGGGTCGTACAACGACGCGGTCACCACGGCGTTCACCAAGGCGGGCGAGACGGCGGGGGCGGACCTCTACCAGATCGTCAGCCCGAACGTCCTCGTCGGCCTCATCATCGGCGCCTCGGTCGTCTTCCTGTTCTCCGGCCTCGCCGTCGACGCGGTCACCCGCGCCGCCGGTGCCATCGTCTACGAGGTGCGCCGCCAGTTCCGCGAGCACCCCGGGATCATGGACGGCACGGAGAAGCCGGAGTACGGCCGCGTCGTGGACATCTGCACCCGGGACTCGCTCCGTGAGCTGGCCACCCCCGGCCTGCTCGCCGCGATGGCCCCGATCGCCGTCGGCTTCGGCCTCGGCGTCGGCCCGCTCGCCGGCTACCTCGCCGGCGCGATCGGCTCAGGCGTCCTCATGGCCGTCTTCCTCGCCAACTCGGGCGGTGCCTGGGACAACGCGAAGAAGATCGTCGAGGACGGCCAGTACGGCGGCAAGGGCAGCGACGCCCACGCGGCCGCGGTCATCGGCGACACCGTCGGTGACCCGTTCAAGGACACCGCCGGCCCGGCGATCAACCCGCTCATCAAGGTCATGAACCTGGTGTCCGTGCTCATCGCCCCGGCCGTCGTCCAGCTGAGCGTCGGTTCCGACGCGAACACCGCCGTCCGGATCGCCATCGCGCTCGTCGCCGTCGTCGTCATCATCATCGCCGTGACGATCTCGAAGCGGCGCGTGTCGGTCATCGGTGACGACGCTCCCGCGAAGGCAGCCGTCACCGCCTGACCGGAGCACCGGAACGACGCACCACCCAGCAGCACCGCACCACGAGCAGCACCGCACCGCCAGCAGCACCGCACGACCAGCAGCACCGGGGCCCCGGACGCCGACCGCGTCCGGGGCCTCGCTGCGTCCGGCGGGCCACGCCGCCCCGCAAGATCGGCGCCCGTCTACCCGCAGGGCGGTTCCGGTCGCCCTACGGGTACGGAGGCGGCGATCACAGACCCCGGGCGGGTGGCTCGCCGGTGCGGGCAGAGCAAGGCGCGACCCGGCAGACTTGGCGCGTGAGCGCCGGACCTGCCAGCACGACCACCGGCCGGAGCACGAGCGCCGGCGACGAGCACGCCACGACGGTCGCATCCACGGACGCGCCCCGGGTCGACCCGGCCCTCGTCGGCGCGCTGCGGGCCGACCTCGACGGCTGGACCGTCGACGCCGTCACCGACCTCGTCGGTCCGGTCGCCCACGCCGCACTGGGCCGCGAACAGGTCGTGCCGGTGCTCCGGGCCACCGCGGCCCGCACGGAGCCCGTGGCGGCGCTCCTGCGGCTGTTCGTCCTCGGGCTCCCGGTGCCCCGCGCCGTCGTCGACCGGGCGCTGCCACGGCTCGGCACGGACGGCGCCCGGCGGCTCGGGCTCGTCGACGCCGCCGGCGA
This sequence comes from Kineosporia sp. A_224, assembly GCF_002198655.1. Taxonomy (GTDB): domain Bacteria; phylum Actinomycetota; class Actinomycetes; order Actinomycetales; family Kineosporiaceae; genus R-H-3. The sequence continues at coordinate 13,597 of NZ_MWLN01000111.1, forward strand.
GGGCCCGGACGACCCGGTGCGGGCCCGCGTCGACCTGCGACCGTACGGCGCCGTCGACGCCGGCGGCAGCGCCGACTGGTGGGTGGTCTCCGACCTCGGCGAGCTCGCGACGGGCGGCGCGCTGCGGCCCGACCACGTGCTGGGGGTCGGGGGAGCCTCGACGATGCTCGCCCGCTGCACGCCCCGCCGTCCGGTCGGCCGGGTGCTCGACCTCGGCACCGGCTGCGGGGTGCAGGCGCTGCACGCCTCCCGGCACGCCCGCTCCGTCATCGCGACCGACGTGTCCCGGCGGGCGCTCGCGATGGCCGCGCTCACCTGGGCGCTCAACGACGGCGGCTCCGCGAGCGAGTCGTCGGCGCTCGACCTGCGCCTGGGCAGCCTGCTCGAACCCGTTGCGGGAGAGCGCTTCGACCTCCTCGTCAGCAACCCGCCGTTCGTCATCACCCCGCGCACGGACGGCGTGACGACGTACGAGTACCGGGACGGCGGCCTCGAGGGCGACGAGATCGTCCGGCGGCTCGTGACCGGTGCCGGCGCGGTCCTCGCCCCCGGCGGGACGGCCGTCATGCTCGGCAACTGGGAGCACCGCGCCGGCGTCCCCTGGCAGGACCGCGTCGGCGGCTGGCTGGACGACGCGGCACGCGCCGCGCAGGAGCGCGGGGACGGCGCCCTCGACGCGTGGGTCGTCCAGCGCGAGGTGCAGGACGCCGCGGAGTACGCCGAGATGTGGATCCGCGACGGCGGCACCGCGGGCGGGCCGCAGCACGACGCGCTCTACGCCGCCTGGCTCGACGACTTCGAGCGCCGCGCGGTCGAGGGCGTCGGCTTCGGGGTCGTCGTCCTGCACCGCCCGGCGACCGGCCCGGCGGGCCCCGCCGGCCCCGGCCGGCCGCTGCGTCGGGTCGAGGACGTCCGCGCCCCGCTCGACGCCCCGCTCGGCGAGCACGTCGCCGCGGTCCTCGAGGCCCACACCTGGCTCGCCGGCACGGACGACGCCGCGCTCGCCGCGGCCCGGCTCCGGGTCGCCCCCGACGTCACCGAGGAGCGCCACCACCGCCCGGGCGAGGAGGACCCCACGGTCGTCCTGCTGCGGCAGGGCGGCGGCTACGGACGCGGCGTCCGGGCCGGCACGGCGCTCGCCGGGCTCGTCGGCGCGTGCGACGGCGACCTGCCTGTCGGGGCGATCGTCGGCGCGCTCGCCGACCTGCTCGACGTCCCCGCCGACGCCCTCGCCGCGGAGGTTCTGCCCGACGTCCGCGGTCTCGTCCTCGACGGCTTCCTCACCCCGGCCGGCTGAGCGCGGACGCGCGAACGCCCCGACCGGCGGATGCCGGCCGGGGCGCCCGTGACGGGGGCGGGACCGCTGCTACTGGGGCACCGACGCGGAGGTCCAGGTCCGCAGCGCGTGCTCGACGACCGCGATGAGCGTCTGCTTCGCAGACTCCCGCTCGCGGGCGTCGCACACGAGCACGGGGACGTCCGGGCCGAGCTGGAGGGCCTCGCGGACCTCCTCCGGCCGGTGCTGGAGCACCCCGTCGAACGCGTTGACCGCGACGACGAACGGCAGGTTCCGGGCCTCGAAGAAGTCGATCGGCCCGAAGCAGTCCTGCAGGCGCCGGGTGTCGACGAGCACGACGGCACCGATGGCACCGCGCACGAGGTCGTCCCACATGAACCAGAACCGGTTCTGCCCGGGCGACCCGAACAGGTACAGGACCAGCTCGCTGTCGATCGAGATGCGGCCGAAGTCCATCGCGACGGTCGTCGTCGTCTTGTTCGGCGTCGCCGACAGGTCGTCGACGCCGATGCTGGCGGACGTCATGACCGCCTCGGTCCGCAACGGGACGATCTCGGACACGGCTCCGACGAACGTCGTCTTACCGCTGCCGAAACCGCCCGAGACGACGATCTTCGTCGACCGGGTCGGTCGGCTGTCAGAGCCGCTGAAGGCCACTGAGTACCCTCCTCAGGAATGCTGGGTCGCGTTCGTCCCCGGTGTTCGCCGAGGTCTTGCCGACCTCGACGAGTCCGAGGTCCACCATGTCGGCGATGATCACGCGGGCGACGCCGATGGGCACCGACAGCCGCGCGGCGATCTCGGCGACGCTGGTCGTGTCGACGCACAGGCCGATGACCTGCACGTGTTCCGGGTTGAGCAGGGGGCTGGACCACGCCTCCCGCCCGTTGACCGTCGTGACGACGAGCGCCTCGAGGTCGAGGTCGTGCCCGGGCTTGGTGCGCCCGCCGGTCCGTGCGTAGGGCCGCACCAGGGACGGCGCGGGACCCTCCGCAGGGAGGTCTGCCGCGTCGTCGTAGGGGCGGAGCATCTGGGTCGCACCCGTGTCCGTGAACGGGTCACCCAGGGCCGCCGTGATGCTGACGGCGTCCTGCTCGCCGGTCAGCCACGGCACGGAGCCGGTGCTGATCGGGGGCGGCGGCGGGACGGCGTACGGCGGGACGGGCCCGGCGTCCTGGTGCATGAGCCCGGACTGCATCGGGCCGGTCGGCGCGCCCGGCATCCCCTGCGGTAGCTGACCGGGCTGGAGCCCCACGGGAACCGGGTTGTTCGGGTCGTCGACGGCCGCCAGGTCACCGGTCTCCTGCGGGACGGGCAGGTAGCGCCGCCCCGGCCGGCCCCGGTCCGAGCCACGGCCGCTGCTGCCGCCGTCCTCCGCCGAGATCTTGCTGCCGAGGGCGCGTGCTGCCGCTGGCCCGCTGAAGGAGCGTCCGCGTCGTGCCGAGCGGTCGTCGCCGCCCTCGGGTGCCGCCGCGTTGGCCTCCGCGATCCCGCGGCGGGTCGCACGCCGGCCGTCGCCCTGCTCGGCGCGGCCGGTGCCCTGCCCGCCGGGTGCGGCCCAGGCCGGGCCGCCGAGGTCGGCCCCGAGGTAGCCGGCGTCGGCTCCGACGAGCGCCATGACCGGCGCGTCCAGGCCGAGGACGACCGACTGGGCGTCCACGGCGGCCGCGGCCGTCAGCATGTCGAGCGGCCCCGCCGCCACGTCCGGCTCTGCCGGGGCGGACGACGCGGGCATCCCGATCGAGCGACCGCTGCCGAAACCGTGCATGTCCTGCGTCCAGGCGCGGGCCGCGGCATGGTCGGCCGCGGCGGCGTCGCCGCCGCGCACCGCCGTCCCCGCCGGCGGCTGGGACGGCACCCGTCGGCCCGCCGCCCGGTCCGCGGCCGCGACCGCCTCGGCGGGTGTCCCACCGCGTTCCGAGTCCCCCCGACTCCACGGCGTCACGGGGCTGTCACCCCGCGACAGACCGCCGCGCGAGCCACGACCGGGCTCGCGCGACGGACGCGGGCGCTCATCGGCGCTCCGCGTGGGTTCGAAGGTCTGGCTCATCGTCGCCTCAGGCCGAGCCCGACCAGCCGCGTGCCTGCCGCAGGGCCGGCGAGAGGTGCTCGCCCACCCGGTCGACGAGCAGCGTCATCTCGTAGCCGACGAGGCCGATGTCGGACGTCGGTGAGGCGAGAACGGCCAGCCACGAGCCGTCGGAGATGGCCATGAGCAGCAGGAAGCCGCCCTGCATCTCCACGACCGTCTGGACGACGGCGCCGGCCGAGAAGCACAGCGCCGCCCCGTTCGTGAGGCTGCCGAGCCCTGACGCGACGGCCGAGAGCTGGTCCGCGCGGTCGCGCGGCAGCCCGGCCGAGCTCGCCATGAGCAGGCCGTCCGCCGACACGACGGCCGCGTGGGCCACGCCGGGCACCCTGTGGGTGAACCCGTCGACCAGCCAGCCGACGTCAGTACCTGTCCCCGTGCTCACGTGTCTCCTCCCGTGCCTTCGGGTGTCTTCGTCGTGCCGTTGCCGTCCTTGGGGCCGGCGAACAGGGTGTCCCCGTCGCCGGGTGCGCGCCGCGACCGCCGGGCGGAGGTCAGGCCGCGCTGGTAGCTGCCGAGCCGGCCACGGACCGCCTCGGGGTCTGCGCGGTGCACCGGTGCCGAGGGCGCGGTGGCCACGGCCGCGGGGCGGCCGCCCGCGGCGGCCGGTGCCGACGCCGTGGTGGCGCCCGCCGCGGACGGGACGAGGTTGGCGCCCGGCCGACGCATCGGCAGGCCGGTGCCCGTCGTGCCGCTGATCTCCGGCGTCGCCGCGGCCCGCGCGCTGGCGGCGAGCCACTGCTGGTCGCCGAGGGCGGCCCAGCGGTTGGACGACGACGCCCCTGCGGTCACCGTCTGGCGCGCACCGTCGCGCAGGTCGACGACGTGCTCGACCTCGTCGACCGCACCGGTCGAGGGCGCCGAGGCGTCCGTGGAGAACCACACCGAGATGGAGTCGAAGATCGGCGTCGGCGCGCTCGACGCGGGCGGCGAGTCGCTGCCGATCATCGGGGCGTTCGGGTTCGCCGGGCGGTACCGCTGGGCGGCGGCGTCGGCCGCGGAGCGGGCCGCGAGCTCGGTCGGCAGCGAGGGGTTCCAGGCGCCGGGGGCGCCCCCGCTCGAGGCGGGCCCGTTGCCGTTGCCGTTGCCGTCCGACCGGCCGCCCGGGACGGCGACCGGCGGGACCGGTGCCGCGGAGGGCTTGACCGGCGGCAGTGCGTCGCCGGTGCGACCACGGACCGGCAGCTCACCGGTGAGAGCGGCGCCCTCACCCATGCTCGGGCGGGTCCGCGTCACTTCCTGGGTCGGCGCGGCCTTGCTCTCGACCGGGGTGACGGCCGCGGCCGCCGGTGCCGGCTCCGTCGCGGCCTCGTCGGCCGGGGCGGTCTCGGGAGCGGGCGACGGCGAGGTCAGGGGCGAGCCGAACGGCACGGACGGCGCTGCGGGCGACGACGGCGACGCCGTCGGGAACGCGAACGGCGCGGGCGGCGGCGTCGAGGCCCCGCGCTGCCGGCGCGGAAGACCGCCAGGGGCGTCGACGGGGGCGTCGGCAGGGGCGCTGCCCTCGTCGCGTCCGGCCGGGGCCGGCTCGTCGCGCCGGGCCGCCGGGGGCTGCAGCACGTCGGTTCCGGAGTCCCGGGCGGACGCGACGA
>NZ_MWLN01000112.1 GCF_002198655.1 Kineosporia sp. A_224
CCCGCATCGGCCCCCAGGACGCCGACGACCGGGACACCGCCCCCGACCACGACGTCGCCGCCGTCCTGCGGATCACGCCCTTCCGCCGGCTCTGGATGGCGCTCGGGCTGTCGAGCTTCGGCGACTGGCTCGGCCTGCTCGCGACGGCCGCCCTCGCCAAGAACCTCGCGAGCGGGTCCTACACCGCCGAGAACTTCGCCATCGCCGGTGTCTTCATCCTGCGCCTGGCGCCCGCCGTCGTCTTCGGCCCGATCGCCGGCGCGCTCGCCGACAAGCTGAACCGGCGCTGGACGCTCGTCCTCGGGGACCTGCTCCGGTTCGTGCTCTTCGCGTCGATCCCGCTCGTCGGCACGCTGACCTGGCTCTACGTCGCGACCGTCCTCATCGAGTGCGTCGCGCTGTTCTGGATGCCGGCCAAGGACGCGACCGTCCCGAACCTCGTGCCGCGCAAGCGGCTCGAGGCGGCGAACCAGATCAGCCTCGTCGCCACCTACGGCAGCGCACCCGTCGCGGCGCTCGTCTACTCCGGCCTCGCCCTGCTCACGGGCATCCTCGACAACTGGGTGCCGCGGCTCGTCGCGAACCCGGTCGACCTCGCGCTGTGGTTCAACGCGCTGACGTTCCTCGTCTCCGGCCTGGTCATCTGGCGTCTGGAGATCCCGCCGCGGGCCGTGCCGGCCGGGCCCTCGGCCAGTGTCCTGCGGCTCATCATCGACGGCTGGAAGTTCGTCGGCTCGACGCCGGTCGTGCGCGGGCTCGTCCTCGGCATGCTCGGCGCCTTCGGGGCCGCCGGGTTCGTCGTCGGCCTCGCCCAGACGTTCGTCACCGACCTCGGTGCCGGCCAGCCCGGCTTCGGCGTGCTCTTCGGCGCGGTGTTCGTCGGCCTCGCGCTCGGCATGTGGACCGGCCCGCGGCTGCTCGTCGACTTCTCCCGCCGCCGGCTCTTCGGGCTCGCGCTCATCTCCGCCGGGGTGTTCCTCCTGCTCCTGGCGCTCGTGCCGAACATCGTCATGGCGGCGCTGTTCACGACGGCGCTCGGCGCCTGCGGCGGCGTCGCCTGGGTCACCGGCTACACGCTGCTCGGGCTCGAGGTGGACGACGAGGTCCGCGGCCGGACCTTCGGCTTCCTGCAGTCCGCCGCCCGGGTCGTCCTCGTGCTCGTGCTCGCCGCCGGCCCGGCGATCGCCGCCCCGATCGGGCAGCACACGTTCACCTTCACCGACTCGTTCGCGCTCACGTACAACGGCGCGGCCTTCGTCTTCTTCTTCGCGGGCGCGATCGCGCTCGGCATGGGCATCCTGTCGTTCCGGCAGATGGACGACCGCCGCGGCACCCGGCTCGGCGCCGACCTGCGGCGGGCCTGGTCGGCGCGCGCCGAGGGGCCGCGCCCGCCGCGCCGGACGGCGCCCGGCTACTTCATCGCGCTCGAGGGCGGGGACGGCGCCGGCAAGTCGACGCAGTCCAAGCTGCTCGGCCAGTGGCTGCGCGACGAGCAGGGCCACGAGATCGTCCTCACCCGCGAGCCGGGTGCGACGCCGGTCGGCGTCCGGCTGCGCGACGTCCTCCTCGGGCACGAGCACACCGTCGGCGCCCGCGCCGAGGCCCTGCTGTTCGCCGCGGACCGCGCGCACCACGTCGAGACGGTCATCCGGCCGGCGCTCGAGCGGGGCGCCGTCGTCGTCACCGACCGGTACGTCGACTCCTCGGTCGCCTACCAGGGCGCCGGTCGGGAGCTCGACCCGGACGACGTCGCGCGGCTGTCCCGCTGGGCGACCGCGGGCCTCGTCCCCGACCTCACGGTCCTGCTCGACCTGCCGCCGCAGATCTCCAAGGTCCGCCGCCGCCGCGACCTCGAGCGTTCCGACGGGGACGACGCGATCGAGGCCGAGTCGGACGCCTTCCACGAGCGGGTCCGGGAGCGGTTCCTCGACCTCGCCCGCCGGGAGCCGCACCGCTACCTCGTCATCGACGCCTCCGAGGACCGCGCCGACATCCAGGCCGCGATCCGGTCCCGGCTGCGGGACGCGCTGCCGGTGTCGGTCCGCAAGCGCGCCGAGCTCGCCGCCAAGCTCGCCGACGAGGAGGACCAGCGCCGCCGCAAGGCGACGGCCGAGGCCGACGTCCTCCGGCTGGACCGCGAGCTCCGGGGCCGGCAGCGCGACGAGTCGCTCGCCCGCGCCGAGAAGCAGCGCCAGGTCCGCGAGGAGGTCGAGCGCCAGCTCACCGAGGAGGCCGGGGAGAGCACGCCGTCCGGCTGGGCGCCGCTCGGCGCCGGCTCCGACGTCTCGGCGGCCCAGACCCGCCCGACCCCGCCGCCGACGGCGTTCCGGGTGCCGGGCGGTCCGGCGCCGACGGTCCCGACCGCTGCTCCCGCCCCGGCGCCCGTGGCCGCCCCTGCGGACCCTGTGCCGCCGACGGTCCCGGTCGAGCCGCCGTCCGCGGCCGTGCCCCGGCTGTCCGGCGCACCGTCGCTGCCGAACGCGCCCTCGGACGCCGCGACCGCCGTCCTCCACGCGATGCCGACGGTCGAGATCACCGCGAACGACCTGGCCCTGGCCCGCGGTGACGTGATGCCGACCGTGCCGGGCGACGCCGCGCCGCCGTCCCGGGCCTCCCGCCGGGAGCGCGTCGAGTCGGCCGCCGTCCCGACCGTCGCCGGGCGCTTCATGCGCCGCCTGCGCGGGGACACGGCCGGCCCGATGACCGGGCCGGTGACGCTGCCGAAGGACGACGACGGGCGCTCCCGTGGTCGCGGCGTCCGCTCCGGTGCGGCGGCCCCGGCCGCCCAGGAGCCCCCGCCGACGGCCGCGATCGACCTGCGCGACGAGCTCTTCGGCGAGGGCGACAAGTGACCGTCTGGGACGACCTCGTCGGCCAGCCCGACGCCGTCTCCGTGCTGCGCCGGGCCGCCGACGCGGCCCGGGCCCAGGTCGAGCAGCAGGCCGCGGCCGACCTCGGCGGTGACCTGCTCGTCGCGGACGACGAGTTCGCCCCGCACGACCCCGACGGCGTCGAGCCGACCGGCTCCGCGCTCGCCGCGGAGGCGCACGCGCCGGCGCCCGGCCGGCACGTCGGCGGGATGACCCACGCCTGGCTGCTCACCGGCCCGCCCGGGTCGGGCCGCTCGAACGCGGCCCGGGCCTTCGCGGCGGCGCTGCAGTGCCCGCGCGGCGGGTGCGGGGAGTGCCACGAGTGCCGGACGGCGCTGTCGGGCGGCCACGCGGACGTCACGCTCGTCGCGACCGAGCACGTGTTCCTGCGTGTCGAGGACGTCCGCCCGCTCGTCACCCTGGCCCAGCAGCGGCCCTCGCTCGGGCGGTGGCGGGTCATCGTCGTCGAGGACGCCGACCGGCTCAACGACACCAGCGGCAACCTCCTGCTCAAGGCCATCGAGGAGCCGCCGCCGCGCACCGTGTGGCTGCTCTGCGCACCGTCCGCGGAGGACGTCCTCGTGACGATCCGCTCGCGCTGCCGGCACGTCGGGCTGCGGGTGCCGCCGGTCGCGGACGTCGCGGCGCTGCTCGTGCGCCGCCACGGCATCGACCCGGCGGTCGCCTCGTTCGCCGCCCGGGCCGCGCAGAGCCACATCGGCTTCGCGCGCCGGCTCGCTGTCGACGAGAGCGCCCGGATCCGCCGCCGGGAGGTGCTCCGGCTGCCGATGCAGGTGACGTCCGTCGGGGCCGCGGTGCTCGCGGCCGCCGAGCTCGTCGAGGTCGCGCAGGAGGAGGCGAAGGCGGCCACGGCCGACCGCGACGCCAGCGAGCGTGCCGCCCTGCTGCACTCGCTCGGCGCCGAGGGGCAGGCGACGCTGCCGCCCCCCGTCCGGGCGCAGGTCCGCCAGCTCGAGGAGAACCAGAAGCGCCGGGCCACCCGGGCCAACCGGGACGTCCTCGACCGGGCCCTCGTCGACCTGCTCTCGCTCTACCGGGACGTGCTCGTCGTCCAGCTCGGGTCGCCCGTCGAGCTCGTCAACGCCGAGATGGCGGACGACGTCGAGCGGCTCGCAGGGGCCGCGACGCCGGCCGAGACGCTGCGCCGGATGGAGGCCATCGGGGAGGCCCGGACCCGGATCGAGGCGAACGTGTCGCCGCTGCTCGCCATCGAGGCGCTCATGGTGCGGCTGCGTCCCGTGGACGTGCGGTCCCGGTGAACCCGCGGCGCCACGCACTCCCGTCCCGGGGTAGCGTCGGGCGGGTGACTGTCGCCGCGCGCTCCCGCCGTCTGACCGTCCGCGCTGTCGCAGCCGTCGCTGCGCTCGCCGTCCTCGCGGGGTGCACGGGCAGCACGCCGGAGCCGCAGGCCCCGACGGCCGCGACGTCCGCGCCGGCCGACACCAAGGACCCGGCCAACGACACCGCGCTGGCCGCGTTCTACGGCCAGAAGCTCGCCTGGACGTCCTGCCGCAACGACTTCGAGTGCGCGAAGGTGACCGTCCCGCTCGACTGGGCCGCGCCGTCCGGCGACACCATCGAGCTCTCGCTGCTGCGTCTCAAGGCCGAGGGCAAGAAGATCGGCACGATGCTCCTCAACCCCGGCGGTCCGGGGGTCTCGGCGGTCGAGTGGTTCCGCTCCTCGCCCGGCTCGCTCGGGACGCGGGTGCGGCAGTCGTACGACGCCGTCGCGTGGGACCCGCGCGGCGTCGGCGAGTCGACGCCGATCAGCTGCCTGCCCGACTCCGAGGTCGATGCCTGGCTGTCGTCCGACGCGACACCGGACTCCGACGCCGAGGCGACGAAGGTCGTCGCCGACGCGACCGACTTCGGCAAGCAGTGCGAGGAGCGCACCGGGCCGCTCATCGGGCACGTCGACACCGTGAGCACCGTCAAGGACATGGACGTCATCCGGGCGGCGCTGGGGGAGAAGGTCATCTCCTACTACGGCTGGTCGTACGGGACCTTCATCGGCGCCTGGTACGCCGAGCTCTTCCCGTGGCGGGTCGGCCGGATGGTGCTGGACGGCGCCGTCGACCCGAGCCTGTCCGCCGAGCAGTACTCCGAGGGCCAGGCCCAGGGCTTCTCCCGGATGGCCACGGCGTTCGTCGAGGACTGCCTCGGCGAGAAGGGCTGCCCCCTGCGTGGCACCAAGGAGCAGGCGTTCGCGCAGATCGAGACCCTCGTGAAGAACGCCGACAGCAAGCCGCTCGCGACCTCGTCCGGGCGTCAGCTGACCCAGAGCCTCATGACGACCGGCATGGCGATGGCGCTCTACCTGCCGGCGTTCTGGCCGCAGCTGCGCGCGGCGCTCACCGAGGCGTTCAAGGGCCAGGGCGACGGCCTGCTCGCACTCGCCGACGCGTACAACGAGCGCCGCCCCGACGGCACCTACGCCCAGACCCTCCAGGCGACCGGTCCGATCTTCTGCCTCGACCGCACCGACACCCGCTCCCTCGACCAGGTCAAGGCCGACGCCAAGGACTGGCTCGCCAAGTACCCGCCGCTCGGCGACACGGTCGCCTGGTCGTCCCTCGGGTGCGCCGTCTGGCCGATCAAGCCCGCCGTCGCCCCGCAGAAGCTCACCGCCCCCGGCGCCCCGCCGATCCTCGTCATCGGGACCACCGGCGACCCCGCGACCCCGTACGAGTGGGCCCAGAGCCTCGCCGGCCAGCTCGACCAGGGCGTCCTCGTCACCTTCGAGGGCGAGGGCCACACCGCCTACCGCCGCGGCTCCAAGTGCGTCGACACGACGATCGAGGACTACCTCGTCTCCGGCACCGTCCCGAAGGCCGACGTCACCTGCTCGTAGGCTTCTGGGCGCCCGCTCAAGCCGGTGGGTCCGACACCCGATACCGGTTCGAGGGCACCCTCCGGGGTGTGTAAACTCGTGCACCGTGCCACCCCGGTGGTGCGTGCCGCCTTAGCTCAGTTGGCCAGAGCAACGCACTCGTAATGCGTAGGTCTCGGGTTCGAATCCCGAAGGCGGCTCCGACATCACTGCAGGTCAGAGCCTCATTCTCGCCCGGTTGGGCAGCCTGTCTAGACAACCCGTGGCATGGATCGTGGCATGAGCCTCTTGATCCGCCCTACGTTCCGCTCATGGGCAAGGGTTCGATCGAGACGCTGAAGACCGGTTTTAGGGCACGGGTGTACGCGGGCAAGGACCCGATCACCGGCCGGCAGGTCTACCTCATCGGCGAGGTCCACAGGACGAGGGCCGCGGCCGACAAGGACCGTCTCCGGTTCCTCGACCAGGCGGACGCCGAGAGCATCCCCGAGACCGGTGCGACGCTGTCCGTCCTGCTCGACCGCTGGATGCAGACGGTCGACCACGAGCTGTCGACGCAGGAGACGACGGCCGGCTACATCCGCCGCACCATCCGGCCGGCACTCGGCGACTTCACCTTGCGCAAGCTGCAGCACCGCGTCGACCTCCTCGACCGGCTCTACACTCACCTGCGCCGCTGCAACGTCCTGTGTGACGGCCGGCCCTACGTCGAGCACCAGGCCGCCGAGGGCCACGAGTGCGAGGCGGCGAAGTGCCGACCGCACCAGTGCAAGCCGATGGCGCCGTCGACGATCCGCCGGATCCACGCGATCATCTCGTCGGCACTCGGCTACGCGGTCGCCTGGGGCTGGATCGAACGGAACCCGGCCGAGTACGCCCATCCGCCGAAGCTCGAGCGTCGGCGTGCCCGTCCGCCGGAGGCGGAGCAGGTCGCCCGGCTGCTCAACCTCGCGTTCGAAGTCGACCTCGAGATGGCGATCTTCCTCTGGCTCGCCACAACAACGGGTGCCCGCCGCGGCGAGCTCGTCGCCCTCCGGTGGACCGCCGTCAACCTCGACCGCGCGTTCGTCGACATCGCCCACAACTACGTCGTGCGTGACGGTCAGAGGCGCCTGAAGGGCACCAAGACCGACACCGAGCGGAGGTTGTCCCTCGATGACCTGACGGTCCAGATGCTGCGTGATTTCCGTCAGCAACGGGAAACCGGCGTCGCGCCAGGCGGTCTCACCCTCGCTGCAGACGCCTTCTTGTTCAGCGCCGACCCGACCTGCGGCCGACCGTGGCATCCCGACCACTTCACGCACCTCTACCGCGATCTGGCCACGACCATCGGCATCGACGAGCCGCTGAAGAACCTGCGCCACTTCAACGCCACGCAACTGCTCGCTGCAGGCGTTGACCTGCGCACGACCGCAGGTCGTCTGGGGCACGGCGATGGCGGCGCGACAACGCTGAAGGTATACGCGTCGTGGACGCGTCCAGTTGACCAGTTGGCCGCAGAAAACCTCTCTCGCGACCTTATGCGGCTGAGGAAGGGCAGCGCCGGCAATCCGGCGCACTCACTCCCGGCTAGGGCTCTGTGCCGCGTCTCAAAGCCCATCAATGAGGTCCTGGGCGGCGGAACCGCCAGCACCTACTTGGAGATCGCGGACGCCCTCGATCTAGCAAGGCAAACCGGTAGATTGGAGCCTGGCGATCTGGTGCCCACGATCACAGAGCTCGCTGAGTACTTCGGAGTGGCTCGCTCCACAGTCCAGCGAGCTTTGGCGGCTCTTGCTGGCCAAGGCGTCGTCGCTCGCAGCGGGGGCCGATGGCGCTGCAAGGAGGTCAGGTTCCGGGCATCGGACAATCCGTGAGGGCGTGGGCTATGCCATGGAATGGTGAGGATCAGGTCACCCAGGCCTTCGATGAATGGAAGGCCGTGGATGCAGACATTCGCGCCTACTTGCTCCTGTCGGCACGATGGACGCAGTTAGCGTACGCGACTACCTGGAGCGAGTCTGAACGTGAGTTCAGTGCCTCTTTCGATCCCGACCGGGATGACACTGAAGGCCATGTCGATCTGTTTCACCGGAAGGTTCTCGGCCTTTGGCAAGACGACTACTTGTGGATGCTGAGGTCCGGCGCGCTTCGAGACGCTGTGACGGCCTACGAAGTCTATACCGAGCAGAGCCTCAGCGAGTTGATGAGCCGATATGTAGTGACGGATGGGAACGGGGAAAAATGGCGCTTCGCGGCGAAAGTCCATCCTGGCCAGCTGTCTCCCCAGTGGCCAACGCTTCGACAGATCCACAAGGCTATCGGCATCGAGATCGAGTCTGGGCCTGTCCGGTACGTGCGGTCCCTGCGACACCTGCTTGCGCACCAGCGAGGAAGACTCCGAACTGAGGAACAGCGTGAGGCCTATGCTGGCGAAGCGGACCAGGCCGATTGGCTGATTGGTGAGGCGTACGTGGGCGGCGACGTCCCGCTGAGCACGGAGCGGATCCTGGCGATGATGGATGACCTTGCCGCGGCGGTAAGGGCGGCTGACGCGGTCGTGTGGCAGCACACTTGGGGTCGCAAGGGCTTTCCTGCCAGCCTGCAAGATCTGGCAAAGAAGTCCAAGAGTCCCCTCGACCTGACTAGCGTCCGGGCATAGCCATCTGCAAGCCAACCCGGCCGAGTGCTCGTGCTGAGGATACCGACGACCGTCAATTCCGCCCGATTCCCCCACTACCCTGTGCCGCCGGCGGCGTTGCGCGAGCAGTCAAAGTGACGTGTAGAGCGCGAAGGGCATTGTTGGCAGCAAGACAGAAGGCAACCCAGCGGTCCGCCCACTGTAGGTCGGGCTCTCTTTCGGCGCACGACATAAGCCACTGACCGGCGTCACTTTTCCGACCATCGCGAATCTTGTACGGCTCGAGTTGTCCCGTGACATCCACCGAGTATGTTTCGAACCATCCTGCATGCTCATTGTGCAGCTGTTCGACCCATGCATCTGGAAACAGGCCTTCGACTGCGAAACGATCTCGAACTGATAGGAAGTTGCGATTCGCTTCAAAGGGGATTGACTTGTTTCCCAAGTACTGCTGGAGATCGCGACGCTCTTTTTCTCCGGCGTCATCGCCGTCAAACACGCACACACATGCGCGCTCTGCGGAGATGAATCCGTACGTGGCACGCACGAATCCGCCGAGATGCCTGACACCCCCGAAGTCCAGCAGGTGGGCCTCGCGCAATTCGCTCCATTCGTGAACTTCTCTGGGGATTTGCTGGAGAACCCAGTCGATGAATTGCCGGTCGGTCTTTCCTTCTAGCAGGAGGTTATACCGCCCGAGGTTAAAGTAGTCGCTGAATCTGACACCAAGCGCGGTCCGAAGGCGTGCAGTGGCTTCGACGTAGCTGGGAAACACCTCGACTCTCGTTCGATTCGCTTCAAGGCTTGTGCCAGCTACTAGCGCCGGATCTTGAGGGACGAATGCCAATGCGTGGGTCGTCACGACCAAGAGCGACTGTTGGCGCAGCCTCTCGAGAAGTGTGAGTGCTGATTGAGAGAGTTCTGGATGCAGGTATGATTCTGGCTCCTCTAGGAGCCAGACGACTTCCTTTCCTTGTTGTCTCAGTTGTGCAGTCATCCACATGAAGCCGGCCAGGAGAGCTGTCGACTGGATGCCCTGACCCTTGCGGAAGATCGTCGTCTTCTCGGGGTCGGAGATGTAGAAGTCGAAGCCCTGCAGTAGATCCTCCAGTGACCCGTTGGGGAGTTCGAAAGAGACTTGAAGATCTGTCAGTCCAGACGCCGACAGCTGGCCGTTGAAACTCTCCGCCACGCCCTGGAGAACCGTAGAGATCGCATCGCTGTGAGGCGCAAGTGCTAGGGCGGCAGATTTCCGCAGGAATGGCACGAGTAGTTCTTCGTAGAGTTCCCTCATGCTCCGTGCTGACGGCACGTAGTGGCATGCAAAACGTGATAGAAGATCCACGACTAGTTGTCGCTGAGTCCGACTGAATTGCGTTCGGAGCGCATTTACATCGGGCTGTTTTGCGTTCGGAAAGAACTGATACACAGGAGTGTTGCTGGCCGTGAACTGTAGGCTCAATGTGAAGGTCGAAGAAGAGCGCCGGGTTCCAAGGATCTGATGAAGGTTGTCTAGAGCATCGTAGATGGGCGAGTCATTGCTGCCGCTGCTATCGTCACCATCGAAGGTGGCCAGGAATGAAGTCTTTACTCTGCGGTCGCCGAATGTGAGATCCGCGGATTGGGAGTAGGCGTGAGAGTTGTCCCAGCCAGTGAAAAGAAACTGAATTGCCTTCAGTAGATTGGTCTTGCCGCTGTTGTTTGGACCAACCAGTGTTAAGCCGTGCTCCAGTGAGAGTGTTTGCTCGTCCGGTCCCACAGTTCGAAAGTTCCGGACCCGAATGCTGACGAGTTTCAATGCCTTCTTCTCCCGGTGAAAGACCGTCTTGCCCTGTCCGTTGTCACCGTACAGCAGCGTCTTTCAGGGTGGGGATGGTTTGGGCGAGACCGTCGCGTGCCCACCTTGTGCCGCCCAGGAGGTGCGCAGTGGAGGTCATGATTGGAATCGGGTCAGCTCGCGCATGGTCGTCACGATGCAGTCGGCGCCGGCTTTTGCGAACTGAGAAGCCTTATGTGCGCGATTGGCTAGAGCAATGATCTTTATGTTGATGGCCCTTGCGGCGGCTATGTCAGCCATCGAATCCCCAATCATCAATGTCCTTGCCGGCGCGACTGCGAGACCATGGATGGCGATCTCTAGCGAGCGTGGATGGGGCTTCATGAGGTCCGGAGAGGTTGGAGAGCGGGCGCTGATCATGGCAATGAGGTGTGAAAGGTTCCTCTTTGCTAGGTAGGCGCGGATCGCCGCCTCGCTGTTGTTACTGACGATTGCCACCGGGATCTTCCTCCGATGTGCATACCGAAGAAGGTCATCGGCGCCGTCTGTTGGCGCCGCGAGGGCGATGGCCTTTAACTCCGCGGCCGCTAGAACGTCCTCGGCCATAACCGCGGCCGCGTGAGAGCTCTTGGAGACTTTGCGGAGCACCTCAAGAGGGTCGCTCTCATCGGCGATATCGGCCGCATGGGAGGCGAGGACGCGCAGATCCTCCGCGACGCTTGCAGCGGGCAAGCCTGCGAAGACTGAGCAAACGGGTCCGTCGAAGTCCAGCAGAATGGCGGATGTTCCGCGCACCAGGTTCGCTGCGTCGCCTACCACGACAGTGGCCGCGCGACCGTGTCCCAATGACTGTCGAACCAGAGCTGTGCCTGCTCCACGAAGACACCACCCAGGCTCTCGTCGTCACCTCGCGCGTGATGAAACAGCAACGAGTCCTTGCCAAGCAGATCCCAGATCTTGAGGGACTCACCCTTGTAGGCCACCTCGTTGGCGCTCACAGGGTAGAACCCGAAGAATGCTTCGGATCGATTGAGGATGTACACCTTGAACTGCGCGGCGCCCGGGTGGGTCCGCACTTCAAGGGTGGCTTTAGGTACGAGTCCTAGCGACTGCAGTTCAGCCACCGACGAGGCTATGCCGTCGATGCTCCGGATCGCGATCCCGGCGGCCCGCTCGCGGAACGCAGGGGAGTCGTCAAGCGAGTCCTGCAGGCAGGGCACCCCCCAGGGCCGCCCGGCATCAGGAATGAGAACGCGGATCGCAATTGAGGCTGGCGTCAATCGGCCAGCTCGGATCTTGTCGAGCGGTTCCTGGATCGCGCCGGCGAGCGTCTCACCGGAGAACCCCGCGAAGTCGATGGTCACCTCCTCGGCCCGGAAAATCGCCTCGAGGTGGGGCCGCAGGCCGACCGGCTTCTCCGTCCTGGCCTTGACGAACGTCCCCGTGCCCTGGCGGGACACGATGAGCCCCTCCTCCCGGAGGATCCGCAGCGCCTGCTGGATGGTCTGTCGCGCGACCGCGTAGGTCTGCGCCATCTCGTTGCCCGAGGGCAGCTGGTCACCGGGCGCGAGCTTGCCGGTGAGGATCGCCGCCCTGAGCTGAGCCGCGACCTGCTGGTACGGCGGCCGCGAGTCGTTGGGGTCTAGAGCCATGTTCAGAGCGTAGCCAACCAGGCTGGCTTAGTCATGTTGCCCAGCATGGCTAGACAACCTAGGCAAGTGTGGGTCATGCTCTCCCTACGCACTCACCGCCCCCGGTGAGCCACTGACCACTCGGGAGAACCCCATGCCGCAGAACGCACTGCGCGCGCCGCTGCCGCGTAAGGAGCACCCGTCCGACCACCCGCTACTGACGGTGCGGACCGCCGCCGAGATGCTCGGCTGCTCCGACATGACGATCCGCCGGCGCGTCTACGCCCGGCAGTTCCCCGCGGTGCGGATCGGGCGCAAGACGCTCGTGCCCCGCGAGTTCGTCGAGGGTCTGCTCGCCGCCGCGGACGCGGGGGAGACGGTCGTCCTCGAGGAGTTCGCCGCCGCGTGGACGACGCAGAACCAGGCGGCCGACCGATGAGCCGCCAGCCGCGCGCCGTCGACGCCCGCGTCGTCCGCGGCGCCTCGCCGTCTGCTCGGGACTGGATCCGTCGGGTGTTCCCGCTCGCCGACGGCGTCACCTACCTGATCGCCGCAGGTGTCCTCGCCGTCGTCTGGATCGGCACCGACCTCCTCGACAGCCTCGCCGCGCACCTGGCGGGTGCGCCGTGAGCCTGTCGACGAGCCGGACGGCGCAGGTCGCCGCTCAGCACGCGCCCACCGAGTGCGAGTCGTGCGGACGACGTCCAGCGACCGGCGAGGTCGCGCTCGAGGGAGCCGCGCCCTTCGCCGTCTGCTCGGACTGCGCGCCGCCCCGCCGCCTCCCGGCATCCGAGGGTGTCTCGGCGGTGCTTGCCAACACCCGGACCCCGGACGACGTCCAGCGTCTCGGTGACCTGGGATGGCACGGCGCCGTCACCCTCCACCCGTCCGGCGGCCGCGTCGTCTCCTGGGCGCTGAAGCTCGGCCTACCGCCGACTCTCGCACTCGGCGCCTACGCGGCGACCGGCGACCCTGCCCCGATGGTCGCGGTCGGCGTCCCGGCCTTCCTCGTCAGCCTCACCGTCGACCACCACAGCGCCCGACGGCACGGCTGACCCACAGACCCGGGTGGCGTCCGGAGATCCCCCTGTCCCGGACGTCACCCGGCTCCACCTAGCTGACTGAAACCCCAGACCTGCCAACGAACGGACGGCGCCGAGCGCCGGTCCGCTACCTCGTCGCGCGCTCGATCGTCCCGCCAAGCGCTCGGTCCGCATTGACGCGTACGCGTCAACGGTCGCCACCCAGTCGATCCCAGGAGACCCACGATGCCGTTCCGCATCCTTCGCGCCATCCGGCACCTGCCGTACCGCCCACTCACCGCAGCGGGCGTCCTGCTCGCCCTGGCCTGGCTCACCGGCCACGTCGAGCGGTTCGCCACCCTCACGTCCCGCGCGCAGACCGCCGGCGTCCTCTTCGCGACCACGCTGCTCGCCTTCTGGTTCCTCAAGTGGCTCGCACCCGCCCTGTCGACCGGCCGCTGGGTCGACCGCCGGGACGACGCTTCGCAGCACGCCGGCGGCGTCGCGACGTGGACGGACATCGGTGAGAAGGCCTCCCGCGCTGCGATCCGCGGCCGCGTCCTGCAACTTCGGCCATCGCTCGCCGCGACATCCGCCTGGCGTCGGCGCCGCACCCCCGTCACCGAGTACGCCGTCCCGCTCGTCCGCACCGGTTGGCTGCCGATCGGCAGCACCGTCTGGTCGTCCTGCGAGGAGGTCACGCTCCGGATCGGCGGTCCACGCTCCGGCAAGTCCGCCTCGATGGCCTGCCACGCGCTCGACGCCCCCGGGTCGCTGCTCGTCACGAGCTCGCGCACCGACCTGCTCAACGCCACCCGCGGCGTCCGCTCCCGCAAGGGCCGGGTCGATGTCTTCAACCCGACCGACCTGGGAGGTCTCGGCTCGACCGTCCGCTGGACACCGCTCGCCGGCTGCGACGACTACGCCACCGCCCAGCGCCGCGCCGCCGACCTCATCCCGGCGTCGCCGTCCGCCGAGGGGGAGCGCTGGGACGTGCAGGCCCGCGGCCTGCTCGCCACGCTCATGCACGCCGCCGCCCTGTCGGGCGAGACGATGCGCACCGTCCTCGGCTGGATCTCGCCCGCGGACGCCGTCGCCCGCGACGAGATCCTCAACGCCCTGGGGCAGTCGCTCAACGTGCGGCCGATGGTTACCCAGATCCGGTCCCTCTACGCGACCAACGACCGCACCCTCTCTTCGATCACCGCGACGCTGCTGCCGCACCTCAAGTGGGTCAACGATCCGTCCATCGCGGCGGCCGGCGACGCCCGCCTGGACGACCCCGCGCTGCTCGACGTCGCAGCCTTCGTCCGCTCCGGCGCGGACAGCCTCTACCTCGTCGGCCGGGACGCCGGCGCCCCGACCCTCATCGGCGCTCTCACCGCCGAGGTCGCCCACCAGGTGCGCATGCACGCTGCCTACCTCGGAGGCCGCCTCGACCCGCCCATGACCGCGATCCTCGACGAGGCCCCACTCACCTGCGGCCCCATCCCGTTGCACGACTGGACGTCGGACATGGGCGGTTTCAACTTCACCCTGCACATCGCCGCCCAGTCGCTCGCGCAGCTGCGCGAGTACTGGGGCCGCGAGCGGGCGTCCGCGATCCTCGCGAACACCGGCGCGCTCGTCGTCTTCGGCAACATCAAGTCCGCCGACGACCTGCAAGAGATCTCGACCCTGTGCGGCACCCGGCTCGTCGCCGTCGACGCCGACGACAACCGGCCGCTGCCGGTCATGACGCCGGCCGAGATCTCGACCCTGCCGACCGGGACGGCGCTGGTACTGCGCAACGGCCTGCGTCCCGTCGTCGGCCCTGCGCCGATGGTCTGGGAGCGCGACCCGTCCCGTGCCGCTCTCGCCGCCCGGCGCCTCGGCCGCGCGGTCGCCGCGCAGCTTCGCCGAGGCATGGACGCCCTCGCGCAGCACCGCACCGGCCGGGTGCCGACCGCTCGTCCCGGCACCGCGACGCCAACCGGCCGCAGGCCCGTCCCCGCCGGTCGTCCCGAGCCGCGTTCCGGCGCGCGCCCTGCGGCCCCGTGGTTCCCGGCGCCGCGGACACCGGGCCACGACATCGACAGCGCGGACGGCGGTCAGGGCGGCCAGGACGACACCGGCGGTGAGGCATGACCCGCCGCTCCGTCGCCCTGGACTGGACCCAGGCCGTCGCCAAGGTCGCGACCGACGTCGCCCGGCTCCGTGACGAGGTCGCCCTGCTGTCCGACCTGCCTGCTGTCGTCGCCGCCCACGGCCGCGCCCTGACGGACCTCGGTGACCTGGCGCACCGCGCCGCCGGACGTCGTCCGGGCTCCGCGCAAGGGAGTGGTGCTGCCGCCCGGGAGGTCGGTGTAGACCAGACGGACGACGGGTCCGAGGCGGGCGGGACGACGAGCAGCGGGGTCGGTGTCGCGGCCGACGAGGCAGCCGACCCGCCCCCGGCCTGGTTGACCGTCACCGAGCCCGCCCTCGCGATCGCCTGGCTCAACGAGCTCGCGGTCTGGGTCCCCGCCGTCTGGCAGCCCTACCTGCAGACCAGGACCCCCGACTGCTGGCCCTGGCACCCGGACGCCGTCGCCGAACTGCTCGTCGTCCAGTACCAATGGATGGCCGCCACGGCTGACGGCGCAGGCATCGACCCGCTCGCGACCTGGCACGACCGCTGGCGTCCGGGTGCAGCCCACCGCCTCCTCAAGCGACTGGCCGGCTGCGACCGCGCATACGGCCACCACAAGGCCGGCAGCAATGCCCGCGAGTACGACTACGACACCGCCTGCCTCGACGAGCTCGCCGAGTGGTGGGCGACGACGCACGGCACCGACCCGGCACAGCCGGTCCCCGGCCTGACCCTCGCGGATGGTGCCCGATGAAGAGTTACGGCGCCGCCGGTCCCGTCGTTGTGGCGCGGGGGAGCCTCGACATCCCCACGACTGCGGTCCGGCGCCCGGACCACTGGCCGGCCGTCCCGGACCGACGCCAGTGGACGTCGCCGATCTCGCCGCCCGCCGACCCGCAGGCGACCCGCAACGCGGAACGGGCCGCCGCCCGGGCCGTCGTGGACGAGCGTCGGACGGCGACCAAGCCGAGGCCGGCGCCGCGAGCGAAGGCCGCCCGCACCCGTCGTCCTGGTCGCGACGCGGCACAGGCGAGCCGCGAGCAAGCGGTGTCGGCGACCGGGAGGGCCGAACTCGTCGAGCAACTCCGGACGCGCTGGGAGGCGGGGGAACTACAGGCCCAGATCGCCGAGGCACTCTGTGTCTCGGTCGCGACGGTGCAGCGGCTGCGGCGCAAGCACGGGATCGAGCGCCGGCACCAGGCGGTGGACGGCGAGGCCGCGGTCCGGCTGTACGTCGAGGACGGGCTCAGCCTCGAGGACGTCGGGGCCCGGCTGGGGACGTCGTCGGCCGCGGTCCGATACCGGCTCCTCAAGGCCGGCGTCACTCTGCGGCCCGCGGGCCGGACCGCTCACGCCTTGGGTGACGACGTCCGGGCGGCGGCGCTCGAGCGCCTGGAAGCCGGGCACCGCCCGGGCGAAGTTCAGCGCGAGCTTGGGATCAGCGAGTCGACTCTGTCGCGCTGGCGGGCTGCGGCCCGCAGCGTGACGGGCTGCGCTGAGGTCGGAGAGGCGAGGTGACCGGCCTGGTCACGGCCTCACGTCGGCTGGTCGCCGTCGTCTTGCCCCTCCAGACGCGCAAGGAGCTTCGGCGCGACAGGCCACACCTGCAAGTAGTGGTCGTCGGAGGCGCCCGGGAGCGGCCCGTTCGACACGTCGACGTACGCCGTGCCCCACCACAGCTTCATCGACCACATGTCCCACTGATCCAGGTCGTTCGAGGCATACCGAGCCAGCAGCTCGAAGAGCTGCACGAGCTCGGCGTCCGACAGCGGCGGCAGATCAGACTTGGTCACGTCGACATCGTCGCAGCCGCGGCGACGCCGCCCCACAGCTCGCAGGTGCCGCCTGCGGCGGCAGGTGAAGACCCGTGTCGTCGCCTTCCGGGGGGCGGTAGCAGCGCCGTCCCCCCACCGCCAGGGCACTCCGGGGCCGGTCCGTCCGGACGATCTTTCCCGCCCCGCCCGGCTGTCGTGGTCCTCGTGGCGCGCGGCGGGGTGCCGGGCGGCGTGGTCGCGGGTTCTGGGTGGGTCGGGAAAGACCCGCTGCGCTGTCCGCACGGACGACCCCTACGGCCCTGGCGCCGGGGCCCCTACGACGCCGCTACAGGGCGCCTAAGGGCAGCTGCCCCAACAGAAGGGGCAGCGCCCACACCGCCAAACCCCCTCGCGGCAGGAGCCCAGAACATGACCCCCACCACCGGCCAGAGCAACGACCAGAAGAACGGTCACAAGGACACCCCGACGGGTGCGAGCGCGGCGCTGTCGTCGCCGCTGGTCGCCGCGCTGGAGCAGGTCTGGGCCGCGATCCAGCACCGCCACCCCGAGATCCCCGACGTCGTCATCGTCGTCGCCTCCGGCTCCGTCGGCGCACCCCGAGGCGCCCTCAAACTCGGCCACTTCGCCGCGATGCGCTGGACCCACGCCACCACCGGCAGTGCGGAGGGGACGACGGCCGGCCCGTCGCTGCCCGAGGTGTTCGTGGGAGGTGAGGGGCTCGCGCTCGGTGTCGTCGACGTCCTTGGGACGTTGCTGCACGAGGCGACCCACGCCCTCGCGCACGTCCGCGGGATCCAGGACACCAGCAGGCAGGGCCGCTACCACAACCGGAAGTTCCGGGACCTGGCGCAGGCGATGGGCTTGGAGGTCCGCGACGTCCCGGTGATCGGCTGGTCCGACACCCACGTCCCTGCCACCACCGTCACCGGCTACGCGCCGGTTCTGGAGCGGCTGCACCTGGCGATGACGATCCACCGCCGCGCTGAAGGCACCCTCACCACCCCGGCACCCGGCGACGACGCCGCCACCGGCACGACCACGACCGGTGGCAAGGACGTGACCGGGGCAGGGTCCCGCAACGGTGCCGCCGCCCGGTGCGGATGCGGCCGCCGGATCCGGGTCACCGCCTCGGTCCTCGCGCTCGGCCCGATCACCTGCGGGATCTGCGGACAGCCGTTCACCACCCCCAGCAACGACCCCGCCCAGGCCGACGAGGTCGACGAGATCGACGAGGACAAGGCTGAGGTCGACGAGGCCGGGAGTGCGTCCCGGCAGCACTACATCGACACCGGCCACTACCTCGACACCGACGGCCGCTGCGCCTGCGACGAGCAAGAGGCCGCGTCATGACCGGGCCGACCGGGCCGACTGTCCCGGGTGGGGTGCCGGGGCAGGGCGACCTGCTCGACCTGCTCGCCGCCGAGGCCTCCGCTGCCGAGGCGGCCGCCACCGGCGGCCCATCGCCGCTCGAGGTGGCGCACATGGTGCTGCCGAACATGGCGCTCGCGTGCGGCCGGGACCTGCTCGAGGTCACCCGCGCCGCGGCCGCCGCCCACGCGACCGAGCCAGTCCCCGAGGCGGGTGAGGCGGCCGAGGGGGAGACGAGGCGGCGGCCGCGGCTCCTCACCTACTCACCCGAGCACACCACCTGCCCCGACTGCCAGGCCGCCGGCGACCTGCACGCCCTGGCCGCCGCGATGCAGCACCGCCAGGCACCCACCACCTGACCCAGCCCTGCCACCCGCAGGCACGACCACGAGGAGAGACACCATGACAGCCAACGAGTCCCACGCCCTGCCAACCGCCGAGGTCGCGGATTTGCCGCGTGCACCGGAAGAGGTGCTGGCCTTCCAGCAGGCATGGCTCGACCTGCACGCCCAAGCCGTCCAGACCCTGACCCTGGCGTGCCGGTTGCGGTTCCCGCAGGTGCACTCCGACGGGACAGCCGCTGCCACGGCACCGATCGACCTGGCCGACTTCCTCGCCTCGGTCCTCGCCGCGGTCGCCGCGAACGTCGGCAGCATCGACCGGCTGACCGCCGGCCGCCCCGGCTCCTGGGAGTCCGACCTCGTCGCCCAGCTCGTCACCCGGACCGTCGGACGAGACGAGACCTGGCTGTACGAGCACCGCACCGAACCCGTCACCGTCCAGCTCAACGTCCTCGACCTCGCCTGGGACCTTCCCGGCTTCCCCGACATCGAAGCCGCCACCGAACACGCCCTCGAGCCGTTCTACGCCGCCACCGAACCCGACCCGGCCCGCACCCTCACCGATGACGAATGGGATGCGCTCGAGGTGGCACGGGCCGCCACCGAGGATGCCGTCACCGACGCCTACGCCAGGGTCTACGCCGACTACGCGGCAGCGTTCACCGCCGCCGTCCACCGCGCCGCAGACCAGGTCCTGGCGCTGAGCGTTCCGGTCACCGTGACCGTCGTCCACGACCCCCGCACCCCACACGTCGACGCCGTCCGCATCAGCAACCCGCCCGACACCCTCGACGGCCAGACCAGCGACGACCACCTCGCCACCCGACTCTGGAACACCGCCGCCGCAACAGTTCCCATCCCCACCGCACCCACCATCACCCTGCCGAAGCCGCCGCCGGCCGTGGCCGAGGACGAGCCGTGACCTGCACCGTCGGTGCGGTCGCGGACTGGACCGCCGGCTACGAGGCCGGCTACCGCGCCGGCTACCGGACCGCCCTGGCCGTCCTCGACGACGCCGCCGCAGCACTAGCCGCTCTGCACCCCTCCCAGTCCGTCGACACCGCGCACGCCCGCGGAGCGCAGACGCAGGCGGGGCAACGGCCCGGCGAGCCCGACCACAACGACCCCGCGGACGTGGCCGCCTACCGCGACCGGATCCACGCCTCCTGGGGCCTGACCCCACCGCGCACCCCACGGGAGAAACCATGACCACCGCCGACCAGCCCAGCAACCGGATCGAGCGACCGGGCGGCCAGCGGGCATCCACCCGGACCAACGACGTTGACGCGTACGCGTCAACGAGCCGACGAGCGAGCGACCACGGCGACGTTCATGGTCGAGGCCGTCGCCGGTGGCCGCTGCTGCTCATCGGCGCGTCCGCCGGCACCGCGACCTGGTCCGGATGGGTCGGCCTCGGCGAGCTCACCGGCTTCGGTGTCGTCCACCCACTTCCCGGGATCTGGGACGGGCTCACCGTCAACACCGCGATCACCCTCCCGGTCGGGGTCGAGGCCTACGCCGTCTACGCCCTCGCCGTTGCCACCGACCCCCGACCGCTCACGCCGCTGGCGCGACGCTGGGCCTGGGCGTCGGCGGCTGGCGCCCTGCTCCTCGGAATGGGCGGGCAGATCGCGTATCACCTGCTCGAAGCCCGCGATGTGACTGCCGCCCCCTGGTGGGTTGTCGCCCTCGTGTCCTCCTTGCCGGTCCTCGTTCTGGGCGCCGCCTCCCTGCTCTGGCACCTCGCCGCCATGGCACCGCCCGAGGATCCGAGCGCGACCACGACGTCACCGGCGACGTCATCCGTGCCCGTAGTCGTGACCGTCGCCGGTGGGACGAGTACGCGAGCGTCGAGTACGTCGTCCGCGTCGAGCACTGCCGTGGGCACCGCCGGGTCGAGTACGCCTCTGGCGGACGCGGGCAGCACCTACGCGGCGCCGCGACCCGCGGCAGCCGCCGACTCCCGACGAGTACGCCCGGCCGCCGTGACGGCGACGGTCCAGGACCCGACCGACGCCCAGATCCTCGCCACCATCACCGGCCCGCCTCCGTCGATCCGCGCGCTGATGCGCGCCCACGGCATCGGTCAGGCCCGCGCGACCCGGATCCGCCGGTCGGCGGCCGCGCGCGGCGCGTCCACCGACACCGGAACGCCCTTCGAGACCCAGGAGGAGCCGGACAACCAGATCAACCCCGACGGATCCGAGAAGCACGGAGCGACCAGAAGCGAGGAGAACGAGCCAGCAGACGACGCACCAACGACGAACGCACCCGAGAACGACCAGGAGAACCCGACAACAGAGACCGATCCGAGAAACCAACGCGACGACCACAGATGAAAGCCGAGAGGAGCGCAGCAAGAACCAGGAGCAGGAATCACACCCATGCATCACCGACCGAGTAGGTCACTTCAAGATCATTCCGAGAATGCGTCCAATGACCCGAGCGGAATGACTGGCGGCCGGAAGTCGGCCTCACGAAAGGGATCGCAGCTCATGCTCAGCATCGCCACCGGCCACTCGACGACCTACCTGACCGACCAGGTCGGCAGCGGCATGGAGTCCTACTACACCGGCGCTGTCGGAGCCGGCGAGCCGCCCGGCCGTTGGTGGGGCAAGGGCGCGGCGGCGCTCGGTCTCGAAGGCGAGGTCGACGCGGATGTCATGGCCGGCGTCTATGGCGCCTTCCGCAACCCGCTCGACGAGCGGTTCGCCGACCCGGATACGCGTGACCAGGCAGGAGTACTTGGCCGCCGTCCCAAGCAGTTCCGTACTCCCGAGCAGGTGGTCGAGGACCGTATCCGCGACTACACCACCGAGTACACGAGTACACCGTCGCCGGAGCAGGTACAGGCGTGGCGGGTCGAGGCCGAACGGGACGGTCAGAGTGCAGTGCACTTCTACGACCTCACGTTCTCGCCCGACAAGTCCGTCACCGTCCTGCACACCGCGTTCGTCCGCGCCGGGTACGACGCCCGCGCGGCCGGCGACGACGAGACCGCCGCACGTTGGGAGTGGGCGGCCGCCCAGGTCGAGGACGCTGTGATGACGGCGTCCGCTGTCGGCCTCGACTACGTCGAGCGGCGCGCTGCGTACACCCGCACCGGCCGCCACGGCCGCGGAGGCACCGGCCAGTGGCAGGACGTCCACGCCCTCACCGTGGCGCGGTTCTTCCAGCACACCTCCCGCGATCACGATCCGCAGTTGCACGTCCACCAGGCGGTCTTCATCAAGGTCCAGGGGGACGACGGGCAGTGGCGTGCGTTGGACGGCAAACCGCTGCACAGCGCGAGGGCGGCCGTCGCCGCTGTCTCCGAGCGCGAGCTCGAGGGCGAGTTGACGCGCAGGCTCGGCGTGAGCTGGGAGATGCGCGAGGACGGCATCGGACGCCGGATCGTCGGCGTCGAGCGCGACGTCGAGGACCTGTTCTCGAGCCGCCGCCGCGCCATCACCGCTGAGGCCGAGCGTCGGCTGACCGCGTTCGAGGACAAGTACGGTCGGCCCGCAACAGGCGCCGAGCGCGCCGTCATCGAGCGCCGCAGCGCGATGGCCACCCGCCGCGCGAAGACCCACGAGAGCGAGAACGTCGAGGAGCAGAACGAGCGCTGGCACGCCCTGGCCTCGACCGCGATCGCCGGTGGCCTGTCCGCGGTGGCCGCGACGTTTGCCCCGGTCGTCGAGGCCGCAGCGGACGGCCGACTCGCCGAGCTCGAGGCGGCCGACGACAGGTTCTCCGCCGAGACGGTCATCGTCGAGGCGCTCGAGGCCTGCCACGGCCCGGACGGCAAGGCCACGTTCACCCGTCACGACCTGATCCGCCAGCTCCACCTCGCGCTGCCGACCAACCTCGGGCGACTCGAGTCCGGTGAGGCTGGTGCACTGCTCGAAAAGCTCGCCGACCGCGCGCTGGCGCACGAGGACGTCATCCAGGTCTCCGGCCGCGAGGTCGGCACCGCCCCGGCGTCCGCCCGGCTCAGCGACGGGACTGCGGCGACGGTGAACCCGGCGAAGGTCCAGTACGCCACCCGCGGCCATCTCTCTGCGGAGATGGCGGTGCTGCGCGCCGCCGGCGTCCGAGGACGGACGGCGCTCGAGGCCGCCCAGGTCGAGGCCTGGCTCGACGCGCACCCGGTGGGCGCCACGCTCAACCCGGCGCAGCGGTCCGCGCTCGTCGGGCTCGCGTCCTCGGACGCCGCGACCGCCGTCCTCGTCGGCCCCGCCGGCACGGGCAAGTCCTACACCGCCGCAGCGTTCGACCTGGCCTGGCGCGACCTCGCGGCGGCCCGCGCAGACACAAACGGCGCCCAGCCCGGACGAGCGGTGGGTGTGGCGATCACCCAGGCGGCCGCCGACGTCCTGGCTGACGACGGCGTCGCGGACACCGTGAACATCGCCGCGTTCCTCGCCGCCCAAGGCCGGCTCGCCGGCGGCCGCGGGACGGATGAGGACGACCGGTGGCGGTTGTCGTCGTCCGACGTCCTGCTCGTCGACGAGGCCTCGATGGCCGACACCCGGTCGCTGAACCGCCTGCAGGCCGCGGCCGACGCGGCGGGCGCGCGGTTGGTGATGATGGGGGACCCGCACCAGCTCGGCCCGGTCGGGGCCGGTGGCATGATGCGCGCCGCGATCGACCGGGACGCCGAGACGTACAGCCTGAGTGACGTCCGCCGGTTCGGTGCGGAGTGGGAGCGGACGGCGAGCCTGCGGCTGCGCGACGGGCATGCGGACGCGGTCGCCGACTACGACCGGCGCGGCCGAGTCCGAGACGGCGGCCGCGAGCAGGAGGCGATCGCCGCGATCGCGCACGCCGCGGCCGCGGACCGGCTGGCCGGCAAGGACGTCGTGGTCGTGACGGCGACCAACGAGCACGCCGCTCAGGTGTCGTCTCAGGTCCGCCGGGTCCTGGCGGACGCCGGGCTCGTCGGGGAGGCCTCAGTCGTCCTTGAGCGCGACGGCACGGGCGCGGGAGTCGGGGACCTCGTCCAAGGTCGCCGGATCGACCGCGACCTCGGACTGGTCAACCGCGAGGTCTACCGGATCGACTCCGTCGACGATGACGGCGCCGTCCACGTCACGAGCACCCGCACCGGCGCCGAGCACGTCATGCCGCCGTCCTACGTCGCGGCCGACGTCAGCCTCGCCTACGCATCGACCGCGCACGGCGCCCAGGGCCGCACGGTGGACGTCGGCCACGTCTTGCTCACCCCGCACCTGGACCGCGCCGGCGCCTACGTCGGCCTGACCCGCGGCCGGGAGTCGAACACCGCGTGGGCGGTCACCGACACCGGGATCCCAGAGGTCCCCGCGACGACCGGCCGAGCGATGCTCGCCCAGGCCCTCAACGTCGAGACCTCACACCGCGCGCCGGCTGCGGACGACGTCCCCGCCGACGCCGCTGCGGTCGACGTCGCAGCCGCCGACGAGGCCCACCGCCGCAACGCCGGCACCCTGCTCGGACTCATCGAGGATCAGACCCACCTCGCCTGCCGCACCCGGCTCGAGGCAGACCTCGACACCCTCATCGCCGACGGAATCCTGTCCGAGGCACAGCGGGCCCGGTTCGGGGCTGAGCAGGGCGCCGAGCACCTCGCCCGGCTGCTCAGGACCCACGAGCTCGCCGGCCGAGACCCGCAGCATGTGCTCCGGAACGCCGTGACTGCGGGCAGCCTCGAGAACGCCCTCGCGCTGTCCCAGGTCATCGCATCCCGCATCGACAAGACGTGGTCCCGTGAGGCCGAGCGCGACGGCACGTCCACCGGAACCGGCTTGCCGATGCCGAGCGGCCACGACCTCCCGGCCCGCACAGCGGAGGACGCCGCCGGCTACGTCGAAGAGTTACACGGCTTGTTGGACGCCCGTCGGCGCAACCTCGGCGAACAACTGGCCGCACAGGCCGCGGCGGGGGAGGAGCTGCCAGGCTGGCTGGGCTCCAGTCTCGGCCCGCTTCCCACGGCCACCCCGATTGACGCGTACGAGGGCGTTGCAGAAGTCCCTGGGGCT
The DNA here is from genome assembly GCF_002198655.1 of Kineosporia sp. A_224. Taxonomy (GTDB): domain Bacteria; phylum Actinomycetota; class Actinomycetes; order Actinomycetales; family Kineosporiaceae; genus R-H-3. The sequence goes on from NZ_MWLN01000112.1 coordinate 24,365, forward strand.
CGGTGTTCTCGCCGGGATGGCTGCCCTGGCGGCGCATGCGCGTCTGTGGCCGGCCTGCCGTTCGCGGCGCAGGTTGTCGCGGTGGGCGCGGCTCGACGGCGTCCCTGGCCGCTTGAGGGCTCCACGGGACGCGGTTCTGAGGTCGCTGCGGGTGCTACTGCGGGCGGTGAGCTCGGTGGAGCTTGAGCAGGTTCGCGGTGGCCGCGATCAGCTGCCATTCCTGCCGGGCGGCGGTCATGCCGCGGCGGCTGAAGGTGTCCATCCCGCGCAGGTGCTTGGTGTGCCCGAAGACCGGTTCCACGGTCGTCCGCCTCACCCGCAGGCAGTGCTTGCCGTGCGGCGTCGACAGCCGCGCGGTCATCGCCTCGACCAGGTGCGTCGTTCTGGACTCCGACGGCTTGCCGTCCTGTCGGGGTTTGCCGCGGCGTCCGTGCCTGGCCGGCGAGATGTACAGCTCGGGAAGCCCCGGGATCGACCCGTCGACGTGCGCTGCCTTCCAGTAGCCGGCATCGGCGACCAGCGCACCGATCGGCTCGGGGATCCCGGCCGCGGCCAGGGTTGCCCGGGTCGCGGTCACCATCGGCTCGAGCTGCTCCAGGTCGTTGGCGTCGGCGCAGACCTCGGCCGCCACGACGATCTGATCGGCGGTCGTCACAAGCTGCGCGTTGTAGCCCTGCACCCGGCCGTGCCGACCGATCAGCATCTTGCTGTCCGGGTCGGTCAGGTTGGTGGTCGCCTCGGGCTGCGGGGCCTCGTCCCGCTTGCGCGGCCGGTACGTCCTGGGCGGCAGCCCTTTCGCGGCACGCGCAGCGTTCAATGCCTCGCTGCGCGCGGCGAACGCGTCGGACCGCTTGTCGGCCTGTGCCTGCAGCCTGTCCCTGGCACCCTGCAGCCGTTCCCGCGCGGCCTGCAACTGCCGGCGCCGCACCGTGGGGTCGACCAGGCCGGAGGGGACGCGCTGTCCGTCGGCCGGTCCGGCTCCACTGTTCTCCGCGTCCTCGGCAGCATCCAGCGCGGCGGCCTCGGCGAGGATGTCTCTGACCTGCTTGTCGATCGCCTCCAGCGTCCGGTTCCGGTCCGGGGACGCGTTCGCGGACATCTTCGTCCCGTCCAGGGCGACCAGGCCGACCTTGACCAGTCCGGCCTGCGCGCACAGCCGCAGCGAGTCGACCAGCAGCCCGGCGAACGCGTCCGCGTGCCGGGCCCGGAACCGCGCGATCGTCACATGGTCCGGGGACAGTCCACCCGCCAGCACCCGGAACGCGACGTCCTCGACGCAGCGGCGCTCGATCTGCCGCGAGGACCGCACACCCGTGCAGTACGCGTACAGCAGCAGCGCGACCATCACCGCCGGGTCGTACGCCGGCCGCCCATGCCCGTCCGCCCGGTACGAGCGCTCGAACGGCCCCAGGTCCAGCTGCCCGACCACATCGACCACGAACCACGCCAGGTGATCGGCCGGCAACCAGTCCCGCATGTCCGGCGGCATCAGGAACACCTGATCCCGCTGCGCCGCAACGAATCTGCCCACACCCACAGTGTCCCGCGACCCGAGGAGCACTCGTGATCAACACGCCCGATTTCGCAACACCCTCTTCGGTGTCAACCCCGACTTGGCTCACTTAGTGCACAGTGGCCGTGGGCGGCGGCCCGGTCGAGTCACGACAGGTCCGCGTCCGTTGTTGAGGACCCCCGACGCGCGAGGCTCAGGTGAACCAAGCACCGCCGCAAGGTCGCGAGATCAAGAAGTTGCTTGACCAGGGCCTCGCCCGCACGGGCCTCTTACGGCTAGGGCGATCGCGCTGGATCACAGACACTCAGGAACTGCGCTGGATCGTTGAGGCTGACCGGGGGCCCTGGAGCGCCTGGGACCTTGTCGTAGGGGCGGTCGTCCTCGCCTGGCGAGAACAAGCCGACCTTGGGGAGTTGCACGCCTCAGATGGCCACTTCGTGGTCTCTGCCTCGCAGCTCGGCGCCATTGCACCGCCGGAAGCTGCCAGTTCTCGGTTCAACTCCCGCGAGTCCTATTTCGCGATGGTGCTTGATGGTCGCCACGCGCTCTGCACCATCGAAGAACGTCGCTTTGCCCTCAACTGGCTCGCGGATGATGTCGCGGCGGTTGTGAACCGTGTCAGCACCCTCGCGGACTTGACAGCCTTGGTCTCCACGCCGCTGGCCGCGTCGGGTGCCATCACCGCCCGGCTCCGGCGTCTCGCAACTCCAGCGGCGTCACCTGGTGCGACGAGTAGTCGAGCCGTGGCCACGGAGCGCGACCTACCTGCCTAGCCAGCGACGCGGCCTTAGTGCGCAAACCCAAACCCTCGAGGCAACCGCCGGATGCCGCTGCGTGCCGTCTCAGCCGCAGCGGACCGGGGACACTCAGCGAAGCGCGCTCAGCTCGTCGAGGAGGCGATGGCCGCGCTTGACCACCCCTGCGATGAGATCGTGGCGCCCGAGACGGATGGGCCACTCGAGCTGCAGCAAGATCTGTGTCGCTGCGAGCATCGTCGCCCCCTCCCAGCCGACCACGACCAGGATTCTCGTCCACAGCTGCCCTCGGACACCGTCCAGTGGATCCTGGAAGCTATGCCACATGAGCGTGGTGAGATCGGTTGCCCGTGTGCCGCTACCTGCGTTCTCGATGTCCACGAGTGCCACGACCGCTCCGTCACGGACCAGGACATTGCTCGGATTGAGATCGGCATGGACCATGTCCGGGGCCTCTCGTGGTGGTGGAAGGCCTGCGCACACGAGCCGCAGCCGCTCGACCAAACCCGACACCACGGAGGAATACCCCGAGAGCCCGCCGAGAGCCGACTCCTGACCGGTGGCAACCCGCCAGGCGTACAACCAGTGGTCGTAAGGCTCAGAGGCTTGACCAGCCTGGAGTTCGATGATCTCCATCAGTTGCTCAACGATGGACGGGGTCAGCACAGCCGCGGGAGCCCCGTCGACAAAGTCCATCAGATGCCATACGTGAGTGGCTGTGGCTCCTACTCCGAGCCAGGCCGGGGTGGGATAGCCGCGCCCACGCATATGCTCGACCACTCTGCGGGCTCGCAACGTCTCGTCCAGTTGGTTGGGGTGTGCCCGAGGCACTGCCTTGAGCACTGCATGCGCCTTTCCGCCCAACTGGACGCGCAGGGCGCCCGCATTGACGCCTCCGGGTAGGCGGCCGAGAACAGTGACCTCTGCCCCGACCACGCCGGCCATGTCGTCCAGGACCTCGGCCGGCAGCCCCACACGGTGAGTGCTCTGATTCATGCTCCCCCAAGTCCGGCCCGTCAGCGTAGGCCAGCGGCTGGTCCTGTTCTCCCGGGCGAGATCGTCCTGTGCGCTCACGACCCGCTGACCGGCGAGGCCACCGGGACCAGATTGTGCAAGCTGTTCCCGACGCGGTTCTGATCGTGGACACCGTCTTCGCCTTCCGCCCTGAGTGGTTCGACCTGTGGGACTTCCGGATCTGGCTCGGGGTGGCGGCTGCCCAGCCCCTGCTGCGTGGGTGGCGTTGCACGCGACGGACCCCGTGAGGGGCACGAGAGGCGGCTCGCCTCCACCGGGACCGCTACGGCCGCTCTGAGGAGGTCTACCTCGCTGAGGTGGACGCCGTCTCCCGGGCGGATGTCGTGATCGACAACCGCGATTGGGCATCACCCAATGTCATGCGATGGGGCACAGCTGACAACACCCGCGATCGATGATGCGAGCGTCTTTGCCGAGATGTGTCCGGGGAATGATCGCCGCCGCCGCGAACATGGACCAGCTATCCGCCTACTGAGACGTTGAGGCGCGCGTGCGCCGGTGAGGTTGTTGTGGAACCTGTCCCTGTTGCTCTGGTGGCGTACGACCCGCGGTGGGCGGTCGAATTCGAGGCTGAGCGGGCGCTCGTCGAGGCGGCGTTGGAACCTTGGCTTGTCGGCGCAGTCGAGCACATCGGCTCGACGTCGGTGCCGGGGCTCGCGGCCAAGCCGATCATCGACATGCTGGCGCCTGTACGTGGCCTGTCCGAGGCCCGGCAGGCTATCGAGGTCCTGTCGGGTCTGGGGTATGGCCACGGGGTTCACCGTCCTGACGAGGCGCACTACTTCACGAAGCCGCCGACGGATCATTGGTGGGAGCGCACGCACCATCTCCACCTCACGACGCCCACGTCGTTGCTCTGGCGGCGACGGATCGCGTTCCGCGACGCCCTTCGCCGGCGACCTGACTACCGGGTTCGCTACGAGCACCTCAAGCGGGAGCTCGCCGCGGCCCACGGCGCGGACATTGCTGCGTACGCGCGGCGGAAGGACGACTTCGTCAACGAGGTCCTCGGCGTCCAGCACACCTCTGACGCGCCCGCGGACAGGCACGAAGGACGGCCGGCTGAACGCTCCCACCCCACCGGGTCGAACAGGCCACCAGTGTCGCCCGACCGATGATCGACGACGTGGTGAAGGTCATCGTCCCGGCGGCCCGCGTCCTGAGCCTGGTGAAGCGGCGGCCGCGGGAGCTTCACTGCAACGACAACAGCCCCGCCACGTCGGTCCAGACTCGAGGCTCGTCACCATCGCGTCTGTCCCCGACGGCTGGCGCGACCGTCCCGCCAGCCGACCCTGCCCCCGTGAAGGAGGGACGTGGGTTGACGGCGGCCTTGCGTTTGCGGCTCGTGCTCGCCGCTCGCCGGCAGGAGTCCAGTACCTCAGCGGCGTCTCCAGTTCGGGCCCGCGCCCATCCCGGGAAGGGTAGGTCCGCCTCCAGATCGAGCAGCGCTGACCTCGGGTCGTCGAGCCGCTGCCAGACGATGGTCCCGCGGATCCAGGTGAGGGCGGCCTGGTCACCGGCGCCCTCAAGCCAGGTGCCGATGCCGAGGTCGAGGGAATGGACGGCGATCTTGGGCTGTCCCTTGAGGAGGGCGGATGCCGCGTAGAGCAGCCACGTGTCGGGCAGCCAGGCGCCACCGCCCCGGCTGATCCAGCTCTTGGTCCAATCGTGGATGCCGCGCCAGTCTCCGGCACACAGGGCTTCAACAGCCCTGTGTTCGCACCCCAGCCCCCACGCTGCCGTGTCTTCCGCGGGTGGCGGCGTACGGTCGATGCCCATGACCGAAGTCTGCCGTGGTGTGGTCGCTTGATCGGTGATCGTCGTCGTGTTCGCGACGGAACGCCGTGGCATGACCTCTGGCATGGCTGGCAGCGTTCGTGCAGGTCGCCGAGTTCGCGGTGCGCGGCGTGGTGCGCATTCGGTGCTGGCCAGAGCGATGTGGGGATCCGAGCGGCGGCCTCGTAATGCGTAGGTCTCGGGTTCGAATCCCGAAGGCGGCTCCACAAAACTGCAGGTCACAGACCATACGAGCTAGCCCACTGCACACGTTCGGTCCCGTACGTGGGACACGGGTGCGCGTAGGTTCGTCCCACGCGGCGCACTTGTCGCTCTCGACGCGCACCCTCTCGCGCTGTTCGATCGCCTAGATTCCGTCTCGTCGGCCCGAAGGGGCTACAGGGCTACGTCGCTCCATCAACTGGTGCGCCGAGTGACCACAGGAGATCAGCGTGCGTTGGCCATGGCGACGGGACGAGGTGGTCGTCACCGACGCTGCCGTCGGGGAGCGCGCGGAGTGGGTCGCTGTGCGTAGTTCGTCGCTGTCCTTCCGGCGAACGGTGATGGCTTCTGGGACCGCGAGGCTGGATGAGCCGGACGTCGTCCGGGCCTGGCTGCGAGGAATGCAGCCGGATCGCGAGGAGTCCGTCTTGGTGCACCGTTCGTGGGGCACCGTCGTTGCGATCGCCGACGATCGGCGGCCAGCGTCGGTGTTGCTCAGCCACGGTGAGCAGGGTTGGTACGCAGTCCCGCTGGGCCCGGTGCCGGATGATGAGCCCTTGACCCCGACCCAGGTGGAGCAAGTGATGCTCGAGGCGCTAACCGCGCAGGAGAGGGCGACCTGGTTGCGCTGGGTTCCTATCCTCTGATCCTGCGATTGGAGAGCCAGGCGCCGGCGTGCGCCCCGCACCTTGCTGACCCCGTGACATTCACCCGGCGCCAGGGGGTCAGTGCTCACGCGGCGTCGACACCGCTGACCCGCCTTGCGTGGCTGACCACGTATCTGCTGGGTGAGCAGGCGTGGGTCTGGCAGACCGTGGACCTGGGCGCCTGTCCGTCGTGCGACCACGGGGGCGCGTCATTGGCTGGGAGCTCGCCGGCCGAAAGCATGAGGCCAATCAGTCGGGGCCACCGCCCGAAGTGCCGAAGCGATCGCGAAGGCGCCGCGCTCGGGGTCGTCGGTGGGCTCGGTGATGTGCAGGGTCTCCCATCGCGGGTCGGCATCTGGGCTGTCTCGGTGTCGAAGCGTGACTTCGACCCCCTCGGCCTTATGTGCCGGCCAGACCTGGACTCGTTCTACGCTGGTGAGCCCGACTTGGAGGACCAGATCCTCTACGAGCGGCTTGACCAGGCGTGCGGTTGCTCGTCGGGGGGTCTCCCACGACCTGTCCGCGCTGGCCCGCGCGACTTCGGCGCGGTACTGGATGCCTGAGAAGCGCGCGTCGTGGACGTTCCACTCGCGGCCACCGTCCGGGTCCGGATCGTGTGTTGGTCCGACGAATACGCCGGTGTAGTCGCGGAAGTCCGACCAGGTCACCATCTCGTACGGCGCGGCGATCAAGGGTGCGATGACGCCACAGCCCTCGATGCCGCAACTGCAGCGGTACACGGCCACTCGTCGCCACGGATGGACAGGCAGAAGCGGGGACGCGCGTCCCAGGATCTCGTCAGGGTCGAACCCGGCCCATTCAGGGGCGACGCGTTCGAATGCCGGCTTGCCATCGAACAGGACCGAGACCGTCGGCCAGTCCGGGTTGCCTCTCGGCACCTCGAAGGCGAGCGTCAGTTCAGTTGTGCGAGCCGGAAGCGCTCGTCGAGTCATGGGGACGACGCTTAGCGGTGCGCCGGGACCTTCGCCGTCCGCCGGTCCCGTGACCGGCGTGCCCGGCACATCATGCCTCACGCGGTGGTGGTGGGCACGAGGCAGTGGTCGAGTTCAGGACCAACGCGCCGATGCGCATCACGTACTCACGGGCGCCCGCAGCGCGGTGGAGGGTTTAGCAGTACGGGAAGTCGCCGGCGTCACCAGTGAGGTTGATGATGTACCCGTGCTGTCCGGCTGGCACGAAAGCGTCGTCGTGGAAGGCGAGGCTCAACTGAATGGTGTGCCCGTTCTCCAGGCGCTGAGCGCAAAGCTCAGGGGTGTCACGGTGGAACGGCTGGGTCGCATCGTCCCTGACCTTGACCTGTTGCCAACCCTGGGAGCGCGCCGCGTCAGCTGAGGCTGACCCGGTTTGACGGACATCCGAGATCAGGGGCCTGACGTGGCCCCGGGAGGATGTCCATCATG
>NZ_MWLN01000113.1 GCF_002198655.1 Kineosporia sp. A_224
AGGACGGCGACGACGACGCCGAGCAGCGACAGGGGCAGCAGCACGGTCGCAGCGTGGACGACGAGCGGGTGCAGGGGCAGACCCATGGGAGCACGGACCTCTCCGGTCGGAACGAGCAGGGACCGTTCGGTCCCGGTGTGAGAAGCCTTTCGCTCCGCTGTGAGCCGGTCCTTAGACCTGGATGAGAGACCTCTCATCCAGCGGCGGGCTCATAGCGCCTGACGGGTCGAGGCCCCGCCCCTGATGGGGACGGGGCCTCGAGCCCGGGGACGGGGCGCGCCCCGGGCCTTCAGTGCGGCTCGAGTCAGCTCCGCGAGCCTTCGTCGTCGGAGTGCTCGCCATGGGAGTCACCCGAGGACCCACGCTCGGTGGAGTCGTCGGAGCCGTGCTCGGTGGAGTCGTCGGAGCCGTGCTCGGTGGAGTCGTCGGAGCCGTGCTCGGTGGAGTCGTCGGAGGGCGTGCCGGACCGGTCGTCGCTGCGCACCGAGGGCGGTGACGTGTCGTCCGAGCCGCTCGTCAGCCGGACCGTGGACAGCGGCGCTGTCGCGCTCGCCGGGGCGAGGGCGACGAAGGTGCCGCCGCCGGCGACGACGGCGGCAGCCACGGCGGCGAGACCGAGAACGAAGGTCTTCCGGGGAGTCATGGGATGGTCCTTTCATAGGGGCAGGCGCCCTTCGGCGCTGCACCAACAGTCAGACCGCGCCATGAGACGGCCGGGAGAGCGCGGTGAGAGCACTCTCATCCCACGCCGTCACTGCATGTCGTCGTTCCGCTCCGCCCCGGTGACGAGCCGATACCCCGCGCCGCGGACGGTCTCGATGATGTCCGTGCCGAGCTTGCGGCGCAGGTACCGGACGTAGACGTCCACGACGTTCGAGCCCGGCTCGAAGTCGTACCCCCAGACCCGGTCGAGCAGCTGTGCCCGGGACAGCACCTGACCCGGGTTGCGCAGGAACGACTCGGCCAGCGTGAACTCGCGAGCGGACAGCTCGACCCGGCGGCCGGCGACCGTCGCGTGCCGCGCCCGCAGGTCGAGCTCGAGATCGCCGCTGCGCAGCACCGTCGCCTCGCCGGCGCCGGCGCCGCCGGTGGCGCGCAGCCGCAGCCTGATCCGGGCGAGGAGCTCCTCGAACCGGAACGGCTTGCTCAGGTAGTCGTCCGCGCCCCCTTCGAGGCCGGCCACGGTGTCCGCGACCGAGTCCCGGGCGGTGAGGATGATGACCGGCACGCTGTTGCGTGCCTCGCGCAGCCGCCGCAGAACGGTGAACCCGTCGAGCCCGGGCAGCCCGATGTCGAGGACGACGAGGTCGTGGATGCCTGACATCGCCTGGTCGAGGGCCGACGGCCCGTCGGGAGCAACCGTGGTCGTGTACCCGGCTGCGCGCAGGCCCTTGACGACGAACTGCGCGATCCTCGCCTCGTCCTCTGCGACGAGCACGCTGGTCACCGCGGGCCCGTCCCGTCGCCGGACCCGGTCGTACCGCCGGCGTCTCCTGCGGCAGGTGCGGCTCCTGCCCGCGCCGGTGCTCGGGCAGGTGCAGTGGGCGGTGCGGTGGACGCAGCGGGTACCAGGGCCACTCCCGGCAGCCGGATGGTGAAGACGGCCCCGCCTGCCGGGGCGTCGCCGACCGACACGGTTCCGCCGTGCGCCGCGGCGATGCTGGTGACGATCGACAGGCCCAGCCCGGAGCCTTCGCCGGTCCCGCTGAACCGTTCGAAGATGCGGTCGGCCTCGTCCGGCGGGACGCCCGGTCCGCTGTCGCGGACCCACAGCTGCACCGTGCCGCTGCCGACCGCGGCGCCGACGCCGATCTCCTCACCCTGGGTGGTGTGCTGGACGGCGTTGACCGCGAGCTGCAGGAGCGCCTGGGTGATCCGCTGTGGGTCCAGGACAGCCGTCCGGCCGGTCAGGGCGTCGACCGTCCAGCGGCGCCGTCCAAGGGCTGCGGCCTTCTCCACGGCATCGATGACGAGCTGATCCAGATCAGTGGGCCGGGTGCGGACGAAGTCCGGCCTGCCGGCCTTGGCGAGCACGATGAGGTCGTCGACGAGACGGCTCATCCGGTCCAGCTCGTCCAGCACCAGGTCTCGCGTCTGGTCCACGTCCTGCCGGTCGGCCGTGTCGAGGACCTCGAGGTGCCCGCGCACGATGGTCAGGGGGGTGCGCAGCTCGTGACCGGCGTCGTCGAGGAATGTCTGCTGGACCTCGAACGATGTCTGCAGCCGGTCGAGCATGGCGTTGACGGTGCGGGCCAGGGCGGACACGTCGTCGCGTCCGCTGACGGGGACCCGACGGCTCAGATCCCGCGCCGACAGGTCCTCGGCCGCCGACCGCAACCGGCGAAGCGGCAGCAGGAGGCGGCCGGCGACCACCCAACCCGCAGTGCCCACCGCGATCAAGGACAACGCGGACAGCAGGGCGTACTGCCTGGCGGCGGCCTCCACCCGGGCCGTCGCCGGCCCGACCGCGACCGCGACGACCAGCGTCCCTACCTCCGGGCGCCCGGAGACGCGGACCTGCAGAGCGGTGAACACCACCGGACCGCCCGACGTGTCGACGGTTCGGACCTTCGTGGGGGCATCGGCGGCCAATGACCGCACCACCGCCATCACCGCCGGCTCGTCCTCGAGCCGGACGGGTCGGCGTCCGGTGGGGACGAACCTCGGTCGTTCGTCGACCAGGGCCAGGAACGTCTCGTGCTCGGTGGGGACCTGCCGCTCAAGGGCGGCCTCCAGGAGCGTGGCGACATCCGCCCCCGCCCGGTCGCCGTCGATGAACTGGCGGAACTCGTGGCTGTCAGCGGTCACCGTACGGATCGCGTCGTCACGGACCTGCCGCCGCTGAACCACGGTGAAGACCCCACCCGCCACGGCCATCCCGGCCGCGGACAACAGCAGCATCGTGACCAGGATCCGGACCCGCACACCAGGGACGCGGCGCCTGACACCCGGGTACAGGCCCCTAGCCATGATCGTCGTCAGTCATCGTCGTCAGTGATCGCCGTCAGTCATCGTCGTCGAGGGTCTCGACGGGCTGCGGGACCTCCTCCGGGTCGTCGGCGGCGTCGTCCGAATCGGGGAGTGCGCTGCCCGACGGCGCACCCGACGGCACCGTGGAGGGTGTGGGGCCGGTCGATGCCGTCCCGCTGGTGGTCGTCGGAGTCACGACGAGTGCCGGTGACAGCACGCCCGGCTCGTCCTGGCCCGGCCCGACCGCAAGGGCGAACACGGCACCGGCAGCAGCCAACCCACCGAGAAGCCCGGCCGCGACCATGACCGCCGTCCGTTGACCGGGCACCATCCGGATCGCCTCCCGCCTCAGCCGAACGCTCTGGCTCCGCCAGGGTAGATCACGCGTCGGAAGCCGTAGAGGGTGCGCGGGGTCCTGCCGAGACGCGGACATGACGGACCTCAGCGGGCTGCCGGTCGGGTCGGTTGTGGTGGTTGAGCGCGTACGCGGAAGACCGGTGTCGCCGCGGCGACAGCAGCGAACGCCTTCAATGGGGCGTGCCGGTCCACTCCGATGTGCGGCCGGCCGCCGGGCGCCACCTGGACGTACCGCTGGATCACCCGGGGCCGCAGTGCCTGTGGCACCTCCTCGAGGGTGACCGCCTCGATCACGCCATGGCGAAGTGTCGCGAGGTGGTCGTTAGCCCGCACGTTCGCGACCCAGTTGACGCGATCGCCGAGCATCGACACGAGGTAGCGCTCGCCGTCCAGTTCGGCCAGTACCAACGGCACGGCGGCAGTGCGTCCGCTGACCCGGCCGGGCACCTCCAGCGTGACGAGTCGGCGTGGCATCACCCCGCGGGCGTGCAGCCACGCGGACAGCCTGTTCTGCCATCGGGCCCAGGCATTCGGCCGGCCACCGCGGTACATCCAGCGGTGGTAGTCCCCTCGCGCCATCGTCATGCCTCCGGTCCTGTGCCGCTTCGAGCCCGCTGTTCCGTGGCCCAAACTTCCACGTGACGCGGCGCAGAGGCCCGGCCCAAGGTCGCGGCGTTCTCACCGGCACGCGCATGATCGGCTCGAAGCGAACCACCGGAGAGTACGGTCACAAGGCCGTTCGAGTCGGTGACCGCGGATGCAGAAACCGAGTGCTCACGTCCGGTCATGTGAGCCTGTGTAGGCGTGAGGGGGGGTGGCCGGCCGGTGTCATGGGGCGAGCGCCGCGATCCTAGGACTCCTGGCAGGCTCGGTGTGGCTGACCTCGAGCGACGATGATCGTGCGGTTTGAGCGGATCCTGTTGTGACCACCAAAGTGACCACTTGACCCGAAAACGATGCATGAAGCCAATGATCGACGACAAAGGTGCAGGTCAGACGTGCCCCCGAGAGGACTCGAACCTCCGACACACGGTTTAGGAACCGATGCTCGTCCTGTTTGGGTGGGTGGTCGTAGGTGGGGTCCGGGTGGGTGTTCGTGCTGTTCAGAGGCCAGATGGCGTAGGAACGGCTCCGGTCCTGGAAGGTCGCTGCGGGAGGACGTAGTGACCACCAAAGTGACCACCGGCGAGAGCAGTGCTCTGGACGCCGGGAGGGGGTCGTTCCGTTCCCCGTCAACCGGCCCGCTCGCCGACCTGGACGTCGGCTTGGAGCGGGCTCGATGTCTGGAGCCTCGGACGTGATGACTCTTTCAGCTTCCACCCAGATCGTAAGTCACCAAGACGACGGTTCGTCGCTGGCTGTGCCGGCGGCGGCCGAACGCGGCGCCCCCTGCGGCCAGATCGGCCCGGATGACGGCGCGCCGGGCGACACGGTCGTCGGCGCCGAGCGTGACCTGCTGGTCGTGGAAGACCGGTTCGCGATCGTCCCGGAGTGGCTACTCGACGCGGACGTCTCCGACGTGGCGGTCCGGTTGTATGCAGTGCTGCTGCGGTACGGGCAGACGTCGGGGGCGAGGATGCCGAGCCGGCGGCTGCTGGCGCAGCGGCTGCGGAAGCGGTCCACCGACACCGTCGACCGGGCGATGAAGGAGCTCGTCGCGGTCGGGGCGGTGGTGGTCGAGCGGCGCCGGCGTGGACCGGTCAACCTCACCAATCGGTACGTCGTCCGGACCGCCGCGCCTGGCGCGAGCGCCAGCAAGCGGTCCGGGGCTCCAGGGGTCTTGTCGGGAGGAGCCGCCTGCTCGGGCATGCGAGGTGGCGGGGGAGGGGGTGGCCGCAGATCTGCGGCCACCCCCTCGCAGCTGTCGGTCCCCCGCACGGCCGCGACCGCGGGTGCCCGCGCGGGTGTGGATGGGGGTGGCCGCATTTCTGCGGCCAGGGGTAGCCGCATTTCTGCGGCGAGGGTGGCCGCAGGTGTGCGGCCCGACCCAGAGTTCTTGACCCAGAGGAAGAACCCTCCTCCCCGCCCCTCCACACCGTCGACGGCCGGCGGTCGCGGGCCGCGGCGTTCGAGCGAGCTGGCCGAGAGGCAGCGTGCCGCGGTCCTGGACGTCCTCGGCCATCCTGACTTGGCGGACATGGCCGCCCGGTGTCACGACCTGCGTGCCGAGGTCGGGCTGCCGGCCCGGTTGTGGACCGAGAGTGCCCTGCTCGACGTCCTGGCCGACGCCGTCCTCGAGCGTGGCATGACTGCGAGCATCGCTGTCCCGGCCCTGCTCGCGTTGGCCGCCGACCCAGCCACCCGCAGCCCAGCACGCCTGGCCTGCCCCGGCCCCTGGTGGGAACTGCCCGCGACCGGCAGGACAAGCGACGTGGCGGACGCCGCGGCCTCGAACGAGCTGGCCTTGCTGGAGGCGCGGCTGGCGGAGGCTGACGGTGACCGGGTTCGGCTGCAGCGGCTGGCCCGCGAGCAGCTCCGGGAGGAGCGGCACCCGGTCACGCGCCTGGCGGTGGCCCGTCGCGCCTGCGCGCTGCTGCCATGCAACGTGGCGCGGCCGTGAGCGCCGAGCGCCCCGCCGGTGCGCAGGTGTCTCGGGGCGGCCCGTCGGCACTGGGCAAGTTCCCGATGACGCACCACGTTGAGTGCGTCGCGTTGCTTACGAAAACCGGCGTTGACCTGCGGTGATGCGATTTGGGTCGTCGGGGTCGACTCCGCAAAACCGGCCTTAAGGCTCGCTTTGGGCTCACTTTGAGATCGCGGGCTCGGCTTCTGACGCCTCGATCGCGCCGCCATGACTGGCCGCCGTGATGGGCTGAGGGCGCGTAGAACGGCCCATAGACGCCTCAGACCCGGATCCGCAGTTAGCCGCCGGGGCCGTTGCTGATCAGTGTCTTGAGTAGGTCGGCGGTGGCTGAAGGGGCGTGCTGAGCGATCAGGACCGAGGTTGTGAGCACGCCTATCACCTTGATGAGGGTGATGAAGTCGGTCGGGGGACGTCCCATGAACCACCAGGCCCCGAGGGTGGTGATGGTGATGACGATGAAGGTCGTCAGGGCGTGGTTCATATCGACTCCAGAGGGCCGGCGGCTGTGTCTGGAGCCAGGCTGATGCAGGGGCAGAGCTAACCCTGGTCATTCATGATCGGTCGCGTGTTGTGACCGTGTAACGGCAGGAAGTGCCTGTCCCGCAGTGGATTCTGGACTTGTCTAAGGTCCCAGAGCACCGCGAAGAGAGGCACTTCCCGCGTGAAGGCTACATCGAGGCGTCCGTGGTCGGTGGTGACCGCGGACGGGACCGGGGTCGTGTCGCACGCCGGGGTCGCGTTGCTGCGTGAGCTCGCCGAGCGGACCGGGTTGCGCGCCGAGTATGCGCTCGCGGTCGACGGGGTCCGGTCCCGCGGCGGGGGCCACGATCCGGGGCAGGTACTGGTCGACCTGGCGGTGATGCTCGCCGACGGCGGGGAGGCGATCGGGGACATCGCCGGCCTCGGGCAGCAGCCCGACTTGCACGGCCCGGTCGCCTCACCACCCACGGCGTGGCGGGTCCTCGCCGGTGTCGACGAGCGACGGCTGGACGGCCTGCGCAGGGCCCGGGCGGCGGCCCGGGAACGGGCCTGGCTGGCCCGCGCAGAGGTCACCGGTCGGGTGCTGCCGCCGTCGCGGGCGGCGGGCCGGGACCTGGACTACGTCGTGGTCGACATCGACGCCACCCTCGTGGACGTCCACTCGGACAAGGAGCTGGCGTCGGCGAACTTCAAGTCCGGGTACGGCTTCCATCCGATCCTGGCGTTCTGCGACAACACCAACGAGGCCCTCGCGGGCATCTTGCGGACCGGCCGCGCCGGGTCGAACACGGCCGCCGACCACATCGCGTTGCTCGACCTGGCCCTGGCCCAGCTGCCCGACGCGGCCCGGACGGGACGGATCCTGGTCCGCACCGACGGCGCGGGGTTCTCCCACGCCTTCGTCGACCACCTCGTCGAGACCGGGCTGGAGTACTCGACCGGGTACGCGGTCACCGACGACGTCCGCGCCGCGCTCACCCTGCTCCCGGCGTGGGCGTGGACAGCCGCGGTAGACGCCGATGGTGGCCACCGTGACGGCGCCGAGGTCGCCGAGATCACCGACGTCCTCGCCGAGGTGCAGCGGCTACGCGCCGCCGAACGCCGGCGCGCCCGCGCGAAACAGGTCGCCCTCACCGGCGCCAAGCCGCCCAAGGCCACCCCACGACGTGAGTGGCCGACCGGGATGCGGGTCCTTGTCCGCCGTGAACGCCCGCACCCGGGCGCCCAGCTCGACGTCTTCGAGGAACGCGACGGGTACCGCTACCAGGCCGTCGCGACCAACACCCGCGTCGGGCAGCTCGCGTTCCTCGGAGCCAGACACCGCGCCCACGCCCGCGTCGAGGACCGGATCCGGCAGGCCAAGGACGCCGGCCTCGGACGCCTCCCGTCCCGCGTCTTCGCGATCAACCAAGCGTGGCTCGAGCTCGCCCTGACCGCCGCCGACCTGCTCGCCTGGACCCAGACCACCCTGCTGGTCGACGATCCATCGCTGGCGCGGGCGGAGTGGAAGACGATCCGCTACCGCCTCCTGCACTCCGCCGCCCGGATCACCCATGGCAGCCGCCGCGTCTACCTACGCCTCCAGCACGACTGGCCTTGGACCCTCGCCCTGCAACACGCCTTCACCGTCCTGCGCCGCATCCCCGTCCCGAGCCGCTGACCCAGCATCTGCGCTGCGTCGCCGTCATCGTCCGCGCCCCGCCGCGAGCCCCGCACTCGTCCCGAGCCCCCTGGAGAACTCGACCACCACGTCGAGCGGCCAGACCTGCCCACGGATCCCAGTCACGGCGACAAGATCAAATCGACGCGCTCAGGCCGCCTCGTGAATGACCGGGGCCAACCGGCTCGATTCCGCGGCCTAGTGTCGGACGAAGTCGTTAGCCTCTCCTGGGAAGGTGGAGGTGAAAGGTGACAGGCCAGAGCGCAGAAGCGCCGAGCGTCGACGAGATCCGTGAGGAAGCTCGCCGCAACACCCGAGGCAGGTTTGAGCAGTGGGCGAAGAACCCCACCTGCGACGCGAACACTCTCTCGGCCGTCCACAATGTTCGCCTGGACGAGGCAGCGAAGGCTGTTGGCCTCGAGGTGAGTTTCGGTCAGTCGCCATTCGCGATTGCCAGAGGGAACCGGTTCGAGGCTGGGTTGTTCCATGACGATGCCCAGAAGCTTCGCCAGGCGTTGGAACGCAAGAAGTGCTTGCCGGACGGATCCTCGGGACTCCTCGATCTCCGACTCAAGCTCAACGGCGGTACTCGGGTAACGACGATCGATCAGGCCCTTCGGAAGACCGAAGACTGGCTTCGGCGTATCGCTGCCGACCCTGCATCGGCTGAGTCGATCGTCGCGGCGCCAATGATCAAGATCCCCAAGGGCGTGATTCTCCCCGAGGCGCTCCTCATCATCGACGCGGTCACTGTGACGACCACGGTTGATGGTCGGCCGCGGGTGACGGTCGGCGAGGTCAAGGTCTTTCCCGACCGCGGCGGACACACCGACCCCCAGCAGCTCGCCTCCGCGCGCGCCCAAGCCGGCGTCTACGAGCACGCGATGCGGCTCGCTGTTGACGCCCTCGGGCTTACTGACGAAATCGAGATCTCGACCCACGGGTTCCTCGTCTTCACCTGGCCGGGTTCGAACTCACCGTCCGTCCGCGCCAATGAAGACCTGACCTATCAGGCCATCCGCGCCGAGCGCGGATTCGATCGGTTGGAGCAGGTCGCTCTCGGAGTGGTCCGCGACGATGACTTCTCTGCAGATAACCCCGCGTTGATCAAGCGTGTGCTCGATGCGCCTACGGACTACTCGGAGGCCTGCTTGTCCTTCTGTGACCTGGCGCCACGGTGCCATGCCAGAGCCACGGCGGCAGACGACCCAATCCTCCTCGGCGGTGAGGTCGCCCGGTTCCTCGGCGAGACCACCATCTCGCGAGCACTCGAGCTCATGGCCGGGGTCGAGCCTGCCGACGACCGCGAGGCAGACCTCCAGCGCCAGTTGGTCGGCTAATGACTTCAGTACGAGCGATCGCTCGCAAGTTGGAAGCGTGGCAGGCCGGTCGTCCGCTTCAGCGGTACGACACGATCCACCACGCGATCATGCCGCCCGATCAGGCCATGATCGTCGCCTTCGTCCGGATGGCCGGTGAGTCGCGGCCCTGGGGCATCGCCTGGGGCACAGTCGGCTCGCAACCACGCATCGAGTCCGTGCCCGACGGCCGTGTCCGCGACGACGTCGCCGTCCTCTGCGCGACGTTCGCGGAGGAGCTGCTGGAGCACCTTCGTGTGCACAACTGGACCTTCGACCCGGTTCCTCAGAAGCCCGAGCTGGGGGACTTACGTCAGGTCTGGCTGCCAAACGGCCAGCACATCGCGATGCTGCACCAACTCAGCTACACCTACTCGCAGACCAAGTTCGGCGGCGAGAATCAGGACATCCTCCGTGCTCTGGGGCGCGTTGCCGGCTGGATGTTCCGCGACACCTCGCGGGTCGGCAACCAGCATGTCATTAGCGCAAGCCAACTCTTGGGCGACTCATATGTGTTCCCCGCTCAGGATGCCCGCACTGCTCACCTTGGGTACCAACTCGCATGGCTTACCACTCAGGGTGACCGTGACGCCCGATTGTTGGCAGCAACAGAAGCTGAGGGTCTCACCGTCTCCCCAACGCTCGATCCGACGCTTGAGCGCGATGACCTCAGTGAGCTCGTGACCGCGTGGCAGGAAGGTCGCCGCGAAGGCGGTGACGTCAGCGAGGCCGCAGGCGCGATCTCCGCCATCTTGCACGAGGAGTTGCTGCGTCGCTGGAAGCTGACGGAGCAGGCATATGACCTGATGGCCAACAACGACCGGCCGATGAATGGTGGCGTCGGCGAACTCGTGACGAAGGCACACGCTGAGTTCTGGTTCCAGCACCAGCGGATCGAGCTTCGCCTCAACGACCCAAGCCAGGGCCCTGCCTTTGTTGCCCATCCGGAGACCGACTTCCACGGCTCCGCGGCTGCTTCCCGATACCTCATTCACTCCGCAGCCGACGAGGCGTACGTCGGCTATCTCATCCACGACGACCCAGCGCTGTTCCGTGAGGCACTTGACGACGGCCGCGCCTTCGAATCCCACGTGGTTGGGGTGTACGACGTTGGGGTCGGCCGATCGACCGTCCCCCGATGGGTAGTCCGCCTGGACCCGACGCTGCCGCACCGACTCCGCGAGAATGCCCGAGTGGCTCCCCACGGCTCCCGGGGACATGAGGCCACCATTGTCGAGATCGGCGCGACAGACGGCGATCTTCTGGTGACGGTGGAGTGGACCGGTCGGAAGACCAAGCCGCTTCTCGGGCCGATCATGGCGAAGCCCGCCGACAAGGCGTGGGTTGGGGTCGATGTCGCCTTCGTCCAATCGGATGCCGCCAGCCTCACACAGCGGCGAAGCCAGCGCGTCTGGTCGGCCGCGGATGGCCCCGGCGCGTGGCTTACGCATGGCAAGGCATCCGCGCCGATCGAGATCAGCGGCGATGACGGTGCCACCGACCTCGTCTTCGATGATGTCGCCCAGATCGCCGGGGAGGTGACGGTATGAGTCTCGACGTCATTGACGAGGAGTACGCCAAGCTGCGTAAGGACCTCACCATCTACATCTCCGGCGGGGGCCGGCTTGCCGTCGTTAAAGCTCCACCGGGATCGGGCAAGACGCACACCGTCATCGAGGTTCTGTCGGCCCTGGCCGCGGGCGGCATGCAGATTGCCGTGGCCGCCCAGACAAACAGCCAGGCCGACGACATCTGCCTGCGATGGGCGAAGGAGCACCCAGACTTGCGGGTGGCTCGTTTCTCCAGCAGTGGGCTCCGGGCGCCCGACGGTTTCCCGGCGAGCATTCTGTGGGTGACGGACAAGAAGGAGTTGCCGCACGGACCCGGAATTACCGTCGCGACGACGGCCAAGTGGTCCCTCACGGACCTGTCTGCCCCGTATGACCTGCTCGCGATCGACGAGGCCTGGCAGATGAGCTGGGCAGACCTGATGCAGTGCGCACTCGTCAGTGCAAAGTTCCTGATGATCGGTGATCCGGGGCAGATCCCGCCAGTTGTCCCCATTGATGTACGACGCTGGGAGACCTCGCCACGTGCGCCACACGAGGCAGCGCCGGAGGTCGTACTCGCGGAACCGACCTTGGAGTCAGTCCGCTTCGTTGGGTCGTTGCCGGCCTGCCGGAGGCTTCCGAACGAGTCCGTCGACTTCGTGAAGCCCTTCTACGACTTCGACTTCGAGGCGTACGTCGCCGTCGGGGCCCGGGGCCTGCAGCTGTCTAGCCCTTGGGGCGATGCGCTCGCGGCCGGCAGACCGCTCGCACTGACCATCCCCACTCCGGACCACGGACCGCCGATCGAGGTCGATCACGAGATAGCTGCTGCAACGGCGAAGGTCGTCGGCGAGCTGCTTGGAGGAGGGACAACGCTGAGGTTCGGCGACGAGAAACGGCCACTCACGCCTGCCGACATCGGCGTCACGAGCAGCCACCGCGTCATGAACTCGGCGCTCTCTGCTGCCCTCGGGTCGTGGGCCTACCAAATTCGAGTCGACACGCCGGAGCGCTGGCAAGGGCTCGAGCGGCCAGTGATGATTGCCGTTCACCCCTTGTCAGGCGTCGCCGATCCGTCGGCGTTCGACCTGGAGACGGGCCGCCTCTGCGTGATGGCCTCCCGGCACCAGGTCGCGTTCATCATGCTGACCCGCGATCACGTGGGGGAGACGTTGCGCAACTATGTTCCGAGTGCGGAGCAGGCGCCAGGGCGACCCGACACCGTCGGTCGAGGACACGACGCTCACCTCAAGTTCTGGACTCAACTTGAGAACGCAGGAAGCGTCGTGCCGCTCACTTGAGCTTTGCGGCGCCGCACACCGTCTTCACGTCGCAGGCCACACACTTCGACCTCTCCGGCTTTGGCGTGAAGTCGCGCTTCCTCAGCAACCCAGCTGCCTCGGTCACGGTCTCCTCGGCCTGCTTCACCGACTCTTCGGTGATGTCGACTGTGTGGCGAGTGGTCTTGCTCATGTCGTGGATGAACGCAGCTCCCACGGTGAGGCCCTCGCGGCGTCCGGCGTCCGCGTAGACCTGCAGTTGGAGCGGGTGGATCTCTCCTCCGGTGGCGGTTTTGTAGTCCACGATGGCGAGGTTGTCGATCACGCCGTCGTGCTCGTCGTAGATGACGTCGGCGCGCCCGCTGACCACCACGCCGTCGAGGTACAGCTCGAACGGTCGTTCAGTGGCCCAGGTCCGTCTGATGTCGTCCTGGTTCTCCTTGACGTATTTGAAGACGAGCAGGCGGGCTTTCTCGCGCATCTCCTTGTGAGCCGCCTTGTTGGCGAACGGCAGGAAGAAGTCAGACGTGAGGAGATCGTTGATCTGCTTCGGCGTCGGCAGCTTCCCAGTCGCACGAGCGTGCTCGGCGATGACGCGCATGATGTGGTGCACCGCGTTGCCGTACCCGATCTCGGACTTCACCGGGGGCATGAACCCAAGCTCGTTGCGCAGGAGGTACGACTGGGGACAGGTGATGTACGCCTCGAGTTCTGAGTAGCTCACCGCAAGGTCGGGAATCTCGATGCCCCGCGGTTCGGCTTCCGTTGGTAGCCCGGCGCTGGACGCGAGCGCCTGAGCCTCCAGGATGTACGGCGAAGCCTTCGTCGCGTTCTTGGTGACCTTCGAGTGCGACGACAGTGACACCCAGTCGCGAGCGCGGGTTAGCGCCACGTAGAACAACCGGCGCTCCTCGGCGTCTGAGCCCTCATAGCGAGCAGCCTCAAAGAGATCGCGGGGGACGAGCCAATCCTTCACGCGGCCCGAACGGCTGGACGGGAACCGCCCCTCGGTGAGGGAGGGCAGGAACACCACGGGCCACTCCAAGCCCTTCGCCCCGTGGACGGTGCCTAGCGCGACACCGTCCCCGAGCAGATCCTCCTCGCCGTCGAATCCGTCGTAGCTGCCCGTGGCATAGTTGACGAGGAGCAAGGCGAAGTTGCGGTAGAACCACTCGTTGCCGACCGCTCCGCCGACCTGTTCGGACGGGTTCTCGGGGTCTCGCCGAGAACGCCGAGTGACCGACTCGTAGTCGGCCAACACGTTCGTGAAGCGGGCGAGCGTGCCCAGGCGGTTGCGCTGCTGAGCGTCCGAGAGGTCCCACTCCGAGATCCGGAGCAGCACCGTCAGGTCGTAGAACTCCCGGACGAGGCTCGGGTCGAAGTCCGGCGGGTCCTGCGTCGTCTTGGACTTCCACCTGATCAGGTGGCCCTGCAGCTTCTGCATGTCTTCGTTGCTGAGCCCGAAGACGCTCCGATAGTCCTCAAGCAGGTCAGGCAGAAGAGTCTTCTCGCGCTTGATGAAGCGCCCCGGTGCCCAGTCGACGCCTGAGAGCCAGGAGAAGGTCTCGCCAAAGACCGCGGCTTCGGGCTGTTGGAACAAGCCGGTCCGACCGCCGGGTTGGACAGGAATCTTCGAGATGTCGAGAGCATCGAGGATTCTCGTGTAGGCGTTGCGGCCTCGGACGAGGATCGCGATGTCCTGGTAGCGCACGCCCTGCGCGTGGAGCGCCTCGATATCGAGGGCGATCGCATCGGCCTCGTCCTGCTCGGCGTCGTGGCCGACCGCGATGGAGACGGCGGGCCCGGCGTCCGCTCGGAACAACCCCATCTCCTTCACAAGGCGCCCTGGGATCGACTGCGCGAAGCCGTTTGCGAGCTGCACGATGCCGGGTCGCGATCGGCGGTTGATCAGGAGGCTGAATTGGGCGACGCCGGGATAGCGGTCCTTGAAGGACACGATGTTGTCGACATTGGATCCGCGCCACTGGTAGATCGCCTGGTCGTCGTCACCCACCACGACGACGTCGGCGGTGCCGTGGGGCTTCGAGAGCAGGCGGATGAGTTGCTCCTGCGCCGGGTTGACGTCCTGATACTCGTCAACGATCAGGTGCTTGAGGTCGGCGGTCACAGCCGCGCGGATCGTGGTGTCCTCAAGTGCGCGCACCGCCTCGACGATCTGCGTGCCGAACGACATGAAGCGGTAGCCGTCGAGCATCGCGTAGTAGAGCTCGGCCGACTCGCGGAACGGGCTCTCGGGCAGATCCTCGACCCGCATCAACTCGTTCTCGACGATGTCGATGTTCTCCTGGAACGCGGTGATCCCTCGGAACAACTTCTCGCCGGCGTCCAAGCGGCGAAGCCTCAACCGATTGGCCTCCCGATACAGGAGGTTGGTGAGCTGGTTCGGGTCAAGGGGTGTGTACGTCTCGTACTTGGCCACGTAGGTCTGCAGAAGCCGGAAGCAGTAGCCGTGGATGGTGCCGACGTACAGCCTCCCGAGCTGATCGGTGGCAGTGTCGCCCATCTTGGCCGTCACCCGCTCCCGGATGCGCTCCTTGAGCTCGGCTGCCGCCTTCTCCGTGAAGGTGAAGGCCACGATCGATTCAGGGGCTTCACCGTCGGCCATCAGCGAAGCGACCCTCTGAGACACGACCTCGGTCTTGCCCGACCCGGCCGCCGCGATGATCTGGACGTGCCCGCCCCTGTGGGCCACCGCGGCCGCGGCATCACCCTCGAGCGTAGGGATTGTGTCGGTACGTTCTGCTGACATGGGCCAAGGCTAGGGGGACGAACCCCGCAGAACCTGCGAACGGTCGGGGTAGTCGGCACTAGCCTTCAGGTTGCACGTCAGACGAGAGATTGGGAGCACATGAGCGACGAGGTGGCGAAGATCGAACTGGACTCGCCGGATCTGGCGGCTGAGAAGTTGGCAGCCTTCCAGGACCTGTTCCCTGGGGTGATTGCCGATGGCGTCCTTGACGCCGGTCGGCTGGGAGAGCTGCTCGACACCGAGGTTGCGGCGCCGGCGGACGGGCGCGAGCGGTTCGGACTCATGTGGGCCGGCAAGCAGGAGGCAGTGCGCTCGTTGCTGGCCCCGAGTCGCGGTGCGCTGCTGCCCGAGTTTGACAAGTCGACGAACTTCGATGAGGCCCGCCACACCTTCATCGAGGGTGACAACCTCGAGGCGTTGAAACTGCTGCAGAAGGCCTACAACGACAAGATCAAGTTGATCTACATCGACCCGCCTTACAACACCGGAAGCAACGACTTCATCTATCCAGATGATTTTTCCGACACGCTCCGTGCCTACCTCGAGTACAGCGGTCAGCTCGACAAGCAGGGCAACCGGAAGTCATCCGGTGCGGATACTGCCGGTCGTAGGCACAGTCGCTGGCTGTCGATGATGTACCCCCGCCTTGTTCTGGCTCGGAACCTCCTCACCCAAGACGGCGTCATCTTCATCTCGATCGATGACAACGAGGTGGCCAATCTTCGCGCTCTGATGGACGAGATCTTTGGGCCGGAGAACTTTATTACGTCATTCATCTGGGAGAAGCGCACGACCCGCGAGAACCGGCGAGCCTTTTCGATTTCCCACGACTACCTGTTGTGTTACGCACGGGACAAGACTATGTTTGAGGCGATTCGAGGTCTGCTGCCTATTACAGCCGAGGTAGAGGATCGATATTCGAATCCCGACAACGACTACCGCGGCGTATGGCAGTCCGTCTCCCTGAACGCGCAGGCCGGGCATGCGACGAAGTCCCAGTTCTATGAACTCACAACGCCAGGTGGCCGAAAACTCTGGCCGCCGAAGGGACGTTGTTGGACCGTTACGGCTCCCCGCCTCGAAGAGCTGATAGAGGATGGACGGATCTGGTTTGGAGCCGACGGGACTAATGTCCCGCGCCTAAAGCACTTCCTTTCGGAGTCGCGCCAGGGCCTAACCCCGCACACGTTGTGGCGGGCTGACGAAGTGGGGACGAACGACGCCGCCAAGAAAGAGCTTCTGGAGCGGGTCGAGTTCTCCAGTTCCGAGAGCGTTTTTGATACACCGAAGCCAACCAAGTTGATTCGACACCTCTTGGCGCTAGCAACGAAACCCGATACCGGCGACCTGGTCCTCGACTTCTTCGCAGGCTCCGGCTCGGCGGCAGACGGCGTTCTCCAACAGAACGCAGCAGACGGTGGCAACCGCCGGTTCATCATGGTGCAACTTCCGGAGCCGACCGGGTATGACGACTACCCGCTGGTTTCGGACATCACCCGGGCGAGGATCGCCTCAGCTGCTGAGGACGTGGCGCCTGACGCTGGCATTCGCTCGTTCCGCCTGAGCGAAAGCTGCTTCCGCGATGCGACCACAGCTGACCCGCAGGATCTCTTCGACCTGCGCGAGTCGACGCTCGACGACGGCGACCATGTGATGGAGGAGCTCGCGGGTGAGGTGCTCCTAAAGGAGGGTGTCGCACTCGATGCCGAGTGGGCCCGCGACAAGGCTGACCTCGCTGAGGTGATTTTGGCCGATGGTGTCGCCGTCGTTCTGAGCCTTGAGATCACTGAGGCAGTTGCCAGCGCTGCCATCGCTCTCAAGCCTCGCGTTCTTGTCTTCCTCGAAGACGGCTTCGCGGGACGCGACGCAGTCAAGACCAACGCATTCACGAACGCCAAGAACCTCGGCATCACGGTGAAGACCGTCTGATGGCTGTAGAGATCAAGTTCGACGCCAATCAGCAGTTTCAGCGCGATGCGATCGACAGCGTTGTTGAACTGTTCGCCGGCCAGGACTCGATGCAACAGGGCGTGGCGGTTCCCGGGTTCGGCGAGGAGGGCACACTCGAGTCATTCCAGGAGCTCGTGTTCGGCAACTCGCTGGCGCTGGCACCTGAGACTGTTCGCACGAACCTTCGCCGTGTCCAGGACCGGCCGACCGACCTTGACGATGGCTCTGTCGCGCCGGCAGTTGCAGAGCCCCTGCGCCGCGCACTCGAGTCTGGGGAGATGCCCCTCGAGTTCTCGGTCGAGATGGAGACGGGAACCGGCAAGACGTACGCATACCTGCGCACCATCGCTGAGTTGCACCGCCAGTACGGCTTCAGCAAGTTCGTCATCGTTGTACCGAGCGTGGCGATCCGCGAAGGCGTCCTGTCCAGCCTCAGGCTCCTTCGGGAGCACATCAGGGACATCTACGACGGGCTGCAGTATGACTACTACGTCTACGACAGCAACGCGCTCACCCGCGTGCGCCAGTTTGCGACGGCGTCCCACCTCCAGATCATGGTCATCAACATCGCCGCGATGACCGGGGACGCGAACAACCGCGTGATCCACCGACCCACCGACGCGATGAACGGTTACGCGCCGATCGAGTTCTTGCGGGCCTGCCGGCCCGTCGTCATCATGGACGAACCGCAGAGCCTGGACGGGCCGACTCAGAAGCCAGCCATCGACGAGCTCCAGCCTCTGTTCCGCGTGGGGTACTCAGCGACCCCGCCGACTGAGAAGAGCGGACTCCCCAAGGCCCACCTTGTCTACCGTCTGACGCCCGTGGACGCCTATGCGGCCAGGCTGGTGAAGAGGATCGGTGTCCTTTCGATCACGAAGGACTCCAATCTCAACGAGGCGTACGTGGAGATCGCGAAGATCAACGCCACCCCGACGGGCGTGACCGCAACTGCGGTTATTCACAAGGCAACCCGCCAGGGAACGAAGCCCACTCGCGTCACCCTCCGTAAGGACGACGACCTCTTCGAGCTGAGCGGCCGCCGCGATCTGTACCAGGGCTGGTCGGTCGAGGACATTCACGCCGAGGCAGGCGTAGTTGAGTTCGGTAACGGCCGGAAGGTTGCTGCTGGGTCGTCGACCTCCGAGGCAGATGAGCAGCAACTGCGGCTCATGCTTCGCCAGGCGGTCGAGAGTCACTTTGAGAAGGAACTCCAGCTCCTTCTGCAGAAGCGGCGCGGTCAGATCACTTCGCGGATCAAGCCTCTGACGCTCTTCTTCATCGAGAAGGTTGACCACTACGCCCCTGACGACGCCAAGCTACGCGTCTGGTTCGAAGAGGAATACGCGTCGCTTCTCAACGACGGGCGATTCCGTGCGTTGACTATGCCCGCGGTCAAGGACGTGCACGAGGGCTACTTCGCCGTCACTGCGCGAGGCGTCGCCAAGGAGGCTCGCGCGGACTCCAAGGATGCGGCTGATGCGTTCGAGCGCATCATGCAGCGGAAGGAAGAGCTTCTCGGATTCGATGAGCCGCTACGGTTCATCTTCAGCCACTCCGCCCTCGCCGAGGGTTGGGACAACCCGAACGTCTTCACGATCTGCAACTTGCAGGACGGCAAGTCGCCCATGCGCAAGCGACAGCAGGTTGGTCGCGGGCTTCGGCTTCCTGTCATGGAGAACGGCGAGCGTTGCCACGTTGAAGAGGTCAATCTGTTGACCGTAATCGCCAAGGAGTCGTTCTCTACGTTCGCTTCCGCGCTCCAGAAGGAGATCGAGGAGGAGACGGGGGTTGCATTCACGGGCCGAATCGTCAACCTTCGCGACAGGAAGAAGCTGCGTCTCAAGGAGGAAGTCCTCGGGTCGCCCTTGTTCGCGCAGCTCTGGGAGCGGATCTCGCCGCGGACCTCGTACAAGCTCCACTTCTCCTCGGACGCTGTCGTGGCTGACGCAGTCACGCGGATCAACGCACTGCCAGACCTGGAGCCGGTCAAGTTCCGGGTCTCGAAGGACGTTGTGGAGATGGGCGCGGCCGGACTTGCCGGCTCAGACCTTCGCGACCGCGGCGCGATCGAGCTCGTCGGCGAACGCAAGGTGCCGGATGTCGTGGGGGAGTTGTGCCGAAGGCTTCCCCTTTCGCGGGCAACCATCGTGCGCATCCTTCGCGGATGCGATCGGTTGGACCAGGTGGCGCTGAACCCCGCGGTCTTCATCGACGAGGTCGCCGAATCCATCAACCACGCGCTGTACAACCAACTCACCGACGGCATCGTCTATCAGCCCGCCGGTGAGTCCTGGTCTGTGGAGCTTTTCCGCGAGCGTCATCAGGACGAGACCGTGGCGCCGCGGGTCGTCCGAGTCGACAAGAGCGTCACGGATCACGTCGTCTGCGACTCGGACGTCGAGGAGCGGTTCGCCAAGTTCCTGGATGAGCGCCCGGACGTCCCCCTGTTCGTGAAGTTGCCAGAGTGGTTCAAGATCCCGACGCCGTTGGGCAACTACAACCCTGACTGGGCGTTTGTCCGTGAAGAGCCTGCGGGTCAGTTCCTGTATCTCGTGCGCGAAACGAAGGGCGGCTCAGACCTCGAGAAGCTCCGGTTCGAAGCCGAAGGTTGGAAGATCAAGTTCGGCGAGGCGCACTTCAACTCGTTGAAGGTCGACTACTTCTTCGGGCACGACCCCGAGGTTCTCGTTGAGCTCTCGCCCGAATATTCGGCGTCATAGGTCCTGAAGGGTGCCAGTTCACGATTGTGGCGCTGACCAGCGCTGATGCAGGGTGAGATGATCACGGTCGTGGTGTTCCAGACGGTCGGGTTGCTGGTCTTGCGGCGGCTGGTGGGGTGGCTCGGGTTGGGGTCGTCTCCGGACGCGAAGGACGTCGAGCTCGCCGTTGTGCGTCACCAGCTGGTCGTGCTGCAGCGTCAGGTCGCCCGGCCGCGCTACCAGCCGTCGGACCGGCTCGTGCTGGCGTGGCTGGCGTCGATGCTGCCGCGGGAGCGGTGGTCGGTGTTCCTGGTGACTCCGACGACGCTGCTGCGTTGGCACCGGGAACTGGTCGCGCGCCGCTGGACCTACCCGCACACCGGCACGCGGCGCGGCCTTGCCCCGGAGGTCGTGGACCTGGTGCTGCGGTTGGCGGGGGAGAACCCGCGGTGGGGTTACCAGCGGATCGTCGGCGAAGCCCGCCGGCTCGGCGTCACTGTGTCTGCCACGTCGGTGCGCAGGATCCTGCGCCGTCACGGGCTGACACCAGCGCCGCGCCGGCACGGCGGACCGACCTGGGTGAGCTTCCTGTGGGCCCAGGCGGCAGGGACGCTGGCATGCGACTTCTTCAGTGTCGAGACCATCGGCCTGACCCGGTTGTACGTGCTGTTCGTGATCGAGGTCGACCGGCGCCGCGTGCACGTCCTGGGTGTCACCGCTCACCCCACAGGGGAGTGGGTGACCCAAGCCGCACGGAACCTGCTCCTGGATCTCGGCGAGACCGCGGAGCGGTTCCGGTTCTTCGTCCGGGACCGGGACACGAAGTTCACGGCGGCGTTCGACGCCGTCTTCGCCGGCGCCGGGATCGAGGTGTTGAAGACCCCGCCGCGGGCACCGCAGGCGAACGCTTTCGCGGAGCGGTGGGTCCGCACGGTGCGGGCCGAGTGCCTGGACTGGGTCCTGCTCGCCGGGCCGCGACACCTGCAGCGTGTCCTGACTGTGTACGTCGAGCACTACAACAGGGTCCGGCCCCATCGGAGTCTGCAACTGGCTGCACCGGTCGAGGCATGCGCGCCAGCTGCGGCCGGCGACCGGGTCGTGCGCCGAGACCTTCTCGGCGGTCTCCTCCACGAGTACCACCGCGCCGCCTGAAGCCCCCGGCTCGCGGCGTTCTTCGAGAGATGCCTGTTGGCTCCATGCCCCAGGTCGGCACCGCGGAACGTCGCCCGGCCTCAGCGCAGGGTTCAACTCGCCGTCGACGATCCCGCCCCGGCCCCGACGGTCAGCAAGTCACGCGCGCGCGCCTTCGCAGTCGTCGGCGGCCCCCGATGACCCGCCAACTCGCGCCGCCAATCTCGCCGAATCGCGAAATGGCACCCTTCAGCCCTGCTGAGCACGACACATCGCAGGTCACGGCAACGCGTCGCTCACGTGCAGTCGACGGCGAGGAACGACTCAGGAGTGCAGCCGGTGCGGCGTGATCTGTCGTGCCACGTTGATCGGCGGAGGCGGCGCGCTTGATGCATTGTCGGGCCGCACAACCAGACAATCTTGGCCTCACCGGGCGGCGATGGCCTGCCAATCAGCGGTCTTGAGGAAGCGATGCACGCCTGCCGCATCGGTAGGGGATGCTGCCCTGAGTTGTGCGTAGTACGGCGTAGCTTGCTTGGTGCGCACTTTGCCGTGCCTGTTGGCGATCCGGGTGGCGTGCGTGACCACTACACCGTGGCGGGCACGCGAGAGCATCACGGAGAGCACGCGAGCGTCCTCAAGCCTTGCGGCCTGGGTGCTCGAGCGCCAGTCCGGGATGATCCCGTCCTCTGCGCCAACCACGACGACCCAGTCGAACTGCTGCCCCTTCCCGATGTGGCCGCTCAACAGATGAAGCCCGGGAGCCGTAAGGAGGGTGTCCTGGTCGCCGACCTTGATTCGGTCACGGACCTGGGCTGCCGTCATGCCATCGCGGAGCTTGTCGAGGCACCACACCAACGCTTCCGCCAAGAACCGCCGCGTGTCAGGATCGGCAATTGTCTCGAGCTCGGCCGCCTCCCGGAGATACTGAACTGGATCGGCGGATGCGAGCGCTTGGGCGGCATTGAGGCGCAAGAGCATGACTTTCATGTGCTTCGCCGTCTCGGTGTCGAGTACTCCGTCATCCCAGCGATACACCGGAAGGCCAGATCGCTCGGCGATCGCGTCGACCGTCTCGCGGCGCGGCCCGTTGCGGCATATGACCCCGATGCGTTGCTGTGGCGCTCGCTCGAGGATGTAGCGAGCGAAGGCCACCGCCCATTGCCCTTCCTGGGCGGGGTCGTTGAAGGCGATTCCCGCCGCCAGGCCCCCACCCGGCCACGACTCCGGGCGAGCCGACGAGAGCGTCAGTCCACCGGTCAGGCCACTTAGTGAGTTCACCATCGTCAGCACGGCAGGCGATGAGCGGTGCGACTCGGCGAACTCGACGACGTCAGGGCACTCGGCACGGATCGCGGCGTCGATCTGGGCGGGCTGCGCGCCGGCGAAGCCATAGATGCCCTGCGCAAGGTCGCCTGCGTACGTCGTCTTGCCGAGACCGATCCGGTTGACGATCCTCAGCTGCTGCGGTGTGAGGTCTTGGAACTCGTCGACGATGACTGCACCGAAGTGACTCCGGTATAGGCCAGCCACGGCGTCGTTCGCCAGGATCAGCTCGGCAACCCGAGGAAGGTCGTCGTAGGTTAGGCGGTTCTCAGTCAGTCTCTGACGCTCAAGCTGCAGAGCCCCCCTCGCGCCGCGCGCCTGGAGGAACGCCTCGACCCTGGCATCGTCGAGCGCCTGCTGCTTGGCGAGGCGCAGCGCGTCCTCGGAGGGCGTGATCCAGTCCCACCCCCACCCCCAACGCAGGCACTGCTCGCGGATCCAGTCCGACTCAGGCAGTTCCATCTCGGGATCAAGGCCGATCACGCGTGCATGTGCGCGGAAGATGCGAGCCGAGAGGCCGTGGAAGTTTGTCACGAAGACCCGATCCCGAAGTATGGGCGACGGCAGATAGGACCGAAGCCGATCGCGGATGTTGTCTCGGGCACGGTTAGAGAAGGTCGTAACGAGAATTCTACGGGCGCCACGCGTCACATTCCGGTCCAGGAGCCCTGCAACACGAAGTGCCAGCGCCTCGGTCTTGCCACATCCGGCAGGAGCGACCACAAGCAGGGCGAGACCTTCGTGATCGCGGATCTGTTGCTGAGCAGCGGTTGGGGTGACCATCGGCTATGCCGTGAACTCGTCTAGCAAGCGACTGATGCTCAGGATGGACTTGGCCGTAGCTGCTGTGAACAACCGTGCGACAACCATGGCAGCCCGCACCTTGTAACCCTTGCCCTTACGTCGACAGAAGGCGGCAACGTCCTCCGCCGTCCTCGTGCCACCTGGGCCAGACGCGCCGCAGTTTGCTCGCTCGTTGTTAGTGAAGAGCGTCGAGGCTTCAATCGCCGCCCATACGACATCTGCGCCCAAGGCGTTCACGTACTCAGCCTCAAGGTCGGGATCGGAAACGTAGGTGGAATGCTTCTCCAGGTCAGCCTCGGGAGCGCCTAGATGCTTAGCAGTCTCGGCCGCCGCATCCCTATCGATGAGCAGCGACATGGGGATGTCGAAGCCGCTCTTGCCGAACAGCTTGATGATCGCCCCCATGTCGCCAGACCCATCGGTCTCAACGAGCGAGACGCCAAGGCGATCAAGATTTCGCCCGGTCAGGTCACCGACTGCTTCCATGAGAATCCGGTCAGACACACCCTCCACCGCGATCACTCGCCGCGCGGTGAGCGGCTCAAGCTTGTCGCGAACCCACCAGTGCACGACCATGCGCTCATCGTCTGAGAGGAAGTTGGCATCAGGCTGGACCGCCTGGCCACCAGCACGCACGGCGACGATGCAGTCGGGCTCGAACGCGCCAACGATGTCCGCGGAGTGCGTGGCGAGAATCTTCTGGTTCGGCCCATTCTGCAGCAGGCGGGCGAGGCTGCGCTGACTGGTCGGGTGCAGATGAACCTCTGGCTCATCGATGCCAACGACGTTCGCGCCAACACTTGCCAGGTCGTACAGCGCCAGCGCGTACAGCGCCCGCATCCCATCCGACTGCTCGGAGAGGTCGCGTGGAACACCGGCTTTGATGACTTGGAGACGGACGTCGCTCAGCACGTCACTGTCGGCCCTAGCGCCCGGAACCAGGAGCAGGTCATCCTTGGCCACAGCATCAGGAAGCGCCTTGCTCAACTGTCCCGCGAGATCACCGCGAAGCGACCCGAGCACGGCAGAGCTTTCCAGCCTTTCCTGCAGTTTGCTGGCCAGATCATCAAAACCAGCCCGCTCCGCCCCGAGCTCGACCTGCTCCAGAATCTCGTCCAGCACTGAGCGTCGATCTTCTCTCAAGTCCCGACTCATCGCGGTCGCGCCAAGCAGCTTCCAGCCAATCGCCGCCGACTGCTGACGCGATAGCTGGCGGTTGTGTCCAGCACCCTGTGCTCGGCGCTCGACGACGAGCGTCTGGTTCGCGTCGAACGTGGCCTCAAGCCGCAGCGTTAGCGACTTACCGCCGGCGCCATCGATGTTGATCTCGTCCGGAAACACTGCCTCGTCATCAGCGGTGAAGTCGACCAGATCCGCCTCGACGACAAGAGGCTGCGCCTCGTCGCGCAGATCATCGACCGACAGCCAGGAATAGAGCTGGGCGGTGCTCGCACCGAGCAACAGGTTGAGGCAACGTAGAACGGAGGACTTCCCCACGTCGTTAGGCCCCACAAGCACCAGGTGCTGACGCACCTCAAGGTCAACGTCTTGAAGGCGACTGTGATTCGTGATGGCGAGTCGGGCGAGTCGCATCTATTCAGCTCCGCCCAACGGCTCCTCGAGGTCAGCGTCGGTATTGGGCTGCCGAACCCGATCGCTCGTCTGGGCAACAACGCTGGCCGCGTACTCGGGCATGCGCCCAGTCGACTTGACACCCTGGTCCAAGGCCGCGACTCCGTCGATGTTCATGTCTGTCGCGATCGCAAAGTCGATGGGGTCGCCCAGCTTCAAGTGGCCGATGCTCTCTAGACGGATTCGGCGACTAGTTCGCTCGGTGGTTGAGCGTCTCGCGTACGGCGTGCGCTGAGCCACAGTTGCCCCCTTGTATCCCGATGAGTGCCGGTTCGACGCCCGCATCGACGGCTGTCACCGGACGCTACCGATCCGTGACCGGGTGGGTTGCATTTCACCCGAAATGCTGCGAGCCGCCCCCCACTTCGACCGTCTGCCCGAGCGCCGGCATCCGTCGAATAGCCGGTTTGTCCCCGTCAGGTGATTGGGTCGCCAGTGTCCGGGAAGGCTTCGGCCAGCAGGCTAGCCCGCGGCCGAGTGGGGGCCTCGGGGAAGGAGGAGCCTGCCGTCAGGCGGAGAGTGGATGGACGACGGGCATGGGGAGCGCTGGCCGCGAGGCGACCGAGCCGGACGCGACCGCCGCGCCTGCGGGCACGGGCCGCGGGATGCGGCTGCTACCCGGGCAGGTGCGCAACGGAACTCGTTTGGACGGAACTGCGGTGCCGCGGACGCGCTATCCGGAGAGACAAGTAGCCTGACCCGGCTACCTCAGATAGGGGAGCAGGTCCTTGAGGCCTGAGCGTGGTAGTTCAGGTCAGTCAATGCTCGCGAAGACCCTATTCAACTTCCCACGCCGGGCCTTCGTCGATTCGATCTTCAAGGAGAGACACTGTGCCTCGAGTTATCGGCGCTGTCCTGGCGTTCGCCGTCCTGGCCGGGTGCGGAGGTGGGGGCGCGCCGAGGGTTGCTTTGGCCTCGGACTCGCCCAAAGTGAATGCCCCGACGTCGACCGCGATCGTGAATAGTACTTACCCATCTACGGTCGAGTTACGCGACGCTTTCCTTGCTGCGGGTGGGCTCTGTCCGTCCTACAGCGAGCAGACGGACGCCACGGAGGCCTCAAGTCAGGCGGACTGCAACGAAGAGATCGTATTGAGCGTGTATCCGACGGACGCCGCGAAGGACCGCGTCATCGAGTTCCGCAAGAGCACTGCCGATGTGATCGGGATGAGCATCCTCGTGGGGCCAAACTGGATCGTGAATGCCCCTGAGGACACATTGCGGACTGTCGCGCCCACCCTCGGCGGCGTCCTCATGGTGGAGTCGGCTTCGTAGGTTCGGCATGACAAGAGCGGGAGTTGAGAACCCCGCGGCCCGCCTCGTTGCTATGCGGCGGTTCGGCTGCGTCGTCGCCAGTCTGGCGACTGACGCAGCCCCCGGTTACCGGGTCGGGCGCGCTCCGGGTCGTCGGTGCCGGCCAGGACGCCCTGGACGTCGGGGCCGTGGCCGGTGGTGTCGACGCGGATGGACGACGACGCCGACCGCTGGACGTGCCGTCCAGGTCGTGCCGAGCGGCGAGCACCCGGCCGGCCGTTGAGCACCGAACGTCTGCTGCGGACGGGGCGCCCGGTCGCCACCTCGTCGCACTGCTTTGTCGTCTCGGCCCCCGCGAAGCCGCCGGGTACCTTCCGCAGGGTTGGTGGCCTTCGTCGACGTCGACGAAGACGGCCGCCCGCCGACCTGCTGGTGTGGGTACCCGGCGGTCGTCTGCCTCGGCTCGACCAGTCGGTACTGCAGCGCCGTCCACCCGCCCTGCCGGGTGAGTGGGGGAGCCGCCTCAACTGGACGCCCACCCCGTGCGCCCTGCCGTCGCGTTGCCACTACGGGCGCCACCAGCCCGGCCACGTCGGCGCTCCGGCGGTCGCTCTGAGGTCCTCGCCGCCCCGACGCTGACGCGGCCTGACCCCGCGACGCGCCTGCTCCAGGTGCTCCGGTAGCGCCATGACCGACGGGACTTGAGCCGACGCGAATTCGAGGAGTATCTGCATGCCGCCGCGGCCGCCGTCGGCGACGCACTCGCCGACGCGACGACGACGCCGCGGTCACCGCGCACGCCGAGCACCGTCGCCGCGCCGAGATCCGCGCCCCGCCCGGCGCGTACGCCACAGGCGGCCGCGTCGCTGCACCCGACAGCGACGCACCCCCTGCCCGTCGTCGCCCGGCTCAGCAGCGGCGTCTGCACCGCCGGCCCCACCCGCGACGACCCGGCCCTCAACCTCGAATGCGAGCTCCACGCCATCCACCGGCGCAGCACGGCTGTCAGAGACGACCTCGCGGGCCTCGCTTCACGAGAGGACGCCCGATGATCACCCCGACGGCGCCCCCGGACATGGCTACCTCAAGAAGTCCGTCATCACCGAGCGGACCCGCGTCCGTTCCGCGCTCCTCGAGCAAGAGGGCGGCGTCGTGGCCGAGCTCGAGGCCCTCCACGCCCGCGTCGGCTGGGGCCCCTGCCTCGGCTGCGACCACGACGGCGCAGTCGACCGCGGCGTCCTTCGAGGGCGACCGGATGATCGAACGCGGAAGGACGGCGGGTTCGGGCGACACTAGAGACTCGTACAGATGTTCGAGTTGTGGCACCCTGGATTGGTGGCTGAGAACCGTGTCTATGACGCCGGTCGGCCGGCGTTCCTGGCCGGCGACCCCGCCGCGGTGCTTGCTCGCCAAGCGTCCGTGCCCACGTCTGGCAGCCGGCGCGACCTGGGCGGAAGCCACGTCTTGGAGCAGCAGCGCCGGTTGCGCATCGCGCGGGGGACCAAGTCAGACGCAAAGCCGGCCGCCAAGCACTGCTGGATCGACGAGGACCCGCGCTGGCCGGGCCGATGGCCGGCGCTGCTCCTGGCCTGGGTCCGCGACGAGAACGACGCCTCTGGTGGCTGGGCCGGGAGGGTGGCGTTCGCGCCAGGCCCGCAGGCCGAGCTGGTCGTAGCGCTCGTCCCAGCCGCCTACCTCTCCGCTGAGGCCTGATCGCCGAATGTGTCGCCAGCAGTCAGTCAGGCACGCGCCTCGTGCTCCTGCTGTGGGGCCCGCGAGGCGATCTATCATCACCTGTCAGGTTCGGGCTCGGCGTGTTCGGGCAGTTCGAGGGCTGCAGCCATCGCCGCCGCATCCTCGACCAGCCATGACACTGCGACGACAACTCCGGCAATCGTCCGCGAGGGCCAGTCGATCGCGACCGCGTCCGCAGCGCCGGGAACCAGCCGTACGCGGAACGGCCGCATGTCGCGACGCGAGGTGGCGGCAAGAACGTCATGCACGGAGGCCAGGTCGCCGCCGCTCAGCGTGAGACGCACAGCGCCGTCGCCCTGTAGTGACGCTGAGACCGTGCTGAAGTGCATGCTCGCGCCCGTCACGGCGGCGAAGACCGCGGCCACCATGTGGCCCTCGGCGGTGCGTCCCTGTTCGTCCGCCGGTCCGTCCGCGCTGTCTGTCCCGTCCACGATGTCTCCCCGTGCTCGACGTCTGTGGCGGGTGCGACGGCAGCGCGAAGATCATGACTGGCAGAAAAACTGACAGTCGGTGGAACTTGTCCGCAGTTTCCTGGGTCCACGACGGTGGCCCGGACCTGATCTTCCGGGTGGGCATCGTGAGACGATGCCTCGACGGCAGGGGGTAGTCATGGACGAGCAGCAGGCAGGGGTCGGACGGCGCGTAGCGCGTGCTCGCAGACGCGCGAGTTTCACGCAGGACCAGTTCGCCGGCCTCATGGGTCGCTCGGCATCGTGGGTGTCCAAGGTGGAGCGAGGGGACCTTCCGCTCGACCGGGCGAGCGTCCTGGCCAAGATCGCTGAGGTTCTCAGCGTCGAGGTCGTGGAGCTCACTGGGCAGCCGTACCGGCACGAGACGTCCGAGCTCGACTCCGGGCACGCCGCCGTACCGGCACTCCGACTTGCCCTGCAGCACGCCTCGCTGCCCACGCTGGGTGCAGGTGCGGATCGTCCGCCACGGTCGCTCGCCGACCTGCGCGCGGTCGTCGAGCGGTGTGAGCAGCACCGACAGGCCGCGCAGTTCACCGCGGTCGGTGACCTGCTTCCGGACCTTGTCGAGGATCTCCTCGTCGCATCGCGCACATCAGACGGCGTGGAGCGTGACGAGGTCGACGAGCTCACCCTGCGCGCGTGCCACATCGCCCGGGTGACATCGAACCTTCTCGGCCACCACGACCTGGCCTGGCTTGCCGTCCAGCTGCAACTTGCTGCGGCTCAGCGCGGTGGTTCGCCTGCGCTGCTGGCAGCCGCGGCCTGGGACCTGTGCGGTGTGTGGCTGCACGCCGGTGCGATCGCCGATGCGAAGGCGGTCGCGACGTCCGCGATCGATGAGCTCGACTCGGCGGCCGGCGGTGACGACGAGACACTGCTCGCGCTCTACGGCGCGATGCACCTGCGCGCGGCCGTGGCATACAGCCGGCTCTGGTCGACCCCGGACGCTCGCACGCACCTCGAGGCGGCCCGGGAGGTCGCCGCCCGGGTGACTCTGCCGAACGTGTTCCAGACGATGTTCGGTGCCGTCAACGTCGGGATCCACGCGACCGAGGTCGAGCTCGAGCTCGGCCACCCAGCGGACGTGCTGCGTGAGGCCGCCGCCGTCGACCCGTCCCGGATCGAGTCCGGCGAGCGGCAGGCGCATTACTGGGTTGTGCGGGCGGTCGGCTACGGCATGAACCGTCGCGACGAGGACGCGCTCAAGGCACTCACGGTGGCGGACAACATCGCGGCGCAGCACGTCCGGAACCGGCCGATGGCGCGCGAGCTCGTGCGAGACCTGCTCGACCGCGAACGGGTGCAGCGTGCGCCGCTGCGCAGCATGGCGGCGAAGATGGGCGTTGCTTGATCGCTCGCTCGTCCTCCTGCCAGCTCAGAACTTGACGACGCGCGTCAGCGGCGTCGTCGTGGAAGTCGCTGCTCGTGCCGCCCGGGGAACACCGCGGGGTGGTTCGGGCGCGGCGCTGGCTGCAGTGCGGCGTCCCGTAGGAGCACGCTCGCCCGCGGCAGACGCCCGGCCGCGACGAGCTGTGGAGGGAGGCTCGGGCCCACTGCGCTCCGAAGCCGGCCGGCCGCCTCGACGAGCTCGCCGGTAGTCGCCTCGACCTGGACGCGCCAGCGCAAGCGCGGCGGGACGGGCTCGAAGGGCTGCTCCGGCTGGCTTGACGGGGTCAGGAAGTGCCCTGCGGTCAGGCCGGTGCGGAGATTGTCGGCGGTCATCCGGACGATCGTCGGGAGCCGCTGGGCCGACCGGGTCAGGTATCCGATCAGCTCCGGATCTGGTGGCGCTTGCACCCACCCGGGCCCCTCGGCGTTCAGCACCTTGGCTACCTGTGCGAGCTGGGTTGGCGCCTGCCAGTTGCCGTCGGTGGTCGCTGAGATGGCGGTGTGCGTCCATTGGGCCGCGAACAGCACCTGCTTCGAAGCGAGCTCGTCGAGGGCCTTCGCCGCCGGCGGTGGGAGGACCGTTGACAACCGGTGGGCGACGGACGCCATGCTGCCGGCGAGCGCGCGCTGCTGCGGCGCGGTCAGCGTCTGTGCGCCGTCCAGCAGTTCGATCGTCCGGTCCAGGGCGGCGCCGATGTGCCAGGGCGAACGCAGTGCTGCTGCGCGCGGGGAGGCCGGGCGCAGGTCGTACGCAGGCAAGAGCGGGCCGGCCTCGCTCAGCCGGAGGACGAGGCTGGACATGACCCGGAGGTCGTCGACGGCGGAGGTCCGCAGTCGTCGAGCCGCGGCTGCGAGCGAGCGTGCCCCGTGGATTGTCGCTCCCCGCTCGAGCTCGGCCGCGAGCTGGTCGTTGAGGATGGTCACGGTGCCGGCGATCGCAGCGACGTCTGCTGTGAGAGACCAAGCGACGTGGTTGCCCAGCAAAGCGGCTACCGCCCCTGAGGGCGTGAACGGGTCGCCAGCGGTGCCGCCGATCGGCTCCCCAACAACGATGTCGTCGCCCGGCCGCGTTCTCTCCCAGGCCTGGACCGTGAGCTGCTCCGGTCGTGCCCGTGAGATCGAGTGCGCCGCTTTCTCGCTGGCATCGGCGGCGGCGACCCATGCTTGCGCCGCTGGATGCGTGGGTGGTGCACGTAGGACGTCGGTGGGTGCGGGGCCTTCGAGTCGTGACGCCGGGGTGCGTCGGAGCATCTCAGTGAGGCCGCGCACCGGGTGCCGCAGCATGTCGTCGGCGCCGAACTCGACGGACTCGTGAGTGGCGCCGACGATGTAGAGCCCCGAGAAGAACAGGTTCGTCAGGACCTGGTCCCGGGCGCGGGTTGCCATGACGAGGTCGCCGGCGATGTCGGAAAGGCCCGCATGCCCGTGCTGAAGGAGCCAGTGCAAGGCGTAGCCAGTCTGCGCGTAGCCGTCGGACGTGGCCATCAGAAGCTCGCGAGTCGTGCTGCCGCCCGGCTGGTCGCGAGGGTGTCGCGGGTGCTGCCCTGGCGCTCGACGTCCTCGAGGAGCAGCTGCCGCGCGTGTTGGACCGTCCCGGGCAGGACGTCGACCGAGTCGAGCGTGCAGCCGGGCGGTAGGTCGTCCTGCAGTTCGCCGACGGCGTCCAGTGCAGCGATGCGGACGTCGAACGGTTCGGTCTCGTCGGCGGCGAGGCCGGCGAGGATGGCTCGGGCAGCCAGGCGGCCGGGGGTCTCTTGCCAGATGCGGGGCCGGCTCATCGGATTCTCCCTCGTGGTCAGGTGGGGAAGCCTCGTCTGCGACGCGTCGGCGGCCAAGCGCCGCCTGTGGACAAGAGGCTGCTCCGGCCGCCGTCCCTGTACCTGTGGATGGCGATGGGTTGAGTCTCGGTGCCGCCACCGACACGTTGAACGTCGCGCCGACGGGCCTACGCGCCGTCCTGCGGCAGCCGGAAGCTGTCGAGAGCTGCTGTGGCGCAGCCTTCGCAGAGCTGTGCGACGAGAATGAGTGCCTGCCCGACGAGGAGCGCGGTCCTGTCGTCGAGCCCCACCGGCACCTGATGGCAGCGGTCGCACATGTGTCCAGCGGTCGTCGTCCGTGCGACCGTCGTCTCGGCGCACACGGGGCACGCCGAGACGCCGGGCGCCCGGGCCAGGACGACGACCGGCACGGCGGCGTCGTGGGCGGCTGTGTGCCGACAAGGCGCCGTCCGTCGCGTTACCGCCGAGGCGAGACTCAGAGCCCGTTGCCGCAGGACCCACGGGTCCTGCTCGGCGGCGTGCCCCCAGCGCGCTGGTGCGATGCGCTCAGCCCAGTCCGCCGCGTCCCAACCCGCGGCGGAGGCCTGGTCGGCAAGCGCGCTCGGCAGGGCGCCGGCGGCGGCGTCGAGGACGAGGGTGTGCTGCTCGCAGAGAAGCCACCACTCGGTCAAGGCGAGGCCGGAGCATGTGGCTTGGAGGCACCGCTCCATCTCGCATCACCTGCCCGCCGTCCGGTGACGGCCAGGATCCCACGCGACAGCAGCGGAGCCCATGCTCGCCGCCGTCCGTGCCCGCCCGCCCCGATGGCCTCCTGACCGGTCGAGAATTGAGCAAGGAATGCCTAAGCGCTGCTTAGGCGGAAGGACTGACAGTCCCACCGTTTACGGTGGGACTGTTGCCGACCGGCGCGGTCGGCCCGCTCCGCGGGGAGGTGCGCTGTGCCGCAGGCACGCAGGCGAGCACGGGACGCGGTCCCGCGTGAAGCGAGCATCATGTTCCGGCTCTCCGGCGAGGAGCGGGACCGGCTTAGGACAGCCGCCGGCCTGCAGGGCCAGGCGCTCGGGCGGTTCGTCGCCGAGGCGGCGCTCGATCGGGCGGACGGCATCCGGCGGCGGTTCGCTCGCCTGGCCGTCCCGCCGCGTGAACTGCTCGCCGTCCAGATCGAGCTTCGTGAGGTTGCCCGCCAGGTGCGGGCGGTCGGTGTCAACGTCAACCAGGTGGCGGCGGTCGCTAACTCCGAGGGTGTGCCGCCGGCGAACGCCACAGCGGTGCTCGCCTTCTGCGGGCGGGTCCTCGGGTCGGCGTCCGCTGCCCTCGACCGGGTCGACCGCCTGGCGGCCGCCCTCGGGGACGAGGCGAGCGAGTGATCGCCGACTGCGGGCGAGGGAGCAACGTCGGCGGGCTGATCCGATACCTCTACGGCCCGGGCGAGACGAACGAACACACGAACCCCCGGCTCATCGCCTCCTGGCTCGGCGATGACCCCGCCGTCCTCGCCCGCCTCGAGCCGGGCGGGGCCGGCGCCCAAGGGCGGGACTGCGCCGCCCTCTCCGCCCAGCTCCGCTACCCGGTCGATACGTTCGGCGGGCCTGACCAGTACGTGTGGCACGTGCCCATCGCCGTTGCCGCCGACGAGGGAGCGTTGACCGACGCCCAGTGGGCGCTCGCCGCCCGGCGCGTCCTCGAACGGACGGGCGTGGCGCGTGCGGCGGACCCTGCCGCCTGCCGATGGGTCGTCGTCCACCACGGGCTGTCGGCGGCGGGGAATGATCATGTCCACCTCGTGGCGACGCTCGTCCGCCAGGACGGGCGGACCGAGAAGGCGTGGAACGACTGGCCGCGTTCGCGAGCGGCGGTCATGGAGGTCGAGGCGGAGCTCGGGCTGCGCCCGACGCCCGGGCGGGACCGGACGGCGGACAAGGCGGTCTCGCGGGCGGAGGTGCAGAAGGCGGCGCGGGCGGGGGCGGCGGAGCCCGCCCGGGCGTGGTTGCGGCGGGAGGTCCGGACGGCGGCCGCCATGTCGACGTCGCGGGCGGACTTCACCGCCCGTCTCGAGGCGGCGGGTGTGGCGGTGCGGTGGCGGGAGTCGACGGTGCGGGCGGGTGAGCTGACGGGGTACGCCGTCGGGCGCCCCGGCGACGTGACGTCGGAGGGCGGGCAAGTCTGGTTCGGCGGCTCGAAGCTGGCGTCCGACCTGGCGCTGCCCCGGCTCGAGGCGCGGTGGCGTGAGGGTGGCGGGCCCAGCACTCGTGGCAGCGGCGGGCAGGCGGTGCCGGCACCACGTCGTCCGCTGACTGCCGAGGAACGGGCGGATCTGCTCGTCAGGACGGCGCGGGCTCTTGAGCGGGCGGCCGGTGAGCTCGAGACGGTCGGCGCGCCGCCCAGGGCCCGCCGACGAAGTGGCACCGCGCCCGTGGTGGAGGGCAGGGTGCGCGCGAGGGCTCCCAGCGACGCAGCTGGGCTCCCTGCTCCTCTGCAGGCGCAGGCGATCTCGGCGGCGGAGGTTGCCTCGTCGCTCGCCCGAGTCGTGGAGGGACGCGAAGGCGGACCGCTCACGGATGCCGCGGCGCACCTGGCCCGTGCCGCTCGTGGGCCGGACGGTCGACGTCCCGACATGCGACGGCGGGTCCACGGGCTACGGGACGTGGCGGCCGGCGTGGCACTCCTGGGAGCTGCCGTGCCGGGGGACGCCGGCGCGGTTCTGACGATCGCGGCTCATCTCGCCCGGATCGCTGATGCCCTCGACCGGCTCGGCCGCCCGGGAGCGGCGGACGCGGCGATCGGTCTTCGGGCCTGGGCTTCGATCCGTTCAGAGCAATCGACGGGGCGACGCGTGCAAGAGCGACCGGCGGGACGGCAGCCCACGGCGACCGAACCTGAGACGCGCCGCAAGAGGGCCACGACTACAGGGCGACCTGCGACTACACGGGGCCAGGAGTCTGCTTCGGGCCGGCGCCCGCGACCGCCGCAGGCCCGCCGTTGAAGTCGGTCAGGCAGTGAGACATCCACGACTCCAGCAGTCCCTCTGTGCGCGCCCACTGCTCCGCGCGTGGGGCGAGCCCTCGCAGCGACTTCATGGCCTTGGCCGCTGAGACCTGCCCGAGCAGCTGGCCCCACCACCAGCAGTGGAAGCCCGTGGTCCGGAAGAAGACGTCCTCGTTGAGGAGTCCGAAGTCGAGCGCGTTCTCCGCCCGCTCGAAGAACCAGATGATCCGGTAGAAGTCTGCGAAGGGCGTGCCCACACCGGTGGCCGACGGGTCGAGAACGCCGCCCGGGTCGAAGTCGTCGTCCGTGAGAATCAGCCACGTCGTCCGGCCGAACTGTTCGGTGCCACGGTGTCGGAGCAGCACTGAGAGACGGTGGAACGCCTCCGCCGTGTCCCCGCCGACCACGACGTCCTCGTACAGCTCCAGCGAGCGTTCGATGCGGCGGTCGGCATCGCGCTGGCGGCCCTCGACAGCGAAGGTACGCAGTTGGTAGGCGCCGACGCCGAGCGCCCCGACGACGCCGACCGCGTTCACGACGTCAACCCAGCCCACCCGAGCCTCCCCGAAGATCACCGACTTGCGGCGGAACAGTAGCAATCGGCATGGAACGTGCCGAGCCGTGCCCGACGTCCTTGCGGTGGGTCGTGTGATCGGAGAAGCAGCGTGGGGGAAACTCTGACCGTGACAGATCACTCTGGTGGGGACTGGACGGCGCTCGCCGAGCGGCTCGACGGGATGGGCGAGGTCCGGTGGTCCGTGTGCGTCCGCGACGGCGACGGCCAGGTCGTCTTCGCCCACCGGCCGGACGACGTGCTGTCCACGGCGAGCGTCGGGAAGCTGTTCCTGCTGGTCGAGGTGGCTCGTCAGCTGGACGAAGGGCTCCTGCCCGCCGACGTGCCGCTGCAGCGGACGGATGAGCTCGCTGTCGGTGACTCGGGGCTGTGGCAGTACCTCAAAGTGGAGGCGCTGGCACCGGAGGATCTCGCGGTGCTCGTGGCTGCCGTCAGTGACAACCTCGCGACGAACGTGCTGCTGCACCGGGTGGGTCTAGATGCTGTGCATCGAGCCACCGCGAACCTCGGCATCGCGCGGTCTGCGCTGCATGACCGGGTCCGCGACCAGCGCACACCGGCGACCGCGGAGCGGCTGTCTTCGGGCACCGCGTTCGAACTCTCCGGGGTGTTCGCTGAGCTGGGATCGGCGAACGCCTCGTTGGTTCGGGAGCGAGATCGCCTACTCGGCTGGCTCTCGGCGAGTGTGGACCTATCGATGGTGGCGTCAGCGTTCGGGCTCGATCCACTGAGTCACGGCGAGCCTGATCGTGGTCTGACCCTGTGGAACAAGACCGGGACTGACGCCGGGGTGCGCGCGGACGTCGGCTTGGTGCGGACTGCTGACGCGGCCTTCAGCTATGCAGTGATCGCGAACTGGCGGGCGAGCGATCCGCGCGACGAAGTCCTTGGGACGATGGCTGAGGTCGGTCGCGCTATGAAGCAGCGCCTCGACGCATCGGTCCGGTGATGGCATACGTCGATACGGTTGCTCAGGCCGTGGTGGGCCAAGGCCAGCCGTCCAGCCTTCCCACGAAGTCGTGGAACGGGCTGCCCTCGTAGCCTTCGTCGAACGGCGGTACCTGTTCCTCGTGGAGGACGACAAGCGTCTCGTGGACTCCATGGACGAACTGCTCGCTGAGGATGCTGGCGAGTAGTTCTCGGTCTTCGGGTGCAAGGCGAGCCAGGAGGTCGTTCATGGCTGCTTGGTCCTCCATGCCGTCCCCGAGGCCGAGCGCGTTCGGGTTCCATACTCCCCGCCTGGCTCGGTCTGCGCTGATCTGCCCTTGTCCCTCGAGACAGGACTTGACGAGGCGGTCAATCACATCCCGGTACTGCTTCCGCGCTGCGGTCACTGCAGCATCATGCCTGGCCCCGTCTTGAGCCGCTTCAGGTCCGGTGGGGTCGTGTGCTGGTGCTCCGCGGCGGAGCACAACCTGAGCGCCCCGTCAGGAGTCATGAGCGAGAGCAGTTGCGGATCCAGACAATCACGGAGCCACGATGCCCGTTCGGCCGATTTGGGCCACATCGCCTCCCAGGCAAGCCACACCGATTCGAGGCGCATCTCGGCCTCCGGATGTTCCTGGAGCTTGAGGCACCACCGGTGGTGCTGTCCGCGTGAGACTCGGGGCTCGAGCCACATGACGACCCAGGTATGCCAGTCCTCGTAGACATTGTCCGCAGGCTTGACGGGCGGGGCCTCAACAGCCTGGACGAGCTCGGCGAGGTCGAGGTGGACGTTGTCGAGCCGCGCTTTGGTCTCGTCGTAGAGCGCGCGTAACTGTTCGAGCTCGCGGGCGAGGTCGGCGACGTCGTCGGCGAGCGCTTCTGGTGTGACGTCGTCCGTCATCGGGGCGCGTCACCGCCGGTCGTCCCGAGCCAGGTGAGCACCGCTGTCCGCGAGAACCGCCATGAACGTCCGATGCGGCGGCCGGCGAGGCGGCCGGCGTCGACCTCGGCCTTGACCCGCTCCTCGGACAGGCGCAGGAGCTTGGCGGTCTGCGTCAGCGTGAGCACCTCCGGGTCGCCGGGTGATGCGAAGCGGTTCTCCATGCGGATCCCTCCATCGGGGCCGGAAGCGGGCACGCGCTGCCAACCCATTGGCCCGCAATGCATTCCGTAGCGGCGGGGCTTGTGGGGGCTTGCTCGGGCGTCTCCAGGCGGCTACCGTCGATCTAACAGTCCCACCTGTAACGCCTAACTGTCGAGAGGATCGACGATGACGGTTCTGACGCTTCTCCACGCTGCTACTGCCGGCGGCACGACCCTTCCTGTCCCCAAGCCGGTCGCGCCACCCGGGGTCGGCGAGCCGGTGGGCATGATCTTCAACTTCGCCCTGTGGGCCGTCTACGCGGCCGCCGTGATCGGGTTCCTGGTCGGCGCCTTCCGGCTCGCTCTCAATGCGCGCCAGCA
Source organism: Kineosporia sp. A_224 (assembly GCF_002198655.1). Lineage (GTDB taxonomy): Bacteria > Actinomycetota > Actinomycetes > Actinomycetales > Kineosporiaceae > R-H-3. The sequence goes on from NZ_MWLN01000113.1 coordinate 37,151, forward strand.
CGGCGACTCGAGCGAGGGAGCCCGGTCGATCGTCATGGCGCTCATCGGTGCAGGCCTCGCTGCCGGCGGGTACGCCCTCATCTCGGCGCTGATGCCGTGATGGGCGCCAGCATGCTTCGGGAACGTCGACCGGTCGACGACTCCAGCGCAGCCGGTGCGCCTGCGCCCCGCCGGGCCGCCGGCGTGCTGGTGGCTGTCGTGCTGGTGTGCGTGATCGGCTGGGTGTCGGTCCATCTGGCCAGTCCGCCCTCGGGGACCAAGGCACCGACGACGTTGAACGGCTCGACGCAGGGCCCGTCGGCTGCGCAGGCGCCCGGCGCCGCGGTGACTGCCCACGACGTCACCTGGGTGCCGGTCGCCGGCATGCCCCTACCGGTCTCCGCGGTCGACGGGCCGCAGTGCGCAACGACCACGAGCGCCGCCTGCTTCTCCCGGACGACGCGCGGCGCAGCGTTCGCGGCCGCGCACCTCGTGGTCCGGACGTTCCCGTTCGTCGGCCCGCACTCGTTCGAGACCACGATCGGCCAGCAGGTCGTGGGAGAACATCGTGCGACCTTGCTTCGCCTCACACAGCAGGCCTACACGGACGCGGCCGCAGCGGCGGGGATCGACGACGGCGCGTCGTTGCCCGTGCCCAGCACCGACGCCGTGGCCGGCTATCAGATCGTTGCCCCGGCCGATGAGGCCGCGGCAGTCCCGCTGACCACCGTCCAGGTCGGCCTTGTCGTCCGCCAGGCCGACGATGGTGGCGCCCCGACGTTCACCGAGTTCGTCATCACCCTGCGCTGGATCGATGGCGACTGGCGGCTCGAGGCCCCGGCGTGGGGTGACTGGCGCAGCGCCGCCTCCACGGTCTCGGCACCGGACACCGCCGTCCACCCCTACGACGGCGGCCCGCGATGACCATGTGCCTGACGCCCGCGGGCTGCGCACTGGAGGTCGTCGACTCGGTCTGGGCCGACCTTGCCGACCAGATCCGCACTGCGGCCGGGGCGATGCTGACGGACCTGTTCGGCTGGTGGACGGCGACCGGCACTACGTCGGTCGACCAGCCGGTGCTCCACACAGCGTCGACCTTCGTGCTGACCTGGATCGCGCTACCGGTCGCGGTGCTCGCGCTGCTCGCGACCGTCGGCTGGGGCCTGCTCTCGGGCACCCAGGACTGGGTGCGCAACGTCGTCCGCGGCAGTCTCGTCTTCGGCGCGACGGCCTCCGCGTCGATCGTCGTGGTCGCGCTGCTGCAGGACTGGTCGGAGAGCCTCGCGGCGGGCGTCCTCGATGCGGTCCCGACGAAGGACCTCGGGGGCCGCCTCGTCACCGTGCTCACGCTGCCCGGCGTCACTCCGGCAGAGGTCGCGTTCTGGTCGAGCCTGATGCTCCTGGTCGGGGCACTCCAGTGGCTGCTCATGCTCTTCCGGGACGGCGCGGTGCTGGTACTCACAGCGATGCTGCCCCTCGCAGCCGCCGGGCAGTTCGCCCAGGCCAGCCGTACCTGGCTTCCGCGCATCCTCGGCTGGCAGCTGGCGCTGATCTTCTTCAAGCCCGCGGCCGCGCTCATCTACTGGCTCGGTCTGTCGCTGCTCGGACGCTCGACCGGCGTCCAGAACGTTGCCGTCGCCCTCGTCATGCTCGTCACCGCGACCGTGGCGCTACCGACGCTCCTGCGGCTGGTCACGTTCGCCGTCGACGGGATGCCCGAGGGCCAGCGCGGCCTCAGCTCCGTAGCCACAGTCGTCGGGATGGGAGCTACCGCCGCCCAGCTTCTCGCGACCCGCGGAGCATCCGCGGGCGGCAGCGCCGCGGGCTCCGGAGCGGGTGCAGCGGGCCCGAGCGGTGCCGCGACGGCCGCGGCGCCGGCACCAGTCGGGGCTCGTTCCCTTGCCGCCGGCGCCATCAGGCCGGCCGGTGCATCGAGCTCGGGCGGTGCTGGGACACCTTCCGGCACGGCGGCCGGCACACCCGTGGCTACGTCCACCCCCGGCGGCAGCGCCGGAGCCCGCGCCGCGGGGCCGCCGCCGGGTGCGCCACCCGACAGCACGGCCGGCCCGAGCGGCTCGACCCCACCCGGAACCTCAGGAGGTCCGCGATGAGCACCGATCGTCTCTACGGCAACTGGCTCCCTGCCGCACAGAGGTTCACCCTCCGCGGCATCGGCTGGAAGGGCGTCTCCCTCGCCGTCGGCGCGTACTTCGCTGCGGTCCTTCTCGCCCAGTACTCGCTGCGGGTGGGCGTCGCGCTCGTCCTCACGGCATCGGTCGGCATCCTCTTGGCGGGCGTCCGGATCGGTGGCACCTCCGTTGCTGGGCACGGCGTCGCAGTCCTGCAGTGGCGGACGGCGCAGCGCGGTGGTGCGATCCGGCACACCGCCGTCACCCCTCACGGGTGGGCGCTGCCCGGACCGCTCGCGCAGACGCGCATGGTCGACGTCCACGCCGGCGGCGGACCGTACGGCGCCGTCCACCACCCGTCGAGCCGTCGGCTCGCGGTCACGCTGCGGCTGGCATCTACGGCGGCAGACCTCAACGACGACGCAGAGACAGACGCGGCCGTCTCCAGGTGGGAACGCTTCCTCGAGGGTCTCGGCCGGCATCCGGAGGTCGCTGCTGCGGTCGCCGTCGTCGAGACGGCACCGGCCTCAGGCGCCGAGCTCGAGGCTTCCGTGCTCGGCAGCGTCTGCGCAGAAGCGCCGCCCGACTGCGCGGCGCTGATGGCGACCGTGGTCGCTGCGAGCCCGGCAGTCGCAGCACGCACCGAGACCCGCCTCACGCTCGTCTTCGACCTCGCAGCCTGGGGGCCGCAGATCCCTCGATCGCAGCGAGGCAAGGGCATCGAGGCCTACCTCCCGCTGCTCGACCGGTCGGTCACCGGGCTCGAGAGTGCCCTCGACGGGTGTGGCGTCACCGTCCTGGGGCGGGCGACCGCCGCCCAGCTGGCGGCCGCCGTCCGGGTCGCGTTCGACCCCGCGGCCGCCGGTCGCATGGAGCTCGCGGCCACGGAGCGACCGGACGACGTCCCGGCCTGGCACCTGGCCGGGCCGGCGACGGCGGTCGAGTACGCGGAGGCGTACGCGCACGACTCCGGTCTGTCGGCGTCCTTCGTGTGGACGGCGGCGCCGCGGCAGTTCGTGCCGTCGACAGTGCTGGACGCGCTTACCCGGCCGGGCTCGTTCCGCAAGCGCGTCGTCTCGACCTACGTGCCGACCCTCGCTCAGCACGCGATGACCGCGGCGAGCGCCCGCCAGCGCGGGCAGCGTCTCACCGCAGCGTTCTCCCGGATGCCCGTCATCGGCCGGGCCCGCACGGCGCAGGACGAGCAGGACTCCCGCGCGGCTGATCAGGCGGCCGCCGAGGTCGCACTCGGTGCCGGGTGGGTCGCCCAGACCGTCAGCGTCACGGTGACCGTGCTCGACGAGGTCGACCTGCCCGCAGCGATCGCCGAGGTAGAGCAAACCGCCGGCCGGTCCCAGCTGCGGCTGCGGCGGATGGCTCGGAATCACGCCGCGGGCTTCCTCGCAGGGCTGCCCGCCGGGCTCGACCTGCACGAGCTCACCCGGCGGTGGGCCCGATGATCCGCTGGAGCCCCCTCACCGGGCGGCGAATCGTCGACCCGGGGCCCTGGGCCTACGCAGGGACGACGACGCAGATGGCCGGGCTCTTCCCGTTCGGTGCCGGCTCGGGGGCCCCCTCGACCGGCGTCCCCGTCGGGCGGCACCTGGTCACCCACGAGGTCGTCTGCTGCGACCCCTTCGCCTGGCAGCGGGCCGGCCTCACGACCAACCTCGGCATGATGGTCATCGGCTCGCCCGGGGCCGGGAAGACGAGCCTGGCCAAGCGGGTCGTCCGCGGACTCATGGCCACCGGCGTCCGGCCCCTGGTGCTCGGTGACCCCAAGGGCGAGTACGTCCCCGTCACTCGCAGCGCGGGCGGTCAGGTGATCCGCGTGGGGCGCGGGCTCTCGCGGATCAACCCGCTGGATGCTGGCCCTCTGGGCCAGGCGATGGCCCGGCTCGACGGCGTCGCCCGCGAGGAGCTCGCTGCCGAGATCCGCGGCCAGCGGCTCAACGCGCTGCTCGCACTGTGCGCGCTGCAGCGCCGATCCGGACTCGCGGACTGGGAGGCGGCTGTCCTCGGCGCCGCCTTGGACGAGCTCACCGCGTTGAGCGGCGGCCAGCACGGTGGAACCTCGCCGACCATCGCCGACGTGCTGAAGGCCGTGAACGACGGCCCGAGCGCGTTGTCGCGCGCCGCGCAGGTCCCGGTCGAACGGTTCGAGTCGGCGAGCGTCCGTCTTCGGCAGACGCTGTACGGGCTGCTCGAAGGTCCGCTCAAAGGTGTCTTCGACGGGCCGACGACGACGCCCATCGACCTCGACGCCTCGGCCGTCTGCATCGACCTGTCTGGGGTAACGGCCGCCGGTGACACCCTGATGGCCGCAGCGATGCTCGCGACGTGGTCCTACGGCCACGCGATGATCGAGGCGTCGGTCGCGTTGGCCCGCGCTGGACTTGCGCCGCAGCGGCAGTTCCTCGCCGTCCTCGACGAGATGTGGCGGGCGCTCCGTGGGTCGTCCGCCCTCGTCGACCAGGCGGACGCACTCACGCGCGTCTACCGGCACAAGTCGGTCGCGCACCTGATGCTCACGCACTCCCTCGACGACCTTGCCGCCGTCGGCACGGACGCCGACCGTGCCAAGGCCCGCGGATTCCTCGACCGGTGCGGGGTCACGGTGCTCACGGCCATGAGCGAACGCGAGCTCGAGGAGATCGGGCGGCTCCGCCGGCTCACCCGCCGCGAGATGGCCACCGTCCAGTCGTGGTCGTCCGCGACCTCGTGGACGCCAGGGGGCAAGCACTACGGCCGCGGCAAGTACCTCATCAAGGCTGGCGACCGTGTCGGCATCCCCGTGGAGATGACCCTCGTCGGCGATGAGGAACGGCTCTACAACACAGACCCCGGCGCCTCGATGGGAGCGACGTCATGAGGACATCGACATCGCGAGGCAACGACGACCCCTGGACCGCTGGCCTGCTCGTGGCTGCCGGCCTCACGACGGTGGGTGCCGTCGCGGGCTCACTGGTGTGGGCATCTGGGCGGACCGTGTCGTGGGCTTTCGGCCATGGCGGCGGTCCTGGGCTGGGGGAGGCCGCTCGACGGGTGCTCGGCGGAGAGCCGGTCGGGGCGCTGTGGCCCGGCGTCCCGACCGGTCCCGTCGTCGGGCTCGCTGTGCTGGCCGGGATGCTGCTCATTGGGCTCGGTGTCGGCGCATGGACTGGCGTCCAGGGGCGCCGGCGGCCGCGTGACGGGTTCGCCGGGGCGCGCGCGTTCAAGGGCCTCACCGAAGGACGAGTCGCGCGGCGGACGGCGCGGCGGCTGCGGCCCTCGCTGGCCGGTGCGCGTCACCTGCAGCCGAACGACCTCGGCATGCCGATCGGTCACCTCGACGGCCCGGGCGGGGGACCCGTGCGCACGACCTGGGAGGACGTCGCACTGGCCATCTGCGCCCCGCGGACCGGCAAGACGACGAGCATCGCCGTACCCGCCGTCCTCGACGCACCCGGCGCGGTGGTCGCGACGTCCAACAAGGCCGACCTGTGGCAGCACACCGCACGGGTGCGCGCCGACGACACGGGGGAGCGGGTCTGGACCTTCGACCCGCAGAGCATCACCCGCCGTCCGCAGACCTTCACCTGGAACCCGCTGGCGGGCCTCGCGAGCGTCGAGCACGGTCGTCGACTGGCCGGCCACTTCGTGCAGGAGATCCGCCGATCGCACGACAGCGGTGACTTCTGGGACCGGGACGCCGAGGACCTGCTCGCCGGCCTGCTGCTGGCTGCCGCTCTCGACGGTGCCGCTCTGCGCCAGGTCGCCGTCTGGCTGACGTCGACCGCGTCCGTGGCGCCGTACAACATCCTCACCGAGCACGGCTTCGTCGAGCTCGCCGAGTCGATGGCAGGCCGAGCCGGGGGAGCGGCCGAGACCCGGGAGGGCGTCTACGCCACCGCCCGCGCCGCCGCGGCCTGCCTCACCGACCCCGTCATCATGCGCTGGGTCTGCCCGCAGCCTGGGCTGGAGACCTTCGACCCCGAGGCGTTTGCCACGTCCCGGCAGACGCTCTACCTGCTCTCCAAGGACGGCGCCGGTTCCGCTGCTCCGTTGGTCGCGGCGTTCGCCGACCGGGTCATGCTCGAAGCGGTCAGGGCTGCGGAGGGGACGCCGTCCGGGCGGCTCGACCCGCCGCTCGTGGCGGTGCTCGACGAGGCCGCCAACATCTGCCGCATCACTGAGTTGCCGCGGCTGTACTCGCACCTCGGGTCGCGTGGCGTCGTCCCGCTGACGATCCTGCAGTCGCGCACCCAGGGCCGGCGGGTCTGGGGCGAGTCTGGGATGGACGAGCTCTTCGGCGCGGCCACCGTCAAGGTCATCGGCGCAGGCATCGACGACCAGCCGTTCGCCGAGGACATCTCCCGGCTCATCGGTGACCACGACGTGCCGGTCAAGACCCGCGGCGTCGGAGGGACGTCGTGGAGCACCCGCCGGGACCGGGTGCTCCCGGCCGACAAGGTGCGCGCGCTCAAGCGGGGTTCGGCGGTGCTGCTCGTGACCGGGGTGCGGCCGGGGATGCTCCGGCTCGTGCCGTGGATGCTCGGGCCGCGGGCGGTGGACATCCGTGCAGCTGCGGCGTCGGAAGCTGCTGAAGCTGCCGCGATCGCGACGGATCGGCGGACGGCGGTCGCAGGTTCGGGGTCGACGGAGGCGGGCCGGTGAAGAAGGCACTCGTGGTGGTCGTCGCCTGCGTCACCGTGCCGTGGCTCGCCCTCCTGGGGCTGGTCGTCGTCTTCACCAGCTCGGCGCTCGCAGACGAGCGAACCAGTTGTTCGTCGTCCTCGGCCGTCGACCTGCAGGGCCGCCGCGGTGCGGACCTTGCGGCCGCGGCCGCCGCCGGAGCCGGGTTCACCGGTCCGGACCTGGTCATCGCCGTGGCTGTCGCGGGGGCGGAGTCGTCGTACGACCCAGTCGTGCGCAACAGCATCGGGGCCTCCGGTCTGTGGCAGATCCTCGAACGCGCGCACCCGGACCTCTTCGCGCGCTACGACTGGCGCGACCCTGCCCAGAACGCGCAGATGGCCCAGGCGGTGTGGCAGGCAGCGAAGCGCTCCTGGACGCCTTGGACCACCTTCACCTCCGGCGCTTACCGAGGGCACCTTCTCGAAGCGCAGGCAGCGGTCTCAGCACTGGGCGGAGCGGCGAACGAATCGAGCTCCTCGAGCGTCACCATGGTGAGAGACACCCCCACGATCGCCGCCGGCAGCGACGCGGGCTCACCCCCCGTCTGCCCGCCCGCTGCCGGCGGTCTCCCACCCGCACCGCGCCCCTTTGTCGGACCTGACGGTTACGTCGACGACCCGACAAGCTCAGGACGCATCACGCGACGGATGCTCCATGTGTACGAGGAGGTCGACCGCGCCTTCGGCGGTTGGCCGTGGGGTGTCGGTTGCTGGGATCCGCACGCGTGGAACCCGACAAGCGACCATCCGAAGGGGAAGGCATGCGACTTCGCCGTAGGACGCATCGGTGAGTACCCAACCGTCACCCAGCGTGCTGACGGTTGGCGCCTAGCCCGCTGGCTCCAAGTCAACGCGGCTGCCCTAGACCTTGCCTACATCATCTGGGACGGGCGAATCTGGTCGGTCGCGCGGACGTCTGACGGCTGGCGACCCTACAACGGCGGCGGCATCTACGACGTAGGCACTCCGACGGGTCGTCACGCCGACCACGTCCATGCCAGCCAACGCTAGAACTGGGCTACGGCGCATGAAGGGTGCCCTTGCCTCGCGATCACGCAACTAGGACGTGTCTCGGCCCCCACTCTCGTTCGGAGTCCAACGGACCTGCCTGAGCCGCGCCCGCGTGGTAGACCACCGCGCCAACACCACTCGGCCCGGTGATATGCGGGCGGTGCGTCACTGCGAGATCCGACACGTGCGGAACGTGGTCAGCCAGGTTGGCGGCAACTCTGTCGTGTTCTACGCCTACCCCATAGGCTCACCACGTGTCGATCATTAAGGAGTCTGCCAGGAAGCTCTTCGCTGCACATCGTTCGACGGTTCTAGCATGTGCAGTCTTTGTGACGCTGCTCATCTTGCTCACCGTCGCCACTGCGATCTTGACGGATCTCTACGTGGGTTCGAAAGAGCGTTTGAGTGAGCGCGAAGCCGCCAAGGAGCGGCTCGCTGCGAGCGAGGAGAATTTGCGTTCGCACGTGACGTCGCACCTTTCAGGAGTGCGGGTCGCTATTGCGATGAACCAAAAGGCTCGGCAGTACCAAATCAGCGTGAAGGTACCAATTGCTACGGACCAACCCTTGTTCCATGATCTACTGGACGGCGAAACGCAGCTTTCGTCTGACATGGTCAAGCTGGTTGCACCCCAAGGGTTCTCCTTTGTCGGAAGAGGATCATTGTCCCTTCCAGCTGGGGCGCAAGTCGCCGAGTGGAAGATAGTCGGCTCGGCATCTCTGGCGAACTTTGTCTCCGAGCGTGGATCGGCAGCGAAAATAGAGATCGGTTCGGAAAATGCCAAGTCTGTGATAGCGGGGCCCGTAACCTATGAAGTGGACGTCCGAGCGTCGAATCCTGGCGGTGCCAACATCGAGGTCGGCGGCTCGGCCGAGGTCGTTCAACTTAGTAGTCTGAATGCGGTACTGCTGCTGCCCGCGGGAGAAACTGCAACCTTAGGAATCCCAGTATCGCAGTTCGATGCCGGAACATACTCCGACGATGCCTATGTCCTTGGCTTCAATTGGAATGACCTAAAGTCGGGATTGCGCTGGGCCGCCCTATTCGTGCTATCGCTGCCGCTCGCCATGCAAATCATGGATGTGAAGGGTCGGAAGCGACGCGTCGTTGGTCTTGTGGCCGCTGGCCTCGCTGCTCTGCCAATTGCATGCTTGATCGCGGCCAATCAGGACGGCGATCTACTCTGGGCCGCGGCGCCAGCATTGTGGGGGATGGTTTGGTGGGCCTCCCTGACATACTTCCGACGAATGGCAAGCCATCATGGCCGGCGCGAGAAGATTTGGGTGGCTGTGACCTTGTCACTCTTGGTGGCGGGTTCGTTCGCAGCGAATGGCTGGCCGGACCTCGCGCTATTCGGAACCCGACTTTCGATCTTGGTCGCCGTCGGCTCCCTCCTTAGTCTCTTCGCGGCCATCTTGACCGACTATGCGTCAGGCGGGATGTCAATCACCGCAAGATGGGGCTGGGCCATTCCTGCACTTGCCGTGGGTGGCGCGTTCTGGATTGCCGAGCAAAGTGTAGACGGGTGGCTGTTCTATGCGGCAATACTTTTGTTCATTGCGCTACCCAGTGCGGCCATTCTCGGTCTCGTCGGCGTTCCATTGCGTCGGGCGAAATGGTTCGGGCCAGTCGCGGTCCTGATCCTGGCAACTCCGCTGGACTTCTTGTCGAGGTTCTCTACGGATGATCTTTTCATAGACGAGCGATCCTTGATGGCTCTCGGCCACTTGGGACTAGCAGCCGGTGTTCTCCTGGCAATAGCAAAATGTGCCAAGACAAATACGCCTGAAGGTGTTTGGTCTGTGGGTGTATGTGTGGCTGGAGTCGCCATTCTGACGTCCATGCCCACTGATTACTCTGTCGGCCCGTTCAGCCTGGTCGTGCTTGTTGGTGGGCTTCTGGCGGTCCTTCGTTGGGGAGCGAGTGGGTCGCGTTCCCTATCGCATCTATATGCCCTCTCTCGAGAAGACCTCCGGCGGAGTGTTCTTGGATTGTCCGTTGGAAGGTCTCTCACTCGAGCACTTGCGGAAGCGCCGCGCAGAGCCCAAGCGAAGCTCACCACGGGTGATGCTGCTCCCGAGGAGCTTCTGAAGATGGCCCGCGCTCTGGATGCGACTGTGGTATCCGAGGACGTCGCCAATGAGCGAGCACGGGCACTCGGGTCCGCTGCTGCTGGCTCACCGCGCCAGAATGCGACCGTGGGCTCCGGTATCGGTCTGCTCTGTGGTCTTCCGGTCTTGGTTCTTGAGTTCTGGGCGGCAGGGAGGTTCGTCGAAGGGTCCCTAGCGGTGGTTCTAGTGACCTTGCTCTACCTGCTTCGGTGGGCGTTCTATGGCGCGCTCTATGGGTACTTCTATGTTCGTTTGCGTGGCAATGCCCCGCTGTCAAAGTCCATTTTCCTGCTCGCGGCCGTGGTGGCTGCCGAGGAAGTCCGACTTTGGGAGTCCTTTCACATCTTCGAAGTCTGGGAGATCTACGCCGTTCATGCAGCTGCCGTCGTGGTCACATTCCTGTTGCTAGGGATGGCGTGGGAGAACCTAATTGCCAGGCGAAGTGGACTCTCGTGGGTGACGATTCGCGACTTCAGTCGGTTTAGATCTTTTGCAGTACCGGTCGCTACCGCGATCCTGACCGCAGCTGTCACGTTGGGTGCATCGGCGGCGCAACAATACATAGATTCCGTTATTCAGCCACGGAGCGCCGGTAGCGCTGCTTCGTCACCGGCTAAGTAGGCAGTCCTGTGCTGCATCGGGTCCCGGTTGTGCCGCAAGATCGGCATTCGCGTCGGGCGACCCTGTGGCAGCGCGACGAGAGGATGTAGACCTGATCAGTGCATAGAACGCCGTGTCGATGTCGAGGAAAGTGATGCCAGATGCCGCGAGGCCTTTTCTGGCGGCTCCGCTTGCACATGGCTTCGTTGGCAGCCAGGTGTCACTTGAGCCGGGCACACAGGAAGGTTGCGCGTACACAGGTGTGGGCCGAGCCCGCCTCTTGTAGCCGTCACCTTGGAGGGATTAGCCCACGCTGCCGAGCGCGATGAATCTGTCCGCGGACTGTTCCCGGAGTTACCTCGACACCCGTTTCTGTCAATCTCCTGTGAACATAGACCGCTGGCCGTCGGGCATCCCATCCGCCGCGACTCAATGCCTCCGCGTAGAGCTCTGCGACGCGCTCGAGTGCAGCGGACGGAGGAGGGCTCGTGTTCTGGCTGAGAACCTCGCGCACTGCCTCGCGTGCGGCAGGGCTGTCCATGGCGGCTGAGACTGCGCGCATAAGCCGGGCGGCGTCCGCGATCTGCGTGACCTTGAGGGACCGGATCGCTGCGTAGTCGACCTCGCGTACGCCCTGCGGGCCTGGCCTGCGGACGCCGTCTTCTTCGGTAAACGAGCTGATCGTCAGGCCGGCAAGGACGACCTTGCCGTTGACCCGCGCCAGGTGAGCGCCGAGAACGAACGGGCCGCCCTCGTCCGGCCAGGGGATGGTGACTGGCTCGTCGGTCAGCCATTCCACCTGCTGCTCGGGCGTCTCCCGTGTCACACCTGAACAGTAGCGGCGTCGCTCGAGGTGCACCTCAATGCATCTCGTGTCAGTTCGTGTCGTTTCATGCACGACGCCATTTCGGACGTTGCGTCGTGACAGGTGAAACAGTTAGAGTCACATCGTGAACCAGCCCAGCTCTCAGCGCTCAGCGCGTCGGGTGACCGTCGCCGGCGGGCCACCCGACCCGCGGATCGAGATGACGCTGCGCCCCGAGCGGGCGGCCGAGATCCTCGGCGTCTCGGTGCGGGCCGTGCACAAGGCCATCGAACGTGGCGACTGCCCAGTGGTCACCATCGGCCGACTCCGGCGCATCCCGACCGCGCAGTTCCTCGCGACGTACGGATTGTCGGATCCCGCGACGTCCGGCCGGCTCCCGAGCAACCCGACGCCGATCGCTCAGCCCCGCCTTTCGGGAGCGGCTGCGTCGCCGCACATCGCGGTGGCTCGCCGCCGCTGACGTGTACAGCCCTCGACGGTGCTGCGAACACCGCCGAGGGCCACGGACATGCACCTTCTCTGACAAGGAGCGCACGTCATGACCGACAGTCTCACCAACGGCACCGACAAGATGACCGGCCCGGCGCTCGGCGCAGGAGGCGGCACGGCGGCGCACGGCAGCAGCCCGGCCCAGCTTGCACGCACCGCCGCCGAGGCGGTGCGAGCACTGAACCACGCGACCATGGACCCGGACGGCGGGTATGGCTACGCCGGCGACGTCTACGACGTCCTGGGGGACCTGTGCGACGTCGCGGACTACCTGTCCCAGGCGGTCACCCAGGCCGCGCGCTGGTTGACGCAGGCCGACGCGGCGGGGCGTCTCTCGGACGTCGACGACCGCTCCGCGCGGGGCACGCTGCTGACCGCCGCCGAGGCGGCCTCGATGCTCGCGTCGGCAGCACGCTATGCGGCTGTCGCCGGCAGCGACCTGGCAACCGCGCAGTGCGCAGTCGGCCGACTCGCGACCGATGACAGCGCGCCATTTCCGTACCTTCCTGCTGACACGGCAGGTGCGCGATGAAGCCGCCGGCTCTTCCCGTGCCGGCGTGGGTACAGACCGTCACCCGCGCCGACCGGCGGTGCGAGTGCACCGGCGCCTGCGGTACTGCGCACGGCCTTCCCACCGTGGCCGGGCCAGAGGCGGACTCCGTCCGGCCGCCGGACGCCGGCAGCGCGGTCACGGTCGGTCGCTGCGGCCGCGGCCCTGGTCGACCGGTCGTCCAGATCGTCGCTGCACCCCGGGACCCCTCGACACCGCTGGCTGCCACGTGGCGCCTACCGGTCACCGACCTCGCCGCGTGGTGCCCGGACTGCTTCTCGGCGGCGTTCCGTCGCCACGCCCGCGCACGCGCCGGGACCGCTGCCGCGGCTCCTGGTCGGACGGACGCGCAGTGAGCCCCCGCCGCAAGAAGCCCGCGCCGCACCCGTTGACCTGCCGGTGCCGCGGCAACGGCTGGGTGTGCGAGGAGCACCCCGACCAGCCCTACGGCTTCGAGCTTCCGGTCAGTTGCTGGTGCGAGGCACCCGGCATGCCCTGCACCGGGATGCCCACGCCGCCCGCTGTGCCCTCCACCGGACCGCTGCCCGCCGAGGCAGCGCCCGAAGACCTGCTCACCCTGTTGGCCGACACGACCGGAGCTGCCGCGTGAAGCCCCGCCGCACCATGAACGCTGGCCGCCGCTGGGCCTACGGCGGAGCCGCCCTCGGCGTCAGCTTGTCCGTCGCCGCGAACGTCGAGCACGTCCTCGTGCAAGGCAACGACACCGCGCCAGGCGCAGTCGTCTCCGCAGCGGCTTGCCCGGTGATCCTCCTCGTGGCGCTCGAGGTCATCGCCCGCACCCGCTGGCCCGACGGGCTGCGCTGGGTGCTGCTGCGTTGGCTCGCCCTGCCGACGGTCGCCGTCGTCGCTGCATCCATCAGCTACCTGCACATGCGCAGCCTCCTGCTGGTCTACGGCGAGTCGACCTGGGCGGCCACCGTCGGACCGCTCGCGGTCGACGGGCTGATGGCCGTGGCAGTCGGTGCTCTCCTCGTCCCGTTCGACGACCCGTCCCAACAGCCCAGTAGCCGCGTGGAGCCTTCGATGGCGGCGCCTACGTCTCCGGCAATCGCTGGCTCGGTGACCACGGCGGACGATGACAGCGGTACGTCGATCGCGGCCGCGCTGTCGAGGGTGGCCCGTCCCCGTCCTGGGCTGCAGCACCAGGCCGCGTCGCGGCGCACGCCACGACCGCCGTCCGGCGGGGTCGAGGCCGCCCGCAGCGGGCTGCTCGAAGCGTTGGCGGCTGGCCCGGCCCGCCAGGCGGACCTCGTGCGCGCCACCGGACTCCCGCGTCGCACCGTCCGTGACCATTTGGCCGTGCTCGTCGGTGCCGGGGACGTCGTCCGGTCCGGACAGGTCTTCACCCGGCCGACGTCGATGGTCGACACGGCGGAGGCCCCCAGCGTGTCGGAACAGAGGCGGGAGTCGGCGGGGGAGCCCGACGACGTCGACATGGCCGATGGTGAGCTCGAGACCGCCACGGCAGGTGTGCGATGAACGACCTCGAGCGTGCGGCTCACGAGTACGCAGACCGTGGCTGGTCAGTGTTCTGCTGCAAGCCGGGGGAGAAGGTCCCCGACACCGTGCACGGCTTCAAGGACGCCACGACGGACCATGACCAGATCCGACGCTGGTGGACCGACCGCCCGGACCGGAACGTTGCCATCGCCACCGGCGCCGCGAGCATCGACGTCCTGGACATCGACGTCCGCCCCGGCCGTACCGGCTACACCGCGTTCCACCGGCTCAGTGCCGCAGGGCTCCTCGCTGGCTACTCCCGCGTCGTCTCCACGCCTTCGGGCGGGATGCACGTCTACTTCAGAGGTAGCGGGCGCGCCGGCGGCAGTGTCCCGACAGCTCTGGTCGACTTCAAGGCCGAAGGCGGGTACGTCCTCGCGCCGCCGTCAGTCGTCGGCGGCCGCCCGTACACCGTCGAGGTCGACCTGCCCGGCCCACACGCCAACCTCGACTGGGACGCAGCCAGGCAGCTTCTCGCGCCGCCGGCGCCAGCACCGGCGCCGACCGGCGCGCAGCCGCGGCGGACGCCGACCACCCCGCTCGGCATCGACCACCTGGTGCGTCACGTGCAACGCCAGGAGTCGGGTTCGCAGAACCGCAACCGCGCCCTGTTCTGGGCCGCTTGCCGGGCCTCCGAGGAAGGCCTCGACCTGCGTCCGCTCGCCGAGGCGGGCCTCGCCGTCGGGCTGACTGCGACCGAGGTCGGCCGCACGCTCGCCTCGGCGCAGCGCACCGTGGCGGGGACATCGGTTCCCGTCATCGGAGGGATCTCGCCTCGAAGCGCCGACGGCAGACCACCTCCCACGCACGCGGCTGTCCGGAAGTCGTCGTCCCGTCGTTGAAACCTCGCCAGTGCAACCCCTCTCACAGCTCTCCCCGAGTCGCTACTCCCGAGCGCTCCCCGGCCGCACAGAAGGGCACCTGCCATGTCGAAGAACCAGCTCAGCCAGGAGGAGCTGCTCGCGCTCCCGGTCACGGTCGACATCGTCACCGCCGGTCGGGCGTTCGGGATCTCCCGGGACACGTCGTACGAGCTGCTGCGCCGCGGGGAGTTCCCGTGCCGCACCCTCAAGGTCGGGCGGCTGCGGCGGGTCCCGCGGGCAGAGATCCTCCGGGCGCTCGGCGTCGAGGAGAGCGCCATCACGCAGGCCTCGGCCTGACGCACCGGAACCGCATCGAGGAGCGCGCGTGCCGAAGTCGTGGAGCGACGCCGTCAAGCAGTGCCACGAACACCCGCGCAAGGTCAACGGGCGCTGGTGCTCCTGCCGCAGCGGCGGATGGCGCTACCGGATGGGCCTGCCGGACCCGGTCACCGGGCTCGTCGGGAGGCCGACCTGGTCGGAGACCTTCCCGACCAAGGACGCCGCCGACCGCAACCAGCGTGCGGTCCGGCAGGCCATCTCCGACAACACCTACGTCCAGGACCGCGGCTACACCGTCGCGGAGTACCTCGAGCAGTGGCTCGAACTCAAGAAGACCCTGGGCCGCAAGCCCTCCACGGTTCAGGGCTACGAGGGCGTCATCCGCGTGCATCTCATCTCGAAGCTCGGCAGGCACCGGCTGCGCGACCTGCGCCCCGACCACGTGCAGGGCATGCTCGACCTGATCGCCCGCGAGCCTGCACGGTCCTGGGGCAAGCAGCACGTGACGCCCACTGCCGGCACGCTGGTGAATGTCAGGGCGGTGCTGCGGGCGGCGCTCAACGACGCGGTGCGACGCCAGCTCATCACGCGCAATGTCGCAACGCTGGTGGCGCTCCCTGCGGCGAAGCGACGCAAGCCCGTCGCCCTGACCGACGACCGGCTCCGGCTCTTCCTCGAAGAAGCAGCGGGGCACCCCTTCGAGCTGCTGTGGTTCGTCGTCTCCGTCTACGGCATGCGCCGCGGCGAGAGCTGCGGCCTGCGCTGGCGCGACGTCGACGAGACGCGACGCGTCATCGAGATCCGGCAGACCATCGTCGACGTCGAGGGCGCGCATGAGTGCGACACCTGCGGTGGCAGCCACCGTCGGATCCTCTTCGACACCCCGAAGTCGCTGGCCGGCGAGCGGATCTACCCGCTTGTCCCGGCCGTCGCCTCGGCACTGGCCGAGCAGCGACGGCGGCAGGACGCCCAACGCGAACTGCACGGCCGGGACTACCGAGACCACGACCTCGTTTTCGCGCTTCCGGACGGGTCACCCATCCGTCCCGACGCCGTCAGCAACCAGTTCCGCGCGGTAATCAAGCGCTCAGGAGCTGCGGAAGGGCTGGACCGGGTGCCGTCGCTCAAGGCGCTGCGCTCGACCGCCGTCACCAACCTCCACGAGGCCGGGACGCCGCTCGAGGTCATCAGTCGGGTCACCGGCCACTCCGGCGGCGAGGTCACGCGGACCCACTACCTGCACGTCTCCGCCGAGCGCACGCGCCTGGAGTTCGGGGCGCTGGCAGACCGCATCGGGCCCAAGTGGTCCGGACGTAGTGACCACCAAAGTGACCACCGGGCCTCTGAGGAGCCCGCCGAGGATGAGGGGGAAACCGTGAACTAGTAGGTCAACGGCCTCTTGATCTTGTGCCCCCGAGAGGACTCGAACCTCCGACACACGGTTTAGGAAACCGATGCTCTATCCACTGAGCTACGAGGGCGCTGCTGCTCGGGGCAGGCTTGGTGAGCCGGCGGCCGGGCGGTGCGTCGGCGGGCCGGCGCGGTGCCAGGTTACCGGACCGGTCGGGGCGCTCGCCCGGGCGTGAGGGTTCGCTCGTTCGGGGGACGGCGGGCACCCGGTGGCGGGAGGATCTCGCCGTGAGTGACGGTGTGGCGGTTCTCCGGGAGCGGTTGGGGCTCGTCGCGGCGCAGCGGGTCGCGGCGCGGCGGTCGTTGCGGCTGTGGCGCGGGCTGTACTGGGCGGCGGGGATCGGG
>NZ_MWLN01000114.1 GCF_002198655.1 Kineosporia sp. A_224
TCCGTGCCGGGCGCGGTGAAGACCGCGGCCGTCGCGTCGCCGGCCGGCGTCACGGGAGCCGCGGCGTCCTGGTCGGCCGCACCCTCGGCGCCCTCCCGGACGGCGACGCCGCCCACGGTGCGCTTGCGGTTGCGGTTGCGACGGGGCCGCGGGGCGTCGTCCTCGGCCGGGCCGGTGGCGTCGCCCTCCGGCGCCGCGTCCCGGCCACGGCCACGACCGGCGTCCCGACCGGCGTCCCGGCCGCCGTCACGACCGCCGCGACCGCTGTCGCGCCCGCCGTCCCGGCCGCCACGACCGGCGTCCTTGGCGCCCCGGCCGCCGCGCGGGCCGCGGCCGGTCTCGCCGAGGTCCTCGACCTCCTCGGCGTCCAGGCCGGCGCGGGTGCGGGCGGCCCGGGGGAGCATGCCCTTGGTGCCCTCGGGGATGTCGAGCTGGGTGAACAGGTGCGGGGACGACGAGTACGTCTCGGTGGCCTCGGGGATGCCGAGGTCGAGCGTCTTGTTGATCATCATCCACTTGTGCAGGTCGTCCCAGTCGACGAAGGTCACCGCGACGCCCGTGTTCCCGGCGCGGCCGGTGCGACCGATCCGGTGCAGGTACGTCTTCTCGTCCTCGGGGCACGCGTAGTTGATGACGTGCGTGACGTCGTCGACGTCGATGCCGCGGGCCGCGACGTCGGTGGCGACGAGGACGTCGACCTTGCCGTTGCGGAACGCGCGCAGCGCCTGCTCGCGGGCGCCCTGGCCGAGGTCGCCGTGGATGGCGGCGGCCGCGAAGCCGCGCTCCTCGAGCTGCTCGGCGACGTTCGCGACGGTCCGCTTCGTGCGGGCGAAGATCATCGTCAGGCCGCGGCCGCGGGACTGCAGGATCCGGGCGACCATCTCGATCTTGTCGAGCGCGTGCGCCCGGTAGACGAACTGCTTCGTCGCGCGGACGGTGGCACCGGTGTCGTCCGGCTCCGAGGCGCGGATGTGCGTCGGCTGGGTCATGAAGCGGCGCGCGAGCGCGACGACCGCGGACGGCATCGTCGCCGAGAAGAGCATCGTCTGCCGGCCGGCCGGGGTGTGGTTGAGGATCCGCTCGACGTCCGGGAGGAAGCCCAGGTCGAGCATCTCGTCGGCCTCGTCGAGGACGACGATCCGGGCGTGCGCGAGCACGAGGTGGCCCTGCTGGGCGAGGTCGAGGAGCCGGCCGGGGGTGCCGACGACGACCTCGATGCCCTTGCGGAGCGCCTCGATCTGCGGCTCGTACGCCCGGCCGCCGTAGACGGTGAGGACGCGCACGGCGCGCATCTTCGACGCGGTGTCGAGGTCGTTGGCGACCTGGACGGCGAGCTCACGGGTCGGGACCACGACGAGCGCCTGCGGCTTGCCGGGCGCCTCGAGGTCGTCCCAGCCGGGCTCGCCGGGGCCGGCCACCCGCTGGAGCACGGGGATGCCGAACCCGAGCGTCTTGCCGGTGCCGGTCTTCGCCTGGCCGATGATGTCGTTGCCCGTGAGCGCGACCGGCAGGGTCATGTGCTGGATGGGGAAGGCGTGGGTGATGCCGACCTTGTCGAGCGCGGCGCAGATGCGCTCGTCGACCCCCAGCTCGGCGAACGTCGGGACGTGCGGAGCCGTCGGCTCCTGCTCCGGTTCGCCGCCCTCGAGGGGCTCGGCCGTGCTGTCCACGGTGCTCGGGTCGGTGCTCTGATCGGTGGAGGCGTCTGCGGACACGTGTGCCTTTTCCTTCGGCGGGGGCCGCACGCCGGGACTGCGCCCGGTGGGCGCGTCGGCGGGCCGCTCCGCGGTGGTCGGAGCCGATCGTCTCCCGACCGGTCATCCGTGTACGTACCCGATGGTACCTGGCTCCCGGCTCGCTACCCTGCCGTCCATGAGCGAGCAGCCCGTCGGCGCGTCCATGGCCCCCGGGCTGGCCGCCAAGGCCGAGCTGAGCCGGATGGCGGTCGCCGAGTTCCGGCACTTCGAGCAGCTCCGGGCCCGGCTCGAGGAGACCGGGGTCGACGTGCAGACCGCGATGGAGCCCTTCGTCGCGCCGATCGACGCCTTCCACGAGCGGACGGCGCCCCAGACCTGGCTCGAGGGCCTCGTCAAGGCGTACGTCGGGGACGGCATCGCCTCCGACTTCTACCGCGAGGTCAGCGCGTTCCTCGACCCGGCGACGCACGCGCTCGTGACGAACGTCGTCAAGGACTCCGGCCAGGCCGCCTTCGTCGTCCGCGAGGTCCGGGCGGCGATCGAGGCCGACCCGAAGCTCGCCGGCCGGCTCGCGCTGTGGGGCCGGCGGCTCGTCGGCGAGGCGCTCAGCCAGGCGCAGCGGGTCGCGGCGGACCGGGACGGCCTGGCCGCGTTGCTCGTCGGCTCGGCCGACCGGCCGGGCGCCGACCTCGGCGAGATCGTGCGGATGTTCGGCCGGCTCACCGACGGGCACACCCGGCGGATGGCCGCGCTGGGCCTGGCCGCCTGACGGCCCCCGACGCAGGAAGCCTCCGGCACCCGCGAGGGTCCGGAGGCTTCTGCGTTCGCCGCTGTGCCCGGCTCAGGTGGAGGCGAACCCCACCTTGCCGCGCTCGGGCGCGCCGATCTCGACGTAGCCGATGAGCGCCCCGGGGATGAGGACGAGGCGACCACGGTCGTCCGTGAGCTGGAGCAGCGTGCCTCCGCTCACGGCCGCGTCGACGGCCGCGCGCACCTCTTCGGGCTTGAGCTCGGACTCCAGCGTGACCTCGCGCGCCACGTCCCGGACGCCGATCTTGACCTCCACGCCAGTGCCCTCCCAGTTTCGTCGCCCTCGCCGGTCCGCGTCGGGCGGGCGGCGTCGGGTGAGTTCCAGTTCGACCCGCAGGCTAACCGACCGCACCGGTCGTGCGCCGACCGGCGGTCCCGTGTTCGCGCAGGGCGTGGCGTCAGGCGGGTGCGGCCGCTGGGCCGGGCTCGGCCGGCGGGTGCTCGGCGTCCGCCCGCGGGAAGCCGCGCACGCCCCGCCAGGACAGCTGCGCGATGAGCCGGTCGGCCGCCTCGCGGTCGATCCGCCGGCCGGTCTCGAGCCAGTAGCGGGCCGTCTGGTTCGCCATCCCGGCGAGCGCGACGCCGAGGAGCTCGGCCTCGTCGCGGGGCAGGCCGGTCTGCTCGCCGATGACGTCGGCGATCGCCTGGGCGCAGCCGATCGTCACGTTGTCGACCATGTCGCGGACTTCGGGGTCGCTGCGCAGGTCGGACTCGAAGACGAGCCGGAAGGCCTCGCTCTCGGAGTCGATGAACTCGAAGTACGCCCCGATCGTCGCGGCGACCCGGAGCTTGTTGTCCGACGTCGACGCGAGCGCCCGGCGCACGCCGGCGAGCAGCTCGGCGCTGTGCTGCTCGATGAGCGCGAGGTAGAGCTCCCGCTTGCCCGGGAAGTGCTGGTAGAGGACCGGCTTGCTCACACCGGCGCGGTCGGCGATCTCGTCCATCGCCGCCGCGTGGTAGCCCTGCGCCACGAAGACCTCGCGGGCGGCCCCCAGGAGCTGGGTGCGGCGCGCGCTGCGGGGCAGGCGGGTGCCCCGGGTGCGGGTGTCGGGCGTGGTCAGGGGTCCTCCTCGGTGGAACGGGTCAGCGGGGATCCTACCCGTGGGTAACGGCCGGGTCCCAGAGCAGAGGGCCGCGCCGCGGCCCGGAGCCGGTCCGCATGGCATGCTGCGGGACGTGCCGCGCCACGGATCCGACGCCGCGCCTCGGGTCAGCCGCCCGGCCGCGGCCGTCCTCGGCATCGCTCTCGTCGCGGGGCTCGGGGCCGGTGGCTGGGCCCTGGCGGGGTCGCCCGACGGCACCGTGCGGACCTCGGTGACGAGCCCGTCGCCGTCCGCCGCGTCGTCGTCCGCCGCCGCACCGTCCGCCGTGGCGCCGTCGTCCGCCGTTCCGGACGTGACGCCGTCCGCGTCACCGAGCACGTCGCCGTCCGCACCGGCTACGACGCCGGCGACAGCACCGCCGAAGGGCCTCACGAAGGCCGACGTCGCCGCCGGCCTGCTCTCGGCGTCCTTCCCGCAGCGCGGTTCCGGCCGGCTGAAGGTCGTGCCGGGGTCCTCGGCGGCCCCCGGAACGGGCAAGGTCGTCCGGGTCCGGATCGAGGTGGAGGGCGGCCTGGAGGTCGACGGCCGCCGGTTCGCCGACTTCGCCCTCGCGACGCTCAACGACGAGCGGTCGTGGGCGCACGACGGCTACCGGTTCGCCCGCACCGACGGGACGGCGGACGTCCGACTGGTCCTCGCGTCCCCGGACACCTCGGCGCGGCTGTGCCGCCCGCTGCAGACCTTCGGCCGGCTGTCCTGCCACTCCGGCGACGCCACCGTCATCACCGTCTACCGGTGGGTCAAGGGCATCCCCGAGTACGGCAAGGACCTCGCCGGGTACCGGCGCTACGTCGTCAACCACGAGGTGGGGCACGCGCTCGGGCACGGGCACCTCATGTGCCCGGGGGCCGGCCGCCGGGCGCCGGTGATGATGCAGCAGACCAAGGGGCTCAAGGGCTGCCGGCCGAACTCGTGGCCGTACCCGGACGCCGGCTGACGGCTGTCGCCGGGCCGACGTAGGGTCGGCGCATGAGCCCGATGCCGCCGCTCGTCGAGCCCGCCGAGCCGCTGAGCGCCGCCGAGATGCAGCGCTACTCGCGGCACCTGATCCTGCCGGACGTCGGGGTCACCGGGCAGCGCCGGCTGAAGAACGCCCGGGTGCTCGTCGTCGGAGCGGGCGGTCTGGGCAGCCCGGCGCTGCTCTATCTCGCGGCCGCGGGCGTGGGGACGATCGGGGTGGTCGACGCGGACGTCGTCGACGCGTCGAACCTGCAGCGGCAGGTCGTCCACGGCGAGAGCGACGTCGGCCGCCCGAAGGTCGACAGCGCCGCCGACCGGGTCGCCGAGGTCAACCCGCACGTCACGGTGGTCAAGCACCCCGTGCACCTGGACAGCACGAACGCCCTCGACATCCTGCGCGGGTACGACCTCGTGCTCGACGGCACGGACAACTTCCCGACCCGCTACCTCGTCAACGACGCCTGCGCGATCCTCGGCATCCCCGAGGTGTGGGGGTCGATCTTCCGGTTCGACGGCCAGGTGAGCGTCTTCTGGGCCGGGCACGGCCCGACCTACCGGGACCTGTTCCCCGAGCCGCCGCCGCCCGGTGCGGTGCCGTCGTGCGCCGAGGGCGGCGTCCTCGGGGTGCTCTGCGCCGCGATCGGGTCGGTCATGGCGACCGAGGCGGTCAAGCTCGTGTGCGGCATCGGCGACAGCCTCGTCGGGCGGCTCATGGTCTTCGACGCCCTCGCCATGACGTGGCGCACGCTCAACGTCCGGCCGAACCCGGCGCTGCCGCCCATCACCGCGCTCGTCGACTACGACCGGTTCTGCGGGCTGCTCCCGGAGCAGACCGACGGGGCCGGCGCCGTCTCGGCCGCGACGATCGACGTCCACGCCCTGCGCGACCTGCTCGCCGCCCGCGAGCGCGGCGAGACCGACTTCGTCCTCGTCGACGTCCGAGAGCCGTACGAGCGGGAGATCGTCGTCATCCCGGGGGCGGTCGGCGTCCCCAAGGCCGACGTCATCGCGGCCGCGCAGACGAAGCAGTGGCCGGCCGACCTCGCCGAGGGCCGCCGGGTCGTCCTGCACTGCAAGGCGGGCGGCCGGTCCGCGGAGGCGCTCGGTGCGCTGCTCGCGGCGGGCCGCACGGACGCCGTGCACGTCGCCGGGGGTGTCCTGGCCTGGGCCCGCGAGATCGACCCCGCGCTGCCCACGTACTGAGCCGGCCCGGGTCCGGCCGCCGACCGTTCACCGATCACGGCGTGCACCGGTGGCGTGCACCGGTGCATGCTGATCCCGCGGAGCGCCCGACACGGCATCCGGCGGAGGGTGCACATGGACGAGCGCGACGACCTCGCGCCGCAGGCCGACGGGCCGGGACGGTCCGCGCTGCAGACCGTGCACGGTGCGGGCCTGCTCGCGATGATCGCGGTCCTCGTCGCGGTCTGCGGCCTCGGCCTGCAGGCCTTCCTCGGGAACCCCGGTGCGTCGGACGACGGCACGGGCTCCGACGCCGCCCCGGCGGCCCTGCCGTCGGCGGCCCCGGCCGCCGCCGCGGCCCAGGGCTACCAGCCGCCGCCACCGCTGTCGTCGCCCGGCCCCGACCAGCAGGCCGCGTTCCTCGAGGCGGTCCGGCTCAGCGGCACCGGCGGGTGGTCGTCCCGGCTCGACGTGCTCGGGTACGGCGTGCGGGCCTGCCGCCTGCTCTCCGACGGCCGGACCGGGCCGGACGTCGTGAGCGCGCTCGTCGCCGCGGGGGAGCGGCCCGCCCAGGCCCAGGCGGTCACGGCCGCGGCCCCGCAGACGCTCTGCCCGCCCGACGGGCTCTGAGGCACCGGGAAGGGTCGGCCCCGGGCCGCGACCGATGTGCGGCTCGTGCCCCCGGTTGCCCGGTCCCGGCCGTTCGGTCACGTAACATCCCGGGGTGCCTCCCCTTCGCCGCGCCGCCCGCGCCGCCGCCGGTCTCGCGACCGCCGCGGTCTGCGTGGCCGTGGCGCTGCCCGTGACGGGGGCCTCCGCCGCACCACCCGCCGCGGGCCGGCCCGACGTCGCGCGGCCGGCCGCCCCCGCGGCCGCGGGCGACGGCCTGCGGACCCGGGGCGACGACGTCGCCCGCCGCAGCGCGGCCCTGTCGGCGACGCTGCGCCGGGCGCTCGCGACGTCCGGGTTCTTCGGGCTCGTCGACTTCGGGCCGGTCGAGGGCCGGTGCCCGGCGGGCGGCGGCTGCCCGGACGGCGCACCCGCCGCCGCGTTCGCGCCCACGGTCGACGCGGCGGTCATCGAGCTCGACGACGCGGGCCGGGTCACCGCCGTCGCGAACGCCGTCCTCGGCCGGGACGCCCCGACCGGCGCCGTCGTCGAGGTCGGCGCCGACCTCGCCTCCCGGTCGGTCCGCTGGCACCGCTGGGACGACGACCGCTGGAACGGCGCGACCGCGTGGGACGCCCCGTGGCCGGCGGGCGACCTGCTCGCACCGGCGTCCGCGTCGGCCCGCCTCGACGTCATGAGCCCGTACCCCGGGGCGCTCTTCGGTCTCGTCGTCGCCGTCCAGACGCTGCGCCTCGCCGACGCCGGCAGGCTCGACCTCGACGCGCCGTGGACGTACCGCGCAGGCGGGGCCGAGTCCTGCGTCGACGGGGCGGCCCCGGCCACCGCGACGACCCGCGCCCTGCTCGACCGGGCGCTCGCGTCGAGCGACCACGCCGCGACGTGCATGCTCCTGGCCCAGCTGCACGCGCGCGACGAGGTCGGCCCGATGAACGCCTGGCTGGCCTCGGTGGGCCTGTCGACGATCCACGTCGACGGCACCGACCCGGCCACCGGCGGCCGCTGGACCCCGGGGCGGATCACCATGACCGCGCTCGACACCGCCCGCCTGCTGCTGCTCGTCCGGGGCGCGACCGGCCCGCTCTGGGACGACGACCGCGGCCGCCCGGTGCGCAGCGCCGACGTCCTCTCGGCCGGGTCGCGCGCCCTGCTCCTGCGCACGCTCGGCGAGCAGGGCTTCAACGAGGCGCTCTCGACGACGAACTGGTGCGGCCGCGCCGACGTCGCCCGCGGCGTCCCGCACGCGGTCGCCCCGCGCTGGGTCGACCCGGCTCACGGCACCGTGACCGTGGGCGACGTCCCGTACGGCCAGGACGTCCGCCCGTGCAACGCCGCGGCCGAGGTGACCTTCGCGCACAAGACCGCGACGACGTACACGTTCGGCGCGGACGCCGGCATCGTCGACGCCCTGCCGGGCCGGCGGCAGCGGCACTACGTCGTCGCCGTCCTCGGCACCCTCGGCTCGCGCTACGCCGACGCCCGCTACGCGTCGTCGCCGGCCCTGCCGTGCGAGACCGACACCTGCTACCCGAGCGCGCTGGCCCGGCTCGGCGCGACGATCGACGCCGCCGTCGGGGCGTCCCCGGCGGCCCCGGTGACCCGCCCGACTTCACGAAGTTCTGAGACGACCCCCGT
>NZ_MWLN01000115.1 GCF_002198655.1 Kineosporia sp. A_224
GGCGGGGCGGGGCGGGGCGCCCGGGACGTCCTTGCAGCCGGTCCCGGGAGCCGGGAGCATCCGGCGCCATGTCGCTCGATGTCAACGCAGGCGCCCCGCCGGACGCCTCGGGGGGCGGCTCCGCAGGCCCGGGCCCGGCGCTGCGGCTGACGCGCCTGGACGGCGCCCGGCGGCTCCTCGGCGTCGGCCTGGCCCAGGTGATCGGCCTCCAGGTCGCCGTGACGGGGGGACTGGTGGCAGCAGGGCCACCGGGTCACGCCCCGGCCACCGCCCTGCGGGTGGGGGCCGGGGCGGTCGCCGTGGGCTGCGCCGTCCTCGTGGTCGGCCGTCGTGACGGCCGCTGGTGGACGGACCGGCTGGTGCTGCGAGCGCGATGGCTCGTGCGCCGCCGCCGGTACGCCCGGGCGGCGGCGCAGGTGGCCGTGGCGGGCCTGCCGGCCGCTGACGTGACAGCCGTGCTGCCCGGGGTGCAGGTGCACGGGTTCGTCGACCGGGCCGCCCGCCGTCACGGCCTCGTCTTCGACGGACAGGCCTGGACGGCTGTGCTGGCGGCGGCCCCCGTGGAGGCGACCGTCGGCGTCGGCCCGGTGGGCGTGGACGTGCCGCTCGGCCCGCTGGTGGCGGGTCTGGACGAGCGCGGCGTGCGCCTGCGGACGGTCCAGGTGATCACCGTCAGCGTTCCGGTCCGGGCGCCGACGGGCAGCGCGGGTGCCGGGTCCGCCGCCCCGGGGGCGGTAGTTCCACCGTCACCGGCACCGGCAGTTGCGGCAGTGGCGAGGGCCTCCGCAGCGACCGCTCCCGCTGCACCGATCGCTCCTGCCGCACCGATCGCTCCTGCCGCGCCGACCGCTCCTGCCGCGCCGACCGCCCCTGCTGCACCGACCGCCCCCGCTGCACCGAGTGCCGCCCCCACCACGTGCGTGCCGGCCCGCCGGCGCACCTATCTGGCGCTCACCCTCGACCCGGCCTTCAGCCGTGAGGCCGCCCTGCCCCGGGGCGGTGGCACGGAGGGCGCCCGGCGGGCCCTCGCCGCTGCCGCCGGACGGATGGCGGCCCGCCTCGCCGGGGCCGGGCTCGAGGTCTCGGTGCTGGACGTCGAGCAGGCCAGGCTCGCGCTGCGCACCTGCATGGCGACGCTGGCGCCGCCGGCCCGGCCGGCGCCCGGGGGACACCCGGAGCAGCCGGAGGCGGCCGAGGCCTGGACCGGGTGGCAGGTGGCCGACGCGGTGCACGTCGGCTACCGGGTGACGCGCTGGGCCGCCGGGGCCGACCCGCTCTCCCTCCTCGACGCGTTCGCCGTGGTGCCGGCCCTGGCTGTCGTCTCCTCGCTCAGCCTCTGCCCCACTCGGTTGGGTGTGCCCGGGGTCTCCGCGACGGTGCGGGTCGCCGTCCGCGAGGGCGAACGGGCCAGCACCGACGCCGCCGTCCGCCGGGCCGCGGCGGCGGCCGGCGGCCGGGTGGAGCGGCTCGACGGCGAGCACCTGCCCGCCCTTCTCGCCACGCTGCCCGTCGGCGGCGTCCGATGAGCCGCACGGCTCTCGGACAGGGGCAGGCCTCGGGCGCGGGGGTGTTCACCTCACGCCGCGGCGGTGTGGAGGCGGCCTCGTTGCACCTCGCGCCTGACGGCGTGCTGCTGGGCCACGACCGGGGCGGCCAGGACGTGCGCCTGCATCTGTTCCGCGAGCGGGTCGGGTCCGTGCTGCTGGTGGGCGATCTCCGGGCGGCCGCCGTGCTGGTGGCGCTGGTGCTCGGAGCCGGCGCCCGGGTCTGCGTCCTCACCAGCCGTCGCGCGTCGTGGCAGGCGGTGGCCGACGCACTGGGGGTGACCGACGCGGACCTCGAGCTGCGGCCGACGGACGCGCCGCTGCCGGAGTCGGGCACGTTCGCCGAGCCTCTGCTCATGCTCCAGGACTCCGGCGCCTCGGTGTCGCCGATCCGCCCCGCCCCGGGGCCGTGGCGCACCACGCTGACGCTGGTGAACGGCGTCACCCCTGGCGTGGTGGCCACCGCCCGCGGCGCGCACGTCGTGCTGTCGCAACGGCTCACCGAGAGCGCCTCCCGCACACTGGTGCGCGACGGCCTCGGCCTCGATCACGGGTACGCCGACGAGCTGGCCGGGCTGGAGAACGGCGTGCTGGCGGTCATGACCCGGCAGGCCTTCCTGCCGGTGGTGCTCGACCTGACGGCGGACGGGCTGCAGGCGGTGCTGGGCGCGCTGGCTCAGCCGCCGAACCCTCGTGCCCGCGCGAAGAGCCCGGTCACCTGAGCCGCGAGCGGGAAGACCGCCGCCAGCACGAGGAAGTCGACCGCGTCGTAGAACCTGCCCCAGTACGGTGACGGCTTGCGGCCCGGCGCGAGCAGCGCGAACGTCGTCATCAGGCCGGCCGCCACGACCATCGCCGCGGCCGCTCTGACCTGGGCCCCGGGCGGGATGCCGAGCGTCAGGTGCAGGCCCACCGCGACCGCCGCGGCGCTCCCGCCGGCGAGCAGCACCAGCCGCTGGCTGCGACTGCGCATGGGTGCCCGGGCCCGCAGCACGAGCCCTCCCGACAGACATGCGGCCAGCGCGACCCGCCAGGCCCCGCCGGTGCCGGCGAGCACCGCCGCGCTGCCGAGGACCAGGGCGGTGACACCGGTCAGCAGGCCGGTGAGGTGCCCGGCCGCCAGCGCAGCCTGACGCTCGATCTGCTCCTCGGGCGTGAGCGGCGTCTGGGTCCGGAACTCCTCGAGGTCGCTCGGCACCGAGGGGATGCGCACCCGCGCAAGCCGCAGCGCGGCGCCGGGCAGGGTCGGCCACAGCAGCACCAGCACGGCACCGAGGACGGCCGCCGACGTCGACGCGTGCGCGGCCGTGGCCAGGGTCGCGGTGGTGGCGACGGCCAGCACCGCGGAGGTGACGGCGGTGGCCACGAACGCGGCGACGCCGTCGGCCACCGCGAGGGCCAGGACGACTGCCACGACACCCACGCAGACCACAGCGCCCAGCAGGCTCAGCCCTGGCAGGCGGGTCGGCCCCGGGGCGTCCCCGCCGAACGCCGCTGCGCCGGCCACCGCCGCGTGCACCAGCGCCCCGGCGCCGGCGCCGACACCGGCCCGGGAGTCGCCGACCACCCGTGAGAGCACGGTGGCGCCGGTGACCAGTGCCAGGCAGAGCACCGCGGCGGGGGTGACCAGCACCGACCACGGCGGTGCCGTCACCACCAGCAGCACGGCGGCCGCGACCACCAGCACCAGCGCGGTCGCCAGTCCGGAGCGCCGGGTCGCGGCCGGCGACCAACCGCCCGGCAGGTCGCCGGTCTTGCCGGCGAAGGCGTCGATGATGTCGTCGAAGACGGCCGGCGGCATCCGCTGGTTGCGAGGCAGCAGGTACAGCAGCTCGCCGTCGGCCAGGCCCAGCGCTGCCACCGTGCGCGCGATGTCGAACGGCTCGCGGCCCAGTCTGCTCAGCAGCCATCCGCCGGAGGTCGCGCCAGGGTCGTCGGCGGGCATCCCGAGCAGGTGGGCGAGCTGGGGGACCAGCTCGGAGACGGTCGCGTCGGCGGGCAGCGCGACGTCCATCCGGGCGTTCGGTGCGACCACCGTGACCCTGCGGGGAGGGCTGAGCGTCTCCGGCATGGGTCGCAGTATCGCCGCGCCCGCGCCGGTGCGATGTCGGCGGAATTACCGTCGGGGCCCGGTCCGGCCCAGACCTACGCTGCCCCGGTGCCGATCTCCTTCCGTCGACCGCCGCGGGCCCGGGTGCCCGAGCCGCCGACCACGGAGATGACCCTGCAACCCCCGCCGACCCTGCCGCGCAGCGGGGGCAACCAGGGTGCGACCCAGCTGCTCTTCATGCTCCCGATGCTGCTCGGCATGGGGGCGATGTCGTTCATCTACATGGGTCGGGGGTCGGCCAACGGCGGGGCCGGCGGCGGCACCACCACGGTCTTCGCGCTGCTGTTCGGTGCCGTGATGATCGGCACCGTCGTGATGTCGCTCGGACGCGGCGGCATGGCCAAGAAGGCCGCGATCAACGACGAGCGCCGCGACTACCAGCGCTATCTCGCCACGGTTCGCAAGCAGGTCGGCAAGGTCGCGGCGGCCCAGCGCTCGGCCCAGCTGTTCCGCAACCCCGAGCCGGGAGGCCTGTGGGCGATCGCGGTCAGCTCGCGGCTGTGGGAGCGGCGGCGTCCCGACCCCGACTTCGCCCAGGTCTACGTCGGCTCGGGACCGCAGCGGCTGTCGGCTCCGCTCAAGGTGCCGCAGACCGCGCCGGTGGACGAGCTCGACCCGGTCTCGTCGACGGCCCTGCGCTCGTTCATCCGGGCCCACGCCACCGTGCCGGACCTGCCCGTGGTGCTGTCGCTGCGCTCGTACCCCCGGGTGCGGGTGTCCGCGTCGCGCGCCGACGGGCTCGACCTGGCCCGCGCGATGGTCTCCTCGCTGGTCACGTTCCATTCGCCCGACGATCTGCGGGTCGCGCTGTGCGTCTCGGACGTCGCCGCTCCGGACTGGGACTGGGCCAAGTGGTTGCCGCACGCCGGGTTGCCGAAGAGGTGGGACGCGGCCGGCCCGGTCAGGATGGTCGCCGACAGCCTGGTGCGCCTCGAGGAGATGCTCGACGACGAGCTGGCCGCCCGCCCCCGTCACCTCGGCCCGAGCGTCGACGGCTTCGACGCCGCGCATCTCGTGGTGGTCGTGGACGGGGGATCGTGGAGCCCGGCCGCCCGGCTGGCCTCGGAGGGCGGGGTGCAGGGCGTCACGGTGGTCCTCCTCGATCCCGAGCAGGACCCGGCACGCCCGGCGGAGAGCAGCGCGTTGCGCCTGGTGGTCGAGGACGACCACCTGGGCATCCACACCCGCGCCGGGGTCCGGCTCGTCGGCCGCCCCGGGCGGATGGGCGGCGAGGAGGCCGAGACCCTCGCCCGGCTGATGTCCTCGCTGTACACGCCGGGTTCGCAGGCGAACGGCGCAGGCCCCACCGCCTTCGGGCTCACCGAGCTGCTCGCGATCGGCGACGTCCGCACCATCGACCTCGACGAGCTGTGGAAGCCGCGGTCGCCGCGCGACCGGCTGCGCATCCCGATCGGGGTCGGGCAGTCCGGCGAGCGCGTCGAGATGGACTTCAAGGAGTCGGCCGAGGAGGGCATGGGACCGCACGGCCTGGTGATCGGCGCCACCGGCTCGGGCAAGAGCGAGCTGCTGCGCACCCTGGTCTGCGGTCTGGCCCTGACCCACTCCTCCGAGACGCTGAACTTCGTGCTCGTCGACTTCAAGGGTGGCGCGACCTTCGCCGGGCTCAACGAGCTGCCGCACACCGCTGCGGTCATCACCAACCTGGCCGACGACCTCACCCTCGTCGACCGCATGCAGGACGCCCTGCACGGCGAGCTGGTGCGCCGCCAGGAGGTGCTGCGCGACGCGGGCAACATCGCCTCGGTCCGCGACTACGAACGGGCCCGTGAGGCCGGTCGCGAGCTCGAGCCGCTGCCGACGCTCATGGTGATCATCGACGAGTTCAGCGAGCTGCTGACGAGCAAGCCAGAGTTCATCGAGCTGTTCGTGATGATCGGACGACTGGGGCGCAGCCTCGCCGTGCACCTGCTCCTGGCCTCGCAGCGCCTGGAGGAGGGCCGGCTGCGCGGGCTCGACAGTCACCTCAGCTACCGGGTCGGCCTGCGGACGTTCTCCGCCGCGGAGAGCCGAGCGGTGCTCGGCGTGCCGGACGCCGCCGAGCTGCCGCCGGTGCCGGGCGTGGCCTACCTCAAGTACGACACCACGGGCCTGACCCGGTTCAAGGCCGGCTACGTCTCCGGCGGTGTGCCTCGCGCCGCCGGCTCGCCGGCCCCCGCGCCCCGGCGCGGGCGTCCCGTGGTGCCGTTCTCGCTCGGTCCGGCGGGGCCGGTCGTGGCCGGCCCCGGGCCGGTCGCGGCGGCGGACGCGGGGTCCGAGCTCACCCGACCGGCGCCGCCCGACGAGGACACGGTGCTCGACGTCCTGGTCCGGCAGATGGTCGGCAAGGGACGTCCGCCGCACCAGGTCTGGCTGCCGCCGTTGGCGGAGCCGGCCTCCCTCGACACGATCCTGCCACCGCTGGCGGTCACCCCCGAACGCGGCCTGCACCCCGTCGGCTGGCCCGGTAACGGCCAGCTCACCGTGCCCATCGGCATCGTCGACAGGCCGTTCGAGCAGCGGCGCGACCTGCTGTGGGCGCAGCTCGCCGGCGCCGCCGGGCACATGGTCGTCGTCGGCTCGCCGCAGAGCGGCAAGAGCACGCTGCTGCGCAGCCTCGTCGGGGCGATGGCGCTGTCGCACACCCCGGCCGAGGTGCAGTTCTACTGTCTCGACTTCGGCGGCGGCACGCTCGCCGGGCTGGAGGGGCTGCCGCACGTCGGCGGGGTGGCCGGGCGTCGCGAGGCGGAGATGGTCTCGCGCCTGGTGGCCGAGATGACCACGCTGCTGGACAGCCGCGAGCGGCTGTTCGCCGAGCAGCGGATCGACTCGATGGCCACCTTCCGCAACCGGCGCGCCCAGGGCCTGCGCGAGGAGCGACCGTTCGGTGACGTCTTCCTCGTCGTCGACGGCTGGATGGTGCTGCGCCAGGAGTACGAGGCGCTGGAGGACGCGGTCACCGCGCTCGCCGCCCGCGGCCTCGGCTACGGCATCCACGTGGTGCTGGCGGTCAACCGGTGGATGGAGGTGAGACCGGCCCTGCGGGACCTCATCGGCACGCGTTTCGAGCTGCGCCTCGGCGACCCGGGCGACTCGGAGATCGACCGGCGGACGGCCGCCAACGTGCCGGAGGGAGTGCCCGGGCGCGGCCTCACCCGGGAGAAGCTGCACTTCCTCGGTGCCCTGCCGCGCGTCGACGGCGGCGGCACCACCGGCGACCTCACCGGAGCAGTGGCCGCCTTCGCCGACGCCGTGGCCGCCGCCTGGACGGGGGCCCCCGCGCCCCCGGTGCGTCTGCTGCCCCGGCTGGTGACGGTCGAGGACCTGCCACCACTGCGGCCCGAGCCGCGGCCGGGCGAGCTGCGGGTGCCGCTCGGCCTCGACGAGGCGACGCTCGCCACGATCGACCTGGACCTCGCCGAGGACCCGCACTTCCTCGCGTTCGCCGACGCCGAGTCGGGCAAGAGCGCACTGCTGAGAAGCCTGCTGCGTGGCATCGTCGCCGGCCAGACCCCGGACCGCGCCAGGCTGCTGGTCGTCGACTACCGCCGTTCGCTGCTCGGCGAGGTGCCGGAGAGCCACCTGATCGGGTACGCAGGTTCCGAGCCCGTGCTGTCCGACCTGATGGCCAAGGCCGCGGTGACCCTGCGCGGCCGGATCCCCGGGCCGGACGTGACCCCGGACCAGCTGCGCACCCGCAGCTGGTGGACCGGTCCGGAGCTGTACGTCGTCGTCGACGACTACGACCTGGTCTCCGGCTCGGCCCGCAACCCGCTGGCCGGCCTCGTGGAGTTCCTCCCCCAGGCCAAGGACATCGGCCTGCACCTGCTGCTGACCCGGCGCAGCGGCGGGGCAGGGCGTGCGCTCTACGAACCGGTGCTGCAGCGCCTGCGCGAGCTCGGTTCGCCCGGCCTGGTGATGTCCGGCAGCAAGGACGAGGGGGTGCTCCTCGGCACCGTCAAGCCCTCGCCCCAGCCTCCCGGCCGGGGCCTGCTCGTCAGCCGCCGTCACGGCACCCGGCTGGTGCAGGTGGGCTGGTCGGCGCCTTCGACCGGCTGATCCGCCGACACGTCGAACCCGTCGCGAACCACTGTCCTGACGGCAGTTTTGCGGTGCGGACCCGGTGAGGTTTGCCGGTGCCGGTCCGGCAACTGTGCCGTACAGCCCCTGCCCGGCCGGTGGCTAGATTCCAACCGTCCGCTCGGGTGCGGTCCCGGACCGCACCCGACCTGTCGAGGATCCGGCGGGTCCGCGGCCGACGTGTCACGGCACGCAGAGAGCGCGCCGTTCGGGAAGGAGTTCTGGACCATGTCCAACCCCGGCTTCCACATCAGTGAGCAGACGCTCACTGGAGCCATCAACGGCGTGAACTCGGCCGCGGCGAACATGCGCTCGGCCA
This sequence comes from Kineosporia sp. A_224, assembly GCF_002198655.1. Taxonomy (GTDB): domain Bacteria; phylum Actinomycetota; class Actinomycetes; order Actinomycetales; family Kineosporiaceae; genus R-H-3. The sequence continues at coordinate 8,051 of NZ_MWLN01000115.1, forward strand.
TGAGCACCATCGAGGGACAGCTCGCCGCGCTCAACGGCAGCTACCAGGGCCAGCAGAAGGTCGCCTTCGACAAGGTGCAGGCCACCGCGCAGGACTTCGGCGCCCGCCTCGGCAGGGACCTGACGACCATGGAGCAGCTCATCACGGAGGCCGGCAGGAGCTACGGCGGCGGTGACGCCGACGTCGCCGAGGCGCTGGCCAACCTGGCCAACCACGACCCCTCCGGCTACGCCGGCGGCACCGGTCTCGGCATCTGACGACCCTCCGACCCGAATCGACGAAAGGACCGTACCGACATGGCCATGGGAACCGAAGTCGTCCAAGTCGACTTCGCCAAGCTCGCCCAGGCGGCAGGGGACCTCGACGCCCTGAGCCGCACGCTCCAGGCCCACCTCGACCAGCTGCGCGGCGACGTCAAGCCGCTGCGCGACCTGTGGGTCGCCTCGGGCTCCCAGGCCGCGGCGTCCTGGGACAAGGCGGACCACGACCTGCAGAACCTCATCGACGGTCTGTCGCTCTACGCCAAGGACTTCGGCGCCCGGACCCAGACGGCGATGGAGACCCAGCAGCGCGGCGAAGCCAGTCGCTCGTCGATGTTCGCCTGAGAAGTCACCGTAGGAGGTGCCGTGAGCCACTCTGACCGGTCCTACCAGATCCATCTGGACTCGCTGCTCGGGTTCGCCGGGGAGCTGCAGCGTGAGCTGGGGGCCCTGATCCGGCTGGGTGGCGACCTCGACGGGCTGCGCGCCGGGAGCGACGACCTCTCGGCCCTCGGCGACTTCGTCGAGGCGCACTGGCTGATGCAGCGGCACCTGGACGCCCTCGACGACATGGACGAGCTGGTCCAGGAGGTCCGGGACACGGTCGCGTTCGCGGGCGACGTGACGATCTGGGTGGCTGAGCAGTATGCCGACCACGACCGTCACATCGCCGACGACTTCACCCGGCTGCAGTCCAGGGTCGACGCGGGAGGGTACGTCTGATGCGCGAGCATCACCGTCACGACGGCGACCACAAGGGCGAGTGGCACCTGACCCCGTACGAGAGCTGGAGCCACGGCGCGCTCGTGCACGTCGTCATGCGCGGCAGCCCTGCGAAGGTCGCCTCCGTGGGGCACGAGTGGGACCGGGTCGGCAGGACGCTCGACGACCGGGCCGACTCGTTGGAGAGCGCGCTCACCGCGCTCAGCGGCAGCTGGCGGGGCGTCGCGTTCGACCAGTACCGCACGATGGTCGTCGACATCATCGCGGCGTCCCGTCTGCTGGCGAGGACGTCGCAGGAGCTGCGCGACCTCATCTACGCCAACTCCGAGGTGCTCGCGAAGGCGCAGTCCCTCATCGCGGCGCTGCCACCGGACGACGACGAGACCACCACGACGAGCCTGTCCGGCGACTGGGGCGTGGTCCGGGTGCATGCGGCCGGTGGCCCGGTGACCGTCGACGTCTCGCCCGGCGGTTCCTGACCGGTCCCGTCGCCCCCCGTCCCCCGGACCCGACCGAGGAGGAGCCCCGATGGGAACCTCGCAGCAGCAGGCAGCCCGGATCGTCCGTGACCTCGTCAGCGGGTACGCGGCGACCCACGACACGGTCGCCGCGACCACGGACACCGCGAGCGTCCAGCTGTCCGGCCGGCCGGCCGCGACGTCGCGCCGCATCGCCGCGGAGCGGGCGATCGCGGCCGGCGGCACCGCCGTGGTCGGCGGCGGCACCGTCGGGGGCTCCCTCGCCGGCGGCACCGGTCAGCTCGCGCCCGCCTCGGGGGTGGGCGCGGGAGGAGTCGTGCAGGCGGCCGGCGCGGCCTCCGCCCGGCCCGGTGCGATGTTCCGTCCCGGCGGGTTGCTGGGCGCGGCCATCGGGGCCGGGAGCTCGGCCGTGGGCGGGGCCGTGCCCTTCCGTTCCACGGTGCCGGCCACGCAGGGCTCCCCGGTGAACGGGGCTGGTGGGCAGCCGCGGCCGGGCTACGGCAACCCGTACGGCTACGGCCGGGGGACCAACGGCCCCAACGGTTCGCCGGTGGACCCGCTCACCGGCCGGCCACTGGCCGGCGCCGCGCTCGCCGCCGCTGGCGCCGACCTGGCCCGCGGCGCCGTCGGTGCGGCGGGCCAGGT
>NZ_MWLN01000116.1 GCF_002198655.1 Kineosporia sp. A_224
CTCGGCGCCCCCGGCGCCGAGCCGCTCCCCCCTCACGCCCAGTACAGGGCGCGCTTGACGCGTACGCGTCAACGCCGCTGCCCGCCGTCCTCAGGAGAACCCGATGATCTTCCGCGTCCTGCGTGCCTTGCGGCACCTGCCCTACCGGCCCCTCACCGCCGCCGGCGTCCTGGTCGCCCTCGCTTGGCTCGCCGGCCACGCCGAGCGCCTCGCCCCCCTGACGGCCCAGGCGCGCCTCGCCGCCGTCGTCCTGACCGCCGTCCTGCTCGCCCACTGGACTCTCACCTGGCTCGCCCCCGCCCTGTCCACCGGCCGGTGGGTCGACCGTCGCGACGACGCCGCCATCCACGCCGGCGGCGTCGCGACCTGGACCGACATCGGCGAGAAGGCCTCGCGATCTGCGATGCGCCGCCGCGCCGTCACCCTGCGCCCCTCCCTCGCCGCGGCATCGCGCCGCCGGCGGCGACGGACCCCGGTCACCGAGTACGCCGTCCCGCTCCTGCGCACCGGCTGGCTGCCCGTCGGCAGCACGGTCTGGTCCTCCTGCGAGGAGGTCACCCTGCGGATCGGTGGCCCGCGCTCCGGCAAGTCCGCGTCGATGGCCTGCCACGCCCTCGACGCCCCCGGATCGCTGCTCGTCACCAGCTCGCGCACCGACCTGCTCAACGCCACCCGCGGCGTCCGCTCCCGCAAGGGCCGCGTCGACGTCTTCAACCCCACCGACCTCGGCGGCGTCGAGTCCACCGTCCGCTGGACCCCGCTCGCCGCCTGCACCGACTACGGGACGGCGCAGCGCCGCGCCGCCGACCTCATCCCGACGTCCTCGTCCAACGAGGGCGAGCGGTGGGACGTCCAGGCCCGCGGCCTACTGGCCACCCTCCTGCACGCCGCAGCCCTGTCCGGTGGCTCCATGCGCACCGTCCTGGACTGGATCTCCCCCGCGGACGCCGTCGCCCGCGACGAGATCCTCACGGCCCTGGGCTCGACCCCGCGCGCCCGCTCCATGGCGACGCAGATCCGCTCCCTGTACGCCACCAACGACCGGACCCTGTCGTCGATCACGGCGACCCTGCTGCCCCACCTGAAGTGGGTCAACGACCCGACGCTGGCCGCCGCGGCCGACGCGAACGTCGCCGACCCCGACCTGCTCGACGTCGGCCGGCTCGTCCGCTCTGGCACCGACACCCTCTACCTCGTCGGCCGGGACGACGGCGCGCCCACGATCATCGGCGCGCTCACCGCCGAGGTCGCCCACCAGGTCCGGATGCACGCCGCCTACCTCGGCGGCCGCCTCGACCCACCGATGACCGCGATCCTCGACGAGGCCCCGCTCACCTGCGGCCCGATCCCGCTGCACGACTGGACCGCCGACATGGGCGGCTTCAACCTCACCCTCCACATCGCCGCCCAGTCCCTCGCCCAGCTCCGCGACGTCTGGGGCCGCGAAAGGGCCGCCGCGATCCTCGCGAACACCGGCGCCCTGGTCGTCTTCGGCAACATCAAGTCCTCCGACGACCTCCAGGAGATCTCCACCCTCTGCGGCAGCCGGCTCGTCGCCCTGGACGCCGACGACAACCGGCCGCTGCCCGTCATGACCCCGGCCGAGATCTCCACCCTGCCGATCGGGACCGCCCTCGTCCTGCGCAACGGCCTGCGCCCTGTCATCGGCCACGCCCCGTGGATCGGCGAACGCGACCCCTCCCGCACCGCGGCCGCCGTCCACCGTCTCGCCGCGACCACCCGCCGGCGGATCGTCACCTGGGACGGCGAGCGGCAGGCGCGCCGCGCCGCCGCCAAGGCCGCCCGCGCCGTCCTGGACGGTCGCGGCACCGTCGCCCCCACCCGGCCGGACGGCGCCACGACGCGGCCCCTCGACGGCCGCGGCGGCACCACCGACGGCAGTCACGCAGGCGGCGGTGACGCGTGACCCGCCGCTCCGTCACCACCGACCAGACCCACGCCCTCGCACGCCTCGCCACCGACGTCGCCCGGCTGCGCCGGGAGGTCGACGACCTCGCCGACCTGCACACCGTCACCGCCGCCCACGGCCGCGCCCTCGAGGAGCTCTCCGCCGTCGTCGGCCGCGGCGACGCCGGCCGCACGTCTGTGATCCCTGCTGCTCGCGCCATCTCGAGCGGACAGGACGAGGTGGACGGCGAGGAGGCGGCCCCGGCATGGCTCACCGTCGTCGACCCCGCGGCCGCGATCCAGTGGCTGAACGAGCTCGCGGTCTGGGTGCCACAGGTCTGGCAGCCCTACCTGCAGACCAAGACCCCGGCGTGCTGGCCGTGGCACGCCGACGTCGTCGCCGAACTGCTCGTCGTCCAACATCTGTGGACCCTGGCAGCCGGCGACGGGGCAGCGCCCGACGCCCTCGCCGCGTGGCACGACCGCTGGCGCCCCGGCGCCGCCCGCCGCGTCGAGCGGCGGATGGCCGGCTGCGACCGCTCCTTCGGCCGCCACAAGGACGACCAGCACAAGGAGAACGTCTACGACGTCGCGTGCCTCGACGAGGTTGCCGAGTGGTGGGCCACCACCCACGGCAGCGACCCCGCGCAGCCGGCGCCCGGGCTCACCCTGGACGACAGCCGATGAGCGCGCTGCCTGCACCGGCTCAAGCACTGCCGCCTGCGGCGACAGCAAGAGCATCGTCCGCTCACCTCCCGGGGCGCGGTAGCAGCATCGCCACCCCACCGCCAGGGCGCTCCGGGGCACATCCGTGCCGACGATCTTTCCCGCACCGCCCGGTTCTGCTCGTCCCCGTCCCGGCCGCCGGGCTGCCGGTCGCGGTGCCGGCCCGGAGCGGGCGGCGCGGGAAAGACCCGCTGCGCTGTCCGCACGGACGACCCCTGCGGCCCTGGCGCCGGGGCCCCTACGACGCCGCTACAGGGCGGTTAAGGACGAGCCCCCAAGAACAGGGGCCCGCCCACACCGCTCAGACCCCTCGCGGAAGAGGCGCCGACATGACCAGCACCGACCCGAACACCAACAACGGCAAGGCTGCCGACCGGCCGCTGTCCTCACCGATCGTGGCCGCCCTCGAGCAGGCCTGGACGGCGATCCAGGCCCGGCACCCGCAGATCCCCGACGTCGTCATCGTCCTGGCCTCCGGCTCCGTCGGAGCGCCCCGCGGCGCCCTCAAGCTCGGCCACTTCGCCGCCATGCGCTGGACCCACGCCGACGCCCCAGAGACCGTCGGCGCCTCCGGCTCCACGCTCGGCGAAGTGTTCGTCGGTGGCGAGGGCCTGGCGCTCGGCGCGGTCGACGTGCTCGGCACCCTGCTCCACGAGGCCACCCACGCGCTGGCCCACGTCCGGGGTGTCAAGGACTGCTCCCGGCAGGGCCGATACCACAACCGCAAGTTCCGCGACCTGGCCGAGGAGATGGGCCTCGACGTCCGCGAGGTCCCGGTCATCGGCTGGTCCGACACCCACGTCCCGGCCGCGACCCAGGACGAGTACGCCGCCACCCTCACCGCGCTCACAGCCGCGCTCACCCTCCACCGCCGCGCCGAAGGCGCCATGCCCGTCACCGCACCCGACGACGAGGCCGCCGCAGGCGCAGACACCAACACCGGCAACGGCTCCACCGGTCCCAACGCCTCGCGCAACGGTGCCGCGGCCCGCTGCGGATGCGGCCGCCGGATCCGGGTCACCGCCTCGGTCCTCGCCCTCGGCCCGATCACCTGCGGGCTCTGCGGCCAGCCCTTCAGCACCTCCGACACCGACACCCCCGACAGCCCCGACAGCCCCGACGCCGACGACGAGGCCGCCGCCGACAGCCGCGGTACCGACCGGAAGGACCCGCGATGAACCAGCCAACGAGGCCCGAGCCGACCACGACGTCGACCGCGCCGGCGACCACGACGCCGGCCGCACCGGCGGACGCCTTCCAGCAGACGTGGGCTCAGACCCACGCCCAGGCCGTCGCCGTGCTGACCACGGCCTGCCGGCTACGGTTCGCTCGGACGCACTCGGACGGCACGACCGCGAGCAGCGAACCGATCGACTTCGCGGACTTCCTCGCCTCCGTCCTCGCAGGCGTCGCTGCAAACGTCGGATCTATGGACCGACTCGTGGCCGGCCGTCCCGGGTCGTGGGAGGCCGGGCTCGTCGCCCAGCTCGTCACCGGCACCGTCGGGGAGGACGAGGCCTGGCTCTACGAGAACCGCACCGAGCCGGTCGTCGTCCCGCTGAACGTCCCGGCGCTGTCGTGGGACTTGCCCGGCTTCCCCGAAGTCGAGGACGCCGTCACCCACACCCTGGACCGGCTGCGGCTGTCCCCCGACCCGCAGACCGCCGCTCGGATCGCTGAGCAGCTCACGGACGAGCAGTGGCTGGAGTACGACGAGGTCCGCGACGCGGCCGAGGCCGCCGTGCTTGCCCGGTACGCGCAGCTCTACCGGGCCTATGCCGACGCGTTCACCGACGCCGTCCACGCTGCCGCAGCCCAGATCGCAGGCCTGTCCGTCCTGGTGTCCGTGACGTGCGCGCACGACCCGCACGAGCAGGCGGCCGCGGTGGTCAACCCGTTCGACGACCTCAACTGCGGCGCCCCTGACGACGAGCTCACCGCCCGACTGTGGCGCGCCGCCGCAGCAGCCGTCCCGGTTCCCGACGCCCCCGCGTTCGACCTACCCCCGCTGCCTGACTGGTTGGCCGCGCTCCAAGCCGGCACCGAGCAGAGCACGACACTCGGCCCCTCCGCGGCGGACGCCCGGACGAACGAGTGGCAGGAACGGTGACCGGCGTCCGTGCTGCTGCGACGACCCGGGCCTGCCGGGACCGCTCGCCACGTACCCAGCAGGCCCCGCCGCCCGCGTCGATCGCTGACTGGACGGCCGGCTACGAGGCCGGATGGTCCGCCGGCTACCTGGCCGCCCGCGAAGCCCTCGACGCGGCCGGCTCGTTCCTCGCCGACACGCTGCGCCCGTCCCGTGCCCTCGAGGTCTCCACCGCCCGCTCCGCGCTCGCGCAGCCCGGCCGCCGGCCCGGGGAGCCGGACTTCCACGACCCGGCCGCTGTCGCGGCCCACCGGGCGGCGATCTACGCGTCCTGGGGCCTGCCCTGCCCCGCCGTCACCGCCGCCGGCGGCACCGCCCCCACCGGATCCGAGGAGGCACCAGCATGAGCACCGCACCTTCGCTCGTCGAAGCCAACCCGTTGCCCCGGAACACTCTTGACGCGTACGCGTCAACGCAGACCAACGCCTCGGGCATCGCGTCGGTGGCCGGCGCCTCGCACGGCGCCCCCACCGTGGCAGCTGATCACGGCGCCGAACACCCGTCCGTCGCCGCGCCTGGCGCGCACCTCCGTGCCGCCGTGCTGCGCCGGGCCGCGATGGTCGTCCTGGCGGCTGTCGCCGCGGCCGGCGCCGTCCTGTCCTTCAGCAGCCTCTACACCGCGGCGGCCCCTGTGTTCGGGCCTGTACTGGCGGCCGGGTTCCCGCTGCTCGTGGACGCCCTGTGCCTGGGCGCCTCGCTCGCCTACGCCGCCGGCGCCACCGTCGGGCGGCCGCGCGCCGGCTGGCGGCTCACCGCGCACGCCGCGGCTGCCGGAACGATCGCGCTCAACGCCCTGGCCGCCCACCGGCTCGCCGACGTCCCGTGGCACGTCACCGCGCCCGCCACCTGGTCCGTCCTCGTCGAGCTGACCGCCCGCGAGCTGCTCGGCACCTGGCGCGCCACCCACACCGCCCCACGGGACCAGATCCCCGCCCGGCTCTGGCTCACCGCCCCGATCGAGTCCACCCGCACGTGGCTGCTCATGGCCCGCACCGGCACCGTCACCCACGCCGGCGCCCGCATCGACGTTGGCGTCCACGCCGCCGCCGTCCAGGCACTGCACCTCGCCCTCCCCGGACGCCGCGCGCGCCGGGTCCGGGCCGTCCTGCGCCGCCAACTCCGGGCGGGCAGCCTGCCACCGTCCGCCGTTCTGCACGCCCTCGGCTGGACATCCCCCGACGGCGGCGCCGCCGTCAGCAGCACGAGTGCACCCGCTGCGGTCAGCCCGACGACGGCACTACGCACCGCCCTGGCCGGTGTACTCGCCGACCGCACCCGCCCGCGCCCGGCGGACGCCGTCCACTCCGACGACCCGGGCGACGCCCCGCACTCGCCCGCGAGTACACAGCGACCCCCGGCTCCGTCGCCCGATCCCGCCGAGTCGCGATCGGAGTACACACCCTCTCCGTCGTCGAGTACGCCTGCCGCGCGCGCGGCGGCGGCCCGCGGTGACGGCGGCCGGCGCCCGGNCCCCCCCCGCGACCGTCACCGCCCCCAGCGACGAACAGATCCTCACCACGCTCACCGGCGAACCGCCGTCCATCCGAGCGCTCATGCGGACCCACGGCATCGGCCAGGCCCGAGCGACCCGGATCCACCGCGCAGCCACCGATCGACACCACGCCGCCCGACCCGGCACCGACAGGCAGCACGACGACCAGCACGAGAACCAGAACACCCAGCAAGAACCGAACGAGAACACCGCCGAGAAAGCCCAGCACGAGAACGAGAACACCGAAGAAATCAAGCCAACCGAGATCAACTCAAGAAACGACCGCGACTAAGCAAGATCCAATTTCAGAGAGCACCCAAGAACAGCACGCAGGAATCACACCCTTGCATCACCGACCGAGTAGGCCAGACCAAGATCACCAAGGAATTGGCTCCGCCCGCCAGGAAAGGGCTGGCACGAGCAGAACAGCGGAATCACCCGCCGCTGGCAACAACTCGCACAGGAAAGCACGTCATCGATCCGAAAGGCATTCCTCATGCTCAGCGTCGCCACCGGGCACTCGTCGTCCTACCTCACCGACCAGGTCGGGGCCGGCATGGAGTCGTACTACACCGGCGCCGTCGCGGCCGGCGAGCCGCCCGGCCAGTGGTGGGGCAAGGGCGCCGAGATCCTCGGCCTGGAGGGCGAGGTCGACGCCGAGGTCATGCGGTCGCTGTACGAACAGTTCCGGGACCCGCGCGACCCCCGCTTCGCCGACGAGGCGACCCGCGACGAGTCCGCCGTACTCGGTCGCGCCCCGAAGCAGTTCCGTAGCGCCGGGCAGGTCGTCGAGGACCGTATCCGCGAGTACACCACCGCGCACGCGAGTACACCCACGCCGGAGCAGATACAGGGTTGGCGGCTGGAGGCCGAGCGGGATACACCCAAGGCCGTCGCCTTCTACGACCTGACCTTCTCCCCCGACAAGTCCGTCACCGTCCTGTGGGCGTCGTTCACCCGCGCCGGCCACGAGGCCGAACAGGCCGGCGACACCGAGGCTGCCCGGCTGTGGGCCTGGCGCGCCGCCCAGGTCGAGGAAGCACTCGTCGCCGCCGGCGAGGTCGGGCTCGGCTACGTCCAGGACAACGCCGGCTACACCCGCGTCGGACGACACGGCGGCAAGGGCGCCACCGGCAGCTGGGAGGACGCCCACACCCTCACCGCAGCCCGCTTCCCCCAGCACACCTCCCGCAACAACGACCCCCAGCTGCACGTCCACCAGATCGTCCTGAACAAGGTGCTCAGCGCGGACGGCGTCTGGCGGGCGCTGGACGGCAAGTCCGTCATCGCGGCGCGCCCGGCCGCCGGCGCCGTCTCCGAGCGCGCGCTCGAGGTCGAGCTGACCCGCCGGCTCGGCGTCCAGTGGGAACCGCGGGAGGACGGTATGGGTCGCCGCCTGGTCGGCGTCGACCGCTCCATCGAGGACCTGTTCTCCAGCCGCCGCCAGGCCATCACCGGCAAGGCCGCCGAGGACCTCGCCCGGTACGAGGAGGCCCTCGGGCGCAAGGCGAACAACCTCGAGCGCCGCCAGATCCTCCAGCGAGCGACCCTGGCCACCCGCGCCGCCAAGACCCACGACGCCGAGACCTGGGGCGAGATGGCCCAGCGTTGGGACGCCATGAGCCAGGGCGAGGTCGCCGGCGGACTCGTCCGCCAGGCCAAGCAGGTCGTCGACCTCACCCAGTCCCCCGCCCTGCTGCCCACCGACGCCGTCCGGACCACGTTCTCCCCCGAGGCCGTCATCGCCCAAGCCCTCGAGGCGTGCCACAGCGAGGGCGGCAAGTCGACCTGGACCCGCCACGACCTCGTCAAGCACCTCAACGACGCGCTCCCCGACGACCTCGGCACCCTGCCCGAGGGCGGCGTCCGCGGCCTCCTGGAGTCCCTGGCCGACCAGGCGCTCACCGGCGACGACGCCGTCCTCGTCGTCGGCCGCGAGGTCGGCACCGTCCACGCCGCCGGCCGCCTCGAGAACGGCCGCTCCAAGCACCTCGACCCCGCCGCCGTCCAATACGCGACCCGCGGCCACCTCGCCGCCGAGGACACCCTGCTGCGCTCCTGCGGCCTCCGGGGCCGCACCGCGATCCCCGCGCCCGCCGTGACCACCTGGCTCGACACCTTCGGCGCCAGCCTCAACCCCGCACAGCGGCAGGCAGTCCTCGGCATCGCCAGCTCCGACGCAGCGCTCGTGACGCTCGTCGGCCCGGCCGGCACCGGCAAGTCCTACGTCGCCGGTCTGCTCGACGCCGCCTGGCGCGACCTCGCCGCCTCGACCCAGCCGCCCGGCGGTGGCGGCGAACGGGGCCCGGACGGCGGCAACCGGGGGCGCGTCGTCGGTGTCGCCACGACCCAGGTCGCTGCTGACATCCTGCGCGAGGACGGCGTCGCCGACACCGCGAACGTCGCGGCGTTCCTCGCCGCCCAGCGCCGCCTGGCCTCCGGCACCACGCTCCCGGACGACGCAGCGCTGCGACTGACGAGCAACGACCTGCTCGTCGTCGACGAGGCCTCGATGGTCGACACCTACGCCCTCACCCGGCTGCAGGCCGCCGTCGACTCGGCCGGCGCCCGGATGGTCCTCATGGGCGACCCACACCAGCTCGGCGCCGTCGGCGCCGGCGGCATGATGCGCGCCGCCATCGACCGGGACGCCGAGACCTACACCCTGTCCGACGTCCGCCGGTTCAGCGCCGAGTGGGAACGCGAAGCATCCCTGCGGCTGCGCGACGGCGACAGCAGCGACATCCCGGCCGCCGTCGGCGAGTACGACGCGCGCGGCCGGCTCCTCGACGCCGGCACCGCGGACGACGCCGTCGCCGCCGTCGCACGCGCCGCCGCCGCGGACCGGCTCGCCGGCAAGGACGTCGTCGTCGTGGCCGCCTCCAACGAGCACGCCGCGGCCGTCTCCAGCTCCGTCCGCGCGCTCCTCGTCGAGGCCGACGTCGTCCAGGAAGCCGGCGTCGTCCTCGGCCGCGACGAGACACCCGCCGGCGTCGGCGACCTCGTCCAGGCCCGCCGGATCGACCGCACCCTCGGGCTGGTCAACCGAGAGGTCTACGAGGTCACCGCGATCCAGCCCGACGGCGCCCTCGACGTCGTCTGCCGCCGCACCGGCGGAGTGCACGTCATGCCCGCCGACTACGTCGCCCAGGACGTCGCCCTGGCCTACGCATCGACCGCGCACGGCGCCCAGGGCCGCACCGCCGACGTCGGGCACCTCCTGCTCACCCAAGGCATGGACCGCGCCAGCACCTACGTCGGCCTCACCCGCGGCCGCGACTCCAACACCGCCTGGGCCGTCACCGAGTCCCTCAACCCCGACCAGCCCAGCCTCACCGCCCGCGGAATCCTCGCCCGCTCCCTGACCACCTGGGACGACCCACACACCCACCCGGCAGCCGGCAACGACCTCGCCGCCGTCGACATCGCCGACGCCGCCGAAGCCCACCGCACCAACGCCGGCACCCTGCTCGCCCTCGTCGAGGAGGAGATCCGCGTCGCCTGCCGCGAACGACTCGACCGCGACCTCGACACCCTCACCGCCAACGGCCTCATCACCGACGAGGACCGCGCCCGGCTCGGCGCAGACCAGGGCACCGAGCACCTGTCCCGGCTGCTGCGCAGCTACGAGCAGGCCGGCCACGAGCCCCTCGAGGTCCTCCGGGACGCCGTCACCTCCGGACGCAGCCTCACCGACGCCGTCAGCGTCGCCCAGGTACTCGCCACCCGCATCCACCGCTCCACCGGCACCGACCTGCCCGCACCCGACCTCGAGGACGCCGACGCCCCGCAAGCCGCGTCGCAGACGCTGAAGCTCACCGTGGCTCCGCAACGCATCAACACCGCCCGGGCCGGCTACGTCGAGCAGCTGCTCGGGCTGCTCGACGAGCGCCGCCACAACCTCGGGCAGGCCCTCGCCGACCTCCCCGCCGACCAGCGACCCGCCTGGCTGACCGCCACCCTCGGGCCACTCCCCGACGACGTTGACGCGTACGCGTCAAACCGTCAGGAGTGGATCGAGCGCGCAGGGTCTGTCGCGGCCCTGCGAGAGGCGACCGGCTGGGACCACCAGGAGATCGCACTCGGCCGCTGCCCCGGCGTCAGCAGCCCGGAGAAGCGGGCCGCCTGGCACGCCGCCTACGCCGCAGCCGGGATGCCCGAGGAGCGCCGCCCCGAGGCCGACCTGACCGACGGCCGGCTCCTGGTCCGCGCCCGCGCCGCCGAGCTCGCCCGCGCCGGCGCCCCCGACCCGGTCTACGACGCCCAACGCGAACGACACCGCCTCGCCGAACTCGCCGCCCGCGAGGCAGTCCTCGCCCGCTCCACCGGGCGAGAGGACGACGCCGCCCGCTACGAGGCAGACGCCGAGCGGCACCGTCTCCTCGCCGACCACCTCGACGCCGCCGCCGACGCCCGAGCCCGCTGGCTCGTCGACAACGCCGAAACCCTGTCCGCCGGCGACAGCGCCACCGCCGAGCTCACCCGCCGCGGGATCACCCCCGGCACAGAGCCCGACCGCGTCACCCCCGCCGAATGGCTCGCCGCCGAGGCCGAAGCCCGCACCGCAGACGACGCCCACCGCCCCATCACCGAGGCCGACCTGGTCGACCACGACCGGGACAAGGCCGCTCACGAGGAAGTCGACCAGATGGCATCACAGGACGCTCGAAACGACGCCCCTGCAACGCAGAGTGCGCCCGGGGCGGAGACGACCGCAGCGCAGGACGCCGCAGCCACGGACTCGTTCTCCCGCTCGCTACGCGGCGGATTCACCAAGTCCGAGCTGGCCCTCATCCACGCCACCGCCGCCCGCCACGGCGCCGCCATCGAGGTCTGCTCGTTCATCGTCCCCGACGACACCTTCGCCAGCACCGACACCGGCCAGCGACCCGAGGTCACGCGCATCCTCACCATGCTCGAGCGCCAGGAGAGCGACCTGCTGCGCTCCGCAGACGCAACCCGCCCGGTCACCGGGCTCTCCGCAGACGCCACCGCTGCCGAGATCGCCGCCGTCGCAGCCAGGGCTCGCGCGGCGTTCGAGGTCGCCGCCGACCATGCCTCCCAGGACCGCGCCAAGTCCGCGTCGTCCGATGACGAGTGGCAGTACTTGCGCACCCGCGGCACGGACGACGGCGCCGACCTCGGTGGCGTCTACGACTCGACCGCGGACCGCGACGCTGCGTTCGAACGCGCCTGGGGCGACGCGCCGGCGGCAGGCGACTCCTTGGCGGCGGGCAATGACTGACGCCGGCCCCTCGATGCGATCAGGCGACGCGACGGCCGATCTCGTCCCGGTGCGGCCGCAGGACCGCCGGCAGCGGCGCCCACCAGAAGGCAGCGCCCCACCCGCGGGCGAAGCACACGGCATCGGCGGCCCCGCGCAGGTAGTGGCCGTCGACCGCGCCAGCGAGAACCGCGCGCTGGTTCTCCAGCGCGACCAGCTCGACAGCGAGCAGGTCATCGGACCGCAGCCCGGCGTCCACACGACCGACGTGCCGCAGCCCGGACGGCGCCGAGTCGGTGACTCCCAGCACCCAGAGCAACGCGTCCACCGTCCCGCGCGCGGCCGCGTGCGCCCCGCCGGCACCGGAGTGGGTGCTGCTGTCGACGCCAGCTTGCCGAGCCAGCCGGCGAGCGACAGCGAACAGGAACTCGACGTCGCCCAAGGTCGGACGCGGCTCCAGCTGGGGCAGCCCGCCCACACCCGGCGCAGGCGCCCGCCGCTCCGGTCGGGGTCGGATGTCGAAGCCCACGACGACCACCTCCACATCAGCGACCGCACCCAGCGCGGTCACCCGGCGCCCGTTGCCGGGCCCGAACAGCGACACCCACACGGCACGCCGATCCAAGTGTCCGACCCAGCACCGACAGTCAGCCCGATCCTCCGCACCGCACCATCCGAAGGAGCGCCGCAGTGACGAACGCCCGCCGACACGTCGAGATCACCCCCAAGTGGTTCACCGTTCCCCAGGTGGCCGAGATGCTCGGCTTCAGCGTCAGTAAGACCAAGATGCTCGTCATCTCCGGCGAGCTGCGCTCCCTCAAGGCCGGCCGCTCGCGCCGCGTCCTCCCCGAATGGGTCGACGAGTACGTCGCCCGCCAGGCCGCCGAGGCCGAGGCCCGGCGATGAGCAAGCAGCGCGCCCGGTCGAACGGCGAAGGATCGATCTACGCACGAACGGCCGGCGGATACGCCGCCTATGCCTGGGTGACCACGCCGACCGGCAAGCGGACCCGCAAGTACGTCTACGGCAAGACGCGCGAGGAAGTGCACTCCAAGTGGCTGGCTCTCCACCAACAAGCGCGACAAGGCGCTGTGAGCACCACCGTTCCCAGTCTCGCCGAGTACCTCGCCGCCTGGCTCGCCGAGGTGATCAAGCCGACGGCCGCACCGGCTACGGTCGCCAACTACGGCATGTTCGTTCGCTTGTACATCGCTCCCGCGCTCGGTCCGAAGCGTCTCGACAAGCTCACCGTGCGCGACGTCCAGACGTGGCTCAACCGCCTCCGCAGCACCTGCCAGTGCTGTGCACAGGGAAAGGACCTGGCGCGCGCGACGCCGCGCTGCTGCGCAAAGGGCCTCTGCTGTGAGCAGGTGGCCAGCGACTGGACCGTTCGCAGCGCGTGGACGGTGCTTCGCAGTGCCCTCGGCAACGCCGTCCGCGACGAACTCGTACACAGGAACGTCGCAGAGTTGGCTCGTCTCCCCATGCCGCGCCCGAAGCGGGTCCGCCCATGGACTGTCGATGAGGTCCGCCAGTTCCTCGAGGCGGCCCACGCCGCTCACGACCCGCTGTACGCCGCGTACGTCCTGATCCTCACTCTCGGCCTTCGTCGCGGGGAAGTTCTCGGCCTCAAGTGGGAGGACGTCGATCTGGGCGCCGGCGAGCTCCGAATCGGATGGCAATTGCAGAGGGTCGGTGGACGCCTGTTGCGACGGGAGACCAAGACAGGCGCGTCCGACGCTGTCCTTCCGCTGCCAATCATCTGCGTCGCCGCGCTCAACGAGTGGGCAGCGTCGCAGACGCGGTGGCAGCGGGAAGCCGGCGAAGCCTGGCAGCCCCTCGGCTTCGTCTTCACAACGAGGCACG
Source organism: Kineosporia sp. A_224 (assembly GCF_002198655.1). GTDB lineage: Bacteria > Actinomycetota > Actinomycetes > Actinomycetales > Kineosporiaceae > R-H-3. The sequence goes on from NZ_MWLN01000116.1 coordinate 13,366, forward strand.
GGTTACCCGTCGAGCCGCGGAACTTCCACCGCGACTTTAAGCGCCGGAGCCGCCGCGCAGGAGTGTCGGAGATCCCGGTCCACGCCACCCGCAAGACCTGTGCGTCGCTCCTGGTGGCTCTCGACGTCCATCCCCGCGTCGCCATGCAGATACTTCGCCACAGCCAGATCGCGGTGACGATGAACGTCTACAGTGAAGTTTCCTCGGACACGACTAAGGCTGCTCTTCGGCTCCTTGGCGAGAGTCTGACATCCGGGCCGTCCGTTTCTCGCGATGCTTGATCGCCTGGAGCCACAGCCCCGCGGCTCAAGCGGGTCTTTCGGGCCCATTTGTGTCCGAAGTGTCCCGCCGTCCCTTGGCCCTGGAGCCGCGGTGGCAGACTGATGCCGTGCCGCTCAGACTGCGCTCACCATGGTGGCATCGGTCCCTGGCTGTGAGCGCGTGTCTGGCGCTTGCCGTACTCATGCTGTCAGTTGCGATAACCGTGGGCTTGGACGGTGCAGCGGCGGTTGTCCTAGCCGTACTCCTGGGGATCCTGACCGTCGCATTGACCGCCGCCGCTATCCGCACTGCACTCCTACGGGTCGAGATCGACACGTCTGAGCTCGTGACCGTCAACTGGTTCGCGACTGTGCGTCGACCGTTGACCGACGTCCGCTACTTCACCGACGAGGGCGGGCTCGTGGCTGTGCTGCGTGACGGGACCACTGTCCAGGCGGACGTCTTCGGGCCCTGGTTCCTACCGCCGTCCATGGCCGCGGACGCGGCGGAGGCGGTGCGGGTGTGTCAGGGCGTGTTGCGGGCTGGTCGTGCCGGTGCTGATGACTGAGCCTCGGCAGAACGCCAGTTTGCGGATGGCCTTCGACCACGGACGCATGTGAGATGAGTAGCGCAATCGGAAACACGGTGTTCGTCGTCGGCCTGGGGGCGATGCTGATGGCGTCGTGGCCGGTCGCTCGCCGCCTGCCGAGGGGCAAGACGTCAGGTGTCGTGCGCCGGTGGGTGTTGCGTGACCTGGCCGATTCGCGTGATCGGGACGCGATCCGTGATCGGGCGACGTGGTGGGCCGCTGCCGGGTTCGCGCTCATGCTGGCAGGTTTGTGGATAGCCGACGGCCACCTGTAGACACTGTCCCCGGGGAGCGACGCCGACTGGATGCGACTGCTCCGCGGGCACATGGGTGAAGACGGGAGGGTGTTGTGCCGCCATCGGATTCTGATGGCTCTCGGGAGCCGTGGCAGCCCAGCGGCTCCCCCAAGCAGTGGGCCGACTCCGGTGACGAAGCCAGGTGGCATACGAACTGGTGGCTGATGGGTGGGGCGGTGTTGTTCGGTGCTCTAGCTGTCATGGCCGGCCTCGGGGACCGCGACTCCGCGGAGGCCTTTCGTCAGGACGCGCACCCTGTCATCGGGACCGTCGTCGAGAGCGACCAATGCTTCCTGTGCAAGTCGGGTCCCATCGTCACCGTTCGCTACGAACATCCGATCCGAGGCGTCACCCTGGCTCGCGTCGCCCATCCGGCGAAGGCGTACCCGGTCGGAACCTCGCTTGAGGTCGCCTACTCCGACGAACCCGGTGCCGACGGCGAGGTGGTGCCGGCGTCGGCTGTCGACGACCTCGGTCGCGGCGGCGGCTGGTTTGTTGCCGCTGGCGTCAGCGCATTCCTCGCGTTCCTGGCGTGGGCGTTTCCCGCGAACCTGCGAAGGCTCGATCGCCGGGACGCCAGGACGCGTGAAGCTGAGGAGATCTAGAAGCAACCGGCCCTGGACGTCGTCGTTTTCGCCGTGACCCGGACCCTGCGCAATCGACTGAAGGCTGGTGAGACCAGTGCCGATAGGACTCCGGTTGGCCGTGCTCGTGCTACCGCTGGCGCGCCTTCTCGCGTGGGACGAGACGCGCGACGACATCGCTCGCTCGGCGGCGGCGCTCCTGGGTCGACCGTATCGAGGGCGCCGTCTGGATCACGATGCGGCTTTGTCGAACGCCATCACAGCGATCACGGTGCTGTGCATCTTGTGCGGGGCGTTGGCCTCCGTAGCTCTGTGGCTTCGGGGAGATCACCGCGCCACTCTCGCTGCCTTGCCGGCGGCCGGGCTCGTAGCCGGCTTTGTCGGCAGCGGCGCGCTTGCCAGTCTCTGGATGGCGCGGTCAACGTTCTTGGAGGGCACGCGCTTCGAAGACCCGTCGTGGCTCGACGACGCTATTGCCGTCGTGGCGGCGGCGTGGGTGACCTATCTGGTCGTGTGATCTCCTCGCAGAGGCCGCGTTGAACCTCTGCTGGGCCGCTTGGCGGTGGCGTCCAACCGCAGGCGATCTCACCCCACGAGTAGCCGAACTTTCGGAGGCCGGTGGCGACGGTATGGGTGGCGGTGTCGACCTCGACAGCCAGGCGTAGGAAGTCGGCCAGGGCGTCGCCGTCGCCCGCGACCCGGCGCGCATGGGCCCGGATCACCCGATCGGCGAACGCGGCGTAGCCGGACGCTCCTATGTTGTGTAAAGGATGACGGCCAGGCTCGCGGGCAAGTGGCGGCGTGTGAGTCCCGTTCGGTCCTCGGGCGAATCCCCGTCCGAGGCAGAATGAGGCTCCCTGCCTAAGGAGGTCGCCTTCGTTGAGGACGAAGTCGGTTCTGGCTCGCGTCTTTCTCGTCGACGACCGCATGGTCACGACGCTGCAGGTCCCCGGCGTGGAGGTGGGCTCTCTGGTTGACCGCGTCACTGAAGACCTAGAGCGGGAGGACTCCGCAGTTGCGGCTCCCTACCCTGGGGCGGGCGACGAGGGGTCGCCGGTAGCGGCGTTCAGGTTCCGCTCGTCTGCCGTGACAATCGCCGACATCGAGGTCCGGACTCGTCCGATCGATCGTCCCGGAGCCGAGCTGGCCGTGCGTTCACACGTGAGGCCCGTGGTCGCCTACGTCCAGATCTGCCTTCTGGCCATCGCTGCGGCGATCGCCGGCGTCGCACTCGTCGAGGCGATCACGCAGAGGGCGCTGGCGCCGCTGCTCGGCGCCCGCTACCTGGCGCTCGGGCTGCTCATTGCCGGCGCAGTTCGTGAGAGCGGCGACCGCAGGCTGAGGGCCATGGCCGCCCGCCTCGCCAGGCCATGACCCGGGGACGGGCACAGGGACCGTTGAGGCAGGCGGGGTACGAAAGTCGAGCAGCGGCCCCGTGGAACCCCTCCCGAATGATCTACGTCGCACCTTGGGTGGCTGCGGACGAGAGTGACCCTGAGGTGGATTCATGGACGACCTGGCGACAAGCGCGCTTACCGGGCGCGAGTGGGCTTTGGTCATCTGGACGGCGGCAGCCCTTATCGGCTCCATGGTCTGGCCCGGGACCCGGCGGTCCGCGATCAAGGTTGCGAAGGCTGCTGCGGCGTGGAAGATCCTTGCCATCTTCGTCGGTCTCTGGTGCTACACGGCCGTCGCTCTCCTGGCGGCGGGCATGGGCGGTCTCTGGGGTGTGGGCCTGCTCAAGGACGCGGTTCTGTGGTCGGTCAGTGCAGGAGTCTTGCTCGTTGCCCGCGGCATCGGGAAGCGTCCGACGAGGTACTTCAGGACCGTTCTGCTGCAGATCCTGACGGTGTCGGCGGTCGTGCAGTTCGTCGCCTCGCTGTACTCCTTCTCACTGGCGGTCGAGCTCGTAGCCGTTCCATGTGCCGTCCTGCTTGGGGCCCTCGAGGCGACGGCACGGCTGCAGGGCCAGCATCAGGTGAAGAACATCTTCGTCTGGGTGCTGTCGATCTGGGGACTTGTGGTCGTGACCAACTCCGGCCTACAGCTCCTGGCGCGGTGGGAGCACATCGACTGGGGCATCGTGGTGCGCCAAGCGGCGCTCCCCATCTGGCTGACAGCCGCGGTGGTCCCCTACGCCTATGTTGTGGCGCTCGTGAGCGACTACGAGGTGCTGCTTGGGAGATGGCGCTGGCAGGCGCGGGCACGTGACGGACGGAGCGTTCCATGGCTGGGTCTGTTGATCGGTGTGAACGTTCGTCTGTCACGTCTGGAGGCATTGCGGCGCTCCCAGTTGTGGGACTTCTCTGGTTCACCGCGAGAGGTAGCCCGGCAGGTACGACTCGCGACTAGCGGATCGGATGTTGAAACCACGCTCGACCTCGGCTCAACGCGAACGCCGGAATCGCTGAAGTGACAGCGTTGCCTCACCGTCAGCCAGTGGTGAAGGATCTCGGCATGGCTGCTGCCGCGACCTTGCTGGTCTCTCGACCGCGCAAGGACCGCCGGGACCTCCTGCGCACCTACTGGCTCGAGGTCGACGGCACACGCGTAGCCAGGATCCACCGAGGCCAGCAGATCGAAATCCCGATCGCCGCCGGCAGGCACGTCGTCAGGGCGACGATCGACTGGTCCGGAAGCCAGCCACTTGACGTGGACCTCGCCGAGGGCGACACGGTGCGGCTCAAGGTCGAGTGCGGTGGCGGCGCCTTTGCCGGAGCGTGGCATGTCTTCATGAGGGATCGCTGGCTAAAGCTCGCCGCCGAGCAACCGGCCTAGACCTGGCCGCGGCCTCGCGCTACGACGCTCTCATCTGCCCCACCTCTGCTGGGCGGCTTGGCGGGTGGTCCCGAGTCGGGCGGCGATCTCGGCCCAGGGGTACCCGAACCCGCGCAACCCTGTGACGGCGACCTGAGTGGCGGCGTCGAGCCCCTCGCGCAGCTTGAGCCGGCCGCCCAGGCCCTCGACGTCCCACTCGGCGATCCGGCGGGAGCGGGCCCGGATCACCCGGGCGGCCAACGCGGCGCAGTGTCCTCCACCTCGCCCCGGCGGGACTTTGCGGGTCGTAATGCGGCGGGCCGACATCCCGGTCGGAGCGCCCGGCGTCGTGCTGGCGGCCGTCGCGGCGTCCTTGACGCCGTCCTGCGGATCCTCGACGCGGTCGAAGTTCTGGACGGGCTGGCTCATCGGGTCCTCCTGCGCCCTGGTCTTGGCTCCGCGGGGTGGGGCTGGCGGCAAGGGGGCGGTTCATCCCCTCGCCGTCAGTCGGGAGGTACCTCCGCCGGGGAGGCTCGCCGACCAACCCCCACCCGCCCAGAGGACCCGGTCCCGCGCAGATGCGGACACACCTTCCCGGCACCGGCTGGAATCTGGGCGATTTCGGGGAGTCCGGCGGTGGTACCGGGGGGTGAGCCGCGAGGCTGAGGTGATCGGCCCCGCGCGTCACCCGAACCAACCCGGCGACACATCCCGCGTGGACCGAACGAAACCCGACGGCAATGGACTGATCCCCCGCCTACGCTCGGCCGGATGATGGAGCCGATGGAGATAGAGGCCCGACCGCTGGACCGATGGATGCGGGACAGCCTGGTCCGTGCGCTCGTCGGGGTCGGCTGCCCAGTGGACCTGGCAGAAAGAACTGTGGACCGCTACGGCGAGGTCGAGGTTGGCGTCAACCCCTCCGGCTGCGACGACGTCTATGTCGCCGATGTAGGGCGCGGCTGGACAGCCACACAGCCGCGGGAAGACTTCGAGGAACTCGCTCGGGACATTGCCGCTCGCCTCGTCGAAAGCAACGCGGAACTGAGGACCAGGGCCGCAGCCGGCGAGCCAGTGCCGGTCTTCTGGCCGCTGCGCCGGGCCAAGTCAGGGGACGTGTGCCCGGAGAGCGGGCTGTGGATCACCGATGGCGTCGACCGTGCACCGGAGGCCTTCGCCAGCGGGAATGTGCTGCCTACGTTGGACGACCGCGTTGTGACCTGGCATCAGATTCAATAGCGGCGCGGAGGGGCGGGAGGGCGAGGCGCGGAGCCGCCGCGCTTCATTCTCTCGAGACAGATTCGCCAGAGCGCTGGGCAGTAGCTTGGGCCTTGGCTGCGGGCCCTAGCTGGGGCCTAGTCTGCTCCCGTCTGCTTCCCGGCCATTGCTCCGGGTCAACCGTCCTGCAGGTGAAGGTGCTACGCGGTGGCGTGAAGGGAAGACGGCGGATCCATGACCAGCGTTCTGATGCGACCAAGCGCCGCGTGTGCAGCAGTCCTTGTCGGCACGGTTCTACTTGGTGGATGTGGATTCGATGCTGGCGCGAGAGACGCGGCAGTGGCGGATGCAGGCACCGGATCCAAGGCGCCCGTCGGGGATGTCTGTGGGGCCGTCGACCGGATGCTGAAGAAGTCTGACTCAGAGTGGCTCGTGTTCTCGAGCCAGATCGGCGATCGAGAGCAGTCCGGCTTGGCCGCAGGTGGGATGGTCTGCGTGGCTGAGACGTCTCGCGGCCAGGTTGTCCTGACGGTTGAGAGGTTCAAGTCCGAGTCCGTGGCGACGGACTCTTATGGTGGCCGCTTCGGCCTTCGCTCAAACGTCGCAGCGCAGGGTCCCGGAGACGAGATGGTGAGTGCGCTGGACGGCGTAGGAGATGAGGCCTTCTCTTGGTCCAACATCTACGGCCAGGGGGCAGTCTTTCGTCGCGCTGCCGTCGTCGTCGCGGTCACGATTGCTCCGCCGCAGCGTCCCGATGGACCAAATGACGCGGTTGATCTGGTGCGCTCCGTTGTCGGCGACTCAATCGTGACCTGACATTCAGCGTTGTGCGGCCAGTAGGCGGTGGCCACAGATCCCCCGTCGCAGCGTGCGCCTCGCAATAGCAGCGTACCGGTGGCCAGCGAGCACCTACTGTCACGGATGGGCCACGCCAGCGCCCGCGCAGCCCGGATCTACCTGCACACCCCCTCGCAGCGGGACGTCCAGGTCGCCGCCGCGCTCTATCGCTTCCTGCACACGGCTCAGACGGCAGAGCCTCCCGCAGTCGGCCCGTCGGGGGCACGACTACCGACGCTATAGGCACGTAGCGGGCACGACAGGCTTCATAGGGTCCGAGGAACGACGAAGCCTCAGGTCGGAAAACACTTCTGGCCTGGAGCTTTGGCTTGGAGCGGGTGACGGAGCGGGTGACTGCAGCTTGGAGAACGATCTAGGGCCCGCTCGGCGGCTTTCTTCCTGCTCAACGGAGTGTCCGTGATGCATCGCAGAGACGCCCGTCTGACCGGTGCTTGTCGCACGCCAAGCGCACGACCTCGCGGGGCTGAGTCACCCGGGCCGCTTCTCGGCCGTCCGCGCACGTCGGCCCTTCGTCCTGCGCGAGAGACAGCGTCCATGTCGCTCATCCCAGAGGCCGTAGCCGATGAGGGCGACGTTCCAGACGGCGATGACAAGCTCGCCCAGCTCGGAGCGCTCGCGCGCGAAGAGCAGTCCTGCGATCGGGTAGGCAAGCACCATGGCGAACAGGGCCGGCTCGCCCCAAGCTCGTGAATAGATGGCCCACAGCACCGCCAGCGACGTGCCGATTGCTGCCAGGGTGATGACGTCGCTCACACGACCTCCTTCCTCCGCGATTACACCTCAGACGCTGCATGCCGCGCATGGCGTGTCCAGGATCGCGGAACGGGCTCTGCGAAGGTCGCAATCCCCTCACACGCCGGCCCTGGGCCGAGGAAGATCTGGGCATGCCCAGTGACGAGGCCGAGACTCGACGGCTTGTCCGCGTGCGTGTCGACGTGTTGTGCGAGCCGGACACCGTGAACCTGGTCACCGAGCTCATCGGTCAGGCCATATGTGGGAAGGCGCTCGATCACGACGGACCGTGTCGCCTCGCCTGGCAGATCGGACTTGATACCGAGGACGACGGCGACCTCACGGCGGACCAGATCGAGCATGCCTGGGGCGAACTGCGGCCAGTGAGGACACTGCCTGGCGACGAGGCACGGGCCAGCATCGCGGCAAGTCTGATCCCTGAGGGCGCGCGCCGGGCCGGCGCGGAGCCGGAGGCATAGGCGCTCGCCGGCGGCCGCGAANGGCCGCGAAGCGGCCGCCGGCGATACCGACCATGGCGAGTTCGGCAACGCAGGCGAGCGCAGGCGAGCGCCAGCGACCGAGCACGGTTCCGGGGTCGAGTTCCTCGACGCGATCCGACGTCAGTCCGGACGCTCACCGCTTACTGCTGCACTCTGCTGCTGCACGGACACAGAAGGGGCCACTCTCAGCCTCTGAGAGTGGCCCCTGACCTGCGTGGAGCTGAGGGGATTCGAACCCCTGACCCCCTCCATGCCATGGAGGTGCGCTACCAGCTGCGCCACAGCCCCTTCACCTCGCGGAGGACCCGAGGGCCCGTCCGTGAAGGCTTGAGGAGTCTATCCCAGCGAAGGGGCGTGACTCCAAATCGGTTCGGCCCGCGCGTCGCGGGCCTGCGCCACGGGGTGCGCCTACGCGCCCTTGCGGAGCAGGACGGCCGGCACGGTCCGCAGGACGATCTTGAGGTCGCCCATCGGTCGCATCGTGGCGATGTACTTGATGTCCATCCGGAGGCGCTCGTCGAACGACGCCTGGTTGCGGCCCTCGATCTGCCACAGCCCGGTCAGGCCGGGGGCCACCTCGAGGCGGGCGGTGTGCCACAGCGCGTAGGTGTCCGCCGAGAACGACGTGGGGCGGGGGCCGACGAGGGTCATGTCGCCCTTGAGCACGTTGATGAACTGCGGCAGCTCGTCGAGGCTCGTCTTGCGCAGGATCTTGCCGACCCGCGTGATCCGCGGGTCGTCGATGATCTTGAAGTCCGGCCAGCGGACGATGCTCAGGTGCTGGAGCTCGGCCTTGAGCTCCTCGGCGTTGCGCACCATCGTGCGGAACTTGTACATCTTGAAGCGCTTGCCGTCCCGGCCCGTGCGCCACTGGCCGAAGATGATCGGTCCGGGCGTGTCGAGCCGGATCGCCACGGCGCAGGCCGCGAGCACCGGCAGCAGCAGCGGCAGGACGACAGCGCAGACCATGAGGTCGACGAGCCGCTTGACGAGGCGGTAGTCGAACGCCATGCCTCAGGCCCCCCGGCGGTCGCCCACGCCGGCGTCCCAGCCGGCGTCGTCCTGCTGCCGGGCGCGCTCCTCGGCGAGCCGGAGCGGGACCGTGGGGACGTCCGCGTCGTGCAGGTTGATGAGGGCGACCGGTGCGCCGTCCTCGCCCGGGACCAGGGTCTCGACCGGGGCGGCGGCCTCGATCGTCGACGCGATGGCGCCGAACGTCGTGCCGTCCTCCGGGAAGGAGGCGATGACGACCTGGCTGTCGCGGACGTCGGTCAGGGTCGCCTGGAAGCGCCGGACGAACTGCATCGCGTGCGACCGGTTCGCCTCGGGCAGGACGACGAGGACGTCACGGCCGTCGGTCCAGTGACCGTCGTCCGCGCGCAGGTGGTCGTCGAGGTCCGTCGCGAGCCGCTCGGCGACCGCGACCGCCGACGTCCGGACCCGGACCAGGGCGACGGCCCGGCCGTAGCGCCGGGCCCGGTTGATCTCCGCCTTGAAGCGGTCCGGCGAGCGGCGCTCCGGGAGGGAGTCGGACGCCGTCCGGCCGCCCGTGTTGCCGATCATCACGAGGACGAGGAACAGGGCCACGAAGGCGAGGAGCAGGCGCAGCGCCCACCGCTCGACCCCCGGCCAGACCGCGAGCACCTCGGCCCCCGTCGCCACGGCTACACCGAGCAACGACAGCCGCTTTGTTGCTGCAGACAAGTCTGCGCCCCTTCCGCACGTTTCGCCCCGGATCACGAGCCGGAGGACCAGGTCCCGGCGTCCCATCAGTCCGACCTGCGCGTTTACAGGTCGTTCATCCGGACGACCGGTCCCTGTTACACCTGGTTACCGCGTCCTTGCGAATCCGGAAGTTATCAGCGGGCGCAGATAGCCGGTCGGAGGTTTGCAGGAAAAGGGCCGAAGAGGTGAGGGGCGAGGCGGATCGCCGGACGATCACCGGCCCCGCCTTGCATGATGGACGGGCACGTCAGCGTGCCACCCAGGAGGATGGCACGCTGACGGACCGTGACCCCGGCTCCCGCCGGCCGGGGTGGTCGACGAGGAAGAGGTTGTCGTGCTCGTGAGGGGCGTCCTGCGCTCAGCCGAAGCGCCCGTACCCCCGCACCCGCGCCGAGCCCGGGGAGTAGCCCCAGCCCAGGTACGGGTTGATCTTGACGTTCCCGCCGGCGTTGCGCAGCCCGCGGGCCGGGTAGACGACCCGCGTCGACGCCCAGCCGACGTTGTCCGCGACGACGTTGCCGTAGCCGCTGAGCCGGTACGTCGTCACGTTGGGCTTGCCGTAGCCGCTCCGGACGAAGATGTTGCGGTAGATCCGGACCCTCGACGCCCCGTAGGACAGCTGCACGTTCGACGGCCCGCGGTTGTCGTAGAAGGTGTTGTAGCGGATCACGACGTTGCCGACCGCCCCCGCGGACGGGGACGACGGACCGACCTTGATCCCGCGGCCGTTGGCGCTGCGGGACAGGACGTTGCGCTCGATGACGCCACCGCCCATGCCGGCGTTGACGTAGATCAGGTGGTCCTGGTTCACCGTGTGGGTGCGGTAGGTGTCGTGGATCCAGCTGTGGTCGATCTTCCAGCCGCGCGGGCGGCCCGTGACGAGGATCGCCGCGTAGGAGCGGGCGCCCCAGATCTGGGCGTCGGCGATGCGCCAGCCGACCCCGCCGCTCATCTTGACCATGTGCTCGTTCGACCGGTTCGCCGCGCTCCACGTCACGTCGATGTTCCGCAGGGTCCAGTAGTCCGCGCCGGTGAGCCACAGCACGCCCCGGACGACGGGGTCCTCGCCCTCGGCGGCGCGGACGGTGATCCGTCGGGTCGCCGTCCCCTTCGCCGGACGGAGCTTGACGCGCTCCCGGTACGTGCCGCCGCGGACGACGAGGGTGCCCCCGGCCCGCAGCGCCTTCATGCCCCGGGTCAGGGTCCGGAACGGGTGGGCCCACGTGCCGGCGGCCGAGTCGCTGCCCCACGGGGCCACGACGTAGGACGAGGCTGCGGACGCCGGGGCCGCGACGGCGGCCAGCGGGAGCGCCAGGACGCCGAGGACGAGCGCGGCGAGCGCCCGGCGCAGGGCCGTGCCGCGGGCCGGACCGGCGGGACCGGCGGGACGAGCGGGGTCGGGGACATGCAGGTCAGGGACATGCGGACTGTGCTGCGACTGCATCGTGTCGTCACCTTGTCGGTCGCACGTGTCTCCCCGGTGCGGCCGGACCCGGGCGGAGCCGGACCGGTCGCGGCGGGGACCAGGACAGTCATGGCGTCGGGGTCCGCGGCGGGGGCCTTGAGGGGACCTGACCCACAGCGACCCGATGTGACCCGGTCGGCGTATCGAGCGCACCACGAATGGAGCAGTAGGTGACGAGTACTTCACGCAGCGTCGACACGGACGGGGTGGCCGCGGTCCTCGCCGGCCTCCCGGGCTGGTGCCTGCTCCGGGACGGCGACGTCCCGGCGGCCGACGCCGCCTCCGGGGCTGCGGACACGACCGGGTCCGCCGAGCCGGTCGACGTCGACGTCCTCGTCGACCCCGCGCACCTCGACGCCTTCGTGGCCCGCCTGCTCGGCGCCGGCTTCGTCGAGCGGCCGGCCTGGGGCCGCGGATCGCACCGCTTCTTCTTCCGGTTCGAGCCCGACGCCGGCACCTGGCTCAAGGTCGACGTGCTCAGCGAGGTCGCCTTCGGGGCGGCCCAGGAGTTCGTCACCGACCTCGCCCCCGGGGTCGTGGCGCGCTCGCGCGGCGCCGCCGGCCCCGCGCCCGCGGACGACCTGTGGGTGCTCCTGCTGCACTGCCTGCTCGACCGGCAGGGCCGCTGCGGCCGGCACACCGCCCGCCTCGGCGACCTGGCCCGGGCCGCCGACCCGGGCCACGAGGCACCTGCCGGGAACGAGGCGCGCGCCCTCGTCGAGGGCCTGCTCGGCGCCGCCGGCACGGAGGCCCTGCTCGGGCGGCTGCGCGACCCGGGCTTCGACGGCGACCTCGCCGACGTCGCGGGCACCCTGCGGTCGGCGTGGACGGCGGCCCGCCGGACGTCGGTGCTCGCCCGCCGCGCCCGGGCCCTCGGCGCGCGGGCGGCGAGCAAGCCGGCGACCGCGCTGCGCCGCCGGGGCACCGCCGTGGCCGTCGTCGGCCCGGACGGTGCGGGCAAGTCCTCGGTCGTCGCCGCGGTCGCGGCGACCTACCCGTTCCCCGTGGCGACCTTCTACGCCGGCCAGTACCAGGGCTCCGTGGGCCCCTTCGCCAAGCTCCCCGGCGGCCACACGCTCGGGCTGCTCGTGCGCCAGGTGGTCATGAGCCTGCGGACGGTGCTGCACCTCGCGCGCGGGCGGGTCGTCCTCTTCGACCGCTACGCCTACGACAGCCGGCTGTCCCGGCCCGGGGCCTCGGTGAAGTCCCGGGCCCGCCGCGCCGTGCTCGGCCGGGTCGCACTGCGCCCGCAGCGGGTCGTCGTCCTCGACGCCCCGGGCGAGGTCCTGCACGCCCGCAGCCAGGAGCACTCCCCCGAGATCCTCGAGGACCAGCGCCGCCGGTACGCCGAGCTGGCCGCCACCCGGCCCGGCTGGCTGCTCGTGGACGCCTCGCGGCCGGCCGACGCCGTCCGCCGGGACGTCACCGCCCAGGTCTGGGACGCGCACCACCGGCGTTGGCGAGCCCCGTGACCCGACCTGTCCCCGACGCCGTGTCCGACGCCCCCGAGGCGTCGGACGCGTCGGCGTCCGGTCAGCGCAGGACCGTCGGCGGCTCGACGCTGCTGTTCGGCGGGCGGCTGCTGTCGCTCGGGACGAACTTCGTCACCCAGGTCATCCTGGTGCGGGCCCTGACCTCCGGGGACTTCGGCGCGTTCGCCTACTGCCTCTCCGTCGTGCTCGCGGCCGAGGCGGCGATCCACCTCGGCCTCGACCGAGCCGTCCCGCGGTTCGTCGCGAAGTTCGACGAGGAGGGCCGGTACGGCGAGCTCTTCGGTGCGCTCCTCGTGCAGCTCGTGACGATCGTCTGCCTCGGCGCCGCGGTCGTGCTGCTCGCGGTCCCTGCCGGCCGGCTCGTGGGCGGCGGCCGGCCCGAGGTGCTCGGGCTGCTCCCGATCCTCGTCGCGCTCGCCCCGCTGCAGGCCGCGGACGACGCGATGGCGGGGCTGTTCGCCGTCATGGCCAACGCGAAGGCGATCTTCGTCCGCAAGTACCTCGTCGGCCCGCTGCTGCGGCTCGCCGCGGCGGCGGGCATCCTGCTCGCCGGCGGGAGCGTCTACCAGCTCGGCGTCGGGTACGTCGTCGCGGCCTTCCTCGGCGTCCTGCTCTACGTCGGGATGCTCGTCTCGACGCTGCGCAGCACCGGCCTGGCCGCCCGCTACCGGCGCTCCGAGCTGTCGTTCCCGGTGCGGACGCTCTTCGGCTTCTCCCTGCCGCTGCTCAGCGCCGACCTCGTGCTGCTCCTGGTCAACTCGGTCGACGCGATCGCGGTCATGCACTACCACGGCCCGGACGAGGTCGCGGCGCTGCGGGTCGTCGGTCCGCTGGCCGCGATGACCCTCGTGGCGACGCAGGCGTTCACGCCGCTGTTCACCCCGCACCTGTCCCGGGTGCTGGCGCGCGGTGAGCGGGACGTCACCGCGTGGCACTACTGGGAGACCGCCGCGTGGGTCGCGACCCTGTCGTTCCCCGTCGTCGCGGTGATCGTCTCCGCGCCGACGTTCATCGTCGGCACGATCTACGGCGACCGCTACAGCGACTCCGCCGTGCTGCTCGTCATCCTCGCCCTCGGGCTGTACCTGCAGGCGGCGACCGGGTTCAACGGGCTCACGCTGCAGGTCTTCGGCCGGTGGAAGGGCGTCGTCGCCGCCGCCAGCATCGCCGCGGTCCTCGACATCGTGCTCCTGCTCACACTCGTCCCGCGCCACGGCGCGCTCGGCGCGGCCGTCGCGAGCAGCCTCACGCTCGTCGGCTACAACGTCGCCAAGCAGGTCATGCTCGCCCGCGGCACCGGGATCACCCTCCCCCCGCGCCGGTACGCCGGCGTGTATTTCTGGCTGTTCGGTGCCCTTGCTGCGCTACTGGCAGCGAACACGGTGGGTTATCCGTCATCATGGGTGGGGCTGGTCGCCGCCGCCGGAGTGTCCCTGTTCATCTTCGTGGCGGTGTCGGGGCGCCTGGACGTCGTCGGGACGTTCCCTGCGGCGGCCCGAATCCCCCTGCTGAAGGCTCGACGTCGAGCCCGGCAGGACCCGTCCGGGGCGAAACCGCCCGGAGAGCACGTCAGCAGCGAGGAGTCATAGTGAGACAGACCGCAACGCAGGCCCTGCGCCGTTGGGCCTTCGCGCTCCTCGCCGTCGCGCTCCTGGCGGGCGGCGGAGCCGCGGCCTACACACTGCTCACGCCGTCGCAGTACTCCGCGTCGACGCAGCTGCTCGTCGGGCCGGTCAACGAGGACGCCGAGGGCATCAAGGCGTCCAGCCAGCTCATCGGCACCTACGCCCAGCTCGTCGTCAGCGGCACCGCCCTGTCGAACGCCGCCAACCAGGTGGGCGGCGGCCTCACGGGCGCCGACGTCCAGGCCGCGACGGCGATCCAGTTCAGCAGCGCGACGCGCATCCTCGACATCAGCGTGACGCTGAACGACCCGCAGGCCGCGCTCAAGGTCGTCTCCTCGCTCAAGGACCAGCTGCTCGCGCGCACCGCCCAGCAGTCCGGCCCCGGCAGCCTCAGCGTCGTCGTCGACCCGCAGACCTCCGGCCTGCCGATCGACCGCCAGCCGTACCTGCGCGGCGTGGTCGCCGGCTTCACCGCCCTGCTGCTCGGCCTGCTCCTCGTCATCCTCCTCGAGCAGACCCGCGGCGTGATCCGCACCTTCGCCGACGTCGAGGCCGCGACCGGCCGCGAGCCGCTCGTGGAGTTCCCGCGCCGGTCCAAGGGCGGGTCCGCACGGCACAACGACGCCCCGACGAACGCCGCGTACCGGATGCTCGCCGCCTACCTCGACACCCTGCCGCCCGGCGCGGGCGCGCACTGCGTCGCCGTCGTCGGCACGGGTGCGGACGGCCGCTCGCAGATGCCGCTCAACCTCGCGATCACGCTCGCGGCGACCGGCCGGCGCGCGCTGCTCCTGGAGAACGAGAGCGAGAAGGCGCGCAACCTCGCGGTCTTCGACACCGCTCCGATCGACATCACCGGCCAGACCGCGCTCTACCTGTTCGCGCCGGACCCGACGGGCAACGACTTCAGCGTCCAGCGCCTCGGCTTCACCCCCGAGACGTACCAGCTCGCCGGCGCGTGGGCGGGCAGCCGCTCGCGCGGCGCCACCGAGGACGCCGTCGCGGCCGCCGGGGCCGTCGCGGACTGGATCGTGCTCGCACCGCGGGCCATCCAGTCCTCGGACGTCGGCCTCGCGTGGGCCTCCGCCGCCGACGCGGTGCTCCTCGTCGTCGAGCAGGGCGTCACCCGCCGCACCGAGCTCCAGGCGGCGCTCGTCACGCTCCGCCGGATCACGAACCAGCCCGTCGAGGTCGTCCTCGCGCCGCAGGGCGTGCGCGACGGCCAGGACACCAAGGCGAGCCTGCGGGCCATCGCGGCCGAGGCGAAGGCCAAGGCCGACCGCCGCAAGGGCCGCGGCGACGCCGCCGCCGTGGCGGCCGCGTCCTTCGAGGCCGCCATCGAGCCGCCCGCCGCACGCCCGGCCCTGCAGCAGCAGGCCCCGGGCCACGGCTCCGGCCAGGACTGGCCGGCCCCGGCCGGCCCGGCATCCCNTAGGAGCGCTCGCCCGTCGACTCGACGGCCGTGCCGCTCTCGGGCAGGTACCGCGGCGTCCCCGGCGGCCGGCCCGAGCTGGCTGTCCGTCACGCACCCGCCGACGACGCCCGCCCGCAACGGCGGCAACGGGGCGGTGCCGCAGCACCCCAACGGCGCGGCGCCGCACGGGCAGCACCCGGACGACGAGGTCGCGGAGGTGGACCTGCGCCCGGACGGCACGCCCTGGTACGGCACCTCGTTCGTCCCGCCGCCCGTCGTCGGCACCGACCGCGGCGGCGCCAACGGCCGCCCGCAGAGCGGGACGCCGGGCCGACAGCGGTGAGCACCGTGCTCCTCGTCGCCTCCGTGGCGGCGGTGGTGTGGACCTACGTGCTCTTCCCCCTCGTCACCGCCCTGCTCGGGGCGGTGCGGCGCCGGCCGGTGCGCACCGGTGACGTCACACCGTCGGTGTGCGTCGTCATCGCGGCGTACAACGAGGAGAAGGACATCGGCGCCAAGCTCGCCAACGTCCTCGAGCAGGACTACCCGGCCGGCCGGCTCGACGTCGTCGTCGCCGCCGACGGCTGCACCGACGGCACCGAGGACGTCGTGCGCAGCTTCGAGCCGGGCGGTGTCCGGCTCCTCAGCCGCCCCCGCGGCGGCAAGGCCGCGGCGCTCAACGCCGCGATCGACTCGACCGACGCCGAGGTGCTCGTCCTCTCGGACGCCAACAGCATGCTCGCGCCGGGTGCCCTGCGCGCCCTCGTGGCGCCGTTCGCGGACCCGGCCGTCGGCGGCGTCGCCGGGGACCAGCGGTACCTGCCCGAGAGCGGCACGGCCGTCGAGTCGACGGGCGAGCGCTCCTACTGGTCGATGGACCGGCTGCTCAAGCAGTCCCAGAGCAGCTACGGCAGCGTGACGAGCGCGACCGGCTCGCTCTACGCGATCCGGCACGACCTCGTGCAGCCGGTGGTCGACGGGGTCACCGACGACTTCTGGACGTCGACGGCGGTCGTCGAGGCGCACCGCCGGCTCGTGTTCGCCCCCGAGGCGATCGCGTACGAGCCGCCCGCGTCGTCCGACCGCGCCGAGTACAACCGCAAGGTGCGGATCATGACCCGCGGCCTGCGCGGGGTGTACCTGCGCCGCGGCCTGCTCAACCCGTTCCGGTACGGCTTCTACGCCGTGCAGCTCTTCTCCCACAAGGTCGCCCGCCGGCTCATGGTGCTGCCGCTGCTCGGCGTCCTCGTCGGCAGCGCGCTGCGGCCCGAGCCGCTGTGGCAGGCGTTCACCGCGCTCCAGGTGCTCGGGTACGCCGCGGGCGGCCTCGGCCTCGCGCTGCGGGCCCGTGGCCTGCGCAGCGGCCCGCTGGCGATCCCGGCGTTCTTCGTCATGGTCAACGTCGCCTCCGCGCGTGCGGTCTGGAACGTGCTGTCCGGCCGGCGGATCGACCGGTGGCAGACCGCCCGGTCCCCGCAGGTCGCGCCGCCCACGCCGGCCGGCGGGATCGGCAGGCCGGCATGAGCGTCGACGCCAGACCCGGCGCCCCCTCGTCGACGGCGTTCCCGTCCGAGTGGGAGATCGACCGGGCGACGACCTGGCGGGACAAGAGCCGGACGACGGCCCGCCCGAAGATCCCGTTCCTCGCCATCGTGCTGCTCTCGAGCGCGGTCGCGGTCGGTCTCGCGGCGAGCATCGAGCCGCTCGTCGGCATGCTCGCCCTCGCGCTCGTCCCGATCGGCGCCGTCGTCTCGTGGCGGCCCGGCGTCGTCACCGTCGGCGTCCTCGGGCTGCTCTACATCAACCTGCCCGCGGTGCTCCAGGCGCACGGCGGCGGCCCGGTCGCGGCCGCGCTCGTCCCCATCGCACTGCTCATCCCGCTCGTGCACCGGCTCGTCGTGCGCCGGGACACTCTGCGCCTCACGTACATCTTCCCGTTCGTCATGCTCTACGGCCTGGCGATGCTCACGAGCGCGCTCGCCGCGGACGACCTGACCGCGGCCCTCGGGGAGGTCTCCGGCTTCGCGTTCGAGGGGCTGGCGCTCTTCGTGCTCGTCACATCGACCGTCACGACGACGCGGATGCTGCGCCGGGTGCTCTGGGCGATCGTGCTCGCGGGCGCGTTCCTCGGCCTGCTCTCGGGCATCCAGCAGGTCACCGGCACGTACGACAACGACTACCTCGGCTTCGCGAAGGTCTCGAACTCGGTCATCGAGACCTCGGCCGACGCCGGCGGCGTCGCTTTCACGAACACCCACGGCAACGTCGGCCTCCCCCGACTCGCCGGCCCGGTCGGCGAGAAGAACCGCTACGCGCAGATCCTCGTCGTCCTCGTGCCGCTCGCGCTCGCCCTCATGAAGGACGCCGGCCGGCGGCAGCGATGGCTGCTCGTCGCCTGCATCGGCCTGCACGTCACGGGCATGGCCCTCACGTACTCCCGCGGTGTCGTCGTCGGCATCGTCGCCGCGTTCCTGCTCGCCGTCTTCATGCGGATGATCTCGGTCAAGGCGCTCGGCGTCGTCGTGCTCATCGGGGCCGTGGCGCTCGCGGCGTCCCCGACGTACCTCGACCGCGTCGTCTCGCTCGCCAAGGTCGTCACCGGCGGCCAGGCCCAGGGCACCGAGTCCGCGGACAACTCGATCCGCGGCCGGGCGACCGAGAACCTCGCCGCGGCGCTGGCGTTCAAGGAGAACTTCGTCACGGGCGTCGGCCCGGGCGCCTTCCCCGCGAAGTACGTGTACTACGCCCAGCGCGTCGGCGGCCGGCCCCGGCTCGAGGACCGCGAGGCGCACAACCTCTACCTCGGCATCGCCTCCGAGCTCGGCTTCCCCGGCATCGCGGCCTTCCTCGCGATCCTCGCGGTGACGCTGGCTGGCCTGCGGCGCACCCGCCGGCTCGGGCTCGACGTCCCGCCGGACGCCACCGACCGCGCGTCGAACGAGGCCCGGCGCCGCGGCGTCCTCGCGAGCGGCCTCATCATCTCGCTCGCCACCTACATGGTCACCGGGATCTTCCTGCACCTGTCGTACCAGCGGTACTTCTGGCTGCTCGTCGCGCTGTGCGCGGTCGCGGCGCTGCCGCCGGACCGCTGGCGGCGGGCGATCGCGGCGTCCGAGCGCAAGCGGCTCGCCTCCGCACCGAAGGCCACGGTCGTCGAGCTGCCGCAGGACGACGCGGCCCCGGCCGGGATCGCCACCGGCGGCGCCCCGGCCCGCGCCCCGCGGGGGTCGCTGGCCCGCCGCGACAAGGCGCTCGAGCCCCGCGAGCAGGCCCCCGGGCTCCGGCCGCGCTCCCCCGCGTGAGCGCTCCGCACGCCGGGGACGCGCACGGCCTGCTGCTGCGCCTCATCGGCGGCGAGGTCGTGTGGGACACCGACATCGCCGCGGGGCGCGGGCCGGCCGCGCTGCTCCGGCACGCCGGACGCCGTGAGGCCGCCCTGCTCCGGGCCCGCACCGCCGGGCTCGGCCGGCGCGTCGCGGTCCGGACCGCTCCCCCCGTGACCCGGGCCGGCGCCTCCGCCCGCGGCCGGCGCTGGCTCGCGGGCGGCGCCGTCGTCGCGACCCGGGACCCGTCGGCGCGGCCGCTCGACGCCGTCCTCGCCGCCGCCGGGTTCGACGTCCCGGCCGGCGGCCCCACGACCCTGCTCTCCCGCGGGCTGCGGGTCGGCTCCGGCGGGGCGGTGCTCCTGCTCGGGACGGCCGCCGGCCGGCCCGCCGTGCTCCGGGTCGCCGCCGCGGACTCCGCCGCCGATCCCCGGCCGACCGCCCGCACCCTGCGCTCCCTCGCCGCCGCGGACGTCACACGCGTCCCCGAGGCCCTCGGCGAGGGCGTCGTCCACGGCCTCGCCTGGTCGCTGGAGTCGCGGCTGCCGGGGGCGGCGGCCACCGGGCTCGACGACGCGCTCCTCGACGACGTGGCCGACTTCTGCGCGACGCTGCCGCCCTGGCCCGGCTCGGCGCTGGTCCCCGCGCTCGCGGACACCGCCCGCGGGCTGCTCCCGGCGCTCGCGGACGACTGCCTGGCCGTCGAGGAGGCAATCGGGCGGCACGCCGTCCGGCTGCCCGCCGTGACGACGCACGGCGACCTGTGGACCGGGAACCTGCTCGTGCTCGACGGGCGCCTCTCCGGCGTCGTCGACTGGGACGGCGCCCGGCCGGCGGCCGTGCCCGGCGCGGACGTGCTGCACGTCGTCGCGACCGCGGACCGGATGCGGCACCGGCGCAGCCTCGGTGCGGAGCTGCTCGCGCGCCCCTGGGCGCAGGGGCCGACCGCGCCCGCCCTCGCGCGGGCGTGGGAGCGGTCCGGGCTGCGGCTGTCGGAGGCCGACCGGGACGTCGTCGTCCTCGCCTGGTGGGCGCACGTCGTCACGAGCGCGCTCGCCCGGTCGCCCGGCCTCGCCCGGGACCCGCGGTGGGCCGACGAGAACGTGACCGCCGTCCTGCGGCACTGGCGGACGACGCTCCCCGGCGCCGCGGCCGGCTGACCCGCGGTCGATCAGGCCAGCGATCGGTCAGGCGAGCGCAGCGAGCAGTGCCGCCGCCGCGTCGTCCCAGGACGGCAGCCGGGCCGCGGACCAGGCCCGGGCCCGGGCGCGGAGCTCCTCGCGCCGCACCGGGTCGAGCAGCAGCGCGGCCACCTCGTCGGCGACCGCGTCGTCGGAGCCTGCGAGCACGAGCTGGCCCTCGTCGGCGAGCCCGCGGGCGGCGTGCCGGGACGCGACGACCGCGGCACCGGCGAGCAGCGCCTCGTTGACGGTGTTCTTCGTGCCGGTGCCGAGGTCCCCGGGGAACGCCATGACGTCGACCCCGGTGTAGAAGGCCGCGGGGGCGGCGACCGTGCCGTGCAGCGTGACCGCGCCCCCCGCGAGCGCCGTCACCTCGGGCCCGGCGCGGCGCCCGGCGACGTGCAGGCCGACGTCCGGCACCCGGGACGCGACCCGCGGCAGGATCGTGCCGACGAGCCGCTCGACGGCGTCGACGTTCGGCGGGTAGTCGAGGGACCCGAGGAACCCGACCGTCGGGCCGGGCGCGACCCGCTGCCCCGCGGCGGCCCCGGCCGCGGCGGCCGCCGGGTCGCGGTCCCCGACGCCGTTGGGCAGCGCGAGGACGGTGCGGCCGAGCCGGGCGCCGAGCCGCTCGGCGTCCGCGGGGGCGACGACGGCATAGGCCCGGGCCAGCCGTGACGTGCGCTCCTCAAGGGCCTGCGCACGGGCGGCCTGGAGCAGGTCGTAGCGGCGGGCGGCCCCGGTGCGGCTGCTCGCCCGCTGCCGCCAGTGGTCGGCCCACGGGTCCACCTCGTGGGCGAGGACGGCGGGCTGCGTCGCGAGCGGCTCGACGGCCGCACAGGTGACGGCGAACGCGTGCAGGCCGTGCACCCAGACCGCGTCGGCCTCGGCGGCGAGCCCGGCGACGGCCGCGACGGCCGCACCGGACGCGCGCCGCCACGTCGCCCGGGGCAGCCGGGTGAACGGGGTCGCGACGAGGGCCTGGCGGGACGGGCGGACCGGCAGGGCGACGACGCGGCGGCAGGCGTCCCGGACGGCGTCGGGGACCACCCGGCGCCCGTCGTCGAAGTACGCGAGGTCGACCTCGGCGTCCTTGGCGAGCAGCGGCACGAGGTGCGCCGTGATCATGGTCGAACCGTTCCCCGTCGTCGCCGACCGGTCGGGCGCGTCCTCGGCGACGACGAGCAGCCTCACCGGCGGGCGGCCTGCTCGTACAGCGCCGCGAGCCGACCGGCGAGGACGGGCATGTCGTGCGCCGTCTCGGCGCGCACCCGGGCACCCTGGCCGAGCCGGACCCGGGCGTCGGCGTCCGCGACGAGGTCGGCGAGCGCGTCGACGAGCGCGGGGACGTCGTGCGGCGGCACGAGGACGCCCTCGTCCGGGCCGACGACGTCGACGTTGGCGCCGACGGTCGTCGAGAGGATCGGCAGCCCCGCCGACATCGCCTCGAGGATGACCATCGGCTGGCCCTCCCAGTGCGACGGGAGGACGAACACGCTCGCGTCGGCGAGGGCGTCGACGACGGCCCGGCCGGCGAGCGGGCCGACGAGGCAGTCCCCGAGGCCCTTCTCCCGCCACGTCGAGCGGATCGCCTCGGCCTCCTCCTCGCCGACCTCGGCGGCACCGCCGACGACCCGCAGCTCCCACGGCGGCAGGTCGGTGCGCTCCTTGAGGAGGACGGCGGCGTCCGCGAGGTCGTAGAGGCCCTTCCGGGCCGAGATCGTGCCGAGGAACATGAGCACGACCGGCTCGCTCTTGGGGTCGGCGAGGGTGAAGCGGGAGACGTCGACCGCGTTGTCCACGGTCTCGACGTGGTGCTTAGGCAGCAGCTTCGACAGCACGCGGGTGCCGGCGTTCGAGACGGTGAGGATGCGCACCGAGCGCGGCAGCCGGCGCAGCACGAACAGGTACGGCTTCGACGGCGCGAACCCGTCGGCGTTGCCGCCGTTGACCCGGCCCGAGTGCACGTGGCACAGGACGCCCGCGCCGCCGAGCCGGCCGGCGACGCACAGCGTGACCATCCGGGCGAGCGGGAAGAGCCGGCCCGGCGCGGACTGGACGTGGACGACGTCCGCGGACCGCGCGGCGCGGAACACGCGCCACGCGTCGGCGACGACGTTGCGCAGGTTGCCGAGGTTCAGCGTGCCCGCGGTGCGGACGGCCTGGCGCGTCGTGTTGAGCATCGTCATCCGGGCGACGCCGTTCAGCGTGGGGTCGGCGACGATGTTCTCGGCGAAGCTCGCGATGCCGCCCTGGGCGGGTGCCGCCTGGGCGACGACGACGACCCTGGGGCCTGCGGCCGGGGTCGAGGGGGCGGGCGCTGGCGTCGACGTGGTCTGCTCGCTCACTGGTCAATCCTTGCCGCGCGGGGCGTGGCCCCGTCGCTGAATCGGGAAGTTCGCACTGTTGTCCTGGGCACGCCGGCCGCTGTGCGCACCGGTGCGGGACGACGGCTCGGGTCAGCCGCCGTAGCGGCCGTAGGCCTTCGCCTTCGCGGCGTTCGTGCGGAAGTTGCCGCCGCCCGCGTTGACGAAGCCGGGGTTCGCGACGACGTTGCCACCGCCGTCCTTGAGCCCGTCGGTCTTCTGGGCGGCGCCGGCCGACTGGTACACGAGGTTGTCGTAGACGACGTTGCCGCTGCCCTCGAGGTTGAAGCCCGTGACGTTCTCCGTCCCGGAGCTCGGCTTCACCATGATGTTGCGGTAGATCTTCACGTTGCGGGCGTTGTACGACAGCTGGACGTTGCTCGGGCCCAGGTTGTTGTACATCGTGTTGTAGCGGATGGTCAGGTTGCCGGTGACGTCGGACGAGCCGTCCGGGACGCCGATCTTGATCGCACGGCCGTTCGGGCTGTTCGCGAGGATGCAGCGCTCGATGACGCCACCGGAGGTGTCGGCGTTGGCGTAGATCAGGTGGTCCTGGTTCGTGCCGTGGGTGTCCGCGGTGTCGTGGATGTAGAGGTTCGCCAGCCGGAACGCGCTCGTGTTGTCCGACAGCAGGATCGCCGCGTACGCGCGCGCACCGGAGATCTCGGCGTCCGTGTAGCTCCACCCGGTGCCGCCCGCGAACTTCATCATGTGCGGGCCCTTGCCGTCCGAGTCGTCCCAGCGGACGTTGAGGCCCGAGACGTGCCAGTAGTCGGCGTCGTGGAACCACAGCAGGCCCTCGACCACGGGGCGGGCGCCGGGGGCGGCCTTCACCGTGATCGGTGCGGAGGCCGTCCCGCGGGCGTTCTTCACGTCGTCGAGCTTCTCGGTGTAGACGCCGTCGCCGATGACGAGGGTGTCGCCGGGGCGGAGCGTCTCGAACGCCTTGCGGATGGTGCCGAACGGCGCGCTCCGGGTGGTCGTGCGACCGTCCGGCCCGGTGGTGGCCACCGCCCCGCCGATGACCGAACCCGGCCCGGTCTTCGTCCCGGTGGCCGGGTCGCCGATCACGGACGGGTCGGTCGGCTCCGCGCTGTCGCTCCTGCTGTCGCGCGGGCGGTCGTCGTCCCGCAGGCCCAGGACGACGGAGTCCGTGCCTGTGACCTTGAGGAGCGTCGGCACCGCGACCGCCGCGACGACGACGCCGACGAGCACCGCCTTGAGCGGCAGCCGGCGCCACCGGCCGAACGGGCTCTCGACCGGGCCCTTGCCGCCGCCCGCGGAGCCCGAACCGCCGGCGGTGCCGAGGTCGATCTCCGACGTGCCGGGCGCCGTGGTGCCGCCCTTCTTCGCGGCCTCCTGCTCGGCGCGCCGGATGTCCGCGCGCCGCAGGCTCACCGTGTCCGGGCCGTCCGTGGCCCCGCTCCGACCGTCCGTGGTCCGCTGCTGCTCGGCCCGACGGATGTCCGCGCGCCGCAGGCTGACCGTCTCCGGCCCGTCCGCGGGGCGCGCCGGCCCGGGCAGGGGCCCCGTCGAGGCGATCGTCTCGCCTCGACGGGGGCTCCCGCCCGTGCCGTTGTCCGCCGTCTGCGTCATGCCGCTCGCAGGACCAGGGTCTGGCCGATGCTCGCGGCCGAGCCGTTCGCCGAGGCCGTGAGGGCTCCGGTGAGCCCGGTCACGGTGGCCTTGCGGTCACCCGTGGCCTCGGTGACGAAGCTCGTGCCGGTCGAGTTCACGACCTGGAGCCGCTTGGTGAGCCCGGTGTTCGGGGTCACCGTCGACGACCGGGCCTGGCTGAAGAGGCCGAGGACCTGGTCGCCCGCGGTGGCGCTCACCGACGGCGCGGAGATCGTCGAGGACGAGGCGTTGAGCTGCCCGGCCACCGACCGCACCGGGGTCGTCGTGCTGACGCCGCTGTAGGTGTCCACCTGGACGACGCCGTTCTTCGACTGCGAGAGCGTGAACGTGTAGCTCGCCGGCTCGGCGGCACCCGCCGGCTTGGTGAAGACGGCCTGGCGCATCGTCGTCGAGTTCGTCGTGACGACGGCCTGCGTCCAGCCGGCCGGCGCGGTGATCGTCGGGTTGCCCCGCACGCTCACCGTGGCGACCATGACCTGGCCCTGGACCGTCCCGGCCGGCTTGTTCACGACCAGCGACGTCCCCGGGCCGACGGATGCTGTGCTCCCCGACACGAACGCGATCGTACCCGCCGGCGGCTGGGAGCCGCTGATCGTCACGGCCCCGGCGCTGACCACCGGGCCGACGTTGCCCGCCGCGTCGACGGCCGCGACGCCGTACGTGTACGTGCCGTCGGCGAGCCCGGCGTCCGACGTCGGCGACGAGGGGACCGACTTGAGCAGGCTGCTGTTGCGGTAGACGTTGTAGTGGTCGATGCCGACGTTGTCGGTCGCGCCGCTCCACGTGAGGTTCACCGTCGTGCCGGTCGGCACCGCGCTGATCGCCGTGATCGCGGTCGGCGGCGACGTGTCGCCGGCGGCCTGGAGCGAGAGCTCGGCGTGGTAGTACCGGTCGCTCGTGTCGTCGCTCGCGATCGCGACGAGACCCGTCGTGGGGCTCACCATGTCGCGCATGAGGCTGACGTTGTTGAGGACGGCGCCCGCGGACTCCATGAAGACGCTGCCCTTGCCCGCCGGGAAGGAGATCGCGTCGAGCGGCGAGGACTTGTAGTAGATCGTGCCGCCCGCCTCGGGGCCGGTGTAGAGCGCGTAGAGCCGGCCGCCCTGCTGGTCGATGGCGATCTGCGGCCGGGTCACGGCGTCCGAGACGCTGGCGAGCGTCGCGATCGACCAGACGCCGGTGTTGCTGCGGGAGAGCACACGGAGCATGTCGGCGGTCGGCCCGCCGCCGGTCACGTTGAACGACGTCTTGACGACGGCGAAGATGCGGCCCTGGGCGTCGTTGGCGATCGTCTTGAGGTTGACGTGGTTGTCCGCGACGCCGGTGCCCTGGTAGACGGTCTCGACGGTCCACGCGGTGTCGGGGTCGCCGTCCACGTGGTACGCGAAGCGCATCGCGGGCTGCTGCGCCGCGGTCTCCTGGTCGGACCAGAGGACGCCGACCTTGTTGGCGCCGAAGGCGATGATGCCCGAGAGGTCGCCGGAGGTGACCGTCGAGTCCGGGACGGGGAGCGCGACCGGTGCGGTGAAGGCGGTGGCCGCGGCCGTCGTGGAGTGCGAGACGTAGATGACCGTCGCCTTCGCGAAGGTCGTCCAGACGATGCCGTTGCTGTCGATGGCGATCGTCGCCGTGCGGGCGCCGGTCGTGGAGATGCTCGCCGGGAAGCCCGCGTCGAGGCTCCACGTGCGCGTGCCGGCGGCGTATGAGTAGCGGTAGTACCGCACCGTGCCGCTCGAGGTCCGGCTGACGATCGAGAGCTTGCCGTTCTGCCAGAGCGCGTCCGCGGTGCTCGTGACCCGGCTGTCGACGAGGACGCCGGTGTCGACCCAGGTGTGGTTCGTCTGGAGCTCACGGATGACGACACCCGTGGTCGTCGTGAACAGGCCCCACCAGGTGTTGTCGACGAACCAGAGCTTGCTCTGCGGCTTGTCGGCGGACGGCGAGGTGGCGGTCGCGGGGAAGGCGGCACCCGCGTAGGTGGTCGGCGTCGTCGACATCGTCGGGACGGCGGCTCCGGCCGGGTCCGCGAGGACCGAGACCGCGGTGACGGACAGTGCGGCGGCCGCGGCGGCCACCAGCATCCCGAGGGAGCGCCGGTGGCGGTACGGAGCGGAGGTCATCTGCGTGTACTCCCGTGGCGGGCGTGCAGAGTCCCCCCCAGCACGCCCTTCGACTTGAGGGCCCGGACACGGAGGGCAACAGCGCCGTCCACCCCGTCCGGCTCGACTACGGGGGAGGTTACCCAGTGGTGAACACCGGGCGTGGGAGAAACGACCGATCTCCGACGTTAGGTGGATGCGGTGATAGTTCTAACGTCTAGTAATCGACTGCTGACACGTTGTAGCGAATCAGGCGCCAGCTCCCGTCGACCGGGGCCCCGCCCGACGCCACGTCGACCCGCACGGACAGCTCGGCCCAGGCGCAGTTGCCGAGGCCGCCGAAGACGTTCCAGGCGGCCGGGTCCAGCCCGAGCAGGGTGAGGACGGCACCGCGCAGGAGACCGCCGTGCGCCGCGACGACGAGCGTGCCGCCCTCGGGGACGGCGCGCACGTGCTCCGCGACGGCCTGCGCCCCGCGCAGGCCGACCTCGCTGCGGCGCTCCCCGGTGCGGCCGATCCGGACGTCCTCGCCACGGGCCCACGCGTCGAGCTCGTCGCGCATCCCGGCGTCGGCGATCTCCGCCCGGGTCAGGCCCTCCCACGCGCCGGCGTCGATCTCGCGCAGCCGCCGGTCGAGGACCGGCTCCAGGCCGACGAGCGCCGAGAGCGCGGCCGCGGTGTCGGCGGCCCGGCGCAGGTCGGACGCCACGAGGTGGACCGGCACGCCGGCGACCTGCTTGGCGAGCACCTCGGCGGCCCGGGCCGCCTGCTCCCGGCCGACGTCGTCGAGGTCGGCGTCGAGCTGGCCCTGCCAGCGGTTCGTGTGGTTGTACGCCGTCCGGCCGTGCCGCCACAGCAGCACGCGGACGCCGCGCGACGGCGGGTTCACCGCGCGGTCGTCATTCGGCGGTCGTCACTCGGCGGCGGAGGACGCCCGGCCGCGCGCCTCGGGCGGCAGCTCGATGACCGGGCAGTCGCGCCAGAGCCGCTCGAGCGAGTAGTACTCGCGCTCGTCGGCGTGCTGGACGTGGACGACGAGGTCGCCGAAGTCGAGGAGCACCCAGCGGCCCTCGCTCGCGCCCTCGCGCCGGATCGGCTTGGCCTTGTGCGCCAGCAGCGCCTCCTCGATCGCGTCGACGATCGAGCGGACCTGACGGTCGTTGGGCGCCGAGGCGAGGAGGAACACGTCGGTGATGACGAGCTGGTCGCTGACGTCGAGCGCGATGACATCCGTCGCGAGCTTGTCTGCGGCAGCGATCGCCGCGGCCTGCGCCAGCAGGGTCGCCCGGTCGGTGGCGGTCACACGTACTCCCAGTCGTCGTCGTTCGTCGTCATGCGTCGTGGCGTTCCAGGCCTCAAGCCTCTCACGCCCGTGCCGCCGCGGGTTCCGGGGACGCTCACACCCCGTGCTGGGCGACGTCCTGCGCGAAGTCGGGGCCGAGGACGACGAGCACGTCGGCCCCCGCGGTCGGCTCGCCGAGGAGGACGGCGTCCGCGGGCAGGTGCAGCGCCGCCGCGACCCGGGCCCCGAGCAGCCGGGAGGCGTCGTCCGAGCCGGCGACGGCCACCGTCGACCGGGTCGGCGGGTCGTCCGGGGTGGTCACGCTGCCCGACGACGCCGCGGTCGCCTGCGCCGTCGTGACGTCGGCGCCGAGGCTCGCGGCCCGCAGCCGGCTCACGGCCGCGGAGGTGAGCCCGTCCCGGCCGACGCCGTCGACGACCCGGACCGCGACGTCCTCCGCCGTCTCCGACACCGCTCCGGGCAGCAGCCGGGCCACGAGCCCCTGCGTCGCGGGGCCGTCGAGCGCCCGGCCGACGGTGTCGCCGTCCGGGCTCGTGACGATCCGCAGCGGGACGATCGTGCCCGCGAGCGGGACGCCGGCCGCGGCGTCCCGGACCGACAGCAGCAGGTCCGCGACCGTGGTCGCCGGGACGGTCCCCGCCGACTCCGCGGCGAGCCCGGTGACGACGGCAGCGAGCCGGTCCTCGGCGGCGGGCAGGGCGAGGACGACAGCCGCCAGCACCTGCTGGAACCGCGAGAGCCGGGCCTCGGCCTGCTCGTTCGCGGCGAGCGTCGTGGCGTAGGCGACGGCCTGCGCGCCGTTGAGCCGTGTCGAACCCGGCGGGAGCCCGGCACCGGCCGCGCCCGCGGAGTCGTCGACGTCCACCTGGACGCCGCCCGCGGCGTCGACGAGCCCGGCGAGACCGACCGGGCTCAGCACCCAGGCGCCGTCGAGCCGAACGCCGAGGGCGTCCCCGACGCGGG
>NZ_MWLN01000117.1 GCF_002198655.1 Kineosporia sp. A_224
GCGGGTGGCGCCGGCGTCGGGCGTGCCGGGGCGGGGGTGGGTGCAGCGGGAGGTGCGAGGACGCCGGCCGCCTCGAGGGCACGTCGCTGCGCGTCCTCGATGTCCGCGATGCTCGCCGGGGACGACGGCCCTGTCGGGTAGGGGGTGGGCATCCCGGTGCGGCGCTTGCCGAGCGGCCGCGTGAGCAGCATGAGGACCCCGATCCCGATCCACAGCAGGGTCATCGGGTGCATCACCGTCGACAGCAGGGAGTCCTTCGTCAGGGTCACCTCCCAGCCCGACAGGTCGTTCTTGCCGACGACGGGGTCTGCGCCCGGCGTCGCCCGGACGACGTCGACCGCGCTGGTCCCGGAGCCGGCGAGCCGGTTGTCGGTCACCGACGTCCCGGTGACCGCACCGACGAGCGTCACCGCGTGCAGCGTGGCACCGGCGACGGTGTTGTCCGCGACGACGGCCCGGGCGTCGCTGAGCCGCAGCCCCGTCGGCGAGCCGTCGACCGCGTTGCCGCGGACCTCCACGCCCGCGGCGTCCCGGACGTGGATGCCGTTCGTCGCGGCACCGCCGACGCGGTTGCCCTCGACGACCACCGCGGTGGCACCCTCGTCGACGACGATGCCCTGCGGCCCACCGGTCACCGAGTTCGTGATGACCCGCACGTTCGTGCCGCCGACGACCCGGATCCCGGTGCGGCCGTTGTCGGCGACGGTCGACGTCGCGACGACGTTGCCGCCGAAGCTGCGCATCGACTGGCCGGACGCCGAGGGGCCGGACGCCAGCGGGGAGCCGTCGATCCGGATGCCGTCGCGCCCGTTCCCGCGCGCCTCCACCTGGCTCAGGGTCGTCCCCTCGACGCCCTTGGTCACGACGACGCCGTCGAGCGCGGACCCCTCCACGCGGACCTGCTGCACCTGGGCGCTCGTCACGCTACGGTGCAGCACGAGGCCGCTCACGCCCGACCGCCGGATCGTGACGTTCGTGATCGTCACGCCGGAGGCCGCGGACACGAACAGGCCGAACGCGTTGCCCTCGACGACCGTGTCGGACACCTCGGCACCGACCGCCTCGAGCGACGTCTCCTCGGCCGGCAGCCCGCCCGTCGGGAGGACCGTCGTCAGCCGGTTGGTGCTCGTCGACCCGGGGGTGCGGGCGCGGGTGTCGGCGACGTCGATGTCGGCCCCGGTCTGCGGCCGGTCGGGGAAGGAGATCGACAGACCACCGGTGCGGCCGCTCCAGAAGCCCAGGTCCGTCACCGTCGCGTGCCGGACGACGGTCTGCCCGCGGGAGCGGATGTACGCCCGGCCGTCCGCCGTCCGCGGGTCCACCCGGCGCAGGGTCTCGTCCCAGCTCGTGATCGTCAGCGGCGCCGACGCCCGCCCGAGCAGCCGCAGGCGGCCCCCGTCGTTGACGATCGACACGAAGCCCCGCCCGCTGCTCGCCAGCCGGATCGTCGTCGCCTTCTGGGGCGCCAGGGACAGCGTCGCGCCGGCGTCGACGAGCAGGTGCTCGCGCAGCAGGTACTAGCCGTCCTCGAGCAGCACGAACGTCTGCGGAGCGAGCCGGCGCAGGTCGTTGATCGTGTACGGCGAGCGGCGCGCCGTGAGGACCAGCGTGTAGCCGCCGGCCGACCGCACCCGGTACGGCACCGTCGGCGTCGACCCGCCGAGCGACGTCACGGCGACCTTGATGTCGACGAGCCGCTCGTCCTCGGCGGACACCAGGTCTGCGAGCCGCTCGGAGGCCTCCGGCGAGACGGTGCCGGGTGCCTCGGAGCCGGCCGTCTCGTCGTCCGTCGTGGACGCCCCCGGAGTCGTTGCGGCGGAGGGGGAGCCGCTCTCGGTGCCGGTGCCGCGCAAGACGTGCGGAGCGGCGCCGGCGCCGCCGGCGGACACGACCATGCTGGTGGCTGCGCAGGCCAGCACGACGGTGGCGACGAGGGACCGCCGGGCGCGGCGGGTGTCACGCACGACCGGCTCCGGTGAACGCGGCGGCCGGGCGCCGCACCGGCGCGGCGGGCAGCTCGGGGGCCAGGGTGTCGAAGGTCTGCCCGTCGGCGCCCTGACGGTCCGCCGCCCGGGTCAGCCAGCCCTGCTTGTTCATGGTCACCAGGGCGTTGGCCTTGATGGGCAGGGAGACGAAGATGACGACGAGCGTCACGAGCGGCAGGAGGAACAGGTCGAGCGGGCGCCGCACGAGGTGGGACGCACTGCGCACGAGCCGGCCGCCCATGAGCCAGGCGGCGGCCAGCCCCGCCGAGGCCCAGGTCGCCTCGCTCCGCGAGCCCACGAGGTACCCCAGGGCCATGCCCATGGTCAGCGGCGTGAGGAGGATCTGCAGCACGGTCACCTTCGAGATGAACGGGACCCGCCAGAGCCAGCCCTGCCAGGCCGCCGTCAGGTAGGTGCGGTAGGAGTTCCTGCTCCAGCGGACCCGCTGCTTGCAGAAGGCCCGGAAGGAGGTCGGGAACATCGACAGGGCGCGGGCGTTGCCCTGGTACGTCGTCCGGTAGCCGCTCGCCAGGACGAGCCAGGTGAGCCGGCCGTCGTCCCCGGCGACGCAGCGCTTGCCGAGGAAGAACTCGTGCTCGAGGTTCGGCAGGACGCTCATGACGACGCTGCGCCGGTAGGCCGCCGTCCGGCCGGATACGCAGATGACCCCGCCGCGGCGGGCCATGGCGGGCACGTAGTCGTAGTAGCGCAGGTCGATGATCCAGTCGGCGACGACCCGCCAGATGCTCGACCACCGCTGGTAGACGTTCTGCTTCGTCGACACCGCGCCGACGGTGATGTCCGCGAACGGCATCTGGACGGCCTCGAGAAGGCCCGGCTCCCAACGGGTGTCGGAGTCGGTGAGGACGAGCACCTCGCCCCGGGCGGCCCGGATCCCGACGCCCAGGGCCGAGCGCTTGCCGCGGTGCTCGAAGGGGATGACCCGCAGCCGCGGGTCCCGGACCCGCGACAGCCCGTCGATGACGGCCGTGTCGGCGAGGTCGGGCACGACGATGACCTCGGAGGGGTCCTGGTCCAGCCACGTCGTCAGGCACGCGAGGAGCACGTCGACGTCCTCGCGGAACGAGGGCACGACGACGGACGTCGTGGTGCGGAACGTGTTGAGCGTCGGTCGGTAGCCGCGGGACAGGGTCCACCGGTAGAGCCACAGGCCCCACACGAGGACGCCCGCCACCCCGAGCGGCATCCACTCCCGCCAGCTGGAGTCGGCGAGGTTGCCGAGCAGTCCGGAGACCGCGGAGGTCGGGTCGAAGCCGAGATAGGCCGTCATGGGTTCCTGCTCCCCGAGAACCGTGTGCCGAGTCCCCGGAGCAGCCGTGCGCAGAGCGCCATCGCTCCCGTCGCCGTGGCCGAGGTCATTCCCCACCGACGCTAGGGAGCCGCTGCGCGGACCCCAACGCGTTCACCATCCGTTCACCAGCACTTCCACCGGCGGACGCCATGGCGAGGCCATGGCACCGGTCCGCACCCGGTCGATCACGATACGTCGGGCCGCATCGGGACCACGCAAAATCGGGCGGCGAGCTCGGGAGCGGCGTTCAAAGGGAGGTCAAGCCAGGCTCATGCTCTTGCAATCCGCCCGTGACGACTGGGGCTCCGTGCCAGCATGGTGCAGCTTGCGGCAATCCGGCAGCCGGTGAGGATCGAACGGTCGGTGAGCCAACGTCGGGCTGGTCGCGGGTCGTCCGGTTCGCCGGGCGGTCGCGTCCCGATCCAGGTGATCAACCAGGCTGCCGGCAGCGCGCAGGGTCGCAGCCCCGGCGGCGCGGGATGCGTCCACGCGCAGCCCGGCGGGCGTCGTGTCCGAGACCGGTGGCCGAAGGGAGACCCCGCGGTGGGTCAGCGAGTCGCAAGCAAGGTTGCGAGCACGATCGCGATCGACGTCGAGGAGCGTGCGGACCCGCCCGACGGGGCCGGCCGCGAACGACCCCGGCGCCGGGCCCGGACGATGCGAGGGCGGATGGCCCGGATCCTCGCGCTGCCGCTCGCCGCGGTCGTCCTCCTCCTCGCGCTCGTCGCCGCGCAGCCCGTCCGGGACTACCGCGAGTCGCAGACGACGTCGCGCTCGGTCGGGATCGCCCTCGGCGTCCAGTCGCTCGTCGGGGTCCTCCAGGACGAGCGTGGCGTCGCCTCCCTCGTCCTCGGCGGCAACGAGAGCTTCACGAACGAGCTGACCCGGGTCCGGGCGGCCGTCGACAGCCAGCGCCGCGAGCTCGCGGCGCTCGTCGCCGGCTCCGGTGACGTCGAGGCGCGGGTGCGCGGTGCGCTCCGGTCGCTCGACGGCCTCGGGCCGGTGCGCTCCGCGACCGACTCGGGGGCGGCCGCGCGGCAGGCGACCTTCACGTTCTACACCGACCGCATCGCCGGCCTGACCCAGCTCGACCTGGGCCTGTCCGAGGTCGGCGACACCGAGCTCGCCGCCGGAGTCGCGGTGCTGACCGCCCTGCAGGACGCCGCCGAGGCGACCGCCCAGGAACGCGCGTTCCTCTCCGGTGTCTTCTCCGCCGGTGGCTTCCGCCGCGGCGAGTTCGTCACCTTCGCCGAGATGCGCGCCGCGAAGGCGAACGCCTGGAAGCGCTACTTCGCGGTCGCCGGTACGCAGGAGACGGCGTCCGCGCGCTACCTCCTCGACACCGGGGCCGGCCGCGTCGTCGACTACTTCGAGGGCGTCGCGGTCCTCGCGGCCGACGGCCGGCCCGTCGTCGTGAACCCGCAGTCCTGGTGGTCGGCGCACACGACCGTCCTCGACGACATGGGCACCCTGCGCGAGCACGTGGGGTCGACGATCCGGCTGCGGGCGTTCGAGCTCCAGCGGGAGGCGACGCTGCGGCTCGGCGGCCTGCTCGTCGTCGTCCTCCTGTGCGTCGGCGGCTCGATCT
Source organism: Kineosporia sp. A_224 (assembly GCF_002198655.1). Taxonomy (GTDB): domain Bacteria; phylum Actinomycetota; class Actinomycetes; order Actinomycetales; family Kineosporiaceae; genus R-H-3. The sequence continues at coordinate 4,886 of NZ_MWLN01000117.1, forward strand.
ACCTCGCCGTCCTCGCCTCGCTGGCGGTGAGCCGCCCGCTCGCCGACCTGGCCGCCGAGGCCGAGACTGTCGCGGACGAGCGGCTGCCGGCCGCGATGCTGCGACTGCGGGCCTTCGACCCAGGCAGCGGCTCGGCCGAGCCGGCACCGCCGCGGCCCGCGCCCGTCGCCGCCCCGCGCCGGGCGAGCGCGGAGATCCGGTCCGTCGTCTCGGCCCTGAACCACCTGCAGGAGGCGGCCTACCGGCTGGCCGTCGAGCAGGCGATGCAGCGGCGCGCGACGCTCGAGGCGCTGACGAACCTCGGACGGCGCAACCAGAACCTCGTGCGCAAGCAGCTGCGGTTCATCTCCAACCTCGAGAAGGAGGAGATGGACCCGACCGGGCTGGCGAACCTCTTCGAGCTCGACCACCTCGCGACCCGGATGCGACGCAACGCCTCGAGCCTGCTCGTGCTCACCGGTGCGCAGAGCCCGGGCCAGTGGACGACGCCCGCACCGATCGCGGACGTCATGCGGGCCGCGGTCTCCGAGGTCGAGGACTACCGCCGGGTCGCGCTGCGCCGTGTCGACGAGACGCTCGTCTCGGGCGCGGTCATCGGCTCCCTCTCGCACCTGCTCTCCGAGCTCATCGAGAACGGGCTGCGCTTCTCCCCACCGGACTGCGAGGTCGAGGTCGTCGGTCGCCAGCTCGGCGACGACTACCTCATCGCCGTCGTCGACCAGGGCATCGGGATGAGCGCCGAGGACCTCGAGGACGCCAACGGGCGCCTGCGCGGCGAGGGCGACTTCATGGTGACCCCGTCGCGGTTCCTCGGGCACTACGTCGTCGGCCGCCTCGCCGAGCAGGCGGGCGTCCGGGTCGAGCTCCTGCCGTCGCCCGTCACCGGTGTCACGGCCCGCATCCACATCCCGGACGCGCTGCTCGTGCGGCCCGGCCAGATCGAGTCCGGGCAGGTCGTCAGCGCGACCGACCACGGCCGCGGCGCGCGCGAGGCGCCGCGCAGCGTGCCGGTGACCGTGACCGCCACCGTCACCGGCCCCGTGGACCTCACGGCCGTCCGGGAGCGGCACGAGGAGGCCGCCGCCGCGGCGCGCCAGGTGCCCGCGGCGTCCGGTGCGCACGCGACCCCGCCCGCCGGGGACCGGTACAGCGACGACCGGGTCGTCGTCGACATCCAGGACGATGCGGCTGCCCCTGCGGCTGCCCATGCGGCTGCCCCCATGACAGTCCCCGCGCGCGACGCGGGCACCGGCCCGATCGCGGACCCGGCAGCGAAACCCGCCGTGCAGCCCGCCGGCCGAGCCGTGCCCACGGTCCGGACCGACCCTGCCGCGGCGCATCCGCCCAGCAGCATCTTCAACGTCCCCGCGACGACCGCCCCCGCTCTACCGACCCCCACCTCCCCGACAGCCCCGGCGCTATCACCAGTCCCGCCATCACCAGCCCAGCCGGTGCCCGCGGTGATGCAGGCGCCTACGAGCCCGCCGGCACCCGCCGCGGCGCGAAGGGCTCCGGAGCAGGGGGCGCCGGTGCCGCCGTCGAGCCCGCTGCCCCCGTCGAGCGTTTTGCGCCGCAGTGCAGTTGCCCGCCAGGACAGCATCCCTGGGGTGCCTGGGGTCCCTGTTGAGTCCGCGGTCCCACCTGTGGTCCCACCTGTGGTCCCACCTGCGGTCGCGCCGGGTGTGGGTGCGTCTGGGCGGGCGTCGGACCTGCGGACCCGAAACGGCCTGCGGGTGCGGGTTCCGGGGAGTACACGGGCGACGCCGGTTCCGGGCGTTCCGGGGTCAGGTGGATCGCGTTCGTACCCCGTCGCGCCGCCGGCCGGGCCGCCGGTGCTGCAGGGGCCGATCGAGGAGTCGGCCCCGGGCCGGCTCGGGAACCGCTTCTCGGCACTGCGGTCCGGGATGCAGCGCGGGTTCGAGGACACGACACCGGACGCCCCGGAAGGCGGCGACGCGATGCCGGTCGTCCCCAAGCACCACCGGGTGGCAGGCACCCAGACGGAGGAGAGGTCATGACCATCGGTGCCCACGCCGACCAGCAGTTCGGGTGGCTCCTCGGGAACTTCGTGCGGGAGACCGCCGGGGTCCGGGAAGCCGTCACGGTCTCCTCGGACGGCCTGCTCATCGCGGCCTCCGACGGGCTGGAGCGCAACGACGCGGACCACCTCGCGGTCATCGTGTCGAGCCTGGCGAGCCTGGGGCGCAGCGCGTCGCGGCGCTACGACTTCCTCGGGCTCGAGCTCATCATGATCGAGATGACCCGCGGGTTCCTCCTCGTGTCGGTCATCGCCGACGGCAGCTGCCTCGGTGTCGTCGCCGAGGGGGCCTGCGACGTCGGCCTCATCGGCTACGAGATCGGCTCCCTCGCCAAGCGGTTCGGGCCGCTGCTGACGCCTGAGCTGATCGCGGCGTCACGGCGGCAGCTGCGCCCGTGAGCCCGCCGGAGCAGCAGCCCGGGACGGGCCCGCCGCGCCACCTCTCGACCTCGCCGGACGGTCCGGACGACGGCGCGCACGACGGTGCCGTCGACGACCTGCTCATCCGCCCGTTCCTCCTCACCGGCGGGCGGACCCGGACGAGCCGCGAGGACCTGCGCATCGAGTCCCTCGTCCGCTCGGTACCAGGCGTCCCGCTCGGGACGCTGCGCTTCGAGGCCCGGCGGATCGTCGAGCTGACAGAGCGGCCGACCTCCCTCGCCGAGCTCGCCGTCGCCCTCGCCCAGCCGATCGGCGTCGTCCGGGTGCTCGTCGGCGACCTCGTCGACAGCGGCACGGTGACCGTGGTCCAGGTGGAGGAGATCTCGTTGGGACTGCTCGAAAGGATCCGTGATCGTGTCCGCGCCCTCTGACCACCCGGCACCGATGGTGTCGGTGAAGATCGTCGTGAGCGGCGGCTTCGGCGTCGGGAAGACGACGTTCGTGGCCGCTGTCTCCGAGGTCGAGCCGCTGCTCACCGAGGCCGACATGACCGAGGCCTCGTCCGGGGTCGACCGCATCGACGCGACGCCGGAGAAGCACACGACGACCGTCGCCCTCGACTTCGGCCGGATCAGCCTCGACGAGGGGCTGCGGCTGTACCTGTTCGGCACGCCCGGGCAGACCCGGTACACGTTCCTCTGGGACGACCTCGTCCACGGAGCGCTCGGTGCCGTCGTCCTCGTCGACACCCGCCGGATCGAGGACTGCTTCACCTCGATCGACTTCTTCGAGGAGCGCGGGCTGCCGTTCATCGTCGCCGTCAACCAGTTCCCCGACGAGTCCGCCTTCGGGCTCGACGAGGTCCGCGAGGCGCTCCAGCTGCCCGCCGACATCCCGATGGTGCGCTGCGACGCGCGCAACCGGGAGTCGGTGAAGTCCGTCCTCATCTCGCTCGTCGAGGAACTCATCACGCGCCGGCTCGCCGAGGCCGCCGAACCCATGGCCCGGCTGTGACCCGGCCGCCCGTGGACGCCCGCACCAGCCCCAGGAGAGGGATACCCGCCATGCCACGACCCACCCTGCTGCGCCGCGCGGCCGCCCGGCTCGTCCCGGTCGCCGCGGCCGCCCTCACGCTCGGCGCGTGCGGCGGGCAGGCCCCCGCGGTCGCCCCCGCGCCCGGCGTGACCCCGACGACGTGCGGCACCGTGACGCTCGCGTCGAACGCCTGGCTCGGGTACGACGCGAACCTCGCCGTGATCCGGTACCTCGCGGTCAACGAGCTCGGCTGCACGGTGAAGATCCGCAAGGCCGCCGAGGACGACTCGTGGAAGCAGGTCGCCGCCGGGAGCACCGACGCGATCGTCGAGAACTGGGGCCACGACGAGCTCAAGAAGAAGTACATCGACGACGAGCGCCTCATCGTCGAGGGCGGGCTGACCGGCAACAAGGGCGTCATCGGCTGGTACGTGCCGCCGTGGATGGCGAAGACCTACCCCGACATCACCGACTCGCGCAACCTCAAGAAGTACACGCCGCTGTTCAAGACCGAGGACTCCAAGGGCAAGGGCCAGTTCCTCGGCGGCGACCCGACGTTCGTGACGAACGACGGCCCGCTGCTGCGCAACCTCGGGCTCGACTTCACCGTCGTCTACGCCGGCAGCGAGGACGCGCTCATCAAGGCGTTCCGGGCCGCCGAGCGGGACAAGACCCCGCTGCTGGGCTACTTCTACTCCCCGCAGTGGCTGCTCTCCGAGCTCCCGCTCGCGCACGTGACCCTGCCGCCGTACACCCCCGGCTGCGACGCCGACCCGAAGACTGTCGCGTGCGACTACCAGCCCTTCGACCTCGACAAGATCATGAACCGGAAGTTCGCCCAGTCCGGCAGCCCGGCCGCCGAGCTCATCAAGAACTTCCAGTGGACGGACGCCGACCAGAACGAGGTCGCCCGGGCCATCAACGCGGGGACGCCGCCGGACGAGGCCGCCAAGGCCTGGCTCGACGACCACCCCAAGGTGTGGAAGAAGTGGCTGCCTGCGGCGCAGTGACCGCCCGGTAGCCGCCCGGGCGGCACAGGACAGGGCCGTCGTGCTGCAGTCGGTGTGCCGTCGTCCCGCCGCTCTCGAGGTCCTCAGGACGGCGGCGGTGCCGACGCCCGCGGCGGTGTCAGGCAGCCCGGCCGCCGATGGTCACGGACGGCGGGTGTGCTGAACGGAACGTCCCAGGGTTTGAAGTCAGCGATGGACCAGGTCCCAGGACCCAGGACCCAGGTCCCAGGTCTAGGCACTTGACCGTCCCGGTGGCTGCTCCGATCATGGGTCAAGATCGGGCGTATCTGGACCCTTGTGCGGCGCTCCTCACATCGAGGCGGGCCGCGCGGGCGGCCGGGGCGCGCCGTGCGACCAGGGTTCGGGGGAGCCTCCGTGCAGCGAAACACCGATCATCTCGTGGCCGTGGGGCCACGCCATCCCGTCACCTCGTTCCCGCTGTGGTTCAAGGACTCGACCGGGCTGCTCCTCGAGCTGGGGCTGGACCGGGCGGACCCGTTCCTGCCGGCGATCGGGGACGTCCCCGCGGCCCCGGCACCGGCGCCGTTCGCCGCGGACTTCCCCGACGAGTCCTTCTACTGGCTCGCGGACGCGAGGCTCACCGTCCTCGGCGGGGACGTCCCCGGTCGGGCCCGGCTCGTCCTGGCCCTCGAGGCGGCCTTCGGTGGGACCGGTGACGTCGCGCCCGGTCAGCAGATGGTCTTCGGCCGGCTGCGCGTCCGCATCGACGGCGGTGTCCCGGGTGCCGACTACGTCGTGACGCACCCGTTCGGCGAGACCGGGTCGTTGCGGGCGGACGGCCGGGGCCGCGTCTTCGTCACCGACGACGTCGGGGCCGTGCCGCTCGGGTTCGACGGCGCGCTGTCCTCCGAGGTCGGCCCGTTCCTGCGCTGGACATCCGGGGCCGAGTTGGCGCCTGGCGAGACGGAGGCGCCGGCGGGCTACGTCGGGGACGGTGCCACCGAGCACACGGTGACCGGGAGCCCTTTCGGTACCAACGTCTTCCGGGTCCGCGGCCCGGGCGTCGGCGGGCCGGGCTCCGACGTCGTCGAGACGGCGTTGTTCACCGTGCAGGGAAAGCGCGCCACGGTCGTCGGGGTGGACGTCGCCCGCGCCGTCTACAGCCGCGACGCTGCCGGTGCGGTCGTCGTCGACGTCGTCGCCGGGTCCGAGCCGGGCCAGGCGGTCGAAGCCGTCGTCGACGCCGGCGGTGCGCCGTCCCGCATCGCGCTGCGTGCCACGGGCGGGCGGTACTTCGGTCGCCTCGACGCGGGCACCGCGGTACCGGCCGAGGTGCTCGTCGTCAACGTCGGCGACGAGCCGCCCAGCACGACACCCGCCGCCGTGACCGACGCCGTGGTGGTCACCCGCGCCGAGTACGACATCGCGGCACGCACCCTCACCGTCGAGGCGGCCTCGTCCGACCTCGCGGTCCCGCCCGTGCTCACGGCGTCCGACGGCATCGGCGCGCTGGCGGCCGGGTCCGCGACGGTGACGCTCGACGCGCCGCCCGCCCGGGTGACCGTCACGTCGTCGCGGCCGGGCGCTGCGGGGCCCGGCGGCGTCGGGCAGCGGGACGTCACGGTGACCGGTCCGCCGTCGCCGCCGGCGCCGCAGCCGGCCCCGGCCGCCCGCGTCGCCGCCGAACCGGTCGCCGTCCCCGGTGCCACCGTGGTGCTGGACGGCAGCGCGAGCACCGGGGCCACGGCGTTCGCCTGGACGCAGACGGCAGGCGCGGACGTCGGTGCCGTCAGCGGTGCCGCCACCGACCGCGCCACGTTCGTCATGCCCGCGGCCGGTGGCCCGGTGACGTTCCGGCTCACCGTCTCGGGACCCGGCGGCCCGGCTGCGACCGCGGACGTCACCGTCGGGGTGAGCACGGACGCACTCCTGGTCTCCGGGGCCCAGTTCCGGACGGCGTCCGGGCGCTGGCGGGTCCGCGGGACGGCGACCGGGGTGGCGCCGGACACCGTCACCGTGACGTACGAGGGTGGCGACCTGGGGTCCGCGCTCGTCGACGCGACCGGTGCGTGGGACGTGCGGCTCACGCTCGTCGCCGGCGACGGCAGACCGCGCCCGGTGCCGGGCCGCACCGTTGACGTCGTGTCGAGCCGTGGCGGGGCCGTGACGGCTGCCGTCACCGTGCGCAGCTGAACGGGGGAGCCATGGACTACCTGCTGAGCGGAGACTTCATCGAGGCGTGCGACTGCTACGTCGTGTGCCCGTGCTGGGTCGACGACGAGCCCGACGACGGGCACTGCACCGGCCTGTTCGCCTGGACGCTCGACGCGGGCTCGGTCGTGGACGGCCTCGACGTCGCAGGCCTGCGGGTCGTCGCCGTGACGACCCACCTCGGCAACCGGCGCACCGCGTCGTCCGCGACCGTGGTCTTCGTCGACGAGGCGGCCGACGACGCCCAGGTCGCCCTGCTGGGCGCGGCCTTCTCCGGCGGTCTCGGCGGCCCTCTCGCCGACCTCGCCGCCGTCAGCGGCGAGGTGCTCGCCCGGGAACGGGCCCGGATCTCGCTCGACCCGGCGCAGGACGCCGGCAGCACGGGTTGGACGCTGACGGTGCACCCGGTCGCGGCCGACGCACCTGCCTACGTCCGCTCCACGGGCGGGCCCCGGGGGTTCGACGGCGGCCCCGCGATGACGCTGCGGCACACCGCGTTGGCCTCGGAGCTCGGGATCGGCGACGAGCCGGTCGAGAGCCAGCTCGGGGGCCGGCTGGAGATCACGGTCGGAGCGCTGGCGGGCGGGTACGTCGAGGTCAGCGGCCGCTCGGGCATGCGTGGCCGGTTCCGGTACGTGCAACGGGACGACTCGGGCCGGCTCGAGGCCCCGGAGCAGGACGACGAGCTCGTCGAGCCCCTCGGGGCCCGACCGGTCCCACCGGCGGAGGAGGGGTGAGCACCGCGCGCGTGGCCGTCGCGCCACCGCGTGGTCTCGCGCTCGCGGTCGTCGTGGCGGCCGCCGCCGCGTGGGCGGCTCTCGCGCTGTCCGCGGCCGGTCACGGGCCGGCGCTCGACCACCACGCGCTGGGACCCGTCGTCGGCGGGCTGATCGGCGACCCCGCGGCCGGCGCCGGCGCCTCCTGGCTCGTGCGTCCCGAGGCCGCAGGCCCCGTGGCCGCGACGGGGACCGTGCTGCTCGGCTGGACGGTCATGGTCGTCGCGATGATGCTGCCCCCGGCGCTGCCGATGCTGCTCGTGCTCCGGGGCCTGCTCGCCCGCCACCCGGGCCGGCGTCCGGCGCTCGCAGCCGGGGCCGGAGCGTTCGTCGCGGTGTGGGTCGTCGTCGGCGTCGGCCTCGTCGCCGGTGACGTCGCCCTCCACGTCGTGGCAGGACGGGTCGCGTGGCTCGGCACGCACCCGGCCGCCGTCCCCGGCGCCGTCCTCGTGGCGGCCGGGCTCTACCAGTTCAGCCCGTTGAAGAACGCGTGCCTGCGGGCGTGCCGGAGCCCGCGCGGCTTCGCGGTCGCGCACTGGCGCGGTCAGCGCCCCGCCGCCGTCGAGTCGGCCACGGTCGCCGGCGCGTACGCGCTCTCGTGCGCCGGCTGCTGCTGGGCGCTGATGGCCGTGTCGTTCGCCGTCGGCGTCGCGGCGCTGCCGCTCATGGTCCTCCTCGCGACGCTCATGGCGGTCGAGCGGCTGGCACCGCGCGGACGGCTCCTCGTGCGCCCCGTGGGGGCGCTCGCGCTGGTGCTCGGCACCGCGCTCCTGGCGGCCGGCCTGCTGCCGGCCGACCTCCTGCCCTCGTGGACGACCACGTCGAACGCCCTGCGCTGAGGGGATGCCGCAGATGACCCGCACCCTGGACTACGACGTCGTCGCGACGTCCTTCCCGATCGTCTACACCGCCGACGGCGACCACGACCCCGACGGCCTGCTCTACACGCTGCGCGCCTACGTGCCCCTGCTGGACTGGGCCCGCGATCGGTGGGAGGACGACGACCGCGCACTGCCCCGGCTGCACCGCCGCCGCCAGCTGGTCCAGCTCGTCGTCGACGGACTGTGGCGCTACGAGCAGATGGTCGGCCGCCTCGCCGAGGGCCCCGCCGAGGACCGGTGGCTGCTCCACGACCTCGGCGGTGAGGCGGACGTGCTCGCCCGCGGGGACGGCGGTGAAGGCGGTGCGGTCGAGCGGGCCGGGTCGCCCCGGGCCGCCGAGGTCCGGCAGAACCTCTTCGCGACCGTGGACGAGCTCGTCGCGGCGCTCGACGAGCTCACCGACGGGACCGTCCTGCAGCTGCACCCCGACCCGGCCGTCCGGGCCGGCTGGCGCCTGCTGTGGCAGCGCGCGCTCGCCGACCTCGGCCGGGCGGTCGAGGCGCGGCTGAGCCGCGTCGACGACCTCTTCGACGCCGACGTGCTCGCCGCGCGGAGCGGCTGCCTCAGCGCCGACCAGGTGCGGCGGCTCCTGCTCAACGACCACCGGCCCGGCACCGACGGCGGTCGGGCCCACCGGTACGACCGGGTCAACGTGCTGCGCCCGCTGCCGGTCGTGCGGCCGCTCGTGCTGCGGGCGGGCCTCGGCGACGAGGTCGTGGTCCGGTTCGAGAACTCCGTCGAGGGTCGCGACGTCGGCCTGCACGTCCAGGGCAGCGGACCGGTCGGCGGGGTGCGGGTCGCGGACGGCGCGCACGTCGGCGCCAACCCGTCCTCCCTCGTCGCCCCGGACACGTCCGCGACCTTCCACTGGGCCTGCCCGCACGAGGGTGCGTGGCCGGTCAACGACCTCGGGGACGTCCGGGGCACCGAGGCCGGGACGAACGCCCACGGGCTGTTCGCCGCGTTCGTCGTCGAGCCGGCCGGCGCGGTGTGGCGCGACCCGGAGACCGGCGAGGTGCTCACCGGGACCGCCTACGCGGACGGGCCGTACGTCGACGTCCTCCTGCCCGACGACCTCCTGCCGGACGACGGGCCGGACGACGGGCCGGACGACGGGCCGGGCGACCCGGAGGACCGGGACTACGTCGACCTGCACCACGCGGCCCGGCGCAGCGGCCGGATGCCCGGGCACCGTGAGTTCACGGTGTTCATCCACGACGAGCCGGAGATCCGCAGCGGGCTGCACCTCGTCGGCGAGCACACGGTCATGCCCCTGTCGTACCGGGCCGAGCCGATGCCCAACCGGCTGCCGCACCGGATGCGCCGGTACGCCGAGCGCACCGCCCGGACCCCGGTACCGCCGTGGCGGGCAGGGGCGCCCGAGGTGGACCAGACCGCGGTCGCCGTCGAGGTCGACGACACCCTCGCCGAGGTGTTCCGGACGGCGCGGACGCCGCACGGTGAGTTCCTCGACCGGGTTGCCGGCGAGGAGCAGCACCACAGCTCGTGGTTGTTCGGCGACCCGGTGACGCCGGTCTTCCGCGCCTACCGCGGCGACCCCGCGCGGGTCCGGGTGATCCACGCGGGCGTCAAGGAGACGCACGTCTTCCACCTTCACGTGCACCAGTGGCGCGCAGTCCCGCAGGACACGGCCGAGCCCTCCGTCTGGCGCGAGGGCGAGCCGCGCGGCTCCCAGCTCCTCGACTCGATCACCATCGGGCCGCAGACCGCGGTGACCATCGACCCGCTCTACGGCTCGGGAAGCCGTCAGCACCTCTTCGGCGACGTCATCTGGCACTGCCACCTCTACCCGCACTTCCACCACGGGATGTGGGGTCTGTGGCGCAGCTTCGACACCCTTGTCGACGGCTCGCGGGCACTGCCCGACGGAACCCCGACGCAGCCGCTGGTGCCGCTGCCGGGGCGCCGTCCGCAGCGGCCGACGGCCGAGGTGCCCGGCTTCCCGTGGTTCGTCGACGCCCGCTTCCCGCAGAAGTCGCCGCCGCCGCCCGCGGTCGTCGACGCGCACGTCGGCGGTCGCCGCCGGCTCCTGCGGATGTCCGCGCACTCGGACCTCGAGCTGGCCGCGATGCCGTCCGGTGCACGGGACCGGGCCCGCTCCGGCGCCGTCTTCGTCGACCTCGACGGCGACGCCGTCCGCTGGAACGCCCAGGCCGGGCTGCCGCCGCCGCGCGTCGTGTGCTACGACGTCGAGGTGGCGCAGTCGGACGTCGAGTACAACGGCCTCGGGTGGCACGACGCCCACGGCCACCACTACCGGATCACCGCGGCGAGCACGACACCGCTCGACGGCGACGGCCGGCTGCGCACCGACGAGCGTGTGCAGCACCCGGTCGTGCTGCACGGGGTCGAGCCGTTCTTCCCGCGCGCGAACCACGGGGACGTCGTCGAGCTGCGGCTGCACAACAGGCTCGGGACGATCCCCGCGGACGACTTCGACCCGACGACCCCGCCGGTGGAGTGCGGGCTCCACGTGCACCTCGTGAAGTTCGACGTCCTCGCCGCGGACGGGTCCTCCACCGGCTGGAACTACCTGTCCGGGGCGAGCTGCGCCGAGGCCGTCGACCCGGACGAGCCGGGACGGCTGCCCGGGAACGTCGGACTGCACCGGTGGGTCGTCGACGAGGAGTTCGGGCCGTGCTTCTTCCACGACCACCTGCTCGCGAACTACCGGCAGAAGCACGGCCTGTTCGCCGCGCTGGTCGCCGAACCCCCTGGGGCGCAGTGGCTCCGGCCCGACCAGGAGGAGGTCGCGTGGTCCGGCACGGAGGCCGTCGTCCTCGCGCCGCGTGACCCCGCCGGCACCGCGGGCGGCGACGGCACCGGCGGGACCGGCTACGTCGCCTACCGGGAGGCATGCCTGGCGGTGGGTGACTTCGTCCCGCTGTACGACGGCGACGGCCGCCCGCTGAACCCGCCCCACGAGCTCGGCGGGGACGACGACCCCGGCTCGATGGGCGTCAACTACCGCAGCAGCCCGCTCACCGCCCGCGGTGACGACCCGTCGCAGTGGTTCAGCAGCGGCCGGGGCGAGCCGGACACCCCCGTCGTGCGGACCTACGCCGGCGAGCGGCTGCGGATCCGGCTCATCCAGGGCTCGCACGAGGAGCAGCACAGCTTCTCGGCGCACGGGCTGCGCTGGCGCAAGGAGTGGCACGCCCCGGACTCGACGCTCGTCGACCAGCAGACCGTGGGCATCTCCGAGGCCTTCACGCTCGACCTCGACCCGTTGACCGGCGGGCACCACGGCCCGGGCGACCACCTGTGGCAGTTCGCGGCGCTCGACGACCTGTGGCTGGGCTGCTGGGGGCTCGTGCGCGTGCTGGACCCGGGACCCCGCGCGTTCCAGGTGCTGCCGCCGCTGCCGTCGGTGGATGCCCCGGACGACGGGCCGGCCCGGCCCGGCCTGCAGCGCCGGTACGGGCTCCCGCCGCGCCCCCACCGTGACGACCACGGCAGGTGGAGCGCGCCGGTGCGCGAGTTCGTCGTCGCGGCCCGCCGCGTCGAGCACGAGTACGACGGCCACCGCCTCACCGACCCCTGGGGTCTGGCCTTCCTCGTCGCCGAGGGGGTGGAGCCGGTCGGGGACGTCCCGGGCCGGCCGCGGGGCTGCGTGCAGGCCGTCGTCCCGGAGACGGCGGTCGTCGAGCCCCTCGTGCTGCGGGCGCGGCGCGGGGAGTGGGTGCACATCACGCTCGTCAACGAGGTGCTCGACGAGGCCCTCGACGACCAACGCCGGGACCTGCCCCGGTTCGGGGTCGAGCCGAGCCCGCCGAGGCTGCCGCTGGAGCACACGGACGACCTGGGCTACCCCGACGAGCGCACGGTGACCCCGCGGGTGTCGCTGCACCCGGGACTGCTGCTCCTCGACGTCGTGAGCGACGACGGCGCCCACGTGGGCGCCAACCACGACGGCACCGTCGGCGTGCGGGCCGGCGAGCGCGACGTGTTCCCCGACGGGCACGGCGGTCACGCCGGTCACGTCGACTACGGCGACGTGGTGCTGCGCGGGCACGGCGCAGAGGGCGGGGAGCACCCGGGCGGGCACGAGGCCCCGAACGTGCGGGAGTACTGGTGGTTCGCCGACGAGGACCTCGCGCCGGCCGGGCACGCCGACGGCCCCGGCCAGGTCTGCCTCCTGCGGGACGTCGCCGACGTCCGCAACCACCGTCACCACGGTCTCGTCGGCGCCCTCGTCGTCGAGCCCGGCGACGTCACCCCCGTCCACCCGCGGACGCTGCGCGAGCGGTGGGACGGCACGTCGGCGCTCCTCGTGCCGACGGCCCGCGTCGTCGACGGCGGCGCCGACAGGGCGGACGTCGTCGCGAACGAGCAGGTGCTCGTCGTCCAGGACGGTCTTCGGCACTTCGTCGCCGGTGACCCGGACTCGCCGGTCCGCGACACCGTCGTCGGCGACGACCCCGAGGACGCCGGCCAGAAGGGGATCAACTACCGGGTCGCCCCGGTGCACCCGCGCACCGTGCTCGCGGACCCGGAACCGTCGACCCCGGTCTGGCACGCCACGGTCGGGGACACGCTCTGGCTGCGCCTCGTCTGTGCGGCCGACAAGCCGCGCAACCACACGTTCACCGTGCACGGGCAGGCCTGGGACGCCGCACCGTGGCTCGCGCGGCGCGACGGAAACGCCCGGACGACGGGCCCGTGGGTCGGCTCGCTCTCCGGGCTCACCGCCGGCAGCGTCCACACCCTGGAGATGCAGGCCCGCGAGCACGGCGACCACGCCTACCGCAGCGGCGCCTTCCGGTGGGCCGTCCCACAAGGGGTGTGGGGCATCCTGCGGGTCGAGCCCGACGTCCCCGGTCCCGGACCGATGACCCCGTCGGACCGAGATCTGCGATCGGCGGTGGGAGCGGGCCTCCGGTCAGTGTGGATGAGACTCACGAAGATCATATTCTTGGCCGGCGGAAGGACACCCGTTCAGTGAGTGAACGCGCCCGCGTCGATCGACTGCGTCCGTGCTGTCCTGGTGGATGACGGGGATAGTCCGGCCCGCCACGGCCGCGTCCCGGGCCGGCACGCCTCCTGCCAGGCTCGGGAGCACAACCGCAGGAGTCCAGTGCAGCGCGCCTCACACCCGGGTCGGTCGGGGATCACCAGCGGACGGCGCGTCCCGCCCGGATGCGGGTCAGCCGAAGGCACCGACGATAGCGCCGATAGCCACCAGCTTGATCAGCCAGTCGCCTGCGTGAACGGTGGCGGTTGCCGCAGGGACCGCCTCCCAGAGGACGGAGCCGGCCAGGAGAACCACGGGTAGCGTCCACAGTGCGGTTCCCAGGACGGCGCCGGCGCCGGCGCCGTCCCACGCTGCGGCGCTCAGCAGGCCGGTCATGAGGCCTGCGACCAGGGCGCTGCGCAACAGTTCCGCGGCAATCCGCCAGGCCTCGGGGCGGGCCGAAGAGTCGCGCGCCGGCGACTGGGGCCCGGAAGGATTGGTGGGGGCCACGCTGTAGTACATGAAGCTGAGCAGGAACGCGACGATGCTGGCGATGATGAGACCGAGCGCGACCATGACGACCACTCCCTTTGGATACTGATCCGTTCTTAAATCGAAGGTAGGTTCTTGCGACAAGTACCGTCAAGTACTAAATTGGCGGAATGGCCGGTAGGCGCGACGAGGGCGGGCAGCCCGCGACGTTCCCCGCACCCGGACCGCCGAGTCCGTCACCGTCCGCAGGGCCACGCCGCGGCCGCCCGCCCGGCAGGTCAGGTGTCGAACTGCTGGACGAGGCCCGCGAGGAGTTCCTCACCCATGGGTACGCCGGCGCCACGATGGAGGCAGTGGCGCGGCGGTCGCGGATCTCGAAGAAGTCCTTGTATGCGCGGTACCCGTCCAAGCAGGACCTGTACGCCGCGGTCGTCACCGACTGGGTCCGTCGCGGTCGCGACGCCATGCGCCCCCACCTCGACGCTCTCGAGCAGGACGCGCTGAGCGGCGGCGCAGACGTCAGGGCGGCGCTCATGCGGTTCACCGCCGCACTGCAGGCGGCGGTTCTCAGCCCCGCCGTGCTGCGGATGCGCACCCTGGTCGCGGCTGAAGCCACCCGCACCCCGCAGGTCGCGAACGCTTACCTCAACGGCAGCTGGGAGGCGAACGTGCGCGCCCTCGGCCGGACCCTGGAGACCTTGATGGAGCACGGCGTGATCGCTTCTGCCGACGCCGGCGTGGCCGCCGAGCAGCTCACCTGGCTCGCCCTCGCCGCCCCACTGAATCGCCTCACCCTCACTGGCGGAACGGCTACCTGCCCGTCCGACGCACTCGAAAGCATCGGCCGCCAGGCGGTCGACTCCTTCCTCGCCCGCTTCGCCCAACCCCAGAACCAACCCCAAGAACTAGCGCGCTGACGGTCGCGGCGGTCCCCACCGGGTCGCCCGGATCGCCCAGGTCGCCCAGGTCGCCCGGGGTCGCCCGGGTCGCCCGCGTCGGGACGAATGGCCCGGTCCCGACGATCCGCTCGTGGGCGACGGTGAACGGGAACGCGCCGATCCACCCTGTCGTAGCACCGGGGGATCTGGTCGGCGGGTGGCGAGGGAGGTGGCAGGTGATCATGAATGCTCTTCGAGCGGTTGTTCGCCCCTTTCGAGCCGAGTTCGGGGGTGAGACGGGACCTGTCGTCGCGAGCGCGTCCGAGTCGGCCGCGGTACCGGCTCGAGGGCGTGGCGCTTGCGCTGAGTGGGATGCTGTTCCTGGTCAAGGGGCTGCTCGACCTGAGGGTCGGTGAGCCCCCTGATGGTGCGGAGCTGCTGGTGTGGCGGTCGACGCAGACATCCTGGTTGGCGTTGACCAACGAGGTCCTGTTCTTCGGTGTCGTCCTGCTGATCCCGGGCGTGATCGGCCTCTACTTCAGCCTGGCGGGTTTGCATCCCCGCGCGGCGGCTTGGGGGTGCGGACTGGTCGCGGCGGTCATCCCGGTGCTGATGACGTTGACGGTCGTCCACGGCCGTCTCGCCTACCCCGTGTACGGCATCGAGCCGAACGACCCGGCGACGCTGCAGGTGGTGGTCTCGCTGTACTACGGCGGTCTGCACGCGGTCGCCCTGCTCTTCGGCGTCGCCGTGACCCTGCTCGCTGTGGCGATGCGGAACACCCCGTACGGGAGGGCCGTCGTCGCGCTTGGCGTAGCCGTCGCACTGGGCGAGGTCGTCGGGGCGTATCCATGGCTGATCGGCCCCGGCCTGACGGCGACGTCTGCGGTGTTGTTCGCCGGATGGTTGGTCGCGGCAGGCGCCCGGCTCGCCACCGGCGACTTCACCCCCGGCGACTTCACCCCCGGCGACTTCACGTCGGGCGGCAGCCACGACCGCGGCGGCTGACGGACGTCCGGACGCTGCCGGGCAGCTGCAGAACAAGATCGAGGAGGTCGGTGCGTGAATACCACTGCTCGGGACAGGCACCACACTGCGTGGTCTGCGCGGGTCACTGTGGTGGCCGCCGCTGCCCGGGTCGCCCTGATCGGGTCGGGTGTGCTCACTCTGCTGCTGGGCCTGCTGGTCTGGACCGGTCGGGCCGACTGGTTGATCGGGATCCATGGCGGGCTGGCGTTCGTGCTGGTGTTCTCGCTGTGGACGCTTGCGGTGGTCGCGGTCGCGTCGCGGGTCTCGATCGCCGTGGTGGGATCGGCCGTCGCGTGGGGTCTGGCGGCGGTGGTGCTGGGTGGTGCCCAGGAGGATCTGCTGACCGGCGGCTGGCACTGGACGATCCAGGTCCTGCACCTGCTGGTCGGTGTGGGCGTCATCGGGTGGGGCCTGGTGTTGAGCCGGCTGCTCCACCAGGGACGGCCGATGCAGCCTCGGCCTACCAGGCCCGCGGGCTCGACCACCCGCGACGGCCGGGCGGGCCGCGCCGGTGGAGCGGGGACCGTGGGCCAGCGCGAGGCGGCCGCACGGTTTCTGGCCGTGAAGCGGGTCGCGGTGACCGGGGTCTCGCGGACCCCGGCAGGGCACGGCGCGAACGCGGTCTACCAGCGGTTGCGTGAGCGCGGGTATGACGTGTTCGCGGTCAACCCGAACGCCGAACGGGTGGAGGGCGACCCCTGCTACCCCGACCTTGGTTCGATCCCGGGCGGGGTCGGCGCGGTGGTGATCGGCACGAGTCCGGCTGCGGCCCCGGCCACGGTCGAGCAGTGCGTCGAGCTCGGCATCGGCCTGGTCTGGATGCATCGGCTGTACGGTGCCGGCAGCGTCTCGGACGATGCCACCCGATACGGACGTGATCACGGCGTGATGGTCATCGACGGCGGCTGCCCCCTGATGTTCGACCCGACCGGCGACCCGGGCCACCAGCTGCTCCGTCGGATGGCCACCGCGACCGGCAAGGCCCCCCGCCGCGTCGAGGCCGGCGCCGAAGCGATCACCGGTGGAGGTCCAGGACAGGGGCCAGGACAGGCGAGTCAGGCGCCTGACCTGACCGGCGGGCAGGTCGACCGTGGACCGGGTGGAGGGGGAGACCGATGAGCCGGCACCCCACGGAACAGGCACCGCAGACGATGGGCGGGCGGCGCGGGTGGACCCAACGGCTGTACGGGGTCAAGCGCTGGCTCTACCGGGGCGGCCGGCCGCAGCGGCTGGCCAGAGGGTTGAACCGGCTCTGGGCGTTCGTGTTCGCCGCCGGCTGGTTCTCACCCGGCAACGCGATGACCCTGGAGGTCCGAGGCCGCCGCACCGGTAAGACCATCGCGTTCCCTGTCGTGGTGGCAGAGCATGATGGCGGCCGCTACCTGGTGTCGATGCTCGGCGAGGACGCGAACTGGGTCCAGAACGTGCGCGCGGCCGACGGTCAGGGTGTGCTGCGCCGGCACGGCGCCGAGCAGGTCCGGCTGGTCGAGGTGGCGCCCGCCGACCGGGCACCGATCCTGCGTGCCTACCTGGACGCGGCCCCCGGCGCGCGCCCGCACATCCCGGTCGACCGGCGCGCGCCACTGGAGGAGTTCGACCGGATCGCCGACCAGTACCCGGCATTCATGATCGCCCCCGCCACTCCGGCGGAGCATCCGTCACAGCCGGCCGGTCAGGGCTACGCGCGGGCGCCTGTGGAGCTCAGCGCCCACCTGAGTGTGCGCCCCGGCCAGCTCGACGGTTTCAGGCGGCAGGCCGGCGAATGCATCCGGCTGACCCGCGAGCTGGACACCGGCACACTGCGCTACGACTGGTTCCTGCGCGACGACGGCACCGCGTGCGAGGTCCGGGAGGCCTACACCGGCCCAGCGGCGCTGGCCGAGCACCGCCACCACATCGCCCCCGCCCTGCAGACCATGTTCGAACGGTACGCCGACGACCACGAGATGACCCTGTACGCGGACCCGAACCCACAGCTGCACGCGCAGCTGCACGACCTGGCCGAGGCACACCACATGACCGACCACGTCACCTGGTTCACCTTCCTGGACGGGCTCGAACCAGTCCCGCGGCCATGACGCCGAACGTCACGGCCACCGCCAACCGGATCCAGAGGCCGTGGAGAGCGTCGGCAGAGGGGCAACCCCCCCACGGTCGGTGGCCGCGACGTTCGACTCACCACGACGACGGGCCGCCTCGATGGACGGGCCACGACGACGGGCCGCGACGATGAGCGGCCGCCCGGGGTTGGGAGTGCTTCGGGTCGTCCTGGCGGTCAACGGCGCGGTGTTCCTGGTCCGGGCGGGACTCAACCTCCACAGCCCGACCACGTTCTACCTGGCGGCCGGGGCCCCGGCCAACGCGATGGACGCGGTGCGGGTGCTGGGGATCAGCTACGCCACGCTCGCGCTGATCCAGTTGGGCGCCTCCCGCGTGAGCGACGCGTCGGCGGTCAGGGTGGCCGCTGCTGCGTCCATGTTCTTCGCCGTCGGGGTGGCCACGCAGGCGCTCCTGCTGGCGCCCGGGGCGATGGACACCTTTCACCGGTTGCGGTGGGGATCGGCGGCGGAGAACGTCCTGGTGGCCGTGGCCTATGCCGTGCTCCTGTACCGAAGTCGCCGACACGCCGAGACGCACCGACCCCTCCCGTCAACCGGGACAGCAGAGGGCCCCGCCACACCACCCGCAGAGGCGCCACCGCCGACATCCTGACCGAACCCGACGTTCACGCCGCTGGTTGCACTCCGACTCGCTATGACATGCGCTCTCATACGGTTGGCATACGTCGGCGTACGTTTGACTCTGTCCACCCGGTCGCCTCGTCGAGGGCAACCGTAAGGGACATCACGTCGCCACCGCCCAGATCACGGCCTGGGTTCCGCGGGTGACGGGTCGAGGGCGGCCAGGACCAGGTCGAGGTAGGCGTGTCGGGCGGCCTGGGTGCGGGGCAGGACGTCGGGGGTGGAGTGGGCCAGCTGGACGTGGCCGAGGTAGGCGCTGTAGGCGAGCAGGGCGTGGCGCCGGGCGGTGGCCGGCGGGTGGCCGAGGCGGCGGTAGAGGCGGGCCAGGTAGTCCAGCCGGGCGGCGGTGACCCGTTGGAGAACCGGTGCCACCAAGGGGTTGTCGGCGCTGGCCAGCAGGGTGAGCCCGACCGGGTCGGTCTCGGCCATGCGGACCGCCCGTCGTGTCACCAGCCGTAGCCGTTCGCGGGGGTCCTCGGTGGCGGCGTCGACCTCGGCGTTGACCTGCACGGTGTGCCGCTGCTCCCACAGCTCGAGGGCGGCGGCGATCAGGTCGTCGCGGTTGTCGAAGTGGTGGTAGAAGCTGCCCTTGGTGGTCGCGAGCCGCTGCGCGATCGGCTCGACGGCCACGGCGGCCAGACCGCCCCGCGACAGGGCCGCCAACGCCGCTTCCGCCCAGTCCTTGCGGTCCAGTCGGCGTCGGGGGCTTGCTGACGATCTCACCATGTGCATACCCTACCGCATGGCTAACATACGTACACGTATGTTGGATGAGCGACGGAGCGCAACATGGGTTCATCGGCGTATGACGTGATCGTTGTCGGTGCCAGGGTCGCGGGTGCGGCCACGGCGATGCTGATGGCCCGGGCCGGGTTGCGGGTGCTGCTGCTGGACCGCGCCCGGTTCCCCAGCGATGCGGTGTCCTCCCATCAGGTGCAGGTGCCGGGCGTCGCCCTGCTCGAGCAGTGGGGGGTGCTGGCACCGCTGCTCGCGGCCGGGACACCGCCCGCTCACCGGGCCGAGTTCGACCTGGACGGCGTGCTGCTGGCGGCCGACTTTCCCTCGCTGGGGACGGTGGGCGCGGTCTGCAGTCCACGGCGCTACCTGTTGGACGCGGCGCTCGTCGAGGCGGCACGGGCGGCGGGGGCCGAGGTGCGCGAGGGGTTCACGGTCACCGGCCTGCAGCGGTCCGGCGGTCGCGTGGTCGGGGTCGTCGGCCATGGACGCTCGGGTGCCGCGGCCCGGGAGGATGCGGCCCTGGTGGTCGGCGCCGACGGCAAGCACTCCACCGTGGCCGCCCTGGTCGGTGCCCGCAGCTACCGGACCCGGTCACCGCAGACGTTCGCCTCCTACGCCTACTGGTCCGGGGTGGACCTGGGCGGGACCGCCCGCTTGTACACCAGGCCCGGCCTGGCAGCGGCCGCCTTCCCCACCAATGACGGCCTGAGCGTGGTCTTCCTGTCCCAACCCCGCCAGGGTTTCGAGCAGTACCGCCGCGACGTCCGGGCCGGTCTCGCCGCAGCGGCGAGCAGGGCCGGGGACCTCGGGGAACGACTGCGAGGCGCCCGGATCGTGGAGCGGATCCGCACCACGCCCGACCTGCCGCACCGCCTCACCACGCCCTGCGGGCCGGGCTGGGCGCTGGCCGGCGACGCCGCCGCGGTGATGGATCCGGTCACCGCGCAAGGCATCACCCACGCGCTGCGCGACGCCGACCGCCTCGCCCGAGCGGTGATCGGCGCCGGCCACGACCGGGACCGCCTGGCCGCCGCACTGCGGTCGGCCTGGCGGGACCGGGACCGGGCCCTGCGCGGCGTCTTCGACGGCACCGCCCGGCTGGCCGCACTGGCGCCCCTGAACCGTGCCCAACGTGCGCTGCTGTCCGTGGTCGCCGACGACCCGGACCGGGCCGCAGCCTTCGTCGCAGCCTTCACCGGCACCGCCCCCTGGCAGGACTCGATGACCCCCTGGGGCGCCGTCCGCGGCATCGGGGCGACCGGGCTCATCCGAGCTGCCGGCCATCTCAGGGATCCCGGCCCACCGCGAGTCGGCGGCCCGCGGCGGCGGGCGTCATGAACCGGGGCAGAGCGGCCTTGGGCACCCTCGTCTTCCTGTTCCTTGCCCCCGGAACCGTGGCCGGGATGATGCCGCGGTGGATCACCGGCTGGCAGGTCCCGCCCATGCCGACCTGGTGGGTCGGGGCCCAGGCCGCCGGGGTGGCACTGATCGCCGCCGCCCTCACGTCCCTGGTGGCCGAGTTCACCCGGTTCGCCGTGCAAGGCATCGGAACCCCAGCCCCGGTCGCTCCCACGCGGCACCTCGTCGTCCGCGGTCTGTACCGGTACGTCCGCAACCCGATGTACCTGTGCGTCGACGCGCTCCTGCTCGGGCAGACCCTGCTGTTCGCCAGCCTGCCCCTACTGGCCTACACCGTGCTCGCCGCCCTGGCGATGGCCGCGTTCGCCCACTGGTACGAGGAACCCAACCTGGGCGCGCGCTTCGGCGCCCAGTACCAGCAGTACCGCAGCCGTACCCCAGGCTGGCTGCCCCGAGCCCCAGGAGGCAGGCCATGAAGAAGCCCATTGGGGGACGTCGCGCGAGCAGCGCCGAGCCGACCTCGGTCCGGTGCTGCGTCAGGTCGCGGTTCGAGGTACTCGACCAGCGGTTGCGGCCCACGAACGGCGACGAGTGGATTCGACGACCGAGGCCGACTCTGGGCCGCCGCCCACGACGGGCCTCCACTGCCTCGACCCCGACACCACCGTGCTCGGCGAACAGCACCTGCCCCGAGACCGGCCTCCAACCTCACCTGCGGCGGACCGAGACGCAACGACCTGTTCATCACCGCGTCCGGCTCGCCGTACACCCTGCCCGTCAACTACACGGCACCCGGTCGCTCCGCGAAGCCCGCGGGCCTTGATGTTCGAGCATCCGTGGACCGTCACATCACAAACGAATGAACTGTGACAGTGCGACGCATCGTGAAGCGACCGCCCCCAGCCCTCTTGTGGGCCATGAAGGTCCCACCGACCTCGGCTCGGCGGCGTGGTTGACCGGTTGACGAGATCGGGCATGCCCGACCGGGAAGCGTGTGACCGACCAGACTGATTCGGTGGGAACGACCGACGGAGGAGAGCCATGTTCGGAGGATGGGTCGTAGCTGCGCTGAGCGCGCTCCTGCTGCTGGTCGCACTCGCAGCCGGGGTGCTCCTGTGGGGCCTGCGCCGCAAGTACCCGCCCGTCCTCGACACGGTCCGCCGGTTCGCCCGCGACGTCAGCAACCCACGGCTACTGAAGACGGCCGGCCAGCCCGGCTCGATCGCGGCCATCCTGCGGCACAAGGGTCGCAGCTCCGGAAGCCTCTACGAGACACCCGTAACCGCTGTCGCCGGCGTAGGAGGGTTCGTGATCGCCTTAACCTACGGGGCGAACACCGACTGGATGAAGAACCTGCTCGCCGCCGGTTCGGCCGTCCTGGTCCACGACGGGCAGACGCATCCCGTGGATCGACCCAAGGTCGTTCCGCTCGCCGAGGCGATCCAAGACTTCCCGCCCGGCGTAAGAATGGCGCTGCGCCTGTTCGGCGCCCAGGAATGCGTGCGCCTGCACACCGCCGCGAACTCGCCGTAGACGTAGCGACCCAACGGTCAAGAGCCGACGCCGATCGGACCGCGAGTCGCTCCCGGCGACCGCTTCCGGCGACCGCTTCCGGCGACCGCCGCAAGACCATCGGAGACCGGCACGCCGGCGGCAGAGCCTGGAGGAGGTTGGGCGGCCCGGGAGCAGCGGCAGCAGGGCTACGAACCAGCCTGCCGCCCGATGCCGGTGCGGAATCGCCGCGTCGCGTCCGCATTCCAACCCTTGTCGAGCAGAAGCTGCACCCCGCGTGCGGAGCACCGCACACTCCTCCCACTCGGTTGCGTCCTGAACCCCGGGGTGCGTCGTACATCATTCAGGCCACGGACCTTCTGCCCCCAGCGTCCATGCCGCGTGCATGGCGAGGACGGCACCGGATGAGTGCCCATGCAGGAACGCCTCGCCGCCGAGAGCCCTCGATCAGGCCTCGATCTCATCCACACTTCGCAGGCCATGGACCAAGGCGGGGTATCCACCCGACCGGCCTGGGTCATCTCCTTCGGACTGGTTGCACTTCTACCAGCGGCACAATACGCTCCCGTATGTACACCATTCGCTAGCGTATGGTCGATGCATCTGATCCGGGTTCGCCCGGCTCGCCGTCGAGGGGATCGGCAAGCGTCGTGGGGATCGGCAAGCGCGAGCGGCTGTGGCCGGCGAATGTCGAGGTAGTCCGGTCCCGGGTCACCAATCTGAGGGAGCGACTGATGAACGGATCAAAGTCTCGCAAGCGGCAAGCGCTAACGCTCTGTACGGCTGGTCTCGTCCTGGCCGGCCTGGCACTAGCGGTCGCGACGCCCGCTGCAGCTGCCGGTTGCAGCGGCGGGATACTCTGCGGCGCGGTCAACAACCGAACCGGCCGAACCATGCATTACACGACCTACCTCAGCGCCACCAGACCTTCCACCGGCCTGTGCGACGTCTGGAACTGGGACGGCGGCGCCACAGCCCACTCTCTGCTCGCCTACTGCGACCAGAAGCCCTTGACCGGGGGAAACGTAGGCGGGAACTTCAGCGGGGTCGACGTTGACGCCTTCACGTTCAACCTGGAGGGCTACCACGAGCGGTTCAGCCGGCTGGGATCGTGGCACTGGCGCCAGAAGGGCGTGTGGACGAAGATCCGTTCCGGTGAAGCGGCGGACTGTGGCATCGGCGCCAACAACGAGATCTGGTGCACCCTGCTCTGGCAGCCGTGACCGACACCGCCCGGTGCAGCGTGCGCAGCTGTGGGCGCCAGCGTGCCGTGACAGCGACACGCTGGCGCGCCCGGCGTCGGGCTGGTCGGGAGGCGCGAGCGTGTCTGCATCTTGAGCGCGGCCGGATCGGCGCCAGGCCTACTCGACGTCGGCCGCTGGGTGGTGCGGACGCCCCTGCCTGTGGTCCAGGCGCTGTGAGAGTCCCAGGCACTGTGAGAGTCGAACCAGCGCCACTGCGGAGGTTTCTCGTCGACGACCAACCTCGGTAGGCAGTGGATCCGGGCCCCGCTCGGCTTTCGCGGACGATGTGACGGTCGGTCGTCGGGGAACCAGCAACCGGGCTGCCCGAGGTCCCCGTCATCGCCTTGACGACGTTCGATCACGACGCGTACGTGATCGACCTTGTGCGGGCCGGCGCCTGCGGGGTCCCGCCTCAAGGACGGGACGGAGACGACCTGCTGCGCGCGCCGTCCGGCTGGCCGCCCAAGAGGGCGCGGTGATCGCCTCAGCCCCGCTGGGACGTCCCCTGCGCACACCGGCGCCGGACGCCGTCCCGAAGGGCGGAGGTGGATCTGGCCGCATCGACCCTGACCGAGCGTGACGTCCTGAGCCTGATCGCCCCGCGGGCGGGAACAACCCCGAGATCGGCAGGACCTCCACATCACCGAACCGATCGTCAAGCCGCACATCGGCCACCACTCGCAACAATCGGCGTGTCCGCGATCGTGCACGCCGGGCCCGCATCGGGCCCCTGCGACCGCCGGCTTCGCGCCTGTGGCTGCAGCGTCTGGCACGACAGCCGGCGACGCCGGAGTTTGGACGTATGTAGGTCCAGGTGCATCCGGTCCGTCGGGGCCACTGCTGGGGGCTCCCGGCCGCCACGGGGGGAGCGGCCGGGAGCCCTGCCAGGGGACGGCGCGGGCACCTCTGCCCGCGCCATCGACGCAAGGCTACGCGGTCGCGCCGGCGCGGTGCCTCAGGTGACCTTCTTGTCACCCACCGATGCCCCGCCCACGCCCGGTCCGGAATCGCGTGACGTGCCTGGGAGTGATGCCATGAGGCGAAGCGGTTCTCGACGGGCGACTGCGGCCCAGAGTCTGGAACCGGTCGAGCGCTCCAAGGCTCCACACGAGGTTCCTGGCCAGGGTTTACCTCGCCATGACCCGCGCTTGACTGTTGCGAGACCTCAAGTGTGGCAACGAATTCGCGGAGTCGGCCATGCTGGCCCGGGCAGCGTTCGTCGTCGCGGGTCGGGCGGCGCTCAGTCGTGCATCTACTGGGGGCTATCGGTGTACGGTCCATCGCTGTGGCAGTGATCCTGATCGTGGAGGACGACCCGGGGGTCAGCTCTGCGCTGACCCGGGCGTTGACCGATCGTGGGCACACCGTGCGATCTCGCGGGGCTGGGATGCCGGGCCTGCAGGCGGTGCTGGACGACGCCCCGGACGTGGTGCTGCTCGACCTCGGCCTGCCCGACGTCGACGGCCTGCGAGTGCTGCCGATGCTGCGCTCGGTCACCACTGTCCCGGTCATCATCACCGCCCGCGAGAACGGCTCCGACGTCGTCGCAGCGCTGGACGCGGGGGCGGACGACTTCGTCGTCAAGCCGTTCGGCGCGGACCATCTCGACGCCCGGATCCGTGCCGTGCTGCGCCGGTCGGGTGCGGCGGGCGAACCCGCGGGGCCGATCGTCGTCGGCGGACTGAGCATCGATGCCCAGAGCAGGTCGGTTCTGCTTGACGGGGTCGTGGTCGATCTGTCCCGCAAGGAGTTCGAGCTGCTGCTGACGCTGGCGCGCAGGGTGGGCGATCTCGACCCCCTGATCGGTCCCACCCACGACGTCGCCGGGCCGGTCCCGGCCACACAGTCGATCTTGTGTTCGGACCAGAACGCGGGGATGGAACAGGCCACCCCAACCGTCCGCTACTCCCAGCGGGCGTTCCCGACAGCCGCAGAAGCTCTCCGGTCGTTCCTCGCCTCCCAAGACGTCAGCGCGCTGGATGTCGCCAGCCCCAGGCGTCCCTACACCGAGTACCGCGTACGGTCCGACGGAACCATCCGGTTCGAGCACTTCACCAACTGGAACGAGCACACCGCCGTCCTTGCCGCTCCCAGCCGCGGAAGCTGGCGCCTGACAGGCTTCACGTCTGCCTGCTGACTACGGGACCAACGGCCGACAAGTCCCGAACGCCCACCCTCGGACCGCCTCCGTTGCTGTGCAGCGGAGGCCAGGGTTGACCGAACGTGGTCCTCCTCGGGAACGCCGGCCCGGAGACACACCCACGTCTACTCGTGCCACGGGTTCCGTTCCGGGTCATAACCCGAGGGTGGTAGCCGCATTGTCGGTCCAGGCGTGCTCGATGCGGACGTAGGCGCCGAGGCTGGCCAGGGATCGATGTCGGGTCTGATGGGCGATGGCCCGGTCCGAGGCGCCGCGCAGGTGGGCGTAGGTGACGAACCCGGCGCGCAGGCTGTGCGCGCTGTACCCGACGGGCAACCCGGCCCGCGCGACGGCGGCCTGGACGAGGTCGTTGACGGACTCCGGGTGCAGCGCCCGGTCGCCGACGCGGTTGCTCTTGGCCACCGCCCGGAAGAGTGGCCCGGTCGTGATCCCGGCGAGCTCGGTCCAGGTCTGCAGGGCGGTGACGGGGCAGCGGTCGGGGTTCCCGGCGCGGGGAAGGACGACGAGCTCGGGCTGTTCGCCGGTCTGGTTGGTCTTGGACCGGTTCAGGGTCAGCACCAGCCCGTTGGCGTGCTCGGCGACGTCCTCGACGTCGAGGGCGACCAGCTCGCTGCGGCGTAGCGCGGCGACGAAGCCGACCAGGAGCAGGGCGCGGTCGCGGGCGCCGGCGAGGTCGGGTTCGGCGGGGCGGCCGCGGGTCTTCCAGGTCCGGGTGCTGGGGCAGGCGTCCAGGACGTCGAGCAGCTCGGGCGGCATCAGCGGCTTGGCCTGGTCGGGCGGCGCCCCGTGGACGCGGCGGATGCCTTCCCAGACGGTCTGGACCCGGGAGGTGGCGGTGGGGTCGGGCAGATCGCGGGCGGCGTGCGCGAACCGGATGGACGACAGGCGCCGGCTCATCGTCCCGACGCCGGCGCCGGCCATGGCGAGGGCGGTCAGGTAGGCGGTCAGCGCCGAGGGAGCGGCGGGCATCGGCTCGAGGTCGTGCCGGCGGCACCAGGTGCTGAACTCACGCCAGTCCGAGCGGTAGCCGCGCAGCGTGTTCGCGGCCCGAGCGGCCCGCGCGTACCGCGCCTCGCCCTCCGGCAGCTGCGCGATTGCCGGGCCGGCGAGGTCGACCTCACCCGGCGAGGACGCCGCCTCCCCCCTGCTCTCGATCGACGGGACGGACCCCGCAGCGTCGTCGTCGGGCGCAATCTCCGAGGGCTTGTCCACGGTGAAAGCCTAAGTGCTATCACCCGGGATTCCGTGCATTATCCCGGACGATAGTCCTAGACAACAGCCTTGGTGTCGCAGGGTCTCAAGGGGGGGCATGGCGGCCTCATGGGGCGTCCTCCCGGACACGCGCTTGGCGGGTCCTCTCGTGGGCGCGAGGCAGCACCGACGCTGTCGGCGCAACGAAGCCCTGCACGGCGACCGGCAGACCGAAGGGGACGGCGACACGCGACGCGCTTGCCTGGCCATCAGGCTTCTTCGCCTCGCCTCGCCTCGCCTCGCCTCGATGAAGGGCCGTCCCCGAAGGGACGGCGACGCGGTCACACCCAGCGGCAGGTCCACCTCTGCCCGGCCTCGATGAAGGGCCGTCCCCGAAGGGACGGCGACCCGACGTCCCGCAGATCCGGGCCGACCGGCTCGTCTGGCCTCGATGAAGGGCCGTCCCGAAGGGACGGCGACCTGGCAGGCGATCGCGCAGGCGAACCCCGTCCCTCGGGCCTCGATGAAGGGCCGTCCCCGAAGGGACGGCGACCGCGATGCCGGTCCCGCCCGCGCCCGGCGACGGCGCCTCGATGAAGGGCCGTCCCCGAAGGGACGGCGACCGAGACCGGGGATGACAAGTGGTTCGTCCTGCGCGTGCCTCGATGAAGGGCCGTCCCCGAAGGGACGGCGACTGAAGCGCCAGCCGCCCGACTGGCGGGCCGCAGCCTGGCCTCGATGAAGGTGTCCCCGAAGGGACGGCGACTCGGGATAGCCAGCCGACCCCGGTACATCTCATGTCCCGCCTCGATGAAGGGGCCGTCCCCGAAGGGACGGCGACTCCGGACCTCGAACGTCGGGCTCGAGTAGGTCTCGCCGCCTCGATGAAGGGCCGTCCCCGAAGGGACGGCGACCGACGGGCGTCTGGGAGAGCAGCGACGCGCCCGTGCGGCCTCGATGAAGGGCCGTCCCCGAAGGGACGGCGACGACGAACAACCTCACGGACGCGTCGTGGTACGTCGTGCCTCGATGAAGGGCCGTCCCCGAAGGGACGGCGACCATGGCGCGCGCCCGCAGCTCGAGGTCGTTGTCCCGGCCTCGATGAAGGGCCGTCCCCGAAGGGACGGCGACGGTGTCGTCACGGAGGTACTCCACTTCTCGGTTGAGCTGGCCTCGATGAAGGGCCGTCCCCGAAGGGACGGCGACCTGGACAACCCGGGAGCCACGACGGTGCGGTTCGGCGTGCCTCGATGAAGGGCCGTCCCCGAAGGGACGGCGACCCGAGGCCAGCACCTACTGGTACGGGACGTTCATCAAGCCTCGATGAAGGGCCGTCCCCGAAGGGACGGCGACCGTCGATGGTGTCGTCGTCCCACGCCAGGGGCGGGGCGCCTCGATGAAGGGCCGTCCCCGAAGGGACGGCGACGCGGGTCGCGGCACCCTCGGTCGGGTTGGGCTGCAGGCCTCGATGAAGGGCCGTCCCCGAAGGGACGGCGACCGCCCCCGCCCGGGAGGGCGCTCGGAAGGGCGAAGTCCTCGCCTCGATGAAGGGCCGTCCCCGAAGGGACGGCGACCCTCGGTTGCGGCCGTCGGGTCGAAGCCGTGCGTTGCCGGTGACGCGGGAGAAGTCCGCACTCTTGAGTTCGGCGTTGTTGAAGACGCTCAGGACGACGGAGTCGGCGACCGGGGCTCGGAACTCTTCGCACAGGTCGAGGGCGAGGGCTGGCTTGTTGCGGCCGCTGGAGTGCAGGAACCCCGCGTGCGGATCGAGCCCGCAGGCCACCACGGCCCGGATCACGTCTGCGAGCAGCAGGCCGTAGCAGAGGTTCAGGGCGGCGTTGAGCGGGTCGTTCGCCGGTCGCCGGTCCCGCGTGCTGAAGATGATGTCCTCGGCGCGGGCGCGGTCGTTGAGCATGGTGTCGAACTGCGCGAAGTAGCGGGCAGCGGCGTCCCCCTCGATCCCGAACAGTTCGGGGAGCGAGGGTGCGCTGGACGCCCTTCGCTGCAGGTCTCGCAGTGCCTGAACGGTGTCGGGGGCGTCGCCGTGCCGACGCAGCAGGGTCGCCTGGTTGCAGATCTTCGCCGTGACGAAGGCCCTGGCCAGGTCGAGATGGCCGCGGTCGGACGCGACGTGCTGCCGGACCCGGGGACCGCCGTTCGGGGTCTGCGCGGAGGCGGCCCACCCGATGACGCGACCTGCGCTGGAGCACCAGACCACCGGGGACCGACGCCACAACAGCTCGCGGATCAGGGCCCCGCTGAGGTCGATGTTGCCGTGGGCGACCACCGCCAGGACCCGTTCGAGGGGGACGCTGCCGACGTCCTCGCCGTGGTGGGTAACCCGGATCCGGCCGGCGCGCAGCGAGGCCCGGGATCCAGGGGTTGCCAGGTGCAGGACCTGGGAGTCCGGGTCGGCGACCAGCACCCTGCGGTGGACCGGTGCCAGCGCGCGCTCGTCGGGCAGGCAGACACCTGCGTGTGAGCATCGGGTGCACCGTGGGTCGTCCTCGAGTGGCGGGGGTGCTGTGCCGGCGTCGAGCAGGGCGGCGAGGTCGCTGCGGTGCCGGCGGGCGCGCTCGAGCTCCGGGGGCCCGATCTGGACGGCGACCCGGGTTCGGTGCTCGGTGAAATGAACGGCGGCCCCGGTGACCGGCGTGCCGGTCTCGGCCAGAGCCGCGGCGAGCAGAGCGAGTTGGACGACCATCGGTTCGGTGACCTCGGCCTTGCGTCGGACCGGGGTGGCCTTGTACTCGACGACGGTGACCGCACCTGAGTCGTCGATCTCGACGGCGTCGCAGCGCCCAACGACTCCGAGTTCGGCGCTGGCGACGTCGACCGCCCGCAGGCAGTTCGGCCGTGAGGCCGCTGGGTCGTCGCTCGCGGCATGAGCTTGGATCCCGACGGCCATCTGCTGGGTGTCGGTGCTCTCGCCCATTGCTTCGAGCCATGCGCGGCGGGGGCAGAACACGTGGTGGGCAACCAGGCTGATGGGGAGCAAACTGGTCGCCGGGTCGTCCACGCTCTGTCTGACGATGCCGGTCACAGCTTCACAGCGCCTCGACCGGCAGGACGTCACCACGCATTGCTCGGGGCTCGGCTGCCTTTCCATCGCTGACCTGATCGATCTGGAAGCGAATGACGCCAACCACCCCACGCGCCGCCAGCCACGCCCGGGCCGCCGCGATCTGTGGTTCGGCGGCCGCCCACCGTGGTGGGAGCCCGGCGGTCGCGGCGGTCTGCAGCTGCCGGGAGGCCAGGACGGTCCGCAGCCGGCTGGACGTCCACGGCACGGTCCAGACCGGCGTGTAGAACCACTCCGCATGAACACGGCCGAAGTGACATGTGGTGGCCGCTGCGGGCGGGTTGTCGGACCCGACTCGAGGGGTCTGGGGGAACTGGGAGATCCCCCACAGCGCGCACCAGGCCAAGGCATTATCGGTCGGCCCAGGGTTGGCCAGGCCGGTCGGGGTCCGCGAGCCTGGCTTGATCCCGCCGATCTCGTCAGCAATGCGTTCTCCGGCCAAGCCGGCGCGAACCCCGATGTGATCACGGACGGCGACGGCTTGGGCCAGCTTGCGCAACTTGTTCCGGACGAACTCCGCGCCTGAGTTTCTCGACTGCATCTCCAGCCGGCTCGCCCCATTGTCCTGCAGCCAACTCTTGTCGCCTGGCTTCCTCAGATCACGCGCCCAATACGCAGGCTCACCGAGCGCCTGCAGGAAGCGTAGGTCGAGCAACGCGCGATCCGCCGTGAGGTGATCGAGTGCGCCGTGCCGGGCCGCTCGGAGAATCAGCCATTCGTCCTCGCTGTCGCCGATGACGGAGATCCGCGGGCTCATCAGACCCCGCGGCGTGCCCCCCAGCTCGAGATCTGCGGCGACCCAGCCGGTGTCGGCGGCGTGCCGCCGGGCGTGGTCGTGGACGATCCGAACCAGGTCGTCGAGGTCTGCGCTACCAGTGTCGAGGCAGGGTCGGGGCTGCATGCCGGGGGTCCACCTCAGCCGGGTGCTGACGGTTCCGGCGTCTTCGACGATGGCTGCGAGGCCGTAGAGCGCGAGGTGGCTGAACAGCGTGCGCACATCGGCGCCGGCGATGGTGAGGGTGGTCATCGTCCCTCCTGGGAGATCTGGCCGTCGGCAGCCCGCAGGACGGCTTCGAGGTAGGCGCATCCCCAGAGCCCGTACCGGCGGTGGGTGCGCTCGACGAGGTCGTCCCAGCCGCCGGTGTCGAACAGCTCCCGGGATGTCTCGGTCAGGGCGTCGGTGCCGTGGGAGTCGAGGAGAAGGTCGGCGGTGGTGTGCGGGAACCCGGTCCGGCCGTGGCCGTGGCTGGTGCCGACGAGCCGGGCGGCTAGCAGCGGGTCGAGGTCGTGCTCTGCGGCCTCGTGCAGCGGTGTCCAGGCGTGCAGCACGGACAGTTGTTCGTGCCGCCAGCCGGCGGGCAGGCCGCAGGCCCGTTCGTTGGATCGGGCTTGCGTGGCCGTGGTGGCGGCAGAGCTCTTGGCCAGCAGCTGGTCGGGGTCGGTCGCGCCGAGGCGAACCTGGAACCGGGGGTCCTGCTTGCCGTCGTCGTGGTGGACGGCGGCGTGCTGCAGGGCGTTGACCACAGCGGCCGGCACGTCCAGGTCGGTGGCGATCCGGGTGACCCGTTGCGCGACGTCGTGCTGGTGCGCGGTCAGGGTCACGGTGGTGCCGGTGGGGGTCCAGGTCTGCCGCAGGTGTTCTTCGGCGCCGGCTCGGCGGCGGTCACGGACCAGCACCCGACGGACCGTCGCGTCGTCGTCGCGGTGGACGACGACCTCGCTGTGCTTGGGGTGTCCGCGCAGCAGGGTCTGGGCGGCCGGGGCCATCGCCCACGCCTCGGGTGCGTCGTGGGTGAGCCAGTCCGCCACCAGCTGCTCGGTGGCCTGCCTGGCGGCGTCCGGGTCGTCGAGGATCTCGGCCAGGGGCTTGGCCAGCAGCGCGAACCGGTGCTCGTCGAGGTCGGCGACCCCGGCCTCGATGCGCAGCACGACGTTGCCGGTCTGGCGTCGGGGCCAGCCGGTGAGGTCGGCCTGGCCTGTCAGCACGTCGTCGGCGGTGCGGGCCGGGACCGGACCGTCGTCCTCACCGGCCATGGGACGTACGACCGGCGGGGTGAACCGGGCGGGGTCCGGTGAGGCGGCGAACACCGCAGTGCCCGAGTCGAGCACGACGACGTCGCCCGGGCGCAGCTGCGGCACCTCCCGGTCCGGGTCGGACGGGTCGGTGCGCCAGGTGAGCACCGTGGTGTCCTGGCCGCTGACCCGCACCGTGACCGGTGTCGCCGTCTGGCCCGCTCCCGTGGGGCGGGCCAGGGTGGCCAGCGCCGTCCGGTAGGGCACCGGGAACACCTCGTGGCGTTGGACCGGCAGGTCGTTCAGGAGCCGGACCGCGTCGTCGCCCTGCACCGGCAGGGCGTCCCGGACGATGAACCCGACCGTGGTGTCGGAGTCGAAATCTTCCTCCAGCCAGAGCGCGAGCTCAGGTTCGGCGGCCAGGTCGTCGCTGGTCCGGGCCCAGTGCCACGCGTCGAACAGTTCGGGACGCTGCAGCAGGATCCGGCGGCCGGCCGGTGTCGGTGGCGGCGTGTCCCGCAGCGCCCAGGGCGCCATCCCGGCGTCGGTAACGGCTCGCTCCCGGACCCAGGTCAGGGCCGCGGCCAGGTCAGGACCCAGGTACGGGCCGGACCGGGTGTCCGCCGTCGGGTCCTGGTCCGGTGCGATCACCACGACCGGGCCGGCCGTGCGAAGGCCGCGTCGGTTGACCCGCCCGGCACGCTGGGCCAGCGCGCTGCCCGGGGCGAGCTCGGTGACCAGCCCGGCCAGGTCGAGGTCGACACCGACCTCGAGGCTCTGGGTGGACACGATGACGTCGACATCGTGGTTGCCGGCCGGGGTGAGTAGCCCGGGGTAGAGCTGCCGGAGCCGGTCCAGGTCGTAGGGGCGGGTCTGCCCGCAGACCGTCACCACCCGCAGCGGACGCCCATCCCGGCTGCGGCCGCCCAGCTCGGCGCTGACCTCGACCGCCCGCCGCACGGTGTTCACGAAGCAGCCCACCGTGTGAGTGACCGCCGAGGCGGTGCTGACCTCGACGCCGTCGCTCGTCGCGCCCTCGGTGCCAGTCGGGCCAGGCAGCAGGTCCTCGACCAGCAGCTCCTCGACGGCATCGGCGATCCGGGTCACCACCAGGCGGCGGGCCTTGTCCTGCTTGGAGTCCCAGCCGGCCACAGACAGCACACGCACCGGCTTGGGCCGGGTCAACCGGTCCGCCAGGACCGGGGCGGCGTCCAGGTCCGGCGGGTCCACCCCGACCGCGAGCAGCCCCTCTCCCCCGGGGGTGGCGCCGGGTCCGGCAACGGCCGGGGTGGCGGTGGTCTCGACGACCTGCAGCGGCCGCCACGGCACCGGCTCGTCGGCGACCCGAACCAGGTCAGCGACCCGCCGCGCGGTGACCAGCAACTGACGGGCCAGGTGCGCCTCGTCGACGACGACGACCGAGTCGACGGCCAGCAACCCGGCCTCCCGGGGCCAGGCCCGCCGGTCCGAGCCGTAGCCGCGGAACAGCACCCGACTGCCCCACATCTCCGGCGTCGCACAGATCACCGCCGCGGCCCCGACATGGTCACGCCACACCCGAGACGGCGGGGTACCTCCGCGCAGCCGGCCCAGCACCAGCGGAGAGACCTCCCCGCGGCCGCGGACCCCGGTCACGGCCAGGTCGCCGGTCGCATCGGCATCGGCGTCTGCTGCTGTGTTGGCGGCTGTGTTGGAGTGGGCGTCGGGATCCCGCATCCGCCACAGCCGGTCCGCGACCGCGGCCAGCACCCGGTCCTCGGGTGCGACCAGCCGGTCGGCCAGAGTCCTGGCGTACTCGTACTGGTCGTCGACGAGCACCCGGCGCCCGACGACCAGGGCCAGCCGCCGCGGTGGGCGGGCGGCGACCGGATCGCCGGCGGTCAACGCCTGGGCGAAGACGTGCACGTCGATGACGGCGGTCTTGCCGGCACCCGTCGGGGCCACCACCTGGTCCGGCCACCGCCCACCGTCCAGAACGGTGTCGAGCAGGCGGACCTGCCATGCGAACGGCGCCGCCCCGTCGTGCAGCGCGGCGAAGAAGTCCCCGAAGTCCGCCCGGACCAGAGGGCTCGCGCTCATCGAGGACCCCCCTGGGTCGTGCCGTGCAGGACGTCGGCCAGGGCGGTGCCCTCGGGAACGTCGACCGGGACGAGGAGCCCGCCGCCGAGGTGGCGGCTCTGCCCGAGCGCCAGCACGCAACGGTCCGGGACCACGTCGCCCAGCGAGACAGTGGCCCGGT
The DNA here is from genome assembly GCF_002198655.1 of Kineosporia sp. A_224. GTDB lineage: Bacteria > Actinomycetota > Actinomycetes > Actinomycetales > Kineosporiaceae > R-H-3. The sequence goes on from NZ_MWLN01000117.1 coordinate 38,833, forward strand.
AGGGGCGGATGACGGCGTGGTCGTTGACCTTGTGGACGTAGTCCTGCACCCGGCTGGTCCGCACCGGGGACGCATCGAGCACCACCGCATGCCCGTCACCGACGCGGGCGACCAGGTTGCGGTACAACTCGTCGCGGCGTCCGGGGACCCGCCCGAGCTGGTCGCGGACGACGAACCCCAACGACAGCAGCGCCGTGTCCGCGAACGTCCACCCGCCCTGGAGCCCGCGGATGTCTGGGATCGCCGGCGAGGCGGTCCGCCACAGCCGCAGTGTGCCGGTCGGGCGGTCGCGCCACAGCATGGCACCCGACACGGTCCGGGCCGGGCCGCTCACCGTGTACCCGGTGGTCGCCGAGGTCCGGAACGAGGTCAACCCGTCCGCCGCTGCGGCCAGCACCTCCAGGTCCGAGGGCCGCGCCCCGGCCGGGATCATCAACGCCAGCCACATGTCCCCACCAGAAGGCAGATCGACCGGCATCGAGGCGTCCAGGAAGTGCACCGCGATCCGGTTCGTCGGCGGCCGCAACCCCTTCGGGTACGCGCCGGTGACCAGCGGTGGTGCGCCGTCCCCGATGATCCGGATCAACGCCCGATGCACCGCGACCGCGGACCGCACCCGGTCCCGCTCCCCGATCCCGCCGCGCGCCGGCTCCTGCGCCGGGGTGATCGGCACCAGCATCACCTGCGGCCACGGCACGTCAGCGAGCACCTCGGAGACCGGCGCGTACCGGGCCAACGCCACCGCCTCCCGGGTCGGGACCGCAGACGTCGAACCCTCGTCGGTGCCGTACTTGTCCCGAGCCACCGACGGCGGCGTCCCCGTGGCCGCCCGGTGCGAGGCCGTGAGCTCGTCGAGCCGTCCCGGCACCGGCAGCTCCAGATCCCAACCGCCAGGGGTGAACAACCCGGCGTCGGGGTCGAGGCGGTGCGTGGCCGCCGGGAGCGCCTCGCCCCCGGCCCCCGGTGCCCCGCTCGCGCGCAGCCGGACCGGGGACTCTGAGGTCCCCAGGTAGGGCACGTCCGGGCAGAGTTCCGTCAGGGTCTGCGCGACCGCCGGCGGCGGCTGCTGGGTCCACGTCCAGGTGAACCGGCCGGCGACCGCGACGCTGACGTCAGGTGTCTTCCCGAGCTTCCTCGTGGCTAGTGACGCCTTCGACTTCTTCAAGGTTCCGTCGTCGCGGTACGCCACGACCCGGCCCCCGTTGACCGTCAACGGCGGGATGTGCACCTCGTCCGGAGGGTTCTCCTCGAGCCACCGCAACGCCTGCGCGTCCGAGTCGGCGACCGTCAGCGCATCACCGGTCGACTGTGCTCGCGGCCCCAGCCCGGCCGCGGACAACAACGCCGAGTACAGCCGCGACACCGACGGGACCGCCTCGACCCGGCCGTCCGCCGCCGCCCCGCGGTAGGTCCCCAACGGCAGTTCCGCTGTGATCGTGAACGTCATCTCAGGACTTGCTCTCCGTGTCGTCCTCCACGGCCCCCGCGACGATCGCGGGGTTGCCGGCCACCTCGAGCACCGGCCCGGACCACACCACCCCGGCAGCCTGCCCAGCCCGCTCGAGAGCCGCCGCGAGTAGCTCGTCCGCGGCCTCGATGGTCAACGGCTCCAGCGTCATCGACCGGCCACCACGCTGGTCGACCTGCAGCTCGGTCGGTGCCGCCTCCCGAAGATCGCAGTTCGCCCGCAGCACCAGCTCGGCGTCCGACCTGGCCAACGCGTTCAGCGCCAAGGCCGACAGCAGCGCCCGGCATGCCACGTCCCCGGCCTCACCAGCCCCGAACCGGATCTGCCGCAACGTCGCGAAGCTCAACACGTGCGACCGGACGATCCGGTGACACGCCACCCCGGCCAGCGCCTCCAGGGTCGGCGGAATCCCACCCAGCCCCAATGGCGATGCGGAGACCGGCTTGCCGCCCTTGGTCTTGGAGATCTTGTCGAACAGCTTGTGGCTCAGCTCGCCCTGCTGGCTGACCGCCAGCTCCTTCAACGTCGCCTCGCTGAGCAGCACCTGCATCCCGACCGGGTCGGTTCGGGCCCCACCCTTGAGCGCCGTCCGGTCATCGGCGCAGAACCCGACGATCTCCCCGACCAGCACACTGCGCCAGCGCCCCTGCCGAGCCGCCCGCGAGGAGTCCCAGCTGCCGAACACCAGGCTCACCGGTGAGGCATCCAGCAACGCCCGCGCGTTCGCCGGGCTCGCGTCCCGGATCGCCCGGTACTGCGGCAGCTGCGTCACCGGTGCCCCGTCGACCGTGCCCGCCCTCAGATGGCCGTCGAACACCCGGTGCGGCAACGTCAGGTCGGAGTACTCCTCCACCTGGCCGTTGCGCTCGTACCGCAGCAGCACCCGCGGCAACCGTGACAGCACCGGGTGCCCGTCCTCGATCGCATGCTGCAACGCCTGCTCAGCCCGGTTCAGTTGACTCTGCTTCGAGTCGATCACCACCGCCTGCGCCGACACCCCGTCGAGGTACCGCTTCTCGTACGCGTACGCCCCCTCGTCCCGTCCCCGCACCGCGAACTTCGCTGGCGCCACGCTCGCCTGCGGACCGCCAGCCGGCTCCAACTCGGTCACCGACGTCAGGCACGTCGGCCCACCCGTCGACGCGGCCGCCACCAGCACGTCGAGATCCAGACCCGTCACTGTCCACTCCTTCGCTGCTGAGGACCGACGCCCCCATCCAGGCCAACCACGATGACGTTACGCACACGGTCCGACACTCTGCGGCCGCTCCCCGAATCGTGGATGTCAGGGCGCGGGCCTCCGTGCAACCACGGCACGACCCTCCCCCCTGCGCCACACCAACGGCAGACGAGTGTGAGCTGCCGGATGAGGCGAGCAGGGTCGCCGTCACCACGGGAGACGGCGACCCCCGCTTCCATGTCTCGCTGGGTGAGCGCCCGGCGTCCAGGGCTACGACGGGCCCGTCACAGTTGCGGTAGCTGGGCCATGAACGCCGGCGCCAGCGCGGCCGGGCTGACCCCGGGTACAGCCGACAGCGCGCGGACGGCCATCTCGACGCCGTCGGTGCGCGGGGACCCGAACAGGCGGTGCAGCGCATCGAGACCGGTGCGCGTAGCGTCGCCGGCGCGCGGGTCACCCAGAAGCCGGTTCATGGTGGCCGCGACAGTCTCGACATCGGCGGTCATCATCAGCGCCACGATGTCGCCGGCGTCCTTGTCGACGCTGCGACCGGGCCGGCGTTCCGCGTCCGCGAGCCGTTCGGACACCTTGATGGCCTTGGCGATGAGCAGCGCGGTGGGCCCGGCGACCCGGGTCTCGACGGACCGGGAGTCGATGTCGGGCTCGAGGCTCGGCAGCGTCATCACTGTGTTGTCGACGACGGTGGCCTCGAGGCCGGGCACGCGCAGGAAGGTGCCTCGTGGGTGCGGTGGGATGTTGGCGCTGCGACGGCCCCTGCCGTCGTCGGTCAGGGAGTGCGGGACGAGCAGGTCCACCTCAATGTTGACGGGCTGCTCGTTCAGGGTCTGCTGCTTCCACCACAGGCCCGGGTTGCCGCGGTCGCCGCTGATGTTGCGTGCGAACCCTGCCCGGCTCATCGCCTCGTCGACGAGGGGATCCTCGCCGAGGAGGGCCGGGTCGATGACCAGGTCGCCGTCCGAGGTGAACGCGGCGACGCCGAGCTCGGCGTCCGCGGCGTGGATGTAGACGGCCTGGGCGCCGACCAGGATCAGGGCGTCACGGTGGTCGTACAGGGCCGTGAGCGCGTCGAGCAGAACCCGACGCGCAGCGACGTAGAGGATCTGCTGGTCGACCCCGACCGGAACCCTGGACACCCCGTCACTCCCGCTCGTTGTCTCCCGTGGCAGCCAGCAGCCTAATGCCGATCCCCAGCGTCGGTCCTCAACGCCGGTCCTCGGCCCACTCCCCCAGGCTCGTCAGCCGCCAGCCCTCGTCCAGCGACTGCAGGTGCTCCAGCACCGCCTCCCCTTCGGCGGGGAGCCGCCCGGGCCCGCCGAGGCAGTCCAGCACCAGCTGGCTGTACGCGACGTGCGGGACACCGTCGACCAGGCGGCGACCGAGCAACGCCTCCGACCCGGTCGAGCGCAGCAGCAGCACGTCAGCACCCGACTCCGCCGGCAGCAACCCCAGAGGGCGCCGCAGCGCCTGCAGGGCATCGTCGGTGACCTCCTCCAGGTGAACCATCAGCTGCCCACCCACGGCCAGCGGAGCGACCTTGGCCGCCGCCGCCGAGCCGGTGACCGCGACCCGGCCGTGGTCCTCCTCGTCCCATCGGTCCATGTGTAGCTGGGCCAGGACGTGGTCGACGCCGCGCTGGGCGACCATCGGGACCGGAGGATGGCCCTTGAGCAGGCCGTAGGAGCCCGCGCGCTCCCGCAGCAGACCAGCCCAGTCGACCCAGACGACGGCACGGTTGTCCCGTCGGATAAGTCGCTGGTCCTCCAGCGCGTCGAGCAGCCGGGAGATGTACCCCAGGCTCAGACCGGACGCCTTCCCGAGGTCGGTGCCGCGGTAGGGCGGCCGCACATCGGCGAGCACCCGGACCAGCCGACCGGCCTTGTCCCCGCGCAGCTGCTGCCGCCACGTCCCCTTCGAGGGGTTCGGGTCACGCTGCTCCCCCACCGTCTGGACGTGCACGCCGAGGCGAGGCAGCCGCAGCCATGTGTTCCCGGTCAGGTCGAGGTAGCCGTACCCGAGATCCTCCAGGACCTTGCGGGCGCGAGGACTCAACCAGGGCGCGATCACCAGCACCGCGGCGTCACCGGTCAGGCGCAGCATCAGGTCCAGCCGAGGCGCCAGCGAGCGGGAGATCGCCGCCGGCGTCGGGTCGGTCGTGACCTCCACAAGCACCGGACACGTCATCCGCGCCCCCTGAGACTCCACCGTGACGACATGGTTCAGGACCGCGTCCGGCGCCACCGAGCGAGGCAGATTGGACGGCTGCGGCATCCCGACGTTGTACTCGGTGATCTTCCAGTCCGGGCCGAGGATCTGCCGGACCCGGTCCAGTCCCTGCTCCAGCAGTTGCTGCTCCTGACCGCCGCTCACGACGATCCACCTCTCATGCAAACTTGCGCCCACGTAACAATTGCAGGAACCCCGCAATCGGTCATCATAGGCAAGTTTCACTGAAAGTAAAGATTGTCGGGACCACGCAACGTCACGTTCCAAGCAAACTCTCCGAAGTGACACCTCGTACGACGCCCTCTGGCCCGCGCCTCACGGGCGCCCGGGGCACCGACCGCGAGGTCCGCGCAGCCGTCGTCGCGCCCGCCCGCTGCGCCGTCCCGTCACGGCCATGGCTGGGAGGGTCAGCGGCTGCGGCCAGGTGCGGGGCGCAGGACGGGCGGTGGGAGCGCGGGGTGGGCCGGCCGGGTGGGTGCCGTGTCGGGGANCTCACGGGCGCCCGGGGCACCGACCGCGAGGTCCGCGCAGCCGCTGACCCTCCCAGCCATGGCCGTGACGGGACGGCGCAGCGGGCGGGCGCAGGGCAAGGTTGGCGAGGACGGGGTTGGCGTGGATGGCGTCCGTCGGTGCCAGGGCTGCGCGGGTCCGAGTAGCCATGGCGAGCAGGAGGTCGCCTGGCCTGTTCGTAGCGGGAGCCGGTCGGGGTGGGCCGAGATGGGCCGGGCGGCGGGCAGGTAGCGATCCGGTCGGTGGCCAGGAACGTCTCCTCGCTGATACCGCGGCTGAGGTTCAGCGCCAGGGCCGTCGCCAGGGAGGGCAGCTGGGCGACGGCGCGTGCGGCGGCCGGCCCGGTCACGGTGGGCTGCCCGGTGTGCCGGCCGGTGGCGTCGGAGACCAGGAACCCGTTCACGGCCCCGACCTGCTTTCCGGGTGAGGCGGATCCGGGGCCGACCGAGAACAGCGTCGAGGTGGCCGAGACGATGGCGTACTGGTCGCTGACCTGGGCCAGCCGCAGCAGCGCCTGCCTGGATCGGCGGCGCGTCACCGGTCGAGAGCACCCACTGCCGGCACGTGTGCGAAATAGTGTGCGGGCACCGTCGGCCGCTGGGGGATCCATGGCTGGCATCACCAGAGGGGGTTCGGTTGCTTCGTCTGCTCGATCATCCGGCTCAACTGATCATGCTGCTGCTCTTCCTCGCCGTCATTGCCGCCGTGATCATCGGCTTCGTGTGGTTGGTCGTTCGCCTCACTCGAGGTGGTCGGCGGCCGGCAGCGCCCGTCTCGATCGCACAGCACTGGCAGCCGCCCGGCGGCTGACCGGACGTGATAGCGCAGCGGGTCCCGTCGACCCGGCTCTGCGCGAGGTCCGCGACAGGCTTGGGATCGTTCACGGCCGAGGCGGCGGGCTGTCCCAGCCACACGACCTGGGCTCGGTGAGTAGCGTCGCGCCTATGCCATTGGTGACGCGTCTGGGGTACATGGGTGTGGGAGCTGTTCTCGGAGCCGGCGGCCTGGCTGCGGCGATTGCATTCGCCCCCGGCGCGGTCGCAGCACCTGCGCCTGGCAAGGCATGCTCCCCCAAGGGCGCAGTTATGCAGACCGACACACAGACCCTGCTGTGCGCGCAGACGCCGTCGGACTCCCGGTTCCGCTGGCGCGTCATCACCATCCAGGGCCCACCCGGGCCGGCAGGCCCGGACGGCGCCGCGGGCGCGAAGGGCGCCCCCGGCCCGCAAGGAGCGCCGGGACCGGCCGGCGTGGGGCAAACCGCTCACTGGCTGACGCAGCCTGTGACACCTGACCACTACGACCTGACCGTCCTGTCGATCGCGAAGCGGCCGGTGGACGGCGTGCCGAGCAACGCCTACCTGGTCAGCTACGCATCTGACGACACTCCGCCGACCCATTTCGTGTACGACGTCCCTGACGGTGCGCAAGTGCTGCGCGCGCAGCTCGTCGTCACCCGGCAGCGGTCGACCTTCACCGGCTACGTCCCCTTCGACGAGAAGACCATCGAGCTCACCGGACAGGGCGCAACGTCCTTCACCTGGGACGGCACGCCGATTGACGCCACGACGTTCGCGACGGATGTCGACTTCTACGAGTCGGCGGACTGCCGCACGATCAGCGACCCCGAACCCGGCGTGCCGTGCGGGTCGACCTACGACGGCGAGTTCTCCCAGGTGCTCGGCTATACCTACACACTGAGGACCCTGGTCTCGGACTGACATCACCGTCAGCCCGGTACCGGCGGCGGGTCAAGAGCGGCTGATCCGACGTGCAGGGAGCGGGCGTAAGACCGGTGGGGGTAGCGCCGGGTGAGCCGGTCGGCTTGTTGACTGGGCAGCAGCCGTCAAGAGGTCGCGCGCCAGGGCAGACGTCACCCGGGATGCCGAAGATGGCAGTGGCTTCATCCGGAGGCGCGCCTCCTCCGCGACCGTAGTCACCTGGTCAGCGGCACGCTGGTAACGCCGTCGTTCCGGGTGGACGGCGATTCGGCCGACGATGAGTCGGCGGGGGTCACCGACGTGGTCAACAGCGAGGTAGGCATTGGTTTGAATGGCGAGCCGCACGTTGCCGGCGGCGGCCTGGAGCAGTCTGGGTAGTTGCCGAGCGGCAGCGACGAGGTCGGTCTGGACGGCGGTGGAGCGGTCCAGCCGGCCGCTGCGCGTAGAGGTGCTGAGGAAGGCGTTGACCGCTCGGACCTGCTCAGCGGGTGCCCAGGACCCGGCCTCTAGAGCGAAGAGCTTCGAGCTGCCCCAGACCATGGCGTAGTTCTTGGCCGCGTGCGCCAGCTCCAGCAGCGGGGACTCCAAGGCGCCGGGCGTTGCGCGCGCGAGGGCGGCAGAGCAGGTCGCTGCGGCGGCGGCGAGGGCGAAGTGCTGTGGCACGGTCAGGGGCGGCCCGTTCAGCGCGAGCTCGCCGGCCCGGTGCAGCGCGGGCGCCAGGTCGGCGGTCGTGGTCGGGATCAACGGCTGCAGGCCGGGTGCCGCTACGGGCAGGTGGTAGTCCTCGGGGAGCGGGCCGGCCTCGGCGATCCGCTGGGCGATGCCGGCCACGGTCTGAAGGTCGGTGAGGCTCTGGTCGGCCAGGGCTCGGTGGGCGGCCGCGAACTGATCGCCGCCTTGATGGAGGGCGACGGCGAGGTCGTGGTCGGCGGCGGCGACGCCGGCTGCGAGAGCGCAGAGGTCGGCGGCCAGGCCCCAGGCGACGTTCGGGGATCCGGCCGGTGGTTGACCATCGGGTCGTTGGGGGGCGAGGCCGGCCCACTGCCAGGCCCAGGACGGGTTGTCGGGTCGAGCTCGGGTGATCTCGACCGTTGCGGCGTCGAGCTCGCGGGCCAGGGCCGCCCAGGCGCGGGCGGTGGGGTGGCTCGGCGGGTCGAGGGCGATGTCGGTGGGTGAGGGCCCGGCCAGCCCGGTGGCCGGTCGCTTGCGCAGTGCCTCCCCCAGGCCGAGCATCGGGTGCCGGATGAAGTCCTGGGCGGTCAGGTCGACGGTGTGCCCAAGGCCGGCGAACAGGTACCGGTGCGACACCGTCAGGCAGGCCAGGGCCTGGTCGCGCGCCTGGGCGGTGATGACAAGGTCACGCGGGTCGGTCATGTCCTGGTGCCCGGTAGCGATGACCTCGACGAGCGCGGCGGCAGCGGCCGCGAGGCGTTCCGCGGTCGAGGTCATCGGCCCGGCCCAGCAGGCTCCGCGGCGCCGGATGGTGTCGATGCCACCCAGCGGCGCAGGTGTGCGGCTGCCAGCCCAACGGCGAGCCGGTCCCTGACCGTGGCCTCTGCGCCCCTTCCGCTGTCGGCGTCTGCACTCCCGTTCAGCCGTGACAGGTCGTCGTCCGGCCGTACGTCTTCATGAGCGGCCGCGGCGAGGAGCGCGAACGCGTCGGTGAGCGTGCCGGGCATCGGGTCGACGGGGGCCAGAAGGTACCCGTGCGGGATGTAGTCCTGGAGCTCGCCGATGGCGCTCAGGGCGGCGAGCTGGGCGTCCAGGTCGAGGGCGGGGTCCTGGACGGCGTGCACCAGGACGGCGCGGGCCCGCAGGCGGCTGGGGGTCTCGGGCCACATCTGGGGGGTGAACATCGTGAGTGCTCCTTCACCGTCGGTGGAGCCCGCCGACGGTCGGGCGGGCTGGTGCTCCCAGCGTCTGCTGGACGGGCGGCCGGACCCTGGCCCGTCGTCGAACCTGTGGACAGTGGGACGAGAACGCGCCCTGTGGACGAGTCGCCGCCCGACTTCTCGGGTTGCCGGGGTGGTCAGGGGTGGGTTCCGGTGATCCGCAGCCGGGCTGGTGGGTGGGTGTCGGCGTAGAAGGCCTCGAGGCGGGCGGTCACCGCGGGGTCGTCGGTGTAATGGTCGTAGCGGCCGGCGGCGGGCCAGTCGGTGTGGCCGTTGCGGCAGCCGGCGTCACCGAGGCGAGACAGCATCCGGTCCAGGAAGTGCGGCAGGGCGTACCGGTGCCAGTCCTCGATCAGGTCCGGGGCCAGGGACTCCCCCGCCGCCGCGCGCAGGCACGCCAGGACCGGGAGCTCGCGGGCCAGGTGCGGGTGACGGGGCCAGCACGGCGGGATCAGCGAAGTGGACCGCCAGGCGTACTCGTGGTTGACCCAGCCGGCGACCTCGTCGAGCCACTCCCACAGGTGCTCGCGCAGCTCGATCGAGCAGGTCGTCGGGTCCCAGGGGCGGGGCAGGCCGTGGACGGCGGCCGGGCCCTGGGATCCGACCAGCTCGGCGATCGCGTCGTCGTCCCCGCTGCGAACGATCGCCAGGTCGTTGAGCGCCTCGGCGACCGCGACCGGCGGCCGCGGGAACGGCAGCAGGATCACCACGCCCTCCCCGGGACCCGCACCGGCCGCTCGACGCCGACCGGATCGCCGACCGGATCGTCGACGAGTGGGCTCACCGGGCTGCCCAGCTCGAGGTGTTCGCCGGACCGGTGGCTGGACTGGTTGCTGGACGGGTCGTCACTGCGGTCACGGTCGGAGGGCGAGAGGCGGTGGCGGCGGGAGTAGTCGACGGCGGCGCTGGTCCGCTCACCCAGGTCCTGCTCGGCCGAGCGGGCGGCGGCGACCTCGGCGCGGGCGGCGGCCTGCTCGGCGAGCAGCACCTTCCCCGCAGCACCGTCGACACAGCGGCGGAGGCCGGCGATGACCGGTGGGGCGTTCTCGGCGATGACCAGAGCCTGGCGTTCGGGGAGCATCCGGATCTGCTCGGGGCGCAGGATGACGGCGTCCTCCCCGGCCCGGGAGGTCCCGACCCCTCCGGGGCCGTCGCTGACGGTCTGCCGCGAGACCCGGGTAGCGCCGACGAGGTCGGAGACCTCGCGGGCGAAGTGGACGTCCTTACCGCCACCGAACACGACGACGTTGTTCGTCAGCCCGAACAGGCTGCGGGCCTCGTCCTCCCCGTACGCGACGACGAGTTGGCGCCAGGTCTGCGTCGCGTACAGGAACGACAACCCCAGGGCGCGTTCGTTGGCCATCCGGACCCGCAACGTCGGCAGCGGCGCCGTCGAGGGCAGCTCGTCCAGGCAAGCCAGGAACGGCGGCGTCAACCGGCCGTGCACCGACGTCGTCGCCGCCCGCAACGCGGTGTCCAGGACGTCCTCGGCGACCGCGGTCAGCAGCGGCGACGCCGACGCGTACGGGTCCTCACGGCCCAGCAAGTACGCCGTCCCACCGTTCGCGACCAGGGCCCGCAGGTCGGTCGCCGGGCGCCCCGGGCCGGGGACGCAGCGGGCCCGGATCTCGGGCTGGAAGAACAGGCCCATCGCCTGCTGCACCGTCGTCACCGTGTTCCCCACCGTGTCCGCCGACCCGGTCAGCGCCCCGGCCAGCAGCCCGTCCCAGAACCTGGCCGCGTGCGGGTGCACCCGCAGGATCTCCATCGGCTGCTCCGCGGCCGCCGGGTCCGCGACCCACGCCAGGACGTCATCCAACGTGCGGCCGGTCAGGGCCGCGGCGTGCAGGAACCCCTGCAGCACCTTCGCGGTCTCCGCCGCGTAGAAGCGGGCCGCGGCATCCGCGCGGCCACCACTCACCGACCCCGTCACCGTCCCGGCGGAGAAGGCCTTCGCCCGCCGCTCGGCGACCTTCGGGTCCACACACCCCGCGACCGGGTCCCAGACCAGCTCCGGCAGGCCCGGCGCGGACCCGAACGGGTCCAGCACCGCCACCGGCCCCACCCCACGCCGCCGCCCCACCGTCAGCAGCAGGTCCTCCGCCTTCGTCAGCGTGACGATCGCCGCCCCCGGGTGCGCGAGCAGCGCCGGCGCGAGGATGTCCAGGGTCTTGCCCGACCCCTGGGCACCGAACACCCCGGTCGTGCGGTCGTACCGCACCCACAGGTCGACACCGTGCGGTGCCCGGGACCGGCCCAGCCGCCACCCCAGCTGTGTCGGATCCCGGCGCAGCGCTCCTGACGCCGGAGGCAGTCGAGCCGTCAGGGGCGGGCGGGCGCCGCGTGCGGGGAACAGGTCTGGGCGCATGACGGCGCGTTCCCTGCGCAGCCGACCGGCGCCGAGCACCTCGGCAGCCTGCGCCCGAGACGCCAGCCCACGCCGCGGGTCGTTCGGCAGCCACCACCGCCGCGCGAACAGCACCGCGCCCGCGCTCAGCGCCACCATCACCACCTCGGCGACGGCGACGCCGGCGTAGACGACCCAGGCCGCCGGGAGCCTCTTCGCCTGCTCCAGGGTCAGCCCCGTACCCGGATGGCCGGTGAGCAGACCGGCCACGCCCCGGCCGGCCGATCCCTCCCCGGACGGCCAGACCCAGCCGCCGCCGGTGACCGCGGCCGCGATCCCCTGCCCGGCCAGCGCCGCCGTCCCGAAGCCGGACACGGCGACGATGAGCACCACCAGTGGCAACTCCCATGTGCCTCCCCACGGCCGCGGATCATGCCGCGGTGAACCGTAGCCAGACATCCGCCCCTCCCCCTCAGCGTTATCGGTCTCCTGCTCAGGTACGGCAGAACTAGTGATCCGGACAGCACGCTGCAGAGGGCCGGGCCCGCGACCTATGTGCTCGAACCGGCCGAAGACCCGGGGCAGGCTGGTGCCTGCCCCGAGACCGACAAGCAACCGCCCCCGAGGGCCCTCGGATCCGTTCGGCGACAACGACAGTTGGCCTGGGCGGGTCGTCGCGTCGTGCAGCCGGGGACGCGTGCTTTGAGTCACCCACCCCTGGGAAGGCAAGGCTGCACTGTCACCCCGCCGTCAGCGCTCGTACAGAGCGTCGGTGACTGTGCGGTAAGAGAGGTATCGAGTGATGGCGAAGTCGAAGGACGGTCGTGGTCGTAGGGACCGCAGACCGCAGGGCAAGGACGGTCAGCCGTCTTCGTCGCTAGCGCTGCAGGTGAACACCGTGGTGGCCAGCATGGTCGCCATGTACACGGCAACGCACTCCGTCGTGCTGACGGTCGTGTCGGAGGTTGCAGTGCTCGTGGCTGTGGTGACGTACTTGGTGACCCGCCGGGAGCAGGATGGGCGTGAGGGCCCTGCCGGGCAGGATGACAGCAAGGAAGCCGGAGCGGACGACACCGGCGACGGTGACAATCACTGAACGCAACGGAGCGGGATCCCCTCCCTGTAGGTGGACCGCGCGTGGGGCCGGGGTACGTCAAGTACCCCGGCCCCGTTGGTGTAGGTCATCGGCTTGAAGAGTCGACCGGTCGCCCAGTTGCGGTAGGTATCGAGGACTGGTCGGGACCCGCCTCGGGTGGAGAGCCGCGGCCGGCGGTGACGGTGAGCCATAGGTGCCACAAGCCGCTCGGGTCTTCTGACCGGTTGTCCGTGCTGTCGTTGGGGTTGTCGTCCGTGCCGTCACTTTCGATGCCTTCGCGGCCGTCTGCAAGCCGCCGCTGCCGTTCGAGCCGATAGACCAGGTCATGGATCTCCGCCCGGGTCGGGACCGAGCACGACGAAGGAGCGGCTGCCGCCGTCGGGCGAGAAGGAGGGGCGACGTTGTCCGCCACCGCGTCGATGACCGGGGAGACTGCAGCGTCGGCGGATGCACCAGTGGGCTGCGTTGCCGAGAAGTACTGAGTCAGACGAGGCAGTGCATCGTCGTACTCGCGGACACGTTCGGACAGGAAACGGGTCTGCAACAGCAGGAGCAGAGCCACCAAGACCGCTGACAGCAGTACGACTGGCCCGATGCTGCCAGCGGTCGCCCACCAGCGATAGATGCCGGCGATCGTGACTGTCCCGACGGCCAGGACCGGCAAGGTATTCGCGATCTCCTTGAACCTGCCGGGGTTTGAGGTGATCTGGTAGTCAGACGGCGCCATGCCCGCCACCCCGATGGTGAGGAAGCCGAGGACCCAGGCGGTGTCGACCCATTGGTCCGCTGTGGCATACGCCCCGGTGTGCTGCAAGACCAGGAACGCGATGTCAGCGCACGACCAGGCTGCGATGCCGGCCGCCAGCAGGACGAGCGGGTTGAGGTTTCGGGCTGCACGGGCAACCGCCACCACCGCAACGGCGCCGTTGACCAGATCTGCGAGTGGGTAGAAGGCCGCCAGGACTGCGGGCCACCCGAAGAGCCCGCCCATGGCGGGCTCCACGAGGAAGACCCAGCCTGCACAGCAAAGGACGACGCCCCCGAGTGCTGCCTCGATGAGCCAGACCGACCCGCGCCAGCGAGTGGTGAGTTTTGGTAGGGCCGTCGGGTAGAGCATCAGTCCGGCGAAGGTGAACAAGGCCGCCGGAGCGAATCCTGCGTCTGCCCAGGATGGGAACGGTGCCTGCTCACCTCCCCTCAGCTCCAACCAAGTCCAGATCGACTGACCAGTCGCCCAGGCGGCACATGCGGCACCAAACAGCACCCACGCGGCAACCTCGCTGCGCATGCGGTGCCTGATTCCGTCGCCGCGTCGACGCTTCTGGAACGCGATCGTCCAGCAGATAGTGGCTCCGAACGCCGCCGCACCGAGTTGCACGAAGTTGCTGATGGACGCTTTCGATGTCGACGACACGGGCCAGGGACCCGTCAGGAACGCGAAGAAGATCGCGCCTGTGAGTGCGGCCAGGCCAGCAACAATTGAGAATCGCTGCCGCTTGCGTCGAAGGTTGCGCTCCTCCGCGATTCTGGCGGTGTCCTTGATGACCTGCTCGACGTCGACCTCCTGTGCGAAGCAGTCCGCGAGGTTCTCGGCCGACTTGGTGGCCAAGTCACGCAGTTCCTGCATGCCCTCGAGAGGGATGAGGTTGACGTTCTTCCTTGGAGTGCCACGGAAACGGGCTGCGGCCCGCCTTGCGATGGTGTCGCCGCCGGCGCCGCGCGGTCGACGCGGTCGGGGGTCCCCGAGCCATGCGCCGACGAGCGTAAGGATGAACTTCGGTCCTTCGCGAGTCACTTCTCCTCCATACGAATCCTCAGGTCCGGTACGTGCGTCAGGCGCGCTTCTCGGTTGGTGCCGCGGAGCGCGCCAGTCGACTTGTGTGTCTGCCCAAGACACCTCAACGACCCGGACCTGGACGAGGCTTGGTCAGCGGTCCTCCTTCCGGTGTTGTGCCGGGTCGCGACGACGCGTCCTCCGGCTGTTGGGTTGTCTTACCGGGCACCGCTTCGGCCCGGAGTTCCTCCAGCACCCTTTTCGCGCTCTTCAGGGCATCTCGACGGGTGCTACGCACCGTCGAGGGCAGCATCCTCAGCGTTCTTGCGATTTCACCGTCGGGCCGGTCTTCCAGGTCCAGCGTGAGTACGGCACGCTGACGAGCAGGGAGCCTGCCGAGCATCTGCATCAGTTCGTCCCTTCTGCAGCATTCCTCGTCCTGCTGGCGGGCCTCCGCCCCGTCAGACGCCTCTACCGATCTCAGCTCTCCATCGCGCCTTCGCACATCACGCTTGGCCGCGCGAGCAAGCTCGCGCCGCGCGATCCTGAAGCACCAGCCCACACGGTTGCGGTTGATGGATGACCAGTGCTGCTGCAACTTGATCCAGGTCTCCTGCACGACGTCGTCCGCCGTCGCCACGTCCCCGGCGGTCCAGCGCGTGACCACCCGACGGAAGACGGGGTCGGCGTGCCGGATGAACTCGGCGACGTCCTGCAGTTCGTTCAACTTCCCGAGACCGTCTGCTCGACCGTTCTCGCGAGGTCCTTGCAGGCCCACTGCGGTACTCCCTCCATGCACGTACGAAACGGTTACGAAGTCGTCTCCGCACGGCGCTCCGATCTCGAGGCGCCGGACGGCCGGAACACAACAACGCCGCCTTGCATGTCACGCGCGTGGGTGGAGCCCCCGCCTTTGCCCTCGCTCATGACATACGAGCACCGCCCCACCCTCGTCTGTGCAGTCACCTCGACAGATTGGTGATCGTTCCCATAGCCAGGGGACGTGGACCGCGCCCTGCGCCGTCATCCGTGAACCGCTACGTGTGAGCATCCGACACGTTCCCGCCGCAGATCACGTGCTTGGCCATGGGGCCGCCCCCCAGTAGCGTCATCTCGCACCCCGGCAAGGACTATCTGAACCGCCACGTGGCGTCCGGCGACGTCGACCATGTCGGTCGAGGGACCTAAACTTGGTGGAGTGGACAACGATGAGTTCGCGGCAGTACGCGCCGAGCAGGACCCACTTGTCCAGGCGCGCTTGGCCACCGAACTCATCGGCACCTACCAGCAGCGGTCCGTCGAGCTCGCCCGCTTGCGCAAGGTCGCGATCGAGCGCGCGGCGCGGGAGCGGGGCATGACGATGAGCGCTGTTGCCGTCGAGATCGGCCTGACGAAGGGGCGCATCACCCAGATCAGGCAGTCCGCGCCGGCGCCAGGTGGATCGTCATCATGAGACCGGGTACCACCTACCGCGGTGTCTGAGCTGAGACCGGCTGCAACTCCTACAACCATGCACCGTGCGCGCGCATCCATGGCACGGGGTCGATGGGTGTGGTCCCCCGGCGGACCTCAAAGTGCAGGTGCGGGCCGGTGCTGTGCCCAGCCCCGGGAGCCCCGCGGGCGCCGCCGCTCAGCCCTATGACCACACCGGCCTCGACCGGCCCTGGTCGCGCACGGATCACCGACAGGTGCGCGTACCGGGTGCTCACGCCGTCGGGGTGCTGGATGGTGACGAGGTAGCCGTAGCCGGAGGCGTTGCCGGCGAAGACGACGGTGCCCGCAGCCGCGGCGTGGACCGGGGTGCCGACCGGGACGGCAAGGTCTTGGCCGGCGTGCAGGCGGCGCAAACCCTCGAGCGTGCGCATCCCGAACGGGCTGGACAGGATGTACCGGCCCGCGGCCAGCGGCGAGACCCAGCCGCCGGCTCCGACCACCGCCCCGGCCTCGCCGGGGACGGGTCCGGTCGTGCAGACGAGCCCGGCCGGGTCGACCACGGGCTGCGCATCGAGGCCGGCGTCCGGGCTGTTCGGCGGAGCGGGGGAGGTCGCCGGCTCGAGGAGTGTGGCGACCATCGTGGTGGCGAGGGTCTGCCAGCGTGCGTACGCGGTGGGGAAGGCACTGCGCTGCACTCGGTTCGCGGCCTGCCACAGCGGCATCGACGTCCAGCCGGGCAGGTCCAGCAGCCCGGGTGTGCCCGGCGCCCGGCCGCCGGTGAAGAACAGGTGCGCGGCGCCGCGCGGAGTCATCCGGACGGCGAGCGGGCCCCACGGGTCGCGTTGCTGGAACAGGCCACGCGAGTCCGGGCCCGCGATGTCGCCGTAGGCGACGTTGATCAGGCTCGACTCCTGCCGCGCGGTCATCACCGCGATCACCAGGCCCCGCACCGGGACGCCGTCCGCCCTCCCTTGGGCGACCACCGCGGCGGCGTTCGCCCATTGCTGTGCCCGAACCCGGGGGTTCGTTGAGAGCCCGTCGAGCATCTCCTCGACGGCGCCGCCGGCGCTGATGCCGCCCGGCAGGCACACCTGGGGTACTGCGGCGGCGACGGTCGCGGCGATCACGGTGACGACGAGCAGCAGCGGCGCGGCGAGCAGGACGACCGCCGCGAGGGCGGCCAGCCCGACCTTGGTTCCGGTGCGCACGTCAGCGTGACGCCGCACCGGCAGCGGAGTCGTCGGACGGGACGACGGGCGACAGGCCGCGTGGCGCGGATGGGGTGATGGCGTTGTTGGTGTCGGTGAGGGCGGTCTCGGTGGCGGTGAGGATGCCGCTGACCTGGAACTGGCGGCTGCCGACCACCCATAGGGCGCGGCCGCGGCCGCCGGTGGCCCAGCCGGTGACGATCCCGGAGGCCATCGGGGTCAGGCCGAGCAGCCCGGACAGCTCGTCGCCGATCGCCTCGTCCTGGCCGAGGAGGACCTTGGTGGAGCAAAGGTGGAGCAGTTCCTTGGCGATCGCGACCGCAGCCGAGCCGGCGTCGCCGACGGTGAGCATGTCCGAGGGTTTGTGGGCCACGACGATCTGGATGGCGCCGTCGCGGCGGGACAGCCGCAGGTCGGCGTCCAGGGAGGCGACGGCCTGCTCTCCCAGGCGCATCTGCTTCCAGGCCTCGTCGCGGACCACGACCCGCAGGTCGACCTGCCCAGATGGCTGGTGCCCGGACAGGTGCGGGACGTCAGTCATCGCGCGGCCCCAGGAGTTCAGCGCCATCAGGGCGATCCCGACGGCCTCGTCGCCGAGCGGCTCGAGCCGGGACAGGGACAGCGACTGGATCGGTGCCCGCCAGTCAACCTTGACTGTGGTCGGGGCGTCAAACAAGCCCCCCAGGTGCCCGTGGACCAGAGCGCCGAGGGCGTCCCGGACGCCGCGGGTGTCGTCGAGGAAGTGCTGCCGGGACCGGTACCGGCACCCCGTGACGAGCTGCGGGGTCGGGTCACACAGCGCCTGCCAGACCTGCGGGATGGTGATCTCAGTCAGGGACGTCGCACCCGTGGCGTACCCGGTGAGGTCACGCAGGATCTGCCCGACAGCGGACTCGGCGGTCGGCCCGAACGGCACCTTCTGCGACCCAACCAGCCCGCGGAGCAGCTGCAGCCAGCGGGCGAACACGATCGCCGCCCGCCGCGCCGCCTCCTCCCGGCCCAGGTGGGTCCAGTCCCGGCCGAGCGGCCCGAAGTCGAGCGGGTTGATCCGCGCCGGCAGCCCAGGGCCGACGGCATGCGGGCTCACCCCGAGGGCCCGGCACAGGCCCTCGTACTCGTCCTTGACGTCACCCAAGATCAGAGTGCGGTAGCCGTACGCCATCAGCCGCAACGCGATGGTCTTCACGGCGCTGGACTTCCCGCGCCCGGGCGCACCGAAGATCATCATGTTGGGGTTGGTGACGCCGGCGGTGTTGTGCAGGGTCCAGCCGATCGGGTCGCAGTAGAACGCTCCCCCAGACAGCCAGTCGATCCCGACCAGCGCGCCGGTCGGCGGCAGCCCTTCGGCGGGGATCAGCGGCCAGACTCCGCCGACCTGCTCCGAGGTCATCCGGAACGCCGCCAGAGGTGCTGGGACCGCCGTCCACCCTGCGCCCGCAAGGCGTACGCCGCGGCGCGCAACGACCTGGACGTCCGGACCGAGGCCTACCTCGCGGACCGGCACAGGTGCTGCAGTCGGCAGGTCATGGCCGAAGTCGGTGAGCAGTGTCTGCACTCCCCGACCTGTGCTCCGACGGGGCATCTGGGACCTCCCTGAATAGGCAGCGAACGGTGAGTTCACCGCGTCAGGTCGATCCCGCGCCTCATTTCAGGCAGCTACCTCGAAAGTGGGCCTGCCATCGCCGGAGCGCGTTCAGCCTTCCGAGGGGCAGTCCTTCAGCAGCCGGGCAAGATCGGCGACGGGCCTGCCCGCCGTCCTGTCGTCCCAACCGACAACGGCGTGCTCGACGCAGCCTGCCTTGACGCTGCGAGCAACTCGGAAGGCGAGGCTTCGCCGGCCGTCAGCGACGACAACGTCGACGATGGCCTCCCCGTCATCTCGGGTGACCGGGTTCAGAGTCCCGGGAGCCACGAAGTAGAGGAAGTCGAGGTGAATCTCCCCATCGCTCCGTGAGGGGTCACGTTCAATGCCCTCGTAGTGCAGCTGCGCCCAGTCAGCATGTGGAAGGCCGCGGCGGTCTTCCTCGGACAGGCGGTCCATGAGTGCCCTCCACACGTTTCGTCAACCCGGTCACTCCAAGGTGTCGGCGGGGGCGCCTCCTGGCCTTAGCAGGGGAGGTCTTCCGCGCTTCCGCGCCTGAGTTCATCCGAGGGACGTCACAGACCGCCCCGTCGGCGGGGTAGCCCGACCCCGAGGGGGATGCAGGCGGCGGCGAACCCGGAGTCCTGGGCGAGGTCGAGGCGTAGTGGGGTGAACCCGGCGGCGCGGATGGTGGCCTCGAGGCCGCGGCCGGCTTCGGCTATGGACCAGGTCGATGGGACGGTTGTGGCGGCGGCGATCGCTGTGCGGACCAGGGCTTTGCCGGAGGCGAGGCGGGCGTCGTGGTCGCCGACGCGGGCGGCGTCGCGGCGGTGTGCGGCGCGGGTGGCGAAGCCCATCCGGGTGCGCAGTTCGGCGGCGGTGCCGGCGGAGATGGCTTCGCGGCCGACGAGCCGGTCGGCTCTGCCGGCGGGGATGGGTTCGAGGAACACGGTCATCGAGCGCCGCTCCCCCGCCTGGGCGGGGGCCAGGACCGGGGCGAGGGCGCCCATCACGGCGCCCTTGTCCGGCAGGAGCACGGTGCAGGTGACGCTGGACCAGGCGTCGTGGACCCAGTGCCGTGCCGCCGGCGATGGGGCGGACGAGGGGCCGGCGGCGGCCATCGGCAGTCGTGGCCCGGCGCCGAGGGCGGCGTCGACGAGGGCGGCGCGTTCGCCGGGTGCGAAGCCGGTGCGGATGGCGGCCGCCAGGGACGGGGAGTCGAGCCAGGCGACGCCGGTGGCGCCGATCTGGTCGACGAGGCGGGCCTCGACTTCGGCCATCACTGAGTGCAGGACCCTGGCCCGGCCGTCGATGCCGCCGCCGGCCTGCCGGGAGGCGCGGGCGATCCGCTGCTCGGGGACCACGACGGTCACGAACGTCTCGTGCCGCACGGCGGCGGCGACCACGGCCGCGGAGAGCTGGTCGCTGACCTGCCGGGACAGGGCGGGGGCGTCGGGGCGCAGGTGGTTGCGTTGCCAGACGGCGCGTTCGGCGCCGTCGTCGGGCAGGGTGCGGACCTGCAGCGCGAGGACGCTGACGAGCTCGGCGGTGGCGGCGCCCTCGAGGAGCTCGGCGAGGCCGGCGGCCATCCGGGCCCGGTGCCCGGTCTCGGTCAGGCCGATCCCGGGGTGCCAGACCCGCGCGACCACCGCCCACGTCCCGGCGGCGGTGTCGTGGACGAGGGCGTGCCGGGTCTGCAGCGGCCCGAACGGTGGCCCGTCGTGGGTGGTGATCCCGGACAGCACCCCGGGCAGGTCAGCCCGCCCATGGTCGCCGGGGTGGTCGCCCGGGTGGCCGGTCGCTGCGCGGGACTGCCATCTGGTCCACCCCATCGCTGCACCGACTCCTCTCATCGTCACGTCACGAAGCCAGGTCAGTCCCGGGCGGCCTCGGACCGGGACCGCGACCCCGGCGACGGTGAACAGCCAGACCGCCAGCCACCCGGCGGCGACCGTCCATCGGTGCGCGCCGACCGCCCCGAGCAGCGGCAGCCCGGCGGCAACGACCGCCGTCCATGCGGCGCCGGTCAGGCCGAGCAGCCAGGTCTGCCGGTCCGGTCCCCACCCGCCGTACCGGATCGGCTCTCCCGCGCTCACGGGACCACCACCGGCACCGAGCCCGCGGCCCCAGCACCCGCGCCGGCCCCTGCAGCGCCTCCGGCGCCGCCGCCTGCGGCCCCACCACTTGGAGGAGCCGATCCGGGTGGCGCCCCTGCTGCCCCTGACGGGCCGGACGGGGCTGGGCCGCCGGCGCCGGGAGACCCGGGCTGCGTCCCGGGCGCGGGACCGGACGGCGTCGCCGGGTCGACGGTGCCGTTTGCTTCGCCGCCTCCATCACCGTTACCGCTGGAGCTGCGGAGGGCTCGTTCGTCGGCGGGGGTCATCGAGTAGCCGGGGTGCCCGACGCCGGCGGAGCCGAGGATGTCGGTGCTCAGGTCGACGGCCCGGTTCGCGATCGAGGTGGTCAGCTGCATGCCGCGGCCGAACATGCCCAGGGCGCTGCTGACTCGGGACTCGGTCGCGGTCGACGCGGCGGCCTCGCCCTGGGCGCGGCCGGCGCCGTCGCTGGCCGCGGCCGCACCGTCCGACCCGCCGCCGCTGCTGGCTTCGGCGCGGCCGGGGTTGCTGAAGTCGGCCCAGGCCTGCCGCATGGCGGCCCCGGACACGGTGCTGGGCTCGACGAACGACATCAGCCGGAACAGGGTGAGCGGCGCGATCGCGGCGACCGCGACCAGGGCCGCGCCGACGACACCGGTGCCGACCGCGGCCGCCGTCGACGTGGTCGCTTCGGTGGTGCCGACGGCGGTGGTCGTCGCGGCACCGGCGCCGGCGATGACGCCGTTGGAGACCCGGACCCCGATCCCCAGGACCAGCGCGGAGCCGGGGGCAATGAACGCCGCGGACAGGAACCAGCGCAGCGACTTCCAGAACCAGGCCCGGCTCACGTCACTCAGCAGCCCCGCCGCGGCGATCGGCGCGACGGCAGTCAGGACAATCAGTGCTGCCTCCCGGACCAGGGCGACCAGGACATCGGTGAAGGCAGCCGGGATGAGCAGCAGCAGGGAGGTGATGGCCAGCACGAACGCGCTGGCGACGTCGACGCCTTCGCGGGGCCAGCTGCGGTAGCCCTCCCAGGAGGCCAGGACGTCGACGTCCAGGGTGGCCGACAGGATCCCGTGGGTCAGCCCGGACGCGGCCGCGACCACCCCGGCGCCGACGACGACGAACGACGCCCACACGATCGCGAACTGGGCCAGGCCGAGGAACACCCGCCCGATGCTCTGCCCGTCCCGACGGACCAGCGCCAGGCCGAGCTGGACGAAGAACATCACCACGGCGACGAACCCGCCCAGCCACAACGTGATCGGCAGGACGTACCCCATCGGTCCGTTCGCGGTCAGGTCCGGGGTGGTGAACGCGTCGACGAGCCGGAACGCGAGCTCGAGCAGCCACAACCCGGCCTGCCAGACACCCGACAGGATCGTGATCAGCGTGTCCGCGACGCCATTGACCGCCGTGCCCAGAGCCCACCCGAACGGGTCAGTCACCGGGTTCGACGACGGGCTGAACGACGGACCGAACGCCGGCGCGACGGTTCTCATCAGTGCGCGGCTCATGGCTGCCAGGCCAGGTCGGTGAAGCCGGCGTCGATGGCTGCGTCGGTGTCGGGCCACACGTTCGGTGCCTGGACCGGTTCCGGGCCGGCGCCGATCATCCACCGGTCGCCGTCCCAGGTCATCCGCTGGCAGTCCGAGACCCCGACCCGGGCGGTCCGGGTGATGGTGATCGCGAGCTCGTAGCCGACACAGGGCACGACGAAGTCGTCCCCGACGTGCCCCTTGAACAGGCCCATCACCGGCGTCAGGACGACCGGAACCGCCGACATCCCAGCCGCCGCACCTGACGACGTGCCTGGCGATGTGCGGTCCGATGTGCCGGCGGATGTGCCGGTGAGGCCCTGGACGCTGCGGGTCGGGCTGAGCAGGGCGGCCATCGCGTGGACGCCCGACCAGGACGTCGTGGTCGGGCCGCCGGGCAGTGCCCAGGCGGCGATGACCTCGCGGGCGCCGGCCATCGTCCCGGACTGCAGCGCGGCCCGGTCGATCGCGATCAGCTGCGCCAACGCGCCCGCCCGGGTGTGCGGGCAGCCGGTCTGGACGCCGGCCGGGCCGGTGTCGGGGCAGTCGGGGACGACGATCACGGGGCCGGGGTCCCGGGTACTCACCGGCCCAGGCGTGGCCGAGGACAGCGGCAGCGACGGCATCACCCGCGCCGCGACCACGTCCTCCTCCTGCCGCTGCTGCACTCGGCGGCCGACGGTCGAGGCCGACGTCGCCACGGACGGGGGCGAAGCGGCCGGGTCGACGGGACCGGTCGGGCCGGCCGCGGTCCCTGGCGCATCGGGCGGCGGCGCCTCGGCAGCACTGCGGAGCGGGGCGAGGGTGAGCCCGGCCCCGACCAGGATCAGCAGCACGCCGACGACCGCGACCCCGAGCAGTGCCCTGCCCCCACCGCCCGTGCTGCCTCGCGGCAGGCCCGTTCCGTGGGCAGCGCCCGCTGCCTCCGCGGTGCTGTCCCGCTGGCTCGTCCGGTTGGTCATCGGGTCAGCAGCCCGTGATGCCGGTGATGACGGTGTACCCCGCGACGTACAGGACGGCACCGAGCAGGCAGATCATCAGGCCGTCGAAGCCGAGGCGGGCGCCCTTGGGGTGGTGGGTGACCCGACCCCAGATGATCATCCCGACGCAGGCGAAGAAGCTCACCGCAAGGATGGCCAGCACCCCCCACTTGACCCAGCCGAGGATGTCGTCGGCGTAGGACTGCACCTGCGCCGAGGGCGCCGTCGGGCACGCCCCGGCCGCCCGGACGGCCACGTGGGTGGCCATCTGGGTCGCTATGAGGTGAGGGCTGGTCACTGCTGCTCCTGAGAGTCGAAGAAGAAGGGGAAGAGCGGTTCCTGCGCTGCCGGCGGCTGGCGGGCCGGCTGGACGGGCAGTGGCTGCTCGAGGACAAGGGCCGACCGTGCTGCGGTGCCGGCGAGCTGCCACAGGCGGGTGCCCGTCGCGGTGACCTTGCGGGGCAACGGGCCGGAGCCGAGTCCGGCGACGGCCAGGCGGCGGTTCAGCGGGACCGTGACAACCAGGCCGGCGCGGTGGGCTTGCTGGAGCAGCGGCCCGGCGCAGGCCCGGACCTGGCGCGGCCACCGGGCCGGCCCGACAGCAGCCACCACGACTGGTCGAGGGCCGAGCGGGGTCACGCCGAGGGCGGTCAGCCTGGTCAGGGTGACCTCGAGGCGCTGCAGGCTCGGCAACGTCGGCCGGAACACCACGACCACCGGCCCCGCCGGTACCCGTGCGAGGTCGTCCAGGTGGCAGCCGAGGTCGAGGACGGTCACCCCGGTCTCCCGCACATCCTCCCGCGCGGCCGCCCCGAAGAGTGGGGCGTCGGTGTCCGGTGGGGTCACCGGCAGGTCGTCGACCGGGCGAGAAACGGTGAGGCGGCCGCGCCGGCCGTGGCGCCACCGGCCACAGGCGCCGACCCCGAGCTCGGCATCGGTCACCCCCGCCAGGCCCTCCCGAGCAGCCGGCGAGCAATCCACCAGGTGCACCGACCCCGGCGGCACGACTGAACCAGCGGTGCCGGGAGCCGGGAGCCGGGATGCGGCCTCGGCGATGGCGACCGCCACGGTGGAGGACCCGGCACCCGAATGGGCACCGACGACCAGCAACGAGCCCGGCACCTCGGCGAGCCACTCCGGAAGCGGCCCCGGATGCGGCCCGCCGGCCACCGTGACACCAGCCCGCTCCCCCACCCACTGCGTGGCTGGCACCGGCGCGGACACCACGGTGTAGATCGCGTCGGGCATCACGGCGGGCATCACGGCGGGCGGCCGTTCGTCCTCGTGGACTGGCGCCAGGGGTGCGGTCCGGGCGCGCAGGGCTGCCTGTAGCTGGGCGATCGACAGAAGGGACCCGGTCGACGGGTCGACGTCGGCGCCCGCCAGTGACGCCGCGCGGACGCCAGGGCCCGCCGTCGTGGTCCTCACCGCGAGCACCCTTGCCGCGGTGCTGTGGCGGCGTGCATCGACCGTCCGCGGATACTCCGCTCGGCGGTCGCGTGGTCGCCCGCCTGCCGCCTTGAGGCGGGCGACCACGTCGCCCCGTGGCCAGGCGCTGCACCGGCGGCCGCCTGGATCCGGGGCTGGGCCGGGACGGCGGCGGCCAGCTCCGCCCGGCCCCAGCAGCCCGCTCGCCCACCAGAATCTGCCGACGGTCCTGCCAGTGGTCGTGCCTGACGCAGGGTGCACTCGACCATGGGCTTCTCCGGGGACTTGTGGGGTGCCTTCACCGCCCACAGGGCACCCGCCGGCCGGGATTCCGGCATCCGCGTGCAGTCGACTGCAGGGACCCGACCTGGCCCCCTTGCCGTGTGACCAGCGGTTGGCCGGCCCCGGTCACGGTCAGGCCGCCGCGTACTCGGCGGCGGCCGCCTTCAACGCGGACAGCGTCCGGGCCTGCCGGCGCCGGGCCGTGCGCTCGTGGACCCCCCAGGCCTGCGCCACCCGGACGCCGGCGCCCTGGCCGTACCCATGGAGCTGCTCGAGCTGCCAGGCGAGGCGGACGTCGTCCGCGTCCACGAGCCGGCGGCGGGTCGCCCACATCAGGAAGTCAGCGAGCTCCTCCAGCGCACCGGGCTCCTCCGGGCCAGGCACTGCGTCCAGGGTCGACTCCCACCAGTACAGGTCGCCGTCGACGAGCACCTCACGCGCCGCGGCACCGCGGCGGACCCCGAGCTCGCGCAGCACCGCACGGCGGGTGTCGAGCAGCAGGCTCAACGCATACGCACGGCGCCGGCGCTGCCACGGGAACTGCCGGATCTCCACCGCCAACTGCCCCACCACCACGGTCACCAGGTCCCCCGCGGTGTCCAGGTCCCGCAGCCGGCCCACCATCGTGGCGACCCCGGACGCGAGCAGGTGGAGCAGCACCAGGACGGCGTCGGCGTCGTCCCCGCCATCCGCGGCCGCGCGGCGGACCAGGCCGCCGAGCACCTCGTCGCAGCGGTCCAGGTCGCTGCCCCGGGCGGTCAGCCGGGCCAGGTCCTCGACCCCGCCCACGCCAGCCAGCGCTGACTCGGCGTCTGCCCATCGCAGGAGGGTCCCGGCTCGGTCCAGGCGGTCCACCAGAGCGGTCCAGCTACCAGCCACGTTGTCGTCACGGAACATCTCGGCACTCCTCGTCGGGGACGTCAGAACGTCACCGACGCTGCCGAGGAGGAGTACCCCGACCCGTCACACGAGCACTGTCACCTGACCGTCATCGCGTCAGCGCGCCAACCGCCAACAATCGGCTGACCTGCGTCATCAACCCACCCGGTGACACCTCTGACGGAGGCGCTGGCTCGGCTCCGGCCCGACTTGGGTGCCAGGTGCTGGAACAGTCCAGCAGGGGCAGGTATGCGCCGCGCTGCTCAGCAGCAGGACCGCCTCCGGATACCTGTCACCACCAGGCCGTCCCCCTGCTGACCAAGACGGCGCGTCGCGACCCGCCTCTTCATCCGAGCCGGGCATGCTGCAGACCATCGGGTGCAGTCGCAGCCAAATCACAGGGGCCGTAGACCGCCCGGACCAGGGCGGACACTCCGTCCGAGCCGGAGCAGCAGCCGCGGAGGGTACGAGCAAGTGGGTTGGCTTAGCGATCGTCGCTCCGCGCGAGCAATTCAGGCACTCATCCAGCGCCTGGCCACGAACGATGAAGCAGCCGACATGTGGGCCGCGTTCAGAGATGCGCAGAGTGTCAAGGTCGCCCAGGTGGTCTCCCGCCGGTCGGACGGACATCGCATACGCGGTCTGCTGGCGCTGACGGACGAGCGCCTCGTCTTCGCATCAGAACGGGGTCTGCTCAAGCATCCCGAGCTGTGGGGCGAGGACGACCTCCGGCGCGATCCGACCATGCTGACGAAGGTGGTTCTGTCCGTTCCTCAGGGAGGGCGGCCTTGGGGCACCGACGACCTCTCGTTCATCACGGTTCTTCCGAGCGGCGACGGTCTGCTGAGAATTCAGCCCGCGCGCGAGGAATGGCTGACGTTTGAGGTGGGTCCGCGGTCCAATGCCTACGGACTTGTACTGAAGCTCGAAGAGATCATGTCGATTCCTCTCTAGGAGCCTGCTGAACAAGACGCCGAGCCGGGTCCTTCGTTGATCATGGCTGGTGGGTCAGGCTTGGCTTGTGCAGGGTGCGAGTGATGGGCAGCGTGAGCTGCTGGATGTGGAGTCGTTGGCGGGGCATCTGCTGCCGGCGGGGAGTGTGTTCGCGTTCCTGGCCGAGCACCGCAACAAGCTGTTTCCGGCGTCGGTGTTCGAGGACCTGTTCCTGTCCGGGCGGGGCCGGCCGAGTCTGCCGCCCGAGCTGGTCGCCTCGGTGCTGGTGCTGCAGACGTTGCACGGGCTGTCGGACCGGGAGGCGGTCGAGGCGGTCACGTTCGACCTGCGGTGGANCGTTGACGTACTGGCGGGCCCGGCTGGCGGCCTCGAAGGCCCCGAACCGGATCTTCGACGCGGTCCGGGACGTGATCACGGCGACCGGGGTGCTGGCCGGCAAGACGCGGCGGGCGCTGGACTCCACGGTGCTGGATGACGCTGTCGCGCGGCAGGACACCGTGACCCAGCTGATCGCCGCGGTCCGCCGGGTCGGGCGGGTGGTGCCCGGCGCTGGGGACCTCGTCACGACGGTCTGTACCGGCTACGACTACACGCGCACCGGGAAACCGGACATCGCGTGGGATGACGAGCAGGCCCGTGAGGACCTGGTGTCGGCGTTGGTCAACGACGCCCTCGCCCTGCTCGCCGCCGTCAACGACATGCCCACCGACATGCTCAGCAACGCACTCCAGGGCCGTGGTGGGGTCGAGGCCCTGGAGGGTGAGGCGGCGCAGGCGGTGGCACTGCTGGCGTTGGTCGCGGGGCAGGACGTGGAGCCGGCCGAGGGTTCGGACGGGACCGACGGGCGGTGGCGGATCGCGCGCCGGACCGCCCCGGACCGGGTGATCTCCACGGTCGATCCCGAGGCCCGGCACGCGCACAAGACCCAGCACCGGCGCCAGGACGGGTTCAAGGCCCACGTCGTCGTCGAGCCCGACACCGGCCTGATCCTGGGCACGGAGCTGACCAAGGCCTCCGGCGCCGACAGCAGCGACGCCGCCGTCGGCCAGCGACTGCTCGGCCTCACCGAGCCCGCCGAGCCCGCCGAGCCCGCCGAGCCCGCCGAGCCCGCCGAGGGGTTGGACCGGTGGGAGGTGCTGGCGGACTCGGCGTACGGCAGCGGGTCGATGCTGGCGGCCCTGGACGCCGTCGGACATGTCGCGGTCATCAAGCCCTGGCCGTTGAAGTCGTTGATCGAGAACGGGTTCACCATCGCGGACTTCACTGTCGACGAGACCGACGGCCAGTACGGGAGCGTGACCTGCCCGGCCGGGATCGTCCGTGCGATGACTTCCAGGCGGGCCGCCTACTTCCGCGCCGCCTGCCAAGGCTGCCCGCTGCGATCCCGCTGCACGACCTCACCCCGTGGTCGGAAGGTCAACGTCGGTGAGCACGATGCCCTGCAACGCGCGCACCGCGCCCGAGCTGCCGACCCCGACTTCCTGGCCGTCTACCGCCAGCACCGGCCGATGGTCGAACGCTCGATCGCCTGGCTCACCCGCGGCAACCGGCGCGTCCCGTTCCGCGGAATCAGCAAGAACAACACCTGGCTGCACACCCGTGTCGCCGCCCTCAACCTGCGCCGGCTCCTGGCCCTGGGCCTACGTCACGACGCAGAACAGTGGGTCCTGGCATAGCCCCAGACTGGCCACCGCCACCCATCACGAGACCGAGCTCTTGACCCGCCAAAGGCATCAGGAGCAGTCTCGACCTGGCGAGGAGGGCGAGCTCGTGTCCGCTCCGCAAGGAGACGTGACCGCCGCCAGACGGCCTTGAGCCCCCTCCTCGCCGCCCAAGCCCCCCGGATGCAGGCCTTGTTCAGCAGGCTCCTAGACCGTGTGCTGGTCGCCCGTTACCCGCGGCGCGGTCAGGGGATGGTCTCGGTGCGCACCTTGCTGCTCAGCAGCAGAACGGCGTCCGGGTAGCGGGTCACCACCGGCCAGTCCCGCTGCAACGAGACCGCGACCGACTGCGCCGTCGCGGGTTCGCTCTGCGGCTGGCCGGCGACCGAGGCCAGCAAGCCGGTTTCCCGGGCCGCGGCGGCGTCCAGGTCGATGACCACCACCGGGGAGGCCTGCGCGAGCAGCTCGAGCCACGGACGCTCGGCCGGCGTCGACCACCGCCAGGCCTCCTCGAGCGACGTCGCCGGCACCGCCAGAGTGATCCCCAGCTCCGTCGCGACCGCCAGCAGCGCCGCGGCGTACTCGCTGTCACCGGAGGCGATCGCCCGAACCGCGGTGGAGTCCAGGACCCGCCCGCCGATCACGACGCAGCGGCCTGGGCGCTCTCCGGGGCGAGCCGCTCACGCCAGAACGCCATCGCGTCCTCGTCGATCGGACGCCCCTCCCGCAGCCGGTCGATCGCGACGCGGGTCTCCCTCGGCGTCAACCGGGTCCCCACAGCATCGGCGATCACCGCGCTTGCCGTCGGGTAGGCACCGGACTCGACCGCCGCGGTGATCCGGTCCGCGACCGCCTGCGGGACCGTGATCGACATCTTCACATGCTTGTCCGTCACAACGCCGATCCTACCGCAGTCCTACCGTTGTGGTCCGGCTCGCGTTGGAGCTTGCCTGTTCAGCCCAGGACCAGATTGGAGAATGCGGCCTGTGCCTCCGCGATCGCCGCCGGACGCCCGGAGAGCTCCTGGGCCCGCCCCAGCGCCTTGATGATCAGCGTCATGTGGACCATCGGGGGGATCATGCGCTCCATCGAACGCATCCTGCCCTCCTCGTAGACCCGGGCCAGTGCCGAGGCGATCACCCGGGGCATGTCGGGCGACTGATCGGCCCGCAGCAAGGGCGACCTCATGACGGTGTAGACGTCGTAGACGTCGCCCTCCCAGCCGTCCCCGTGCCGCAGGGCGCGCAATGCGGCGGCGAACTCGTCCTGCTTCTGCGTCTCGTCGTTGACTGTCATGGCGCTGGTCTCCTCGGTCGTCCGGGCAGGTCTGTCGTCCGTCAATCTCAGGGGCCTCAGCGCTTCCAGTAGCCGTCGTGGTCGGTGCACACCATCCCGGTGCCGTCGCATGCGCTGCAGACCCCGCCGGACCCACGGCATACCTGGCACTCGTGGAGCAGCTTGAAACACTTGTCGCACTTCAGGTCGGCCACTGCGACCTCCTCGTTCTCTCGTTCCGTCAGTTCGGGTACTCGTTGTGGGATCCCACGTCGACTCACCTCACACATCGTCCGTACCCGTCTCCGGGCGGTCCCTTGGAGGAAGGGGTATCAGCGCAGGAGGTTGTCCGGATCCGGTCGTAGAGCCGGACAAACAATGGGTAGGACGTGGCGGCGGGAAGAGCCGAAGGGCTCTCCGATGACCGCGCGGCCGTGCGATGGTGAACGCCCTCATCACAGGGGGAAGGATCAACGAGTGGGCAGGCCAGAACGCGAGATCGACCCGGCGGACGGGCCGGTCGCGGCGTTCGCGCAAAGGCTGCGCGAACTGAGGCAGCAGGCCGGGGGGCCGACCTACGGGGCGATGGCGCGCAAGGCGCACCGCTCGTCGTCCGTGCTCGCCGAGGCAGCCGGTGGAACCTCCCTGCCGACCCTGGACACGACACTGGCATACGTCGCGGTGTGCGGGGGCGACGTAGACGAATGGACCGAACGCTGGCACGCCACCCGAGCAGCGATCGCCCCGGAGATCCAGGCGCCGGGGCCGCAGGCAGCACCCGACCCCGCCGACCCCGGTCCGGCGATCGACCTCCCGTCCGACTCCCCCGCGTCGCTCGGCCGGCCCCGTCTGATGTCCCCGAGGGTCTTGGTCGCCGTGGTCGTGGTCGGGCTCGTCGGAGCAGCAGCGGTCTGGGGGCTGAGGGAGGACGGTGCCACCGCCGACACCACGGTGCCAGCCGTGGCCAGCGTGTCGTCCTCCGGGCCAGCGACCACGACACCGGCCACCGAGGAGGCGCTGACGATCGAGCAACCGACCGATGGCGGCACAGTGGCGATGCTGAACGATGTCGTCATCCACCGGTCAGGGACGTCGGTCGGCAACCACGTCTGGATTCTCGTGCAGTTCGTCGGCGGCCCGGTGACGAACCCCCAAGGGGATTGCAGCACCCAGGACGGGATCACCTACATCTGCGCGCAGGCACAGTTCGGGGACCCAGACACCAGCCGAGCAACGAAGTTCGAGATCCGTGCGGTCGAGGTCGACGAGGAAGGGCACCTTGCGTTGCAGACCCTGGTCGCGGCGGGGTTCAACCCAGCGCTGCGGCCGGTGCCGTATCTCACGGAATCGGATCCGATCGTCGTCTCTCGGCGCTGACACCCTCGATCGACGCAGCGAACGACTGAGCGGCCGGTCACCCGGCGCGGTCAAGCCACCGACGCCGGTGCAGGACTTCCGCGGTGCGTGGCGGCAGATCCTCTTCGACCTCGGCGTCGTGGTTGGCGAGGATCCGCGCAACGAGGCGATCGGCCTGGGCTCGGTTGCCTTGGGCGTCGCATGCGGCGACGAGGTCGAGAAGAGCGACGTCGTCCGTGCTGCCAGCAGCCAGGGCCACCTGCGCGGCGGCGGCGGCCAGGTCGGGGCGGCCGGTGGCGAGGTGGTGGGTGGCGACGACGTGGGCGACGTCGACGATCATGCCGGTGTAGGTGTGGTCGAGGGGGTCGTCGGCGAGCCAGGCGTAGCCGCTGGGCCGGCGGTCGGCGAAGGGTGGTCCGGTGACGAGGTCGAGGGCTGCCTGTAGGTCGGTGATGCCGTCGGCGCCGCGGGCGACGCCGCGTAGGCGCAGGCGGCGGAACAGGTCGGCGTCGACGAGGAGTCCGTCGATCCGGTAGAGGCCGGGGCCGCCGGTGGGGTTGATGGCGGTGGGGACGTAGTCGGTTCCGGTGGTGGGGTCGGTGCCGAGGCGTTTGCGGACCATGTAGATGGCCTGGCGGACCTTGGAGGTGGTGGTCGCGCGGGGGTCGGTCGGCCACAGGTCCTCGCCGAGCTGTTCGGCGGTGACGCCTCGGGGGTGGCAGGCGAGATAGGCGACGACTTCGGTGGTCCAGGCGCGGCGGTGCTTCTCGGTGGGCAGGTCGACCCCGGCGCGCACGGTGAGCGGGCCCAGCACGGTCAGCCGGGGCCGGGGGCAGTCCTGCGCCCTCCAGTCGGCGAGATCGGTATCGAGGGACGGGTCGGCGTCGCCGACCCGTCGCCGGGCGGTGTCGTCGACGGCGGGAGCGAGGGTCGTCAGGTCATCGCAGGTGGTGGCTGTGCTCTCCAGGTACGCAGCCGGCGGCAGCGGCAGCACCCGGTCTGGGCGCACCGACCCGGTGGTCGCGTCCCCGGCCTGCCGCGCGGTCCGCTCGACGTTCGCCGCACCGGCCGGTCCGGGGTCGGTTGCGGTCACGGCATCGGTCAACATGTCGTGGCGTGGCGCGCCGGCCAGGTCGGCGTAGCCCTGCCATCCGGCGTCGCCGGGTGCGTCGGGCATCGGCCGGTCGTCGGTGCGGGCTGCGACGGTGAGGAGCTGGGCGAGCTGGGCGGCCTCGTGCGCGGGCAGCTGCTGGGCGACCAGGTCCAGGCCGAGGGCCGGGATGTGGAGCGCGCCGTCGGCGTCGATGCGCAGCTGCCAGGCCGCGTCGCTGGTGGGCAGGTACCGGCCGGTCAGGACGACCGCGGCCGCCGTCCGATGACCACCACAGTCCCGGCCGTCGCCTGGGCCGTCGCCTGGGCCGTCACTTCGGCCGGTGTCTCGGCCGCCGTGGACGGCGGCGAGTAGGGGGGCGAGTTCCTCGAGGAGGTCGGGGTCGTGGAGGTCGGCGAGCAGGACGACCTGGGGGAACAGCAGGTCGGCTGCGACGTCGCGCAGGCGGCCTGTCAGGACGTCGATGCCGGCGGACTTCAGGGCCCAGGCGACGTTGCGGAGCTGGGTCAAGGACCGGGTAACGGCCGCTGCGGGGTCGGTGGTGACGGTGACCCGGTCGGGGTTGAGGTCGGCGATCTCGTCGCCGAACCCGGCCAGGGTGACGGCGAGCTGCTCGGACCAGGTGTTGTGGGCGAGCTCGGCGGCGATGAACCGGGCCAGGTCCAGGCAGCGTGCGGGGTCGCCGGTCAGGGCCACAGACCCGGCGCGTTCCAGGTCGAGCAGCCAGTACTCGCCGCCCGCGGTGTACCCAACAGAGGCCAGCGCCGGGTAGGGCGCGAGCAGCCGGCCCGCGGCGGCCGGGTCGAAACCGGTCGGAGCGCCGCGGTCCAGGGTCCATCGCGTCCCTGCGGCGTGGACGGTCCATGCGCCGGGCGCCTGAGGTCGGGGCTCGGCGAGGACGAGTTCGAGTTCGGTGGCGGACAGCCGGGCCGCGACGACGTCCGGCAGCGATCCCCGCGGCTCAGTCCCGGCCGCTGATGCATCCGGTGATCCGTCTGGTGGGCTGTCGGGGCCGGGCGTCTGGAGGTGGACCAGGCCGCGCAGGGCTTCGTTCAGCCACCGGACGTCGGCAACACCGGCGCCCGTGGTGACGGCCCGCTCGGTGCCGGACAGCTGCGGGGGTGTCGCGGCGATGGCCCTGCCGAGACGACGGTGGCGTTGCTGGCGGCGCCGGTGACGGCGCAGGGCTTCGGCGCTGACCCCGGCCAGCAGGAGCCCTCCTGCCCCGAACAAGGTGGCGGCCAACGAGAAGTCACCAGCCGGGGCCTCGGCGTCTGCTGACGACTCCTCCCCCGCTGTCACGGTGGTGGTGTCGGGGGGTGGCGTGGCCTGTGGCGCACCTGCACCGGTGGTCGTCGACGCGGCGGCGCCTCGACCACGATCCGTGTCATCGGCTCGTGTCGCAGGGTTCGGCGCGGTCTCGGGCGCGGCTTCCGTGCCTGCCGTGGGCGCGGCGGTCGGGGCGACGGTCGGGGCTTGGGCCGAAGGCGGTGACGTGCTCGGGTCCGGCTGGGCTGTGCTCTGCCTGCCGTCGTTGGTGGGTGCGGGCTTCTGGATGGGGGTGCTCGGGCGGCCGGCCGTGGGTTGGGCTGCGGGGAGGTCGATGGTCCAGCCGGGCAGGATGAGGTCGGGGTCGGTGAAGGTGCGGCCGCCGGGTTGGGGGCTGTTCTGGTTCTCCTGCCAGAGGCGGTGCCAGTCGGCGACGTCGTGCTCGACGGCGATCCCCGACAGGGTGTCACCACGCCGGACCGTGACCTCGTCCGAGGCCGTGTCGGGGGTGTCTCGCGTGCCCGCTGTCCCGGTGCTGTCATCGCTTCCGGGCGTGGTGACGGCCTCGTCACCGGGCGGGAGGTCGGCGCCGGCGGGGAGGGTGACGGTCCATCCGGGGCGCAGCAGATCCGGGGAGGTCATCACAGCGCCGTCGCTCTGGCGGCGGCCGCTGTTGAGGTCCCAGATCTCCTGCCACCGCAGGCCGTCGCCGAGGAACCGCTCGGCGAGGTCCCAGTACGTCCCGGGCCCGTCGTCGCTGACCGTGTAGACCGCCTGCCGCGTCGCTGCCTGGCGGGTCTCGACGGCCTGGCCCGCCCCTGTACCGCGCGGGCCGGTCTGCTCGGCGGGGTCGGCAGCGACGAACGTTGCGGGGGCGGTGGCGACTGCGGTCGGTCTGGCCGCCGCTCCCCGCGCGCTGCTCGAGGCGGCGGATGGCGGGGCCCCGAGGTGCAGGGGGGCGATGACGAACGCGGCGACGACGAGCAGGTGCGCCAGGTGCCGTTGGCTGGGGAACAGCCCGGGCAGCCTGGCCGGCAGCCGGATCCCGGCCAGGACGGAGAGGGTCTCGGCGAGGACGGCGACGGCGAACTGTGCCCAGGCGACCCAGGCGACCGCGGCGAGGACCGCGACGACCGCGGTGTCGGACAGGTCGCCGGCGCGCAGGTCGGGCCAGGCCTGCAGCGGGTTCCCGACTGTCGCGGCCAGGCCCACCGGCAGCCCGACGACCAGGACGAGCAGGACGACGAGTGCGGCGGCCGCCCGCAGATACCGTGCGGGGCTCCGCTGGGAATGCAGCAGCTGGGAGTGCGGCATCAGGGACCTCCGGTAGTGGTTCCGTGCAGCACGGTCGCGGTCGCTGCGGCGGTCCCGGTCAGGTCACTGACACCGACCGCGCTCAGGACCACGGCGCGGCGGGGGACGTGCGCGGTGACAGTGACGTCGAGGCCGTTGACCTGGATCTCTCCGGTGGCGCCGGCCAGGGCCAGGACCCGGGTGGCCGCGGCCCGGGCCGCCACCGGGTCGACGGCCAGGGCGTCAGGGCTGGGGCCGCGCAGTGACGCCGGGGACAGGGCGTCTGCGCCGGCGCGGGAGGCCTGCTCGGCGAGGTCGGCGGCCCGGGCCCGAGCAGCGATCGCGGCACCACCGTCGATGACCAGCCCGGCCATCACCAGCAACCCGACCATGATCAGCGCCATGTAGAGCGCGACGGACCCTCGGTCCTGGCGCCCCGCTCCCCCGCCGCGCGTCAAGTCGCGACCTGCGGGCGTGCGGCCCTGGGGCACACGGCACTGGGTCACGGTGCACCTCCGGCGCCGGACAGGTCGCGGTAGGACTCCAGGGGTGCCGTCGAGGAGGCCGTGAGAGTGAGTCGCCCTGGCACGCCGGCCAACGCCAGGCTCGACAAATCGACGGTGCAGGTGACGTCGGCCGTGACCTGCCCCCCAGGCCGGAAGGCGCTGGTATCGAGGCTGACCCGGGCGCCGGCGCAGGACAGCCCTGCGCCGGCAAGGGTCTCCCGAGCGTCCCGGCCGGCGACGGTGGATGCCTGCCCCGGGGTGGCCGCCAGAGACGCGGATCGGGCCGCCGCGGCGGCCGCCTGGTCGACCATCGCGCGGCCGTGGGTGACCCGGCCGAACGCGACGACGACGAGCAGCATCACGATGATCAGCGGCGCCAGGATCGCCATCTCCAGGGCCATCAACCCGTCATCCGAGCGGCCCGCGCGCTGCTCGCGCTGTCTGGGCCGAATCACGGAGCCACGAACCTCTCGACGGGTCCTGAGGCGCTCTCCTCGACGTCGACGCCGCCGGAGACGACGGCGGACAGGCCGGGGATGACGGCCAGGACCCGGGCGTGGACCCGGACGGTGGCGGTGGTGGGGGTGCGGGTGACGTCGACGGACGGGGCGCTGAGCAGGTTCGGTGCGACCGCGCGCAGGTACCCGGTGGCGGCCTGCTCGCCGGCGCCCGGAGTGGCCTGGTAGCCGCGGGCGGTGCGCAGTCCGGTCTGGGCGGCGGCCTCGGCGACGTGACGGCCGTGCCAGATCAGGGTCCACTGGACGACGAGCATGCTGAGCAGCACCACGACGGGCAGGACGATCGCGGCCTCGACGATCGAGTACCCCGCGTCGCCCCGCACTGCGCACCGGCGGCAGGTAGCCCGCTGGCAGGTTGCTCGCGGCCAGCGGGTTGCTCGTCGTCGAGAGGTCACTGGGTCTTGACGCTGTTCGCTGCCTGGGTCGCCTTGGCCACGAGGATCCCGACCACGAGGATGGCGGCTGCGGCGAACAGTCCGACGATGATGACGGTCTGGACGATGTCACCGCGGTCCTCGATGACGCCGTCACGGTCACGTCGCTGCAGCTTCTGCTGGGTGGTGGCGAGCCAGGCTCGCACCATCTGGATCTCGAGCATCTGTCTCTCCTTCTTCGAGGGACCTGGGTGAGGGGCGGTCCCCTGGGTGGCAGGTGTGTTTCAGAACGCCAATACGGCGACGATGGCGGGGTAGGAGATGAAGACGATGAACCCGAACCCGATGAGGACCTGGGCCAGGCGCATCGACTGGTCCTTCTGACCGGCCAGGCCTTCGGCTTCTGCGAGCTCGCGTCGGCGCATCGTGGCGGCCCGGGCGGTCAGGGTCTGCCGGACCCGGGCGCCGTCACGACCGACGAGCCGGACCAGGGTGCCGAGGTCACGCAGCTCGGCGACCCCGATCCGCTCACCCAGCTCGGTCAGGGCGTCCCACTGGTCGACGCCGGACAGGTTGGCCCGCCACAACGTGTCCCGCAGCAGGGCCATCGGCCAGCCGGCGCCGACCCGGGCAGCGTTCGGCAGCGCCTCGGCAGCGCCTCGGCGGGGGCGGCGGAGCCGGCCATCTCGAGGGCGACCAGGTCCAGGTAGGCGCCCAGGGCGCGGCGGAACTCCTGGCGGCGGGCCGCGGCGTGCCGGCGGGCCTCCAGGTCGGTGAGGAACGAGCACGCGACCCCGGCCCCGAGCGCCAGGACGGTGGTCACCCCGGACGGCGGTGACCAGCTGGTCGCGACCTGCAGTCCCACGGCGGTCGCGGCCACGAGCAGGAACCCGGCGACACCGGCGAGCAGCTTTCGCCCGAGCGCCCACTCCAGGGTGTTCCCGGTCAGGGTGAGGTCCTGCCGCAAGGTGGTGAACGTGATGCCGCGGCGGGCGAGCTCGGTGGTCAGCCACGCCCCGGCACGACCCAGAGCACCTGACAGGCCCGCAGCCTCGATCGCGCCAGCCGGGCCGACTGCCAGGCGGTCGTACCCAGCGCGCTGGCTACCGGGATGGCTGTGGAGCGCGTCGAACTGGCCCAGCTGCACCAACGCCGACGGGCGAGGCGCAGCCAGGCGCCAGATCAGCGCGAAGACCACCGCCCCCAGGCAGGCCCCGACCACCGCCAGGGCGATCACCGCACACCCACCGAGTGGACGCCCGCCGAGCGGTCCGCCAAGTGGTCTGCGCCGAGCCGGCTGGTCACCGCGGCGGCGGACAGGCCGGTCAGGGACGCGACGAGCCGGACCTCGGCGGGGTCGGTCCAGGCCGGTCTGCCGGGTCGGTTGAGGAACGCCGCGACCGGGTCGTCGGCGGCGAGCTTGCGCATCCACGCGAAGCCGGTCGCGAACAGGGCGACCACGACGAGCAGGGCGATCTGCCCGGCGAGGGTGTCGTACGGCTTGACGTAGTCGCCGCCGAACAGGATGAGGAACCCGGCGAACACGACGGTCATCAGGATCACGATCTGGACCCCGCGCCGCAGTCCCGCGCGGCCGGCGGACACCCGGCGGCGCATGTCGAGCTCTTCGCGGGCCGCGGCCGCCAGGCCGCCGAGGACCTCGGCGAGCCGGTCCCCGCGGCGTCGGACGTTGAGGATCAGCGCGGCGCACACCAGGTCGGCGCTCGGGTCGTCGAGCTCGGCGGCCAGACCCAGCAGGGCGGTGTCCATCGGGGCCCGCGCGCGGATCTGCCCGGCGAGGCGACTCAGCGCGGGACGGATCAGCGGCGGGCAGGTCGCGGTGCTGGCCGGGATCGCCTGCTCCAGGCTGGCGTGCGCGGCGATCGTGTCCCGCAGCGACTCGGTCCACACCACCAGCGCCTCGAGCCGGGCGATCTGCCCCTGCTCGGCGTTACGGCCACCGAACAGCTGCGGCCAGAACGCCAGCAGCACCGCGACCGCCGCAGCGGCCACCGGCCACCCGGTGAACAGCACCGTGGCCACCCCGGCGACGGCGCCGAGCGCGAACCGGCCCGACACCGCCGGCGACGACACCCACGCCCGGGCCTGCCCCAGCCGCTGCACAACACGAGCGTCTGGCCGCGAGTCCGGGCGGCCCGCGTCGACCGGGCGGCCACGCAACCCGGCGACCAGCAGGACCAGCCCGGCCGCGACCCCCGCGGCGCACAACGCCGCCGCCAGCACCCCCAGATGCAGGCCGGGCATCAGCGACCCCCGCTCCACCCGACATCGGCGTACCCACGGCCCGAATACCCGTCGGCGCGGTAGGTGTTGCCGCCGTACCCGTTGCTGGCGTGCGTGTTGCTGGTGTGGGTCCAGCCTGGGGCGTCGTTGTAGCCGGCTTCCTCGAGCTTGCGCAGCCGGCTGATCGGGATCTCGATGTCGCGGACGGCGGCGCCGTCCTGGCCTTCGGTGAAGATCCGGGACCGGGTGACCCGGCCGTCGGCGGAGCCGGTGACCTCCAGGACCTCCATCACCGCGCGGCGGCCGCCGGCGCGGGGGTTCTTGCGGACGAACACGACGAAGTCCAGCGTCGAGCCGATCAGGGAGTGCGAGACGTCGAAGGACAGGCCCTCGTGCTGTGCCGCGTAAGTCGCCAGCCGGCCGAAGACGTCGGCGGCGTCCCGGGCGTGGATCGTCGACAGGGACCCGTCGTTGCCCTGGCTCATCGCCGAGAGCATCTCGACGACCTCCGACCCCAGGACCTCACCGACGATCACCCGGGACGGGTTCTGCCGGCGGGTCCGGCGCACCAGCTGCCCGATGCTCACCCCGCCACCGGTTCCGCCGGCACTGTCCGGAGACCCGAGCACCTCCTCCATCTCCACCACATCGGGGTGCAGCTCGGGGTGGCGGCGCAGCCCCAGCTCCAGGGCCCGTTCGACGGTGATCAGCCGCTCGTGCGGCGGGATGCAGTTGATCAGTGCCCGCAGCAGGGTGGTCTTGCCGGAGTCGGTGGCACCGGCGACCATGATGTTGCAGCGGGCGAGGACCGCAGCCCGCAGGAACGCCGCGAGCTGCTCGTCGACCGTGCCCAGCTCGACCAGCGTCGTCGCCCTGCCCGCCCCGCTGCCGCTGCCGTCGTCGGCGCCGCGGCCGGTGTTTCGGCTGTTGGTGGTTCGGGCCTGGGGTGGGATCTCGTCGAGGAACATCTGCGGGAACCGGTTGCGGCGGATGGAGATCGACGGCCGTTCCGAGGCGACCATGATCGCCGACAGTCGGGAGCCGTCGGGCAGTCGCAGGTCCAGCTCGGGGGTGGCCGGGGTGAACGGGCGGGCGTTGAGCCCGGCGTAGGCGCCGAGGTTGCGGACGATGTCGACCAGGTCCTCGTCCGTGGCCGCGACCGGCCGGTCGCGGACCTTGCTGCCGTCCGCGCGGGTCACCCAGACCTCGTCGCAGCCGTTGATGTCGATGTTCTCCACACCGGGGTCGTCCAGCAGCGCCTGCAGCGCACCCGCCCCGTACATCGCGGCGTCGATCGCCTCGACGAGCCGCACGTCGTACGACCCGTCGGGGAGCTCCTGCCCGGCCGCGATCTGCTCCTGCATGTACCGCTGCACGGCGTCCCGGGCGAAGCTCAACGCGAGCTGCCGCTCGTCCGCCGAGGCCAGCGCAGCCACACCCTGCTGCTCGTACTGCTGCTTCGTGGCGGTCATCCGGTCGGCGACCTCCGCCTGCAACCGGCGGACCAGCCCGTAGTTCAACGCCGGCGCCGTCACCGGGCCGCCTCATGCCGACCAGCCGCAGACGCACGGGGGTGGTCGGCCACACCGACCG
This sequence comes from Kineosporia sp. A_224, assembly GCF_002198655.1. GTDB lineage: Bacteria > Actinomycetota > Actinomycetes > Actinomycetales > Kineosporiaceae > R-H-3. The sequence continues at coordinate 78,649 of NZ_MWLN01000117.1, forward strand.
CTGCGGCCGGCGGTGCTGACGAGCGCGGTGCTGACGAATGCGGCGCTGACGAATGGGGCGCTGCGGCGTGCGGGACCGGGACGGGGACCCCGGACGGCGGCGGCCAGGCCCCAGGCACAGTGCCTGCGTCAGTGGGAGTCGCTGCCGCAGACCGCGTCAGCACCGGAGCAGCGATCGCCGCAGCAGGCGACGCGGACAGCGCGATGAGCTCAGGCCACCAGCTGCCGAGCGTCGCCGCGAGTTCACCGGCACTGGCGAGCAGATCGCTGCGCGCGCCCCGCTTGGGCAACTCCCCGGCGCGCAGCGAAGCCGCCGACACTGGGTCGGTCGCAACGTACCCGGCAACCGGGATCGGTGACCCGCCCGCCTGCAGCATGTGCGCCACCTGACGCACCGCTGCCGCGGCCTCCTTGCGCGGCGCGGACACCACGACCGCCACCGGATGCCGCTGCAGCCGCGGGTCGCCGAGGGTGTGCGCGAGCTCGTTCACCCTCTCCCGCAGGTGATACAGGTCCTCGACACTGACCCGGGTCACCACCAGCACAGCGGTCGCCGCCCGCGCCAACGCCGCCGCCGGGTTGCCCGGCTGGAACCGGCCCAGGTCCGCGATCACCGTCCCCGGCCAGGCCGCGGCGACACCCGCGACGGCCGGCCACAGGGCCCGCATCGGCTGGTAGGCCTGCGCACCCGCCGGGCCCGGCACGACCGGCAGCCCCCACGCCGTCGCCTGGCAGTACCGGGCGAGGTCCGCAGCCGGTAGACCGGTCCGGGCATCAGCAGCCAGCGTCAGCAGCCCAGGGTCGGCCGCCAGCAGCTGCCCGGTAGAGGGCTGCTTCGCGCGGAACGCGAGGTCACCGCCCGACGAGTCGGCCTCGAGCAGCATCCGCTCCCCCGGCCACGCGATGCCCAACGCCGTCGCCAGCGTCGTCACCCCAGGGGACCCCTTGTCGGCGCAGACCGCGACAATCACTGCGCCGCGACCTTGATCAGCGCGATCTGGCCCGCGCCGCTGGCCGCGGCCACCGGGACCGCCTGCGTCTTCTGCACCACCAGGGTCAGCAGCGTCCCGCCGAGCTGGCTCGGGTCCTCACGCGCCGCGAACACCCGCGCACGCTCCACCAGCAGCTCCGGCGGGCCCGGCTTGGCCGACGACGCCGACGGCAGTGCCACCACCTCGACGACATCCCCGGGACGAAGACCGTCCGCGGGGATCTGCCCCGGCTTCACCACCACACCGACCTGGGCCTCCGTTGCCGCGAGCACCGCCCCGGAGGTGACCATCGACCGCTGCAGCAGCATGTTCGGCAACAGCCGCACCGCCGCGGTCTGCCCGACCACCGACTCCAACCCCGAACCCGCGATCGCTGTCACCCCACCGGCCACAGCGACCGTCGACAGGTCAGCCCGGACGATCTGCCGGCCCTCGGGCACCTCACGGACCACAACGACCACAGCGGTCTTCGCCCCAGCCGCGGTGTAGAGGTACGCGCCGATCGCCGCAAACCCCACCACCAGAGCCACACCCAGAGCCACCCAACCCGGCCGACGTTGCCTGGTAGGCAACGCAGCAGCCCGCACACCAGGCGGCGCCGTGGGCGGGGCAGTAGCCGTTGCGATGGCAGTCACCGGACAGTTCCTTCCGTCACCGGGTCACAACCTGGATCTGCTCGACGACGAACGACGACGACGCCTGCGACTGCATCGCCGGCATCGTCCCTCCGGTACCGCCAGAGCCGCGCCAGGTCACCGTCCACTCGATCGACAGCGTCGCCGTCACCGGTGCCGCAGAGACCCGCCCGTAGCGGAACCCGCAGCCACCGGCCGTAGGAGCCGCGTTCCCGTCCACCTCCCGCCAAGGTCGCCCAGGACCAGGACAGGCGACAGCCGCACTGCCGTCCCCCGGCGTGAACGACAACTGGGCCGGGGTGACGGCCACCTCCGCCCAGACAGCGCCCGCCGCCGCGCGCGCCGAAAGCGGAGTCCACGACGCCGGGTCCGTCCAGACCCAGGTCCACAAGTTCACCCACGTGTACGGGACCCCGGCATCGGTGTTCGACTCAGACGGCGACCTCCGCATCACCGGACGCGGGATCGTCAAGGAGTCCAAGGCACGCCGGGCAAGCTCCTCAGGAGTCGGGCCGGCAGGGGGAGCCGCCAGCCACACCTGCCTGGATGTCGGAGCGAGCCCTTGGTTCGTGGTGCACCAGTACACGGCACCATCTGTATGCCCGGCCCACACCGGGTCCGTCAGCGGAGGCTGCGGGCTAGCGAGCGAGAGGTAGCACTGCAGCTGGTTGGACCAGGTGCCGCCAGAAGAGGTACAGGAGACCGGCGTACCGCCACGCAGGCATTCGTTCCTACCTCCAGAGCCACCGCCACCCCCCGTCCCCGGCGTCGGAGGGGTGACGACTTCGATCGTGCACTTTCCAGTCCTGGGATCGCAGTCAGCCGCCTGCCCTCCGGCCCGTGCCCCGTGTGCTGGGACAACGACCGCCACGAAGGCCACGATCACGGCCGCCGTCAGCTTCAGACTGCGGTGCATGTCCGACTCTTGTCTGCGGTGACCTTGGAGGCACCCCAGCGACCGTCAACCTTGATGACCTCAACCGTGAGCTTGTACGGCGGGGGCACGCTGCCGTTGGCCTCCGGGACCACCTCGCCGGTTTTCACCAGGTACTTGCGCCAGGTTGGCTCGGGGGTGGGGCAGTCGGCCAGCACGACCATCGGGTAGGGCTGGGCAGCCAGATCGACCGACTGCACCTTGACGCGAGGACGACCGGGGGTACCACGGAAGGCCGTCTTCTCATTGGCGAGGCCTGCGATGTATTGGATGTACGCGATCCTGATCGGATCGAAGGCGACGGAGGTGAACGCCTTCGCACTCTCCTCGTCCTTCGAGAAGGTTGCAGGATCACGCTGCGCATCGTTCGCGGCGTCCCAGAACGCCATGTAAGCGTCAAGGGCCGGCTGAGCTGCCGGATCGACAGATGGGCTCACGCTCGGGGACGACGTCTGGGTCGGCGTGGTGGAGGTCGGCGCTGGCTGGATGCGTGGCTCGCTTCCGCCAGAGCATGCAGTCAGCAGAAGGCCGCCGCACATAGCGGCGACGAAGGCGGCCCTACTCCCCCGGCGAGTCACGACTCGCATCCTTTCCCAGACAGGCGACAGTCCGATCACAAGCGTCGTGTGATCGGTCGCAGGGCCGTGCGACCGATCACGCGGGTGATCGTTGGCGTAGTCAACGGGGAGTCGTGGTGCTCGGTCAAGCCCTAAGTGCTGGACCTCACTGCGACGTGTGTGGCACGACGACACACCCTCGCCTCCGGGGATGTGGTTAGGCGTCGAGGAACAGGTCGAGTGCGTCGGAGACGTAGACCGACGCGTTGTCCGCTCCCGACTCGGCGACAAGCCGGGTCAGTGTCTCCAGGTCCTCAGGGAGCAGCAGCAGCTGGATCTGCGTCGTTGCCTTTCCTGTCCGCCGACGCCGGCCGCTCCCCACGAAGAGGCCTGTGCTTCGAGCCTCGTACCGCGTCTTCAGGGTCCCGTGGTGGGCGGAGACCGCGTCGAGGACGACGGCTGTGTACGTCTCGCCGCTGTCGGCCGTGCGTTCGGCGAGGCGTGCGTGCACTGCGCCGGGCACGTAGACGGGCACCCTCGTCCGCCGCGCGGGTGATGTCTCCTTCTTCGACTGCCGCTTCTGCCGGGGAGGCGACGGCGGCGAGGCGGGTTCGGGTTGTGCAACTGGCCCGGTGAAGAGGTCCGCGGTGAGCGGGTCAACGATGTGTGGCCTGGTGGCCGGGGCGCCTGCCGTGACCGGGAGCGAGGGAGTCTGCGGGGGCTGGTCCTCGGGAGTTGCTGTGGGGGGTGCGGTCAGCCCAAGCGCACGCTTCGTCGCCGCGCCACGGAAGCGGTCCGCGGGGCTGCCACTCATGCCGAGGTCCCCGCGAGCAGTGCCTCGGCCTTGGCGATCCGGTCGTGGACCTCGCGGGCCAGTTCGGAGTAGTCCCCGGCGAGGCTGCTCGAGCTTCGGGCGACGACGAGGGCGTCTGACTTGCCGTTCTGGCGCTGGACGTACCAGGGCTCGGCCTCTTCTGCTGCTGCCTCGAGCTCGTGTGCCAGCAGGCCCATCTCGCGCTCGTCCCGTGCGGCGGCCTCTACCTGGCGGATGAAGGAGGTCAGCACGATGGAGTCGTCGAGGCCTTCGAGCTCCTTGAGGATGTCGGCGCGAGCCTCGCGGATCACGCGCCGAGCCGATGACTGGGTTCCGAAGAGGAAGACGCCGAGGAGCTCGAGGTCGGGGTTGATCTCGTGGGCGACGTCGAAGCGGCGGGCGATGTCGCGCAGTCCCGCGAGTGACCCCTTGTCTGTCTTGGCCGGCACCAGGACCCACCGGGCAGCGCCGAAGACGCCCTCCTGAAGGATGTGACCGCCGGGCGGGCAGTCGACGAACACGAAGTCGTACTGCGCCGCGATCGCCTTGATCGTCTCGGAGTACGCGCCGGCGCCGCCACGGCCAGACATCCGGCGCACGTTCAAGTGGATGGCCAGCTCCTCGAGCTGCTCGCCGCCCCAGATCACGTCGAGGTTGGGCCGGACGTCCTTCGTGACGTCCGGCAGGCCGCCGGTCAGTACGGCCTTGAGCATCGAGGCGCCCTGGTCGGTCTGTCGCTCGATGTCGTAGCCGAAGTTGAGGGCGACATGGCCCTGCGGGTCGCTGTCGATCACGAGGACCCGGGCCCCGCTTGCGGCCGTCAGGCCCGCGAGGTTGCACGCGGTGGAGGTCTTGCCCACCCCACCCTTGCCGTTGGCCACAGCGACGCTTCGATTCATGTGACCTACCGTGCCAGAACCAACGCAACAACTGCGTCAGGATCGCCTACTTGCAGCTGCATTCGTGGTGCACGGACGTCGGAGTTGGGTGAGAAGCAGTTGTGCTTTCGGCTGAAGTGTCACGTCCCTCCTACGACAGGCCCAGTGGTTCTACTGCGTTCACCCTGTAGTAGGGAAGCGTGTCTAACATTGATTTACTGCTTACCTACAGTGTTGTTACTACTTCCTTACAGCCTTATTTGCTCGCCGGCCGCGCCGGTGCCTGCGGCCGGGGGACTGGCCGGGCGGGGGAACCGCCCCTAGGAGCCCTCACGTGCGACGCTGCGCCCCTGAACTGCCGCGGTGTGACTCTCTGGACGTCCTGTCCTGATTCCGGGCCTCTGGCGGGATCCAATCGGTGTCGATCAATCGCGCGCGCGGCGCAAGTCTGCGGCCTGTTCCTCGGCTGTCTCGGCTCGTCGTTCGGCTGCCTCTAGTTGCGCGGCTGAACGCGCTGCCGCCGATGCGGCGTCTGTGCGCGCCTGTGCCAGTTCCGCCCGGACGGCGTCAATGGCGGCGCGGCTGTCGGCAAGCTCTGTGGTGCGGGCCGCCAACTCTGCGGTGAGGCGGCTGACGTCGGCCTCACCACGGCTGGCACGGGCGGACTGCTCGGAGGTGGCTTGGTCGGCGGCGCGGAGCTGGTCGTGGAGAGACTCGATCTGGGCCCGGGCAGAGGTGAGGTCCTGCCTGAGGTCCGCGATGGTGTCGCGCGCTGCACGTAGCTCGGCCGCTGCCCGGGCGGCTGCGGCTGCGGCCGCGGCCCGTTCTTGGGACAGCTCCGCGCGGAGCTGGTCGACGGTGTCGTGGGCGTCGTGGAGCTGGGCGGCGAGACTCTGGGTCTGGGTGGTCAGCCGGTCCTGCTCGGCCTCGGCTCGTTCTGCCCGAGCGGTCTGCTGGTCGATGGCGGTGTGCGCCTGCTCGAGCTCGGCGGTGAGAGCAGCCCGCGTGGTGGTGTGCGCGGTCCGCTCGTCGGTCAGGGCAGCGACAGCGGCCAGTGTCTCTGCGTGGGCGGTGTCGGCCCGTTCCACGGCAGCGGCTGCGTCGGCCTCGGCGTCGGCCGCGTCGGCGAGGGCCTGCGCAGCGGTGGCCTCAGCGTGCTCGGCACGAGCTGCCGCGGCGCCGGCTTCCGCGCGGGCGGTGGCGGCGGCGGCACGGGCGGTCTCGGTCGCGGCGGCGGCCTGCGCCGCGGACGCCTCCGGGTCGCCCATGGTGCGCAGCTCACCGACCAGCCGCTCGGAGATCGCGGCCTGCTCCCGAACGGCGACCTCGAGCCTGGACACCAGGTCGCCGGCCGACGCCCGGGCCACGGTCACCGGCTCGCTGACGGCGCGCTCGGCGTCGATGCCGGCCCTGGCCAACTGGGTACGGCGGGTGAGCGCATTGGCCCTGTTGTGGAGCACCCCCAGGACGACCGTGCCGCAGTACCGCGCGGGCCGGCCACGCGGCGCGGGCGCAGGCAGCGGGACCGAGCAGCCGCCGGGGAACTGGCACCCACCCCGGTCCGCACCACCCGCGGCGTTCGTGCTGCTCGCGTCGTCCAGGACGCCGTTCCGGACGTCGACGTGGTCAGCGGGCGCGGGGGGCTGCGTGGCTGCGGCTTTGGCGCCGGTCGTGCTCGCCGACGCCCCGGCCCGCGAGTCGTCGCCCTCGTGCTCACTCATCACGCCCACCACTCTTCCGCTTGTTGCCGCGTCCCGGCACCCAACTACTTACGTTCATATTAGCGTCTATCGTTAACGTCTACTACGTTATACGTTTTTTGATTGACGGAAATACTCGTCCGTGGACACGCGGTGTTGGACACCCGGGCGGAGTTGGACGCCCTGCGGCCCGGCGCAGGGTCCCGGCCCCTGAGGGCCCGAGGCCGTCTAGGGCACGCGTCTAGGGCGCGTCGACGACGCGGCGCCGTGCCTCTCGCAGCCGGGCGCTATGCCGGGCGCGGAGCTCGGCCCAGTCCGGGATCGCGAGGGCGGGGGGAACCGCGGCTGCCGCCATGGCCGCCAGCTCGACCTGGAGCTGGGCGTGCTCGGCGCGTGCGGCGTCGGCGGCCGCCGTCGCGCGTTGGCGGGGGGAGAGGGCCGGCGCAGAGGCGGGGTCGGTGGGGTCGGTCCGCCAGGAGGCGAGGCGGTGCCGGACCCAGCCGGGGACGTGGCGGACGTCGCCCGCGGGGTCGGTGAGCGTGTGCGGCCAGGGGCTGCCGTCCGGGCGGACCTGCAAGGCCGTCCGGACGTCGGCGAGCGTCCAGCCGGCCAGGTGCCAGTCCCGCAGCAGCGCGGCGACGTGAGCGGTGGACACCCGGCGCAGCACCGGGTCGACCCGGCGAGCTTCGGCCGCGGCCGCGGTCCGTTCCGCCCGGTCCACAGGCCGCCGACCAGCCGGCCAGATCACGCCCCGGCCACGGGCAGCCGCCTCCAGCGCAGACAACCGATCACGCCGTGACTCGATCGAACCACCACGTCCAGGACGACCAGCCGGATGATCAACTTGAGAGCGTCCGGAAGCCGGCCCGTGCTCGTCCAAAGCCTGCTTTGGACTGGACTGCACGTGGTCGTGAGCAGCCGGCTGATCCGAGGTCGTTCTTAAGTCGGCCCCTCGCGCGGAGCGCGCACGTGCACCGGCGCGTCGCGCGCGTGCGGGGGCTTCTTGAACCAGCCCACCAAAGGTGGGCTTCGAGGGGATGACAGTTCCGTCCACAGGAGAAAGGACAGCGAGGGAGCCAGCAGCCGCGGCCTGCTCACGCGGCTGCTGGTCACACTGCTCGTCATCGGCCGGCGGGAGGCCTGCGATAGGGCTGTGGTCGGCCAGGGCCACCGGGACGGTCAGGACGTAGCACTGGGCGCAGGGGCCGGCGTCGGGGTCGACCAAATCCCGGGTCGTTCCTGGGGTCACGACGCCGAGCAGGCCCGCCGCCTGCAGACGTACCCGGACCCGCGCCACAGTCCGGACGCTGACCTCGGCGCGCTCGGCCAGGACCGCGTGGGTGGGGCGCGACAGCATCGTGCGCCAGTCGGCGTGCCAGGCCAGCGACCGCGCGACCGCCAGGACCGCGGCCCAGGCGTCCACTCGCAGCCCAGCGAAGTCGGGGTGAGCCTCGACGGCGTCCAGCCACGCGGTCTGGGTGCCGGCGCGCACGGAGCCGACGGGGACCGCGGCGGCCCGGACCAGCGGGTGCTGCTCCCGGGCTCGCAGGGTGAGGCCGACGACGAGCTTCAGATGCCCCCGGGGCCCGAACCGGCCCCGCCGCTTGGGTCTGCGGGGCGTCTTCGGAGCGGTGTGTCGAGGATCGACATGCCGAAATCCGTGGGGTGACTGGTCGTTGTCGGTAGCCGCGGCTACCCTCAAGGCAGACCTCCAGCACACCCGAGAGGGCGTGACGGTCAGAGCCACTCACGCGACTAGGCGGCCAAACCCAAATCCGCGTGTGAGGCTGAAGCGAGTCGAGGAGCCCGCCCCGCCAAGGGCGGGCTCTTCGTTTTGTTCAGTTGTCCTAGAGGGCTAGGCGCTCTTCAGCGGCAACTCCTCCTGGTCAGCAGGCACCGGCTGGGTCCACCACAGGGGGCGGCCCGCCTCGTCGAGGACTTCCTCAGCGAGGAGCCGGTCGATGTATGCGGCCACGCTGATCCCGAGTGCCGCAGCTGCCGTCTCCGCCTTCGCGCGTTGAGCCGGCTGGACGCGCACCTGCAGCGCGACGGCCTGACTGACGCCGGAGCGGTGACGACGACCCTTGATTGCAGCCATGCGGCGATCCAACCGGTTGTTTGCACGCAAACTCTGGACGCGTGGCGGCGTGTCGAAAGATTGCATCCAAAACATGCGCCCGCGCGGGCCGATGACACCCGGAGCCACGAGGGCTCTCATGCCTGCCACAGCGCGGCCGGAGTCAGTCGGCCGCCCTCCTCGATGACAGCACCGTCGTCGAGGACCTCGTTCATGGCCTTGTAGGCGCCCGAGCGTGACCACCCCGCTGCCTCGACAGCCGCTACCAGCTGGGAACGGGTCAGGCCGTGGTGGACGAGGAGGTGGGACAGGATCCACGTTCGGATCTTGCCCCGGTCCTGCGCAGGCGCGACGGCCGCGCGAGGAGCAGGAACGCGGGTGCCGCTCCGCAAGGGTTCCGGACCGTCAAGAGTCGTCAGGTCGATGCTGGCGTCCCTTGGTCCGATCTCGGGCTGGGCGTCGGTGACCACTGGTGATGGGTCAACGTCGACCCACTCGGCGAGCAGATCGCCGAGGTCGACGACGGACTGGGGACGGCTGTTGGCCCAACTGCCGGCCAGCTCGAGCAGCGCCTGGACCTCGGGGGAGCGGTCGCCGGGGTGCAGGACGGCAGGCTCCGCAGCGGCGACCCGCTGCAGGTCTGCCTCGGTCATCAGGGCGACCTTGGCGCGGCGGCTGAGGACCACCCCGTCGTACAGCGCGGCCGCGCGGCCGATCGGCAGCCCCAGCAGCGAGACCGCTTCACCGCTGTCCTCGGCGCCGGACTGTGTCGCGACGTGGTTGTGGGTCTTGTCCTGGACGCCGTGCCCGATGACCAGCCGCGCCTGGGACCGCCACTCGGACCCGCCGATCAGGCTATCGACGAGCGGGATCTGCCCGGACTGCAGGGTCATGACGCCGAGCGAGCGACCGAGCCGGCCGATCTCGCAGATCATCCTGATCTCGGCCTTGGTCAGGCCTGTGGCCACGGTCGCGCACTCGTCGATGATCAGGGCGATGAGCGGGTCGGCAGGGGTCGGCCCGCGCCACGGGTCGCCGGCGACGAGTCGCTGCTGGCGAGCGACCATGATCGCGTAGGCGAGGATGACGCCCTGCCGCCAGGAGTCGCCGTCGCGGGCGACGTGCCCGGTCAGGGAGTAGGGCGCGAGGTCCTCGAGGGAGTCGCCCTTGCCGTCGAGCAGGATCAACGCCGTGTTCCCGGCCTCGATGCCGGGAGCGAGGTAGGACCGGATCGTCGTGGACTTCCCGCCGCCGGTGCGGCCGATCACCCAGACGTGCACCACCGACGTCTTGCCGTCGTCGCCGCGGTACCAGGACGGCACGACCAGGTCCGCCCGGGCGTCGTCGTGACCGAGCCACACCCGCCCGACCTCAAGGTCTGCCGGAGGCTTCCAGGGCAGCGCACCGGCATCCAGCGCCCGGGACCAGGACGCGCTGACCCGCATGTGCTCGACCCCGACGGGCTCGATCTGCACGGTGCTCGGGTCCAGTGCGCCCAGCCCGGGCATCGCCCGCCCGGCCGCGGACAGCACCGCTTCCAGGCCGAGCCGGACGTCGGCACCCGCGGCCCGGGCCGAGTGCGTGCCGTGCGGGAGCTCGACGAGCGCGACCGCGACACCGGCGGCGGGGGACAGGACCTCCACGACAGCACCACCGGTCAGCCAGGTCCCCTCGGTCCACGTCATCGTGGTCAACACCTCCCGCAGGACGTGCGCGGGCGGCGGCAACGTCGGCGGCCGCGCCGGGCCCTGGTCGACGTCGACGACCTCGGGCAGCCGCGACGCCCGCCACCAGGTCGCCGCCCCCGGCGCGATCAGCGCAGCGAGCAGGGCGCCGTCCTGCCACCACACCAGCGCCTCGTGCCCACCGAGCGCACCGGCTCCCACCCACGCCAGACCACCCAGGGCCCACCGGGCCAGCCCCGAGGCCCGCAGGTCCCGTGCCGTCCATACTGCGCTCGTTCCGGCCGCCGCCCCAGTCGCGGCAGCGGGGCCTGACCGGCTGCTGACCACACCGGCGACGGCCAGCGCCCCCAGGCCCAGCGCCGTCTGCCCTGGCCACACCGCGCTCGTCCCAGCCGCCGCGCAGGTCGCCGCCACCGGCATCAGCGCGGCCCGGGCCCGCCACGACGCCGAAACCGTCGACAGTGCGGCAACCGCCGCGCCCTGCGCCGCCAGCCCCTTCATGGTGCGAGGAGTGGCCTCGTGGACGGCGACCGCCACCGTCTGCCCGAGCGAGGGCACCCCACCCTCACGCGTCGTCAGACGACGCCGATGACGGCGCAACGCGTTGACGCCCGCTGCGACTCGGGACCTGCGGCGTGCCACGCGCACTCTCCTTCACGTTCGTCGTTGCCCGTTCGTCCAGCAGGCCCCGGGTGGCGGGACGAGCCGCGCGGCTAGTCCCGCCACCCCATAGAGGGACCTGGTGGCTCCCGATCGGGTCACCGCCCAGATCGGTCAGTTCTTGAGCCTGGTCAGTCCCTGAACAGGCCCTCGGCCTGGCCCTCGGCCTGTGCGGCGCTGGCGTCGGCGCCGACGTGCTCGGCGTCGGAGATCGCTGACCGCAGGACCGTGACGTTCTCCTGCAGGGCCGTCAGGTCCTCCGCCGCCTCCGCGACGTGCGCGGCGGCCGCGGTGACCGCCTCCACGCTCCAGGTCGCGGCCCGCAGCCGATCCGGGAGCTCCTGCGCCCAGTCCCGCGCGATCCGCGTCATGAGCTCGAGCTGCTCGAGCAGGGTGCTCGCGGTCTCCGCCTGGCGGTCCAGGTCCGCGACCGTGACGATCTCTCCGCCGAGGTCAGCGCGGCCGCCCCGGGTCATCGTGTCCTGCATCTCGTTCGTTCCCTTCGTGTCGCTGGTCCTCGAACCGGTCGGCCGAGGCTGAGTCCCGAGCTGGTGTGCTGATCTGTTCTGATCTGGTGTGCTGGGCGGGTGGTCGTCCCGGGTGCCTTCCGGGACGACCACCCCGGGGACTTACCGGTGTCAGCGGGGGACGATGCCGGCGACCTCGCCGCTGACACCGCCGGCAGCGAGCCGGTCCCCGGCCTCCAGCCCGCGCTTGATCTCCTCGCGCAGCGCGGTGAGCGCCTCGCGCAGCTGGCTCGTTGACGGGGCCTCCCGCACCGCGGTGACCGCGGCCGTGATGCCTCGCGTCGTGCCGAGAGCCGAGGCCGCCTTGTCGGGCAGCTGCCGCTGCCAGGTCTGCAGAGTCTGGGCGAGGACCTGCGCCTGCTCGATGACCCCGGCCATCGTCGCGGCCTCGTTGTCCAGGTCGTCGACGTGCGCGAGCTCCCCACCCAGGCCGGTCGAGGAGAGGGTGCCGCCGTTGGTCCTCACCTGCGCGACTCGCTCGCCGCCGCGCGTTGCTGTCACTGATGCGTCGTTCATCTGCGCCTCCTGGTTGTTCTGCTGGTTGTTCTGCTCTGCTGACCCGCCGGCCGGGTGGCCGTCGGGGGACTGTGGAGGCCCAGCGGCCGTGTGCGCGCTGCCCTCGCTCTCGGAGCCGTCAGACCCGACATCGGGGACGAGCCGGGGCCCGGGGTGGTGACCGCCGCCGGCGACCGCTGCGGCGACCTCCTCGTCGGTCAACCGCCGCGCAGCCCCGCCGTCCCCGGTGCCGCGCTCCGCGACCGGATACCCGTCCTGGTCGATCCAGCCGCGGTAGCCGGCGTCACGTAGGTCGAAGAACCGTCGATCGGAGTCGGTCTCCGGGCAGCCGTCCGCGCGACGCGTAGGCGTCTGGTCCTCACCCACAGCACCCCCGCTGTGAGGGCTCTCGCCCATCTCGCTGGTGTCCCCGCCATCAACGACCTCGACATCAACGACCACGTCGTCTCGGTCCGCCGCGTGTCCTCCGGCTGCCGGCCCCGTCGAGGTCTCTGTCCTCCTGGCTGCGAGGAGGTGTTGCAGACACACGGGCTCGTACCAGCCTGCGGGGAGCACGCTCGAACAGGCCTGGTCCGTGTCCGGGTCTCGGTGGGCGCAGACGACGTCGCCCTGGACGACATCGACGGGCTCCTCGACAACGTCGACGCGGACTCGCGTCGACCAGCCCGACGCCCCCTCCGACGGAGGCTCGCTCGTCGGCGGCTGATCCATCGGTGGGCGCGCGGTGCTCGGTGCGCCCCATCGCTTCTCGCGGCGGGCGTGGGTGCGGGAGCGCGCATACGGTCGGCGGCTGGTCCATCCGGCGCGGGCACCACGGGCCCCCGCGGCACCGATGACGCCGGTCGCCGCGACGACCCGCAGCGCGGTCAGGGCGGCCAGCGCGGAGAAGACCGCGACGATCTCAGCTCCGACCACGGCCCGGCGCCAGCCGCCCCGGGCCCACCAACGCCGGCGACGGTGGTGCCGGACACGCTGCCTGCGTGGACGGTCGGCGACCCAGACCTGCACCACGGCGCCAGCCGCACCGATGAGCGCCCCGGCGGCGGCGGCGGCCAGGAGTTCGGTGACCTCCCAGACGATGTCGACGACGGCACCGACGCCCCGGGCGACAGCGCCCACGGCCCCGCCACCAACACCGGTACCAAGACCGGCACCGGTAGCGGCCGTCGGGTCTGCCCCGGCACCGGGCCCCACGTCGGACTCGGCCGTCGGCCCGGTGGTCGGCCCGGCGGCGCCAGGGGTGGTCGTGGCGCTCATAGCGATCTCTCCTGCTCCTCGTACAGGGCGCGTTCGGTGTGCCGGGCCTGTCGGTCCATCCGGGCGTTCGCGGCCCGGGCTCTGGTCGCGGCGCGGTGGGCCTGGCTGCGACGGCGGCTGGCCTCGTTCTCAGCGGCCCGTGTCTCAGCCCGGATCGCGGCGGTGACCCGGGCAATCTCGGCGGCCCGCCACGCCCAGACCTCTCGTCGGGCGGCCTGCTCGGCGGCGCGGCGGGCCCGGGTCCGCCGTCCCGGGGTCGACAGGTCGGCCAGCCGTGCCTCGGCTGTCGCAGTGATCTGGGCGGTGGCGGCCCGGATCCGGGACGCGGCCTGCTGCCGCAACGGGCTCGTCACGTGCTCTCCTCGGTGGCGACGCGCCGTCCACCGTCCACTTGTCCACCGCGGGCCCGCTTGATACGCGCGCACGTGCGTGCGCGTTGGGCCGATGAGTGGACGGCGAAGTGGACAGGAGAGCGGACGGCGGACTGGACGAGTGGACGCACCGGTGGACAGGGCAACTGTCGCCGCAACAGCGGCAGCCCAATGGGGGAGGGGACCAGTCCGGGCCGCTGTCGAGCAGCTGCGGGCACTGTCAGACATCGGTGCCTCCCGATACCCCCGCGCCGGCGACGGCCCCGGTTGGAGAGGCAGTGCGGGCAGCGGCCAGGGCGCCGCGGATCCGGCGCGAGTGGGCCGTGAGCGGGGTCTGGTCGAGCAGCGCCCGCACAGTGCCCTCGCCGGCGCGAGGGTTGCCCGTGAGTGCCTGTGCCACCAAGGCCGCGAGCTCGTCGTCCGACGCCGACCGCCGGACCTCACCCAGCACCGGTGCCCCGGCGGCTAGTGCCGCGGCACCCTGCGCCGCGGCGGCGAGTGCCGCGGCATCCCCGGCTGCCGGGTTCTGGGTGCCGGAGGATGCCGGTCTCCGGGTGCCGGGCTGTGCCGGGGCAGGTACCGGCCCGGCACTGCCGGGGGCCGTTGAGGTCAGCGCCCCGGCGCGGGCCGCCGGGGCACGCCGCACCGCCGGGGCGCTCGTGCCGGGCCGTGCCCGGATCGGGGTGCCGGCCCCGGCAGGGAGTACAGCAGGCAGGTCGGTGGGCACCCCGGTGGGCCAGACGGTGGCGGCGACGATCTCTAGGCGGCGCAGCTCGGCGTCGGTCAGGCCGCGCTGGTGCCGGGCGTGCCACCCGGCGGCCAGGAGTGCTCCTGCCGGGGTCAGGGTCCGCGAGTCCAGGCGTCGGCGGAGCAGGTCGGTGGTCGCCTGGCCGTGCTTGTCGGTGCCGGCCAGCAGCGGCAGCACCTCGGCGGCCGAGTCGACCTGCGCCTGCCGCAGCTGCTCGGCCTGCCATGCCGGACGCAGCACCGCCCGGGACTGCCAGGCCCGCACCGCCCGGTTCCCGTGCACGTGGATCAGCCCGGCGAGCACCACCGGCGGCAGCACTTCGAGCAGCCCGGCGACGCCGTGCCCGGCCCAGCCGACCGCCGCATTGACCGCCGCGGAGACCGCCAGCCCCAGGTAGGTGCCGGCCGCCAGCGCCCGGGACCGGATGCCCTGCCGGCGGTCGCGCAGGTCCTGCACCGCGCAGGAGATCGCGGCCGCCTCGAGCACCAGGGGGAACCCGATCGCCAGTGGCAACGGCAGGTGCAGCAGGTTGAGCGTCGCGCTGCCGACGTTCCACGCGGCCTCCGAGGCCGCTGCGCATCCGACCACGGACACCAGCAGCGTCAGGTCGCGGCCCGCGACCGGCAGGACGCCGTCCGGTAGGTCCCCGGCCTCGTGCGCGGGGGCCGACACCGAGACCCCGGCCCGTGTCGTCACGTCCACCAGGCGCCCACGCGTGCCTGCAGGGGACAGCGGGTGGACCGGCTGCGGCAGCGGCCGGCTTCGAACGAAGGGCTCGGTCTGAGGAGCCGGCCGGACGCGGATCGGCCGGGCACCAGGGTCGGGGGCAGTGCCCAGATCAGGACCGAGGTCAGGCCCATGATCCGGAGCCAGGGGGGTGGTCAGTGTCGTCATCGGAGTCCTCCAGGCAGCTGGCCAGGACCGGGTCCCTGTCGGGGGACCGGGCGGGGCCGTGGCCGGGCGTCGTCGACCGGACGGCGAGGGGCAGGAATCAAGGACGGCCTCATCGAGGGCCCCGCCCGTGGAACCCGGCCGCGGGACGCCCGGTAGAGACCGCGAGCCCGGAGGACGTCCGAACGACGTCTGCGCCCTGCCGGGGCAGACGCAGGCTCCCCGGCACGGCCGTCACAGGCCTCGCGGGTGCGGCCGTCGGCGTGCTGGATGGCTGCGCCGGTCGCGGGGGAGCGCAGCCGCCGCACACAGCGAACGGGGCCACGCCGTCCGCGGCGACCTGGGCGGTCGCGGGCCGACGTCGGCACGACTCGCAGACCGCCGCGGCGGTGCCACGGCCGCGATGTGCCGGCTGTGCGCTGTCCGGGCCGCTGGTGGCGGCGGGCATCGGCCGCGGCGGGGCGAGATGCTCGCTGACCGGGGTCGGTGAGGCGTGAACGTGGCGCAGCGTCCGTTCCAGCCAGTCCCACAGCGTGTTGCGGCCCGGGACCGGGTCGACGACGGCGACCTGGACGGCGGCGTCCAGCTCGGCCAGCGCCGACGGACGCACCAGACCCTCGTAGAGCCAGTGGTAGTCGCCCTGGCCCCGCGGGCCGTCCACGGTGAACGGCTGGCCGTCGGACCACGTCACGACCAGCTCGTCCTCGGTCCGGACCCTGGCCGCGCCGGCGCTCTCGTGGTCCGGCAGCCGGGTGAACGCGACGACCTCGACGTCGTCACGGCTCTCGGCGGCACTGGCGAGGTACTGCACCAGGCCTGGCGTGGCCCACCCGGACACCCACGCCAGCTGGCGCCAGGTCGATCCGTCGTCCTCGACCTCGTCGCAGCCGGCCTGGCTGTTCTCGGTGACCAGCCCGGTCCGGTTGGCGGTGATCAGAGCCGCCGTCAGACCGGGAGCCATGTCCTCGTCGACGTCGACCGGCCCGTAGTACGCCGGCTGCTCGAGCACACTCCCCTCGAGCCACCGGGCGGTCAGCTCACCGAGGTCAGCCAGGCAGGCGGCGTCCCGCCACGGCTGCAGCCGCCTCGGGCGCACCCACCGGTCGGTGAACGGCTCCAGCCACCGCTCCAACAACCGCTCCAACGAAGAGACCCTCATCGCGAGTCACCGCCTCCACCGAAGCCCGCACCGACGTCTACGCCGTCGACGACGTCGAAGATCGGCCGGCGGACCACGCGGGCCGCCTCGACGAGGCCGAGCAGCTCGTCCCCGGTCCGGGCGAAACCGCCCAGCGGCGCCGCCGCCGGCGTCTGCTCCCCGTCCCGGCGGCTGGCTGCCGACACCCGAGCGCATGAGGCGCACAGCAGGTCCGCGACCGCGGCTGACGTGCCCTGGGCCCAGACGGCGAACTCGATCGGACCCTGCTGGCCGTCGCAGCTGCTACAGACCTCGGGCAGGAGCTCGTCGACGACGTCGTCCAATGCGTCCCAGGTACCGGTGAACGAGGCCGGCAGCCACCACAGGGCGTCGACCTGTGTGGCCCGGCCGTGCCGCGTCCAACAACCCCCGCACCAAGCCCGCAGGAGGGTGCGCGCCGGGAACCGGCGGCTACGGGCGGACACGACACCCACCTGCGTCGAAGCGCAGTGCGCGCACAGCGCTGCCCGAGCAGCGGGGGAGGGCACCCGCCGGCGCGGGTACCGCGAGACGTGCTCGCCGTATAACGCAACGGCGCCGGCCACACCTGCTGCGGTCACGCAGGCCTGAGGCCCGGAGAGCAGCAACCCGGCGATGCCGGCGGCCGGCACCGACACCAGAGCGGTGACGGTGCGGAGCAACTGTGTGAGGTCCTCCGCGCGGCCGCCGACCTCGACCAGCGGCACCGGCCGACCCGTTGTCTGGGATGCCAGTTGAGCAGTTGCGGGAACCGGCCGGGCGGAGACGTTGACCGTCAGCCCACCGGATGTGGACACGCCCTGCTGCGGATCGTGGGCGGCGGTCATCGAAGCCACCCCTCGAGAGCCCCGACGATCTGGGGCGCGCCGGCGACGAGCGCGCCGACAGCTGCGGCGACGTACCCGGCGGGACGCCGCAGGGCGCGGCTCGCCCGGCTGGTCGGGACCGGGGCGCCCGTCTGGAGCCGTTCCCTGCCACCGATCGGGAGTGCGCCACGCAAGGTGTCGCCGGCGGAGACGACGAGGCCGGACCGTGTACGTGTCGCCCCGGCAGCGGGTGTCCCGGTCATCGGGCACCTCCAGCGCTGGTCGCTGCCGGGACGATCAGCGCTGCGGCCTGCCGGACCGCGTACGGGCTGATGCCCAGCTGCTCGGCGATCGCCTGCACGGGCTGTCCTTGCGCCTTGAGGATCGCTACGGAGGCGGCTCGGGCGAGGGCCTGCTTGGTCTGCTTGCGGCTGCGTGCGGGCGCGACCCCGCGTGCCCGCTGCCGAGGCACAGCGGCAGCGTCGAGCGAGAACGCCGGCGGCGACTGGTGGCCCGGACCCGACAGCGATGGCACGCCGGTCGATTCGCCGCGTTGCAGCACGGGCCAGGACGTGGGCCGCTGGAACGGTTGCGTGGGGACCTCGCACCCGACGCGGCCGCCGACAGCGGCCCCTCCGTTGCCGTAGCTCCTCATCGGACACCCCCGGCGGCGCGGGCCGCGGCCAAAAGCGCTGCCAGAGCAGCCTTCTGCGCGGCGGGCCAGGAGTCCGACCAAGCCAGAAGCCGCGCGGCCGCGCTGGACTGCGACGCGTCGAGATGGACGAGCAGCCCGCTCAACGCGTCTCGCAACGCAACCGCGGCCGCGACGTCGTCCCCAAGCGCAGCCGGCGTCTCGTAGCGGGCAGACAGGTCAGGATCCGGGTGCCGCGAGCAGATGCAGTAGACCCGCCCGCAGCCGCCGCAACGCCAGGCGTGTGGTCGGAGGTCGTGGCCAGCCAGGGCTTCGAGCGACGGGGCGGTCACGCCGCCACCCCCGTGCTGCCACGGTTCGGTCGACGCCTCAGGGCACGTCGCTCATCCTCTGACAGGCCGCCCCAGACGCCGATGTCCTGAGCGGTGTCGAGTGCCCACCTCAAGCAGGTCTCGACGACGACGCAGCTGCGGCAGACGGCCTTGGCCTCGTCGATCTGAAGTACCGCCGGGCCGGTGTTCCCGATCGGGAAGAAGAGTTCCGGGTCCTTGTCCAGGCACGCCGCGGCGTGCCGCCAGTCCTTGGGTTCCATCCTGGGCATGGGCTGACCTCTCAGGTCGTATCGAGTGGTCGCCGCGTCGGCCAACCCCTTGGGGCATGTCAGCCGTCGACGACTGTGGCTCGCGCTCAGCGGCGCGGAAGGCGTCAGGCGACGACTGCAGCGGGGTAGACCCACGCTGCGTGGCGGATGCACTTGATGGACCGGGCGAGGTGCGGCTCGGCGGGCCGCCGCGTAAGCACCCGCTCCCGACCGCGTGCCCTCTGGACGAGAGCGAACGCCTGCTCCCCGGACTCGAAGAGGTCCGGCAGCATGCGGCCGTCCATCTGCAGGCCGTAGACCCACAAGGACGTCTCGGCGTCCAGGAGCGGAGGTGCGTCGAATGCACCAAACGTCGTGACCTGCTCGGCCGGGCTGACGGTGATCATCCGCCGCAGGAGGACTTGCTCGACGTCGCTGCGTTCGGCACGCGTGGACAGTTCGGCGAGGGCGCGGGGCAGGTTGGTGACGGCGAGCGGGTTGCAGCTCGCGTCGATGGTGCGGGGCTCGTGCACGCTTCGGACCGCGTATTGCCACCAGTGGTGGACCTGGACGGGGTCGCCGAGCGATGGGCCCGCGAGCCGCCAGAGCTGTCCTGAGGTGATCGACGATGGTGCTGGCATGGTTTGCATCGGGTCCTGACCTCCAACGCGGTCTGGATCAAGGTCCCCGTCCGGTGCTCGTAACACCGGGCGGGGACCGCCTGGCCAATTGGGCTAGGCATGACTAGTCAGCCATAGTCAGGGTTATGGGTCAATAGCCCTGCCTAGGCAGATTCGAACAGCCATGGTTTGCTGTGCCCATGGCGGCAACGACCGTCTCGGGCCGGATCGCCGACCAGATCAGGGCGGACATCCGGGCCGGGCGCTTGAAGATCGGAGATCGGCTACCCACCCGCGCCGAGATCCAGGAGAAGCACGGCATCGCGTCGATGACCGCGGCGTCGGTCGTGCGCATCCTCCGAGACGAGGGACTCGTCGAGAGCATTGCGGGGCGAGGCGTGTACGTCCTCGCTGTCCCAGGGGAGAGTTCGCCGGACTTACCCAACGCGCAACGCGACACCCAACGCATCAGTGAGCTCGAGGCCCGTCTGGCGGCCCTCGAGACGTGGCGGGACAACGTCGTGCCACTCCTGGCGACCCTGGAGTCCCAAGGGCCGCCGGAGTCAACCGACCGGTGATCTGCCACAGCATCGAGTCAAGCCGCCGGCCGACGCGATCACCATGAAGCAGCAGTGCAGTCCCGATGCAGTCTCAATGCAGTCCCGGTGCAGCGACACTGCACCAGGACCCTGCACCGACACCCGGCGGACGCCACGAGGGGAGGCAGGTCCGTGAACGACGATGCACCGGCCATCGAGGCCTGGACCGGCGCCCTCGCGACGGCGCTGCAGAAGGCCCTGCGTCTGTCGAACGAGGCCTTCGCCGCCGAGCTCGGTGTCGCGCCACGCACCGTCGCCGGATGGCACGCCAGCCCCGACGTGACTCCGAGCCCGGTGAACCAAGCCGCGCTCGACACCCGGCTGTCGCGCGCCCCTGCGGGCATTCACCGGCGGGTGGCCGCCGCGAGCAGCACAGCCGGTCGCGATCAGGCTCGACCCGCGGTCGTAGACGCCATCCTCGTGGAGCGAAGCGCCCGCGAGGTCTCCACCGACGCGCTCGAGTACACCGTCGGAGTCGGGCCTCACGTGTTGTCGCTGCTTCGGTCGCGTCTGATCGAGGTGGCCGATCGCTACAACGCCGATCCGCCGGCGGCGGTCTTCCTGGAGATCAAGGCAGTTCGCGACACGGCCGTCGGACTGCGCCAGGCAACCCGCCGGCCAAGTGAGCTCAGCGACCTGCACGTGGTCGTCGGAGCAGCAGCGGCGCTCATGGGCAGCATGGCCTTCGACCTCGGGCAGCCACGGGCGGCCGGGACACTCGCTCGCAGCGCGACCGAGTTCGGTGACCTGGCCGGGCACTCCTCTCTGGTCGCATGGACGTTCGGTCTCCGGGCCACCCTGGCGTTCTGGGCAGGCAAGACAACCGCTGCCTTGAGAGCGATCGAGGGTGGCCTTGCGGCCGTCGACGCTGGCCCACAGCGGGTCAGGCTGCTCTACATCGCTGCCCGGGCTCACGCCGTCGCCGGCGACGCCGATGCGGTCGCCGCCTCCCTGACCGCGGCAGCACGCTCGGCAGAGAGCTCCGGTGACGACCACGACGAGCTCCAGGACGACATCGGCGGGGAGTTCGCGTTCGGACCCGCTCGCGCCGACGCCTGCGCCGGCGCGGCCTGGCTCGAGGTGGGAGACGGCGCGCGGGCCGCCGCTGCAGTGGCCCGCACGCTCGCCTCGTACGAGCTCGCCGCACTGCCTGTCGCCCTTGCCGCCGGCGCACGGCTCGACCTTGCAACGGCGCTGGTCATGCAGGGGGACCTGACAGGTGCGGCGGAGACGCTGGTGCCCGTGCTGCAGCTGCCTGCCCAGCAACGCAGCGCCGCGCTCACCAGCCGGATGCAGCGACTCCGCCGCCAGCTGCGGGGACACGGCGACGGGGGACACCCCATCGCCGAAGCGACTCGAACGTGGTGCGTCGACGCAGGAAGCCTGACGGTCTAGGAACCACTGCAGCCGTAGGAGGATTGACCGACCGACCCGCGGGTCACCGACCCGGTTGGCGCAAGGTCCGCCGGAGCCATCTTTGCCGGGCATCTACTCTGACGGTCGTGAACGCCGCCCTGCCAGGAGGAACCCCGGACGCCGTCGAGCCCTGGGCCGCTCTGGTCGAGTGGAGCGATTGGGTGCCGCTGACCGTGAGCGATGTGAGGCAGGCACCAACGTCCCCGGGCGTGTACGTGGCCCGTTCGCGGGGCTCGAGGAAGGTCGTGTACGCCGGGATGGCGGGGGAGCGCAGCGGGCACGGTCTGAGGGGCCGGCTCGGGGTGTACGCCCGCGGGAGGGCACCGCACAGCGGGCTCGGCGCGGCGTGCATGGACCGTGCCCTTGAGGACACCACCTGGGTCCGGGCCCGGGCGGACGCGGTCGACGCTGGCGCCAGGTGGACAGTCAACGACTGGGCCTTGGCCGCGGTCGACCGCGCCGAGCTCGAGGTCTGCTGGGCTGCGCAGAACTCCACGGGCGCAGCGGAACACCTTGAACGGGCCGTACTGGACTCTCTGGCCGGCACCGGCCTGTGGAACCGCCGGCAGTAGGTGTGCCCTGGCCCCCACGCTGCGGACGCCGGGTCGCTCCCCGGATCGCTATGCGGCTGCCGCTAACGGCGACTGCTGCACGGGCTCGGCTACACGACACGTCGCCTCTAGAGCGGCGGGGCCACGGTCCGGCCCAATAGCCGAAGCACCGCTCTCTCGTGCTCGATCGTGAGTCCTACCTCGGAGGCCCGTTCACTGGTCGCCGGCGCGATCGAGGGGTGGCTGCTCATCCATCGCCAGGTGTCAGCGACCGTGTCGGCAAGGTCCCGGCATCGCAGGCCCGTCTGCTGCGCTTGCCCCGGATCAACCCGCCAGACGCCGGCGGCAGTGCGCCACAGCGGCAGCTCGGACCACTGCCGGACACCCGCAGCGGCGAGCACGTCGTCCGGTGCCCAGACAGTCTGCGCTGACGACCCTGTCACCGCAGCGCACGCCGCGAGGAGTCCACCGAATGTGCTCCCTTCCAGCGGCGCAGCGACGTTGAAGGCGCCGGTGAGAGGCCGTTCGGCGGCGGTCACCGCGAATGTGGCCAGGTCGCGGACATCGACGGGCTGGATCCGGCGTTCCGGGTCACCTGGGGCGATAACCGTGCCACCGGCTGCGATTCGCAGCAGCCACCACGGAAGCCGGCCGACGTACTCCCGGGGTCCGAGCACGACTCCCGGCCGGAGCACGGTGACCCGATCCTTGCCGAAGACCTCGAGCGCGGCCGCCTCGCATCCGGCCTTCTGGTAGCCGTACCGGGTCGGTCCGTCCTCGACGTCGACGCCGTAGTCGGGGCCGGCGTCAGGCGGGCACTTCAACAGAGAGGAAGCTTCGGTGAGCGCCTCGTTGGGCCATCCGGCGTAGGCGCTGACGGTCGAGACGAAGACGCAATGCCCAGTGACCGGCTCGAGCGCACGAGCAACGGCGAGGACGTTGCGCGGTACGTACCCCGAAGTGTCGATGACGGCATCCCACGGGCCCTGCGCGACCAAGGCAGCAATGTCATCGGGGCGGAGCCGGTCACCGCGAACAGGTCGGACCCCGATGACGTCCTCGCCCGTGCGTCCACGGTTGAACGTCGTCACACTCACGCCACGAGCCAGGGCATCGGTCACGACCGCCTGACCAACGAAGGCGGTGCCGCCGAGAACGAGCAGTCGCATAGGTCCATGCTCGGGGATCGGACCCGAACGGGCACGGTCCGAGCTAGCGTCCGAGGCGTGAGTCGTGCCCGCTACACGCACCGTCGATGCCCAATTTGTCGCCAGGACTGCGACTTCAAGCACCTGCCGAACGAGCGCGACGCGTACGGCCGATGGCTCCTCGTCTGCACGAGGTGCAGCCACAAGGAGGCGGCGCCGGGCCAAGCCAAGCCGACGTGGCACGAACTGTTCGCGGATCGAGACCCCTCCTGACCACGTGCCGCCAATCCGGCGGTCGACCCTGGGAAGCACGGGCTACAACCGCGCGCAGGTGCCCCGACGCCGAGGGCGTTGCCCTGTGGAGAGACCGAAGCATCCCTCCTTGCTGGGCATCGCGACATCTCACCGGCTCACGCTGGTCTTCCGTCTCCCGGCCTCCCCACTGTGCGGTGGCCTGACCGCAGGGCAAGGCCCAGCCGGCTTCGCCGGTCGCTACGCGAGCCTTGCCCTGCGGTCAGGCCACCGCTCCTTGGTCCTGCCGGAAGACGGAAGACCAGCGCGGCTCACCAGAGCTGCCGCCGGCTTCTGGCAAGGAGGGAAGCCGTCATGGCTGCGACCACGAGCACCGTCACCACCTTGGTGCAGGACTTGGACCCGACCACCCTGCTGGTCGACGTCAACATCCGGCACGACGCCCGCCTCGACAAGGACTTCGTCGCCAGCATCCGCGACCACGGCGTCCTGCAGCCCATCGTCGCCGTCCGCACCACCGACGGCGCGATCCGCGTGCGGCTCGGCCACCGCCGCACGCTGGCGGCCGTCGAGGCCGGACGCCCGACGGTGCCGGTCATCGTCGCTGCCGACGAGGCAGACGACGACGCCACCCAGATCGGGCGTCTCATCGCCCAATACGCCGAAAATGCTCATAGGACCGCGCTCTCAGCGAGTGAAAGGGCGGACGTCGTCGCCCAACTCGCAGCGTTCGGCGTCAGCGCCGCACAGATCACCAAGCGGACCCGGATGCCCCGCACCGAGGTCAACGCCGCCCTGACCGTCACCGGGTCCGACCTGGCCAAGGCCGCCACCGCACGCTACGAGTTCCTGACATTGGAGCAGGCGGCAGTGATCGCCGAGTTCGACGCGGACGTCGACGTCGTCAAGTCCCTGGTCGCCGCCGCCAGGACCGGCGGGTTCGACCACGTCGCTCAGCGTGCCCGGGACCACCGCGACGAGCAGGAAGCGATCGCCGCCGCCACCCAGCCCCTTGCGGCTACAGGCCTACGCGTCGTCGGCCGTGACGTGATGACCGGCAAGGCCGAGCGCCTCGACTCCCTCACCGACGACCCGGACACCCGAGAGCCGCTGACCGTCGAGGGCCACGCCACCTGCCCGGGGCACGCCGCCTACGTCGCCAGGCAGTGGGTCGACGAGGACGACGAGGACGACGCGCCGGACACGGAGACAGCGATGCCGTCCAGCACCGGGGAGAACGGCGAGCAGGACGGCGACACCGGCCCAGACAACGAGGACGACGAGACGGACGACGAGGACGACGTCGAGGACGAGGACACCGGGGGGTCCTACCAGTACCGGCCGGTCTACATCTGCACCGACCCGGCCGCCCACGGCCACCACGACCGCTACAGGTATGGCGGCCAGAGCAGCCAGCGCAAGACGTCCGCCGAGATGACGGACGACGAGCGCGAGGTCGCCCGAGCGGAGCGCCGCAGCGTGATCGTTAACAATCGCGCGTGGGAGTCATCGACCAAGGTCAGGCGCGCCTGGCTCAAGACGCTGTCCGCCAGGAAGACCCCTCCGAAGCAGACGGCCACGTTCTTGGCCGTGGCGGCCGCCCATGACGCCGACACGATCGCCAGCATCGGCGGTAACCACCTGGCCGCTGACCTGCTCGGTCTCGGCGGCACCAGCTACGGCCGCAGCGACCGGCTGCAGACGCTCCTGAAGACCGTTACCGACGCCCGCGCCCAGGTGATCCACCTGGTGCTTGTCCTCGCGGCCTACGAAGACGCCAGCAGCCGCGAGGACTGGCGGCACGCCAACTCCCGGACCACCCGGTACCTGCAGCACATCGCCGGGCTCGGCTACGGGCTCAGCGACGTCGAGCACCTCGCCTGCGGCGCGACGACCGAACCGGACGACAAGGCCGACACCGCCGACACCGCCGACACCGCCGACACCGCGGACGTCGACGACGAGCCGGGGGAGCCGTCGGGGCAGTGACCCGCGGGTAGACGTGGACGGGGAGGGCGCCGCCCGAAACGGCGCCCTCCCCGTCCACGCATCTTCACACCCACCCCCGACAACACGCTCCGCAGCACGACCGAGAGCACGACCGAGAGCACGCCCGAGAGCACGCCCGAGTGCACGCCCGAGTGCACGCCCGAGTGCGGCAGCGCGCCGTGCCTGCCCTGTGGTGACAGCCCCGTCACCGCCAGGAGCAGCGATGACGCACCCCACGCCCGACGCCGTCCGGCGGCCCTGCCACCACCCCCGGGCCCACCACCAGCACGGCACCCGCGCCGCTTACGTCGCCGACCGCTGCCGCTGCAGCGACTGCCGCGAGGCCAACCGCGCCGACGCCGCAGCCCGCCGCCGAGCCGTCGCGTACGGGCGGTGGCAGCCCTTCGTCGACGCTGCCCCGGCCCGCCGACACATCGAGCGCCTTCGAGCAGCCGGGGTGGGCATCAATCGGATCGTCGGCCTGTCCGGGGTCGGCAGCGGCACCGTCCGCCAGCTCGTCTACGGCGACCGCCGCACCGGCACCCCCACAGCGCGGATCCGCCCCGAGACCGCCGCCGCGATCCTCGCCGTCCCGCTCACCCGGCCCGCCGTCGGCGCCCTCGTCCCGGCCGGCCGCACACACGCCCTGCTCACCGACCTCCTCGAGGCCGGCCACCCCCTGCCGGTGCTCGCACGTCTGCTCGGCCGCACCACGTCCAGCCTGGCCGCCACCCTCGCCCGTGCCCGCGTGACCGCTGGCACCGCCGACGCCGTGGTCGCCCTATTCCGCAGCCTCACGCCCCAGCCCCGCCGCCGGTCGCGAGCGGCGACGGTCACCGACCGACTCGGCTGGCCTGCCGGCGACAGCGACGACACCGACGACCTGACGGGCGACGACGACCTGGCGGGCGGCGACGTCACAGTGGACGAGGTCGCTGTCGAGCGCGCGATGGCTGGCGAACCCGTCACGCTCACCCTTGTCGAGCAGCTCGAGGCAGTCCGCAGGCTCCACGCCCGAGGCCTGTCCGACCGCCGCATCGCGCTGCTCCTGCGAACCAGTGCCCGCACCGTCTCCCGCCGCAAGTCCGCGACCGCCTGACCAGGCCGCCCTGCGACCTCAGCACCGACACACCTCTTGCACTCTGGCAGTGACCGTGTCGAATCGCATCTGATGCGATCACGTCACGGCGGTTGTTCGGACCTGATTCTCGGCATCGGTGCAGGTCAGCGGCCGGTCAGTGTGAACGTTCGCGGGGAGCTCTGAGGGTGCCCCGCTCCAGCGAAGCAGAGGGTGCCAGGTTGACCTGCGGGGATTCCGGGTCATCGCATCTGATGCGATAATCTCGCAGTGACTGCGAGTGGCTGGGAGGGTCTGTTGACGGTCCGGAAGGGCGTTGCACCGTCGGTCGCGAGCCATGTGCTGGTGCTGGACGGGGTGGCGCTGTTGCACCCCGAGCAGCAGGTGTTCGAGGCGATGCTGGACGGCTGGCGCAACCAGATGCTGGCCCGCAACCTGGCCGTGGTGACGATCCGGAACCGGCTTAACCAGGTCCGCGCCTTCGCCGACCACTGCGGCACGTTCCCGTGGGAGTGGTCCGCGCAGTTGGCCGACGAGTGGTTTGCCGACCTGCGTGCGATCCGGCATTGCAGCCGGTCCACGGTGCGCGGCTACCAGGTCTCTCTGCGCGGGTTCTGCGGCTACGTGATCGACCCGGCCTACGGGTGGGCGGGTGAGTGCGAGCGGCGGTTCGGCAGTCACCCGATCCAGGTGATCAACGAGGTGAACGCGGCCGCGCATGTGGCCGAGGTCGAGTCCGCGCCGAGCAAGCGGGCGTTCACCCGGGTCGAGCTGCAGATGTTGTTCGACCATGCAGACGAGCAGGTCGCGCTCAAGCGGCGGCTGGGCCGCAAGGGCTGGGTGGCGGCGTTCCGGGACGCTACGATGATCAAGGTCGCCTACGGGTACGGGCTGCGTCGTAACGAGACCCGGATGCTCGATGCTGCCGACTTCGGGCCGAATCCCGACGGTGCGGAGTTCGGTGAGTACGGGGTGGTCTATGTCAGACACGGCAAGGCCCAGCGCGGCTCACCGCCGAAGCGGCGCAGCGTGTTGACGGTGTGGCCGTGGACGGTCGAGGTGCTCGAGCAGTGGTTCACCGAGGTCCGGCCGCTGTTCGGGGCCGAGGACCATCCCGCGGCCTGGCCCTCGGAGCGCCGCGCCCGGGTCGCGCTGGAGGTGATCAACCACAGGCTCGCCGGCTACCGCGATGCGCTCGGCCTGGAGCCGGGGCTCGACTTCCACTCGCTGCGCCGCTCCTACGTGACCCACCTGATCGAGGACGGCTGGGATCCGCGGTTCGTCCAGGAGCAGGTCGGCCACAACCATGCCTCGACCACCTCGATCTACACCTGC
>NZ_MWLN01000118.1 GCF_002198655.1 Kineosporia sp. A_224
CGCCGCCGCTCGCGCCGGTCACCGTGACGGCGAGCGTCGAGGAGCCGATCGGGACGCCGTCCGCCGAGGCCGTCAGGACGAAGCTCACCGTGCCGTTGGAGGCCGTCTTCGGGACCGTCACGACGACGTCCGGCGTCACCGTGCTGCCGTAGGGGACGGAGGTGTAGGACGTCGGCGACGTCGTGACCCACGAGGCGGCGCCGGCGACGTCCGCGGTCACGCCGACGTGCACGTCGAACGCGACCGTCGGGGTGCCGGTGACGAGCGGGACGAGCTGCGCGGCGAGGTCCGTGCCGCCGACGAAGCCTCGGGAGGCGCCGCCGGCGAGCAGCGCGAGGTTCTGGTAGCACGGCAGGGACGCCGAGAGCGCCCCTGGCTCGAGCACCATGAACAGCCCGACGCCCCGGCCTGCCAGGCCGTCCGGGCCCGCGAGCTCGGCCTTCGTGGCGTAGCCGTGCGGGTCGCTGCTGATGTCGATGCACCCGCCCGCCCCGGACCGGGCCGCGCCGTGCGGCTCGGCGTCGCTGAGGACGACGAGGAACTTCGCCGCACCCGCGGGCGTGGTGTCCCAGCCGACGGCCGGGTCCGCCGCGGCCGCCTGGTGGAACAGGAGGTTGTGCGCCTCCGGGGCGTCGCCGCCCCCGCCGGCGGCGAGCCGGCCGAGCGCCGCGGTGACGGCTGCGCCGTCCGTCGTCATCGGCTGCTCGACCCGGTACTCGAGCGGGGCGTCGAAGGAGTCGCGGAACTGCACAACGGAGAAGCGCGCGCCCGGGACGACGGCCTGCACGCCCGCGACGAGCGCGGCGGCGTCGTCCCGTGCCTGGAGGATGCCGCCCGCCATGCTGCCGGTCGTGTCGACCGCCAGCTCGACGTCGACGGCGGACGGCGTCGGGCGCGGCGGCGCGACCGGTACCTGCACCGACAGCCGCGTGGTCGCCGAGCTGCCGGCCTTGACGGTGAGGCCCGGCAGCGCAGCGGGGCTCACCCCTGCCTGGGCACCGGTGGCGCCGACGGCCGCGGACAGCGTGGCGAGGACGAGCACGGACAGGGCGCGTGAACGCCGCGGGACCGGTGGACGCATGGGACTCCTCAGGAGCTGCCCCGCGTGCGGCGCCGCCGGTCCCCGAGCGGCGCCGTACCGAGGCGATGAGCGGACAGCTGAGCGGACGTGCTCAGCGGACTGTTGTCTTGCGTACGCAATGCGTAGCGATGACAACGGCGGATCCGGCGCGCGACGCGAGGGTCGTACGACGAAGGTCCAATCCGCGAATCGGGCGGATCGGATGGATCGACGTCGGCGCCGGGGCCGGGCGGGTGACGGGCGACGGCCGCTACCGTCGGCTGCACCTCGCCGTCCGACCGCACGCCAGGAGGCAGCCGTGGGGATCCTCGACCGGCTCGACGTCGACGGCACGGACGTCGTCCTGCGGACCGCGACGGACGACGACCTGCCCGCGCTCGTCGCGATGATCGCCGCCGACCAGCACGCGAGGCTGCGCGACGGGATCCGGGACGAGGCCGACCTCGCGCGGTACCGGGCGGCGCTGCGCGCGATCGACGCCGACCCGGCACACCTGCTCGTCGTCGCCGAGGTCGACGGGGTGCTCGCCGGGACGTTCCAGCTGTCGTTCCTCCCGGGGCTCGCGCGGCGCGGGTCGCTGCGGGCGCAGCTCGAGGCGGTGCGCCTCGACGGGCCGATGCGCGGGCGGGGGCTGGGGACGGCGCTCATGCGATGGGCGATCGAGGAGTCCCGCCGGCGGGGCTGCTCGCTCGTGCAGCTGACGACGGACAAGCGGCGGTCGGACGCGCACCGGTTCTACGCGCGGCTCGGGTTCGTCGCGTCGCACGAGGGGATGAAGCTTCTTCTCGACGATTGATTCGAACTGATGTTCTGCATATTTGGTTGTCTCAAGTAGAATGCGACATGGGCACGGGACCTGTTGCGGGCGTGGACTATCCGGCGACGTACCAGCAGTTGCTGAAGTGGTTCCCGGACGACGATTCGTGTGTGGAGTACCTGGCTCGGCTGCGGTGGCCGGACGGGTTCGTCTGCCCTGCGTGCGATGGTGGCCAGTTCTGGCGGACCGGGCGCGGGCTGTGGATGTGCCGGTCGTGTTCGCGTGGCACGTCAGTCACGGCCGGCACGATCTTCCATCGGACCCGGACGCCGTTGTCGACATGGTTCGCTGCGATCTGGTTCGTCACCTCGCAGAAGAACGGCGTCTCTGCCCTGGGTCTGCAACGGGTGCTCGGGTTCGGGTCCTACCAGACCGCCTGGGCCTGGCTGCACAAGTTGCGACGGGCGATGGTCCGCCCCGACCGGGACCGCATCGGCGGCCCCGGGACGGTCGTCGAGCTCGACGAGACCCTGATCGGTGGCGTCTCCGGCGGGACCATGGGTGGCTACGCGGACAAGGTCCCGGTAATGATCGCCGTCGAGCTCGACCCGAGTGCCACCAGCGGCTCCCGGACCCGCGCCGGCCGGCCCTCGCGCCGACAGGTCCGGCTCGGCCGGGTCCGGATGCAGGTCGCGCAACGCCCGAACACCGTCGACCTGCTCGTGTTCGCCCAAGCCGTCATCGAGCCCGGCACCACGATCCGCACCGACGGCGCGACGATCCTCAAGCGACTGCCCGACCACGGCTTCAAGCACGAACCCACCAACGGCTACGCCGCCACCGACCCCGCCACCGTCCTGCCCGGCGTGCACCTGGTCGCCTCACTGCTCAAGCGCTGGTTCATCGGCACCCTGCACTACCGCGTCGAGGTCCAGCAGCTGCCCTACTACCTCGACGAGTACACCTTCAGGTTCAACCGACGCGGCGCCAAGAGCAGAGGACTGCTCTTCTACCGACTGCTCCAACAGGCCGTCGGCACCGACCCGAACCCACTGCACCAGCTACTCAAACCCCATGAGCAGCAAGCCGAATCAAGCAACTGGTGTTAAGCAAATATGCAGTACGTTTGTTCGATCTCTGTCATTCGCGGCCGAATATGCCGTTGACGAACGGCATGGAGCAGCACCAGGCTGCCGGGATGCTGATCCGGCGTGAGGGACCCGGCGACGTCGCGGCCATCCGTTCCGTCACCGCCGCCGCGTTCCGCGACGTGCCGCACAGCGCCCCACCGGTGGAGCCGGGCGGCGATCCCGGTGAGGTGACCCTGCTGTCACGGCTGCGCGCTGATGCCGCATGGATTCCGGCGCTGTCGCTCGTCGCGATCGAGAACGGCCTGGTCGTCGGGCACGTCGTGTGCACGCGGGCCCGCACAGACGATCGGCCGGCCCTGGGCCTCGGCCCGCTCAGCGTGCTGCCCGAGCGGCAACGGACAGGCGTCGGCTCGGCCCTGATGCACGCCGTCCTCGGGGCGGCCGATGCACTGGACGAACCCCTGGTCGGCCTGGTCGGCGAACCCGCTTACTACCAACGCTTCGGCTTCGTGCCAGCACGGACGACCGGCATCACCGCGCCGGACCCCTCGTGGGGTGACTACTTCCAGGTCCGCTGCCTCACCCGGTACGCCGGACAGACCGGTCGATTTCGCTACGCCGCTCCCTTCGACACGCTCTGACGACACCCTCGCCCGTCAACGACCGTCAAAGCTGTTCTTCCACAAGAGATCCGACGCAAGGCCGACGACGGCGCGAGAAGGTGCACCGTGAAGAACCTGGCGGAGCTCCTGGCAACTCACTGGGGCATGGCCGCTGCCCGCGTGAGGTCTCTGGGCGGCGGTATGAACTCGCAGACGTGGTGGGTCGAGCACGACGGCGCGACCTTCGTCGCCAAGTCGGTACCGGCGAGCGGGCTCCCGGACCTCATCGCGGGAGCCGAGGTCGCCGCCGCCCTGGCGGACGCCGGGTTCGTCACCGGGCGCCCGGTCCCCGCGCGAGAGGGCATGCTCGTCCTCACCGATCCTGCTCTCGTTCTCCTCCAGCATGTTCCCGGCCGCGAGCTGGACGGCGGGACCGCCGAGGAGCAGGGCTGGATGGCGGACACCCTGGCCGGCATTCATACGGCCGGCAACCCCGCCGTCGGCGACCCCGCCCTCGGGCCGGGCACCGCCGCGTTCGCCCCGGACTGGCTCTCGCCACACGCGCCCGGCGTCGCGGACCACCCGTGGCTGACCGCCGCCATCGACGCCGTCCGGGCCGAGACCGACCCGCTCACCGTCACCTGGTCGGTGCTGCACACCGACCCGTTCCCCGGCGCGTTCATCCACGACGACAGGACCGGGACGACCGGTCTCGTCGACTGGGCCGGCGCACGACGGGGTCCGGTCCTCTACGACGTCGCGTCCGCCGTGATGTACCTGGGCGGAACCGACAGGGCAGCGGCGTTCCTGCGCCGGTACTCGGCACGAGGTCCGCTGACCGCCCACGAGCTGCAGCACCTCGACGCGTTCCGGCGCTTCCGGGCCGCCGTCCAGGGCGTGTACTTCGCCGGGCGGCTGGCCACGAACGACCTCACCGGCGGCATCGACACCACCGAGAACGAGAAGGGCCTCGCCGACGCCCGCCGTCTGCTCGCCACCCTCTGACAGCTCGCCACCCTCTGACGGCGAGCGCTACGTCCCGACGAGCACCCGCGTC
The DNA here is from genome assembly GCF_002198655.1 of Kineosporia sp. A_224. Taxonomy (GTDB): domain Bacteria; phylum Actinomycetota; class Actinomycetes; order Actinomycetales; family Kineosporiaceae; genus R-H-3. The sequence goes on from NZ_MWLN01000118.1 coordinate 4,589, forward strand.
GCCGACACCTCGTACACCGCGTAGGCCGCCCGGATCACCGGCTGCGCGACGTTGCGCACCCGCACCCCGCCGAGCGTCGTGCCCTTCTCGCGCCCCGCATGCGCGTGCCCGTGCACCGCGAGGTCGCACCCCCCGGCGTCGATCGCCTCGCCGAGCAGGTAGTTGCCGAGGAACGGCCAGATCTCGGGCGGCTCCCCCAGCAGCGTCTCCTCGACCGGTGCGTAGTGCGTGAGCGCGACCTTGACGTCGACGCCGACGTCGTCCAGGCCGCGCAGGGCCCGCGCGAGCTGCTCGGCGCCCTCCCGGCCGTGCCGGCTGAACGCCCTCATCTCCGGTTCGCCGACGTCGCTCCCGCAACGGCCGGCGAAGCCCAGCCCGAAGCCCTTGACCCCGCCGATCCCGAGCCGCCCGGCGGGCAAATCGAGGACGAGCCCCTCCCCCTCGAGGACGGTCACCCCGGCCTCGACGAGCAGGTCGGCGACCTTGGGCTCGGCCCCGCTGTGGTAGTCGTGGTCACCGAGCACGGCGACGACGGGCACCCCGAGGTCGGCGTACTCGCTCGCGACGACGACGGCCTCCTCGGGTGTCCCGTGCCGGGTGAGGTCCCCGGCGAGCAGCAGGACGTCGGCGTGCTCCGCGATCCCCACCAGCCCGGCGCGGTGCCGGCCGGCGACGTCCGGGGCGAGGTGGACGTCCCCGACGGCGGCGACCCGGATCACCGGATCACCTCGGCGCCGTGCGGCGGCGTCGACAGGTCGCCGTCCGTGAGCCGCATCTCGTCGAGGACGGGGCAGCGTGGGCAGGCCGCACGGACGAGCGCGAGCACGTCGTCCCGGCGGCTCGGGCTCGCCACGGTGCCCTGGACGACGATCCGCGCGCCCCGGACGGACAGCCGGACACCCATCTCGGTGATCCGGTCGTCCTCGCAGATCCTGCGTTCGACATCCTTCAGCGCGTAGGCGTCGGGCAGCACGTAGGCGTCGGGTACCCCCTCGACGACCGTCCGGGACGGTCCGGTCCCTTCGCTCACGACGTCTTCCTCCCGTGCTGGTCCGGCGGACCGCCGTGCTCGATCCTTCTCGAGGGTCGGCGGCCCGCTGCGTCAGTGGTCCGGTGCGGCGCCGGCCGCCGTGCCCTCCCGCGACCTGCGCCGTCCGTCCCCGGTCCTCTGCCCCGGAGCGGGCCGGGCATTCGTCCTCGGGGCGCGCAGATGCGCGGGCGCTCCGGCGGCACGACCGCTCAGGCGCGGAGCATCGCCTCGGCGCGGATCCCGGCCCACGTGAGCATGGCGACCGCCCCGACCGCTGTCACGGTGCCCGCGACGGACCAGCCGAGCAGGGTCGGCACGAGCAGGACGACGGCGACGATCGGCGCCCGGGCGTACCAGGCCAGCAGCGAGGCCGGCCCGGGGTCGCCCATCGGGGAGCCCGCTCCCGAGCTGAGGAGGGTGAGCGGGGCGTCGCCCCGGTAGGCGCTGACGAGCGCGGCCCCGACCATGACCGGCAGGGCGGGGAACGCGGCGACCAGCCCGGTCCGCACGACGGCGGCGTCGAACGGCGGCACCGACGCACCGGCCGCGCCCTCGACGACGATCCACCCGGTGCCGGTCGCGGTCCACGGGGCGATCCCGGTGAGCGCCCAGATGACGACCAGCCCCGCGGCCAGCAGCAGGCCGAGGACCACGACGGGGACGACGGCGTGCCCGAGGGCCTGCCGGGTCGCGGCCGTGGGGCGGATCCGCATCCGGCGCACATCGTCCGCGTCGAGGCGGGCCGGTTCGGCGAGCTGGGCGGCGGACAGGTACACCGCGACGAGGCCCGGCACCCCGAGGAGCACCTTCTCCCCCAGCCGCGCCCGGCTCGCCGTCCGCGGCAGCACGCCCGGGTCGAGCGGGCCGACCCCGGCCCGCCACGACGCGGCGAGCAGGACGACCCCGAGCGCGAGCCACAGCACCGACCACACGAGCCGGGACGGTGCCCGCAGCAGGGACGTCGCGTCCCGCCAGGGCCCGACGAGCCAGCGCTGCCGGGGGACCGGCAGCCGCACCCGGGTGGACGGCGCATGGCCCTGGGCCGCGAGCACGGTGAGCCGCGCCCGGCGCGGCTGCAGCGCGAGGATCGAGGCGCCGACGAGGGCGACGGCGTCGGCCCGGTCGCGCAGCGTGCGGGCGTCGAGCGTCGAGACCCGGCCGTCGACGTGGCGCACGAGCAGCGCGGTCGCGGCCACGGCCAGCAGCAGCCCGCCGGGCCACAGGGTCTCGACGCCGCCCGGGGCACGGCCGGGCAGGGCGGCCACGAGCGGCTGGACGACCCAACCCCACGGGCCGCTCCACAGCAGGAGCCCGGCGACGGACCCGGCCGCGCCGGGCACCGGGGCGTCGAGGTAGTCCCGCGTCCCGGTCCTGCCCGCGGCCCGGGCGAGGAGCACCGCGCCGCCGAGGACGACCCCGGGTGCCAGCCACAGCAGCGCGGCCCGGCGCAGCGGCCGCCGCGCGGTCTCCGCGACCCCGCCGAGCGCCGTCCCGCCGGCTCCGAGGAGCAGCCCGGCGACCGCACCGGCGGCCGCGACCTCACCCGCGGTGCCACCGGAGACGACCCGGCCGACGATGCCGAGGAGCCCGCCGACGACGACCCCGGACACCGCCCCGAGCGCGAGCGCCGTCCGCCAGCGCGGCACGAGCAGGGCGCGGCGGTGGGTCGGCGAGGGCAGCAGCCACGCGGCCGTCGGGCGGTCGACGACGGCCGGGCCGCGCCAGCCGCCGTCCCGCAGGAACCCGACGAGCACGAGCATCCCGAGGCCGACACCGGCCAGGGCCCAGGCGGGGGCCGTCCGCTCGGCGGCCACGGGGACCGGCTGGACGAGCGCGTACCAGACGTACGGCACGACGTAGACGAGCGCGACGACGAGCGCGACGTAGGCGGTGTAGGCAGCGCTGCCGATCTTGCGACGGCGCTCGGCGGCCCGCAGCCGCCGCAGGAAGGCGAAGGTCTCGGCGGTGAGGTCGTCCCAGTACGGGTCGTCCCGCGCCGGGAGGTCGTCCTCGTCCGGGTCGGCGGTCGCGTCGTCCGGACCGGTCGCGCCCGGGGCCGGGTCGGTCATCGGCCGTCGGCGAAGACGTCGTCCGGGGTCCCCTCGGCGAGGACACGGCCGTCCTCGAGCACCACGACCCGGTCGGCGACCGCCCGGGCGAGCTCGCGGTGGTGCGTCGCGAGCAGGACGGCAGTCCCGTCGGCGCGCTCGGCGGACAGCCGGTCCGCGAGCCGGCCGCGGGCGCCCGGGTCGAGCCGCTGCTCGGGCTCGTCGAGCACGAGCAGGTCGCGCGGGCGCACGAGCGCGGACGCCAGGAGCATGGCCTGGTGCTGCCCCGACGACAACGAGGACGGCAGCGCGTCGGCCTTGTCGGCCAGGTGCCGGTCCTCGAGGGCCCAGTCGACCCAGGCCGCGGCCTCGTCGCCCACGCCGTGCGAGACCGCGACGAGCATGAGGTGCTCGCGGACCGTGAGGTCGGGGTAGGTCGCGGCGACGTCGCCGACGACGGCGATCCGGGCCCGCGCGTGCAGGTCCTCCTCGTCCAGGACGTGCCCGTCGAAGGTCACGCTGCCGGACGACGGCTTGTCGCGCCCCGCGGCGATCCGCAGCAGCGTCGACTTGCCGGAGCCGTTGATGCCGAGCAGGGCCACGCACTCCCCCGCGGCGACGTCGAGGCTCACCGGGTGCAGCACGACCCGGTCGCCGTAGCTGCGGCTGACGCCGTCGAGACTGAGCAGGACTGCCACGACGCGCAGCCTATGCCGCGGTCAGGGTGCCCCGGCTAGGGTGCCCCGGTGTCCTCCCGCGAGCTGGTGATCCTCGGCACGGCCTCGCAGGTCCCGACGCGCACCCGCAACCACAACGGCTACGTCCTGCGGTGGGACGGTCTGACGATCCTCTTCGACCCGGGCGAGGGCACCCAGCGTCAGCTGCTCCTCGCGGGCGTGAGCGCGGCGTCCGTCGACCGGATCTGCCTGACGCACCTGCACGGCGACCACAGTCTCGGCCTGCCCGGGGTCCTCGCGCGGCGGGCCGTCGACGACGCCCCGGGCCCGGCGGTGCTGCACTTCCCCGCGGCCTCGCTGCGCGACGTCCGGGTGCTGCGGCACGCCGGTGCCCCGGCCGGGCCGGTGCCCGCGGTCGAGGTGCCGGTCGAGTCGGACGGCGTCCAGGCACGCGGGCTGGCCGGCGGCAGCGAGTGGGTCCTCACGGCGGCCGCGCTGGACCACCGGATCCCGGCGGTCGGGTACCGGCTGGAGGAGCCGGACGGCGTGACCTTCCGGCCCGAGCGGCTCGTGGCGCTCGGGATCTCCGGGCCGGACGTCGGCCGGCTCTCCGAGACCGGGGAGATCGCGATCGGCAACCGGGTCGTGCTCCTCGACGAGGTGACCCAGCCGCGCCGCGGGCAGTCGGTCGCCGTCGTCATGGACACCCGGGTGTGCGCCGGGGCCGTCGAGATCGCGCGCGACGTCGACGTCCTGCTCTGCGAGAGCACCTACCTCGACGTCGACGCCGACCTCGCCGCGGCGTACGGGCACCTCACGGCCCGGCAGGCCGCCGAGATCGCCGTCGCTGCCGGGGCCCGGCTGCTCGCGCTGACCCACTTCTCCCGCCGCTACGGGGACGACGTCGAGCAGTTCGCCGTCGAGGCCCGGCGCGCGGTCCGGGCGGCCGGCGCGGACCTCGAGGTGGTCGCCGTCCGGGACCTCGACCGGCTCGCCCTGCCGGCCCGGCGGGCCTGACCTCAGCGCCCGGGCACGGCGTCCGCGGCGACCGGCTCCTCCCAGTCGTTGCGGTGGGCGAACACCCAGCCCAGGCCGCCGTCCGGCCCGATCCGGCGCAGGACGTGCGGCATGACGGCGTCCCGGACGGCCCGCCCCACCGGCCCCGCGGTCTTGCTGCTGCTCGTGCGCCGCCCGGCAGCGACGACCCGCTCCACCCGCCGGCGACGCAGGCCCTCGTACGCGGCCAGGGCGTCCTGCGGGACGTCGCGCAGGCAGCGGGCGAGCGCCAGGGCGTCCTCGGCGGCCAGCGCGGCGCCCTGCCCGGACGACGGGGACGTCGCGTGGACGGCGTCCCCGACGAGCACCGTGCGCCGGCCGCGCCACACCGGGACCCGCGGGACGTCGTACGTGGCCCACGCCCCCAGGTCACCGGGGGTGGCGGCGACGATCCGCGCCGCCGGCCCGGCGTCGTCCCTGAGCAGGGCCGCGAGCCGTGAACGCCACACGTCAGACGGCACGGCCGCGAGCTCACCGGGAGCGGGCTCGTCGCGGCGGGGGACGTTGGCGAACCACCACGTCGCACCGTCCGGCGCCGTCGCCCAGCCGAAGAACGCGCGGCGCCCGAACATCATCTGCATCCGGCCGAGCGGGGCGGCCGGCTCCGGGCCGGCCCCGGCGGCGGGCTGCGGCGCGGACTGCGG